>CALJJQ010000048.1 GCA_937973965.1 uncultured Calothrix sp. | reverse complement strand
ATAGGTGGGTTTGGGGGAATTGGGGGACTGAGGAATTATTTACAGCAGATGCAGATCGAAGCAGTAATTGATGCAACCCATCCCTTTGCAGCTCAGATATCGATTCACACAGCGATCGCAGCGCAACAATGTCACATACCCCATTTAATCCTAGTGCGACCAGCTTGGGAAAAACAACCAGGAGATAATTGGATTGAGGTGGAAAACCTAGAGCAAGCAGCAGAAATCCTGGAAAATGTTGGTCAGCGAGTCTTTTTAACGATTGGGAGACAGGAAATTAGCACCTTTGTTCGGTTAGAGAAAATTTGGTTTTTGATGCGAATGATTGACCCACCAACGGGTGGGGAGATTCCAAGGGGAGAAATTATTTTGGACAGGGGACCATTTACTTGGGAAAGCGATCGCGATTTACTTTTGACCCATGATATCGATCACATAGTGAGTAAGAACAGTGGTGGAGACGCAACCTATGGGAAAATCATCGCTGCAAGGGAGTTAAATATTCCCGTCATTATGGTGAAACGTCCACCAATTCCCGAATCCGTTCAAGTTGCAACGGTAGGAAGTGCGGTTAATTGGTTAATTGATTTGATGAGTCAAAGGTGATATTGCGCGATTGAATCTACCTGAAGACATAAATTGGTAAGCTGCAAACTTCCTACGTTGGTCTCTTGAAGAAAACCCCATATATATGAGAATCTGTACGTATAGTCATTTTCTATGCTTAACATCAGACTTTAGTAGCACAGATGTAAGCGATCGCACTCTTTGTTAAACTTAGGGCTGATGATATTTTCAAAATTTCTTGGATAGGCAGAACTTTTATATTACTAAATTTAACTGCCATTTTTGAGGTCAATTTTAGATGAGATTTTCAGCCAAGTCCCCAGCAAAAATGACTTGTCTTGAAAAGGAAAAGCCCACAATGCTCAATCAATTAACCATTGGACAGGTTGAACGTGAAATTACCAATCAAGTACGCTCCTTTTACGCATCTGGATTAGGAATTCGTTGTGGGCAAATTATTTGTCATTTTTTTGACACAAAGCTAGTGATCACAATCGAAAAAGCACTTTCTCCCCTAGAAAAATTTTTCCTCAGTCAAGGGGAGACACCATTTGCGGAGGAAACACGTCTGCGACTCGATCGGATGATTAAATCAGCAATTAAAGAGATAATAGAAGATATATTAGGTCAGACCATCATCGATGTCATTATTTGCAGCGCCTTGACAGTAGAAGTCACCTCTATCATGGTCATCCTACAAGAAATTCCTGCTGTCAGGAATCCAGAAGCAATTCCCAAATTTAGAATTCAGGAAAATTGACTGTCATCGTGAATATACCGCAGTCCTAAATAATTTGTGAAATCTGACACTTAGGTTTGTTGATGGTTGAAAGTTGACGGTTAATAGTCACCAGTCATCAGCACACTATTTTTCACTACTTAAATCGGATTGCTGTAGGAATCATGTGTAATTTTATTGAAGACGGTCAATAGGCTCAAACTGTACTCCCGACTCCCATACAGACGCGATATATCGCGTCTCTTCCCATTCCCAAAAAAGATATAAAAGCAACTTTTTAAAAAATCCCTAACAATTTGTAAATAATTGCTGTCAAATCTTCCCAAATAAATGGCTTCCTAATGATTACATCAACCCCCATTTGCAGCTGAGGTGATCTTCCCAAAAGAGATGATTCCGGTACAAACAAAATAATTGGTATATCCTGAGTACGGTAATCATTTTTGAGGATATTAATCACCGTCATCGCACTTAAATCAGATAGCAGATAATCCAAAATAATTAAATCTGGTGGAGATGATTGGGCTGAAATCAACAAAAGTAAACCCTTGGAAAAATACAGACACTCAAAACCCAAATTTTTTAATTTTGACGAAATAAAATTTAAGTTATCTACATCATTATCCGCAATAATTATATGTTTTTTTGTATCCATGTCAAAAAAGCCTGATTTTCTCTCTTTTCCCAAAATACGAGGCTTTGTTTTAGCGGTGGACAACGGTTGAAAAACATCAGGCTCTAGAGAAATATATTATGGTCATTAGTTATGACTATACCATCAGGCGAGTAACATTGTATTTGCTGTATATATTCTTTACCATCCCATATGTAAATGATTCAAGCAAGTACAGCAAAACTTGCATAGTGAAGTTTCAGAGTATAATTATTAAAGACTTTAATAGTATATATACTTAAACAGAAGACGAGACTAGTATTGGAACCTGAAAAAAAATATTTGCGTCCAGTAAAGAATAAAAAATAATGCCAGAATAATTGTCAGGATGAGGTGAAGTCGATTTTTGTGAAAATAGTTGTATTTTATACTGATTTTTCTGAATGCAATCCCATCATCATCACTATAACTAACTTAACCTATGCAGAAAAAATTATCGAACTCTCGCACTAGTATCTATCGTTGGATATTTGGTATTAGTACAATTATTACTGCGATACAACCCCTGAATTATCAGGTAGTTCAAGCCTCCGAAGTCGCTGCATTGAAACCATCTGATGCACCCTTGGAATTAGAATTACTGACAAACCCCGGCAATAAAGTTGTGACAGCTAATACCATTAATCAAGGAATGATTACGGTACCGAGTTTGTGGTGGTCGAAGGAAAAATATGGAAACAAACTATTAGCTAATTGGATAGCCTACCCAGGGAATCAAAATCAAGCGGGTAGAATAGATGTAATTGTCAATCAACAGGTCTGGAGCATATTAGATTACCTAGAACGCTACAACTTCATCAATCAGCTAGGAACAATTGCTCGTAATTCCTGTAGTCAAGAAGCTACAGATTCTGCCTTGGGTGAAAATAAAATATGTAACCAGGGATATAACCTACGGGTATTTAATTATCAACAGGATTTTTTAGGTGCATATACCTGTGATTTTAGCAGTCCAGCCAATACCCGATGCGGAATTGATATGCGTGGAGGGAATCGCTTGAAATTTAATCCGAATCAGGTTTCTTTGTATCGATAGGGTTGAACATTACCAAATTGTTCAGATATTCAATAAGTAGGTGGGTGGTGAAAATTGTCGTTGAGATCAGGGAGTAGAGACGACCCGTCGGGTCGTCTCTACTCCGAATGATCGTTTACGTTGCGGTTTTATATTTAATTGCACCTACCTACTTATGAGACGTAGCATTACTACATCTTTACAAGGTTTATCAGTTGCATTCTGATTTCAAGGTTTATATTGTCCTTGCATAAGTCCTGAGAGAATGTTTCAAATTTATTACTTGAATATTACTTGAATTATCGTTTTTGGGAATGGGAAGAGACGCGACATGTCGCATCTGTACTCTCGAAGGGAAAATCAGCTTTATAACCCCATCTCCAGAGTCAGGACGATAGTCAAAATAGTGATAATTAATACTTGACAGACATCCTCTGGGAAAATCAAACAAATCAAACTAATTTTTGCTGTTTGATTTGGTTAAAAAATTCAAAGTAATGGCGAGTAACCTTTGCTGGTAGTGGCAAAATTAACTCGCTATTTTTGATGATATTGGGTTCAATAATTAACAAATTCGCAATATTTTGCGGAATATCATTTGGTTGAATTTGAGTGGGAATGGGGGTATTAACTTTAGAACCGATGGTAAGTTGACGAGCGTTTTCTTGCTTCCAAAAAAAGTCAATCCATTTGCCATGTCCAGCAGATTGGGATGATGTGGATGTATTATTTTGAGTGGGAATTACCCATAAATCAGCCCAGAGAGCAGTTCCCCTTTGGGGTACAATGGCAGCAAATCGGGGGTCGCTGGTAATTAGAGGAATCACCTCATTTGACCAACCAACAGCCATGAAAGTATCGCCAATAATTAAAGGTTCCAGATAGCGATCGCTGGAGTAAAATTTTGTTTGCTGATGGAGTTGACTGAGTTCAGTTTTCAGGTTGGGGATTGAATTCAGGTCTTCCGTGGCTGTGTTATAGGATTTACCCAGCTTTTTCAGTACCAAGCCGATGGTTTCGCGGGGATGGTCAAGTAGGGAAATGCGATCGCGCAATTCCGGTCGCCATAAATCATCCCAATCACGGGGGGGATTCCAGCCATTGCGTGCAAATTGATCACGACGATAGACAATTACCGTTGTCCCCCAGCGAAAAGGAGCAGCCCATATTTTTCCTTGGGGAGAGGCAAATCCCTGGTCATCCCTGGTGACTAATTGTTGCCATTTTGGTGCTAAATTAGACCACTGCTGAAGTTTACTGACATCTATTGGTTGGATTAACTGTTGTTGAATAGCAGCTTGTAACCAGTAATCTGGAATACTTACTAGATTTGCAACCGGAGTCGGGGGTTCTCCCACCACAGGTAATTGTCTCATTCGAGTCCAGAGATTATCGGGTTGGGGTATCTGGTCGCGAAAACGCCAATTTTGCAGGTGGGTAAAAGCATCCTCAACCCTTCCCAGGGGAGACACTTGTAATTTGACCTGCTGTTGACTTTGCCAACTGCGTTGAAATCGATTAATTAACTGACCGGGAAGGGAACTTTTGAGTAACTCCACCCGAAATGCATTCTGATTATTGCCGCAACCAGTTAAAAATTGAGCGATCGCCACAGCAGTCGCACTATGTAAAAATTCCCTTCGCCGCATTTTTTTATTGAGAGTACAGGAGATAGAATACAGAAGAGACAGGAGAAGCAAAAGACGACCCCACGAAAAGCCGCATTACGCGTGTTGACGGGTCTGACGGAGGAGGAGTGGATGTAGGACTTACCCACTGATGACGATCAAACAAGACTTTGAGATTTCTTCCTCCCATCCCAATCACGTAAGTGCATAATGATTACGTAAGTCCTGTGGTCTATACTGCAAACGATTCAGAGTTGAACTAAATGTAGAACCCTTCTCCAAACCTTTCCCCGTTTACAGGGAGAGACTTAAGAGTTTACTTTGTTGGTGGCAAAAAAGTATATTATTAAGCCAATTTGCAGTATATGATTAAATTTCCCTTCTTTCTCTCCCGTCTCCTGTCTTCCTTTTCTCACGCTTTTGCGCGTGCTTGTTTGAGCATAGCAATCAAAACTTGATGTGCATCCTCAGCGCTAGTAAGTTCCTGTGCAAATTTAATCCGTACAGGCACACTTTCACCATTGACTTCGGCACTTAAATCCATGCCTTCTGGGTCAATGGCAACCATTTGCGCGGAACTAGCAGTGACACCACCATAGGCTTGCACGTACAATACTAACGCATCCGCATGGTCTTCATTCATATGATTACAAATACGCGCACTGACCGCAGGACTCAATGGTTCTGACATCCTTAGTATCTCCATATATATGCGTACATGTAATAGTATGCACGAGTTTAGCAATCAATTGCACTGTATTCCTTTACCCTGGACAACAATCTCCAGACTAGTTAACATAATCAAAAAAAATTGGCAGTATAAATAAAGTAAGCATAATTTTATTGTTCGATTATTAACGTTCTTCCTGGAAATGTCCACAGCAGGATGTAGCAAAAATTAACGGTAGATTTTCACAAACACAAGGTTAATGAGGAAAAAAAACAACCGTCGCATCATCATCGGTGATGTCCACGGACACTACAAAGGCTTAATGAAATTGTTGGATGCGATCGCACCCGCAACAGATGATAATGTTTACTTTTTGGGGGATTTAATTGACCGTGGTCCAGAAAGTTCCCAGGTTGTGGAGTTTGTCAAAAATAGCCCCTACTACTGCTTGATGGGCAATCATGAACAAATGTTAATCAACATTCTCAGTGATGGTGGCTCCTCATCCAGCGCAGTCCAAGCTTGGTTATACAGTGGTGGACAAGCAACCGTTGCTAGCTACGAGCAATCGATTATCCCCCACGAACACGTAGAATGGTTGATGTCTTTACCAACCTATCTAGACCTAGGAGACGTTTGGCTGACCCATGCAGGTGTTGACCCCACCTTACCCGTCTACGAACAAACAGCAGACCAATTTTGTTGGATTCGTGACGAATTTCACAGCATGGAAACACCCTACTTTCCCGATAAATTAATAATTATTGGTCACACGATTACTTTTACCATGCCCGGCGTTAAACCCGGTAATCTCTGTCAAGGAATTGGCTGGTTAGATATCGATACGGGT
Source organism: uncultured Calothrix sp. (assembly GCA_937973965.1). Lineage (GTDB taxonomy): Bacteria > Cyanobacteriota > Cyanobacteriia > Cyanobacteriales > Nostocaceae > NIES-3974. The sequence goes on along the minus strand of CALJJQ010000048.1, from coordinate 36,845 downwards.
GCTTACCATCCCCGTAGTGGTTGGTTAACTGGTTTAGATGTTGATAATCAAATGGTTTATCAAGTCAATGTCCTCAAACCAGATATGAGTCGCACCGTACCCCTAGAGGAAATTGTCACGATTATTAACCCAGAAGACCTGCGGGGTGGAAACCACAGACGAAGAGCTTCCCTGTTTAAGTAGGACTTGCAGCAAAAATAGTAAAGACGCGGTATATTGCGTCTCTATATTTTACAAGCATTGAAGAGTATTTTAGTCGCAAAAAGTGCTGTCGGAATAAGCATCTCAGGCTGAAAAATCAGGCATTTTTGACATACTCCCCGCTCCTTCAGGACGGGGATTCTGGGGTCAAACAGCAATTGCGGGCACTGCCCGTCTGACATTACCATTTATGATACCATAAGCGGGTAGCTATTGGGTGGCAGAAATGCCAAAGGAAAGATTAAGTGTTCGCATCTCGAAGACCCGACTAGAAAAGCTTCGCAGAATTGCAGAGCAAAGAGAGAAGACGATGACTCAGCTAATTGAAGACTGGATTGATAAACTGAAAGAAGAAAAGCCGTCCTTCTAGGACGGGCTTTCAACCCATTTCTTCGGTAATTTTTTGGGTCTTGTGAAAAATGGAATTGTTGGGTTATGACTATCCCCCGTAGAGACGCGACATATCGCGTTTCTACTTTTTCCCCAGACCTTAATTCAAACGATTTTGATTATGACTAATCATCGCTGCTAACATTTCCTCAGACACACAACGGCGTTCCGAACAGTAGGTCATTAAATTAACACCATTCATCATCCGTACACTACTCACACGAACCCGAAAATCATCACTAATAAACCAACATCTTTCCTGTCCTTGGTTATTTTCATAATCAGTATCAATGGTCAATACCCCGTCTTCCGCAAAACCATAGCGACTGACAACGGGAATACTTTCCACATAACCTTGATTGCGGATTAATTTTCCTTGTCGGGGATTATCCCTATCGGGTATGTCCACCAAAATTGCTGCATTCCGTCCTTCCATATCTCGTGTATCTAAATTAACTTGCCATGCAAAACAAGCTCCCCCAGTTGCTGCACTTGGGTCAATGTCTTGGGAATGGCAAATTTCGATTACACGGGGGTCATCCTTGCTAAGGACTTCGATGGTCAAATTTGATTCTCCCGATTCATCAGCAGTCGTATCAAAGTGGTGAACAGAACGCTGGGTAAACCAGGTTCCCTCGCTTTTGCGAAAGAACTCCATCATTGTTAGGGGAAAATCAAGCATTTTAGGATTTTGGATTGAAGAATACGGTCATCAGAATACAGGAGGAAGAGGGAGAATCTGAAATTTCAGATTTTGGATTGAAGGGTACAGGAGGAAAAGATATTGGTTGTTGAAATACAAAATACGCTTGACAGCAATTTTAACCCAAGTGTTGAAACTCTAGTAGTACTTCGTCACATTAATTTTGATAGATGGGGGAAGGTTCCTTGTAGCCCTAGTCTAGGACAACCCTGCGGGTATAGCGCTTCATTTTACAATTTTTTTGCTCTACTACAAACCCCTCATAACTTAACCGATGTGGTCGAATACTACTTACTGGAAACAGGTATTTCCCATCCCTTGACAGGTGGGAGCGTAGTTGAGTAATTCGAGGATACACTAGTCGTTCAATTTATTTTTAACTACTCCAAGGTGCATGCCAGTCTAAAAGTCAAAATCTGCCATTACCTTGAACAATGTGTTTCATCGTTGTCAGGCTTTCTAGGCTGATTAAACCACGTCGGTGTCCTTTTTGGTTAGACATACCTAAAAAGATGGTGTCACCACGGGAGGGACTACGGGAAAATCGGGGAGAAGCATTTATATAGGTAGAAGCACTGTTTACTCCCAGAGCAAATTGTCTACTTTCTTGATAGGAATCGGTGACAATACAGTCAGCATGACCGCTACTGTAGCGATTAATCCAGGCGATCGCATTGTCAAGGTTATTAACTAATTTGAAGGCAATAGTCTTGTTGAGGTAGGCTGTACCCCAGTCGTTATCGTTAGCAATCTGGATTTGGGGAAAGGTTTCCGCTAATTCGCGATCGCCGACAATCGTAAAACCTTTTTCTGTCAAACTATTCCAGAGGGTTTGCAGGGAGGAGGGAACGGTTTGGCGATGGATCAGAACTTTTTCGATGGCGTTAACCGGGTCAGGTTCGCTTTCGTGGCTATCAATCAGCATCCACCGCACCATATCCAGACTACCGTTGGGAGACCAGTATAAATAACAATTACCCAAAGCCGATTTTAAAACCGGAACAGAGGCTAACTTGACTATTTGCTGGACAAGACTAGTTCGTCCATAGGGTATCACGAGATTAATATGCTGGTCTTGAATCACTAATTCCCGCATAGATGCGCCATATTCGCTGTTGAGTAATTCTATACTACCGTCAGGAAAACCCACCTCCGCGATCGCATTTTGCAGGACATTCGCAATCACCGCATTAGAATGACTCGCTTCCGAACCCCCTTTGAGGATAATGCTATTGCCAGTTTTTATACACATTCCCGATGCGATCACACTCAACTCCGGAAAGGCTTCAAACACAAAGGCGATTACCCCTAAAGGCATCTGCTGGGCATAGGTTTGGGAGTCATCAAGTTGGTATTCCGCCGCCCGTACCCGGCGCAATGGGTCAGAAAGCTCTCCTAATCTTTGTAGTATATTTACTGTATTTTCTAGCCTCTGAGGTGTTAATTTTAGCCAATCAATCACATGATCAGGAACTGCCATCTCTCGACTTGCCTCCAAATCGAGAGTATTAGCCTCTAAAATATCATCAATAGCTCCAGCGATCGCGGTAGCCATTGCTAAAACCATCCGACTGCGATCGCTACCTTTAGCGGTAGCTAATTTGAGAGACGCACCATAGGCACGTCGAACAGCTAATGTCGTTGGTTCGGTCGTTGCATCAAACGTATCCACACTTAGATTATTCAACGTCGGTAAGTGAGCCAAGCCATTAATGCAGGTAAAACCGCCAAGATAATTGCGACCATACCCCAAGCAATAATACTATGGCCGCTAGCCAGTTTGAGTGCTAAAGGCAACCAGATAATTACCAAAACAAAAATTATCGCCAAGGCCATAGGCAAATAATTTTCACCCAAACGGGGACGGACGACAATCCAACCCTGTCCAGTCCAGCGCCATGATTTTTTGTAAGGGTAGGTGGTTGAAAGTTGTTCTAGCACATGGCCATTATCCTCAACCACAAAGATTTGTTGACAGCGATCGCAACCAAAGGCTTCAGTTAAAGTGATTGGCACTAAGCGACCTTTGCGACGACAAGGACAGGGGTACTCGTCATTGAAACTGATTTTTTCAACTTTCTGGGAATGCACAAAACTTGTTAATGGTTAATAATATCAGGTTTTCTATATTTTGATTTTTCAGTCAGTCGTAAGTGGGAGGTTACGCTTGACCTATCTCCATTATCCTGCACCTATAAATGCTTATAACATTCATCTTCGATAAAATGGGGTTTCCTTTAAACAGATTCAAGATTTGTGGGTAAACCAGGATTGGGAGCGAATCCCTAGAAATTGCAGGGATTTGGGAGTAGGTAGTCAACATTGATGATGATCAGCAAGTGGGGGAATTATACCAATAGGAAAAAATAATGCAACAGAATTTTGTAGAGACGTAGCATTGCTACGTCTCATGTTGGGTATGTGTTGCCAAAAGTTTTTGAATCGGTATTAGAAATGGGTTCCGATTGCCAACATCTACGGTAATACTAACCAGAGCAGACGTGAAGACCGATCCAGCTAGTTTACAACTAATCTCTACAATTACGGTATAAGAATTTAATATGCCAGATCAAATTTTAGAGCCGAAGAGGGACTGGTGAGTAGGGGAAAATCAATCTGTTTCTCTGCGCTGAACACTTAACTTATTTGCTCAAAACCCCACTCCCTGTTCCCAACACCCCATTCCCTATTCGATTAATTAAACTTACTCCTGAGCTATGCAACCAACGAATCCGAACCAATTTACAGAAAAAGCTTGGCAAGCAATCGCCCACACCCCAGATATCGTCAAGCAACATCAGCAGCAACAAATCGAAAGCGAACACCTGATGAAGGCTTTGCTGGAACAGGATGGACTAGCAACAAGCATTTTTAATAAGCTGGGTGTGAATCTGCAAAAATTGCGGGATCGAACCGAGCAATTTATCCAGCGTCAACCGAAGGTATCGGGAAGCAGCACTTCTGTTTACCTGGGACGTAGTTTGGACACTCTCTTGGACCGAGCAGAAGCTTACCGCAAGGAATTAGAGGACGACTATATCTCGATTGAACACTTGTTATTGGGTTTTGCCCAGGATAACCGCTTTGGTAAGGGTTTGCTGCAAGAATTTCGGATTGACGAAAATAAACTCAAAGAAACCATTAAGCAAGTGCGGGGGAGCCAAAAAGTGACAGACCAAAATCCAGAAGGTAAATACGAAGCCCTAGAAAAATACGGACGAGACCTGACCCAAGCTGCACGGGAAGGTAAATTAGACCCGGTGATTGGTCGGGATGATGAAATTCGCCGTACTATCCAAATTTTATCGCGACGGACGAAAAATAACCCCGTGTTGATTGGTGAACCCGGGGTAGGTAAAACTGCGATCGCTGAGGGTTTGGCTCAACGAATTGTCGCTGGAGATGTCCCCCAATCCCTCAAAGACCGCAAATTAATCGCTTTGGATATGGGAGGATTGATTGCGGGGGCAAAATTCCGCGGTGAATTTGAAGAGCGTCTCAAAGCTGTCCTCAAGGAAGTGACCGAATCCAATGGCAATATTGTTCTATTTATTGATGAAATCCATACGGTTGTCGGTGCAGGTGCAACCCAAGGGGCTATGGATGCAGGTAATTTGCTCAAACCCATGTTAGCACGGGGTGAGTTGCGCTGTATTGGAGCGACAACCTTGGATGAATACCGTAAGTATATCGAAAAGGATGCTGCCCTGGAACGTCGTTTCCAACAGGTTTATGTGGATCAACCGAGTGTTGAGGATACAATTTCCATTCTCCGGGGGTTAAAGGAACGTTACGAACTCCACCACGGGGTAAAAATTGCTGACAATTCCCTCGTTGCAGCTGCAACCCTATCCAACCGCTACATCTCCGATCGCTTTTTACCGGATAAAGCCATCGACCTGGTAGATGAAGCCGCAGCGCGATTAAAAATGGAGATTACCTCCAAACCGGAAGAATTGGACGAAATTGACCGGAAAATTCTCCAATTAGAGATGGAAAAACTGTCTCTGCAAAAGGAAAGTGATGCTGCATCTCGGGAACGATTGGAGCGACTGGAAAAAGAACTTGCAGATTTAAAAGAGGAACAACGCACCCTTAATACCCAATGGCAAGCAGAAAAAGATATACTCACGAAAATTCAATCCGTGAAGGAAGAAATTGACCGGGTAAATCTGGAAATTCAACAAGCGGAACGGGATTACGACCTCAATCGTGCTGCCGAGTTAAAATACGGTAAACTCACCGACCTCCACCGTCGTTTGGAACAAACCGAAAGCGAACTTAGCCAAACCCAACGCAGTGGTAAAACCCTACTGCGGGAGGAAGTCACCGAAGCCGATATCGCTGAGGTCATTTCCAAATGGACAGGTATCCCCATTAGCAAATTAGTCGAATCGGAAAAAGAAAAACTACTACACCTGGAAGACGAGCTCCACCGTCGCGTCATTGGCCAATCGGAAGCCGTTACAGCCGTCGCCGATGCCATTCAGCGATCGCGTGCTGGTCTATCCGACCCCAACCGTCCCATCGCTAGTTTTATCTTCCTTGGTCCTACAGGTGTGGGAAAAACAGAACTAGCTAAAGCCCTAGCTGCCTTCATGTTCGACACGGAGGAAGCATTGGTGCGGATTGATATGTCGGAATATATGGAAAAACACGCAGTTTCCCGGTTAATTGGCGCACCTCCCGGTTACGTCGGTTACGAGGAAGGGGGACAACTTACGGAAGCAATACGTCGTCGTCCCTATGCGGTGGTACTCTTTGATGAAATCGAAAAAGCCCACCCCGATGTGTTTAATATCTTCCTGCAAATCCTCGACGATGGACGGGTCACGGATGCTCAAGGACATACGGTAGACTTCAAAAACACGATTATCATCATGACCAGCAATATCGGTTCCCAATACATTCTCGATTTAGCTGGGGATGACAACCGTTACGAAGAAATGCGTCAACGGGTAATGGAAGCAATGCGCAATAACTTCCGTCCCGAATTCCTCAACCGGGTGGATGAACAAATTATCTTCCATGCACTACAAAAACAAGAACTACGCAATATCGTCCAACTCCAAGTCGAACGACTGCAGGAACGATTAGCCGACCGGAAAATCTCCCTCAAATTAGCCGATGCAGCTCTCGATTTCCTCGCAGAAGTAGGATACGACCCCGTATTTGGTGCGCGTCCCCTCAAACGTGCAATTCAGCGTGAACTCGAAACCCAAATCGCCAAAGCCATATTGCGGGGAGAATTCAACGATGGTGACACAATCTTCGTTGATGTGGAAAACGAACGATTAACCTTTAAACACTTACCTGCGGAGTTGTTGGCTACTTAAAAAATCAGGAGCTATATGGTGTTGACTGTTGACTGCTAACTGTTAACAGTCAACAATCCCTTAACGCGACTGGGAACGAGCTACCGGACGGGAACCGTTACCTCGTCGGGAACGGGAACGGGGGGGAGCGATGCGATCGCCATTATCATCGTCGTTAGAAACACCATCACGTCCAGTTTCATTTCCATAAATATCTAGATATACCGATTGACCAGCCAACCGCGCGATCGCGGCGATCGCAGTCCGAATTGACTGGATATTACGTCCACCGCGACCGAAAACTTTTCCTTTTTCGGTATCATCAAACGCAATTCTCACCCAAGCTCGATTACTAGTGGGGGACATTTCACAATCCACCCGTAAGGAACTAGGATTATCTAAAAAAGGTTCCATCAGGAACCGAACTAGCCCAATATAATCAGGGACAGAATCAGAATTTTGTCTCACCACGTTAACATTAAGATGCAGGTTGTGCAGTTACCTGTTCAAATACATTGTGTTTTTTCAGGATATCCCGTACTGTGTCAGTGGGTTGCGCACCTTGTTGGAGTCGCTTCACAATTGCGGGAACATCTAAACGAACTTCGTCAGTTCTAGGGTTGTAGTAGCCAAGTTCTTCCAATGGACGACCATCACGACGTGATGTGCTTCGCATCGCTACAATCCGGTAGCTGGCTTCCCGTTTTTTCCCATATCGCTTCAAGCGCAGTTTAATCATGGTAGTTGATAATTTTCTCCTGTGAGTTCCTAGACGTTTCGTATGATAGCAGTTAATCTGTGCTGAAATGCCAATTTTAACACCTGTTCTATCTTTACGGCTATACCCACCTGAAAATAGGGAGTGGGAATGAGCTATTGATCACCCAATACGCTTGGTGTTAAAGATAACTGTAGGTTGGGTTGAGGCTTTGCATAGACTACTAAACTGTATTGATTTATCACCCATCAAAATTTTGGTGTTAAAGATAACTGTAGGTTGGGTTGAGGCTTTGCATAGACTACTGAACTGTATTGATTTATCACCCATCAAAATTAATTTGGTGGACTACTGTCTGTCCCATTCAATTTAAAGGCTTGTAGTTGGGCTTTAGCCCCCGAAAAAGCTTTACGATAAAAGCGCTAAAACACAACTACGTACCTTTTCTCACCCATCCAAATTCATGTGATGAACTACTAATCCTATTAACCATCAAGAATGGACAGGGGATAATTGCTGTTGGAAAAAGGCATTCAAAACCGTCTCCGCTATTTGGGAACTAGTTAAACCCAATTCAGCCTTAGATTGCTCCGGTGTCGCATGTTCAACCAAAATATCGGGAATACCAATCCGCTTCACTGGTACAACCACATTCGCATCCAACAACGCTTCGGCAACGGCACTACCAAAACCACCCATCACACAACCCTCTTCCAGGGTGACAACCCGTCCAATCTTGGCTGCAAGTGGTAAAATTAACTCCGTATCCAAGGGCTTGGCGAAACGAGCATTGACTACAGTTGCCTGAATGCCATGTTCATTCAACACTTCGGCTGCTTGTAATGCTGGATGTACCATTGTCCCGTAGGCAACAAGTAATACATCATCCCCATTACGTAAAATTTCTCCCTTACCAATTTCCACTGGTTCCCAGCCTTCCTCCATTAAAGGTACACCGTAACCGCTACCCCGTGGGAACCGCATCGCAATTGGCCCATCGGTATACTCAATTCCCGTCACCACCATGCGCTGCATTTCTGCTTCGTCTTTTGGTGCCATCAACACCATATGGGGGATACAACGCAGGTAGGCAATATCATACATACCTTGGTGAGTCGGACCATCTGCACCCACAATTCCCGCACGGTCTAAACAGAAAAATACGGGTAAGTTTTGGATACAGACATCGTGAATAATCTGGTCATAGGCTCGTTGCAGGAAAGTGGAATAAATGGCACAAACTGGACGCATTCCCTCGCAAGCAAGTCCCGCAGCGAGGGTGACAGCATGTTGTTCGGCAATCCCCACGTCAATGTATTGATTGGGTAATTTTGCTTGCAGTTTATCCAAACCAGTTCCCGTTGCCATTGCGGCGGTGATACCGATAATTTTTGGGTTTTGTTCAGCTAGTTTTACTAGGGTATGGGCAAAAACTTTGTTATAACCGGGTGGTTTCGGTTTATTGGAAGGAATAGCCTTACCTGTTGCCAAGTTAAAGGGTGTTTGAGCATGATAACCAACTTGGTCTTGTTCAGCGATTTCATAACCCTTACCCTTGGTAGTTGCCACATGTACCAACACTGGACCCGGAATTTGGTGAGCTTGTTGGAAAGTGGAAATTAATTCCTCCAAGTTATGACCATCAACAGGTCCCATATAGGTAAAACCCAATTCCTCAAATACCGCACCAACTTTGGGTACAGCCAAGCGTTTCATCCCCTCCTTAATCCGTCCTAACTCTGGGGATAGGGACTCACCCACAAAGGGAATATTTTTAAATTGCTCCTCAAAATTATCACTAATAAACTGCATCGGTGGTGACAGACGCATTTTATTCAGGTAGCGGGGAATTGCTCCCACATTTGGAGATATGGACATCTCATTATCATTGAGGACTACCAGCAAATTCGTCTTTGGTAAATGACCAGCATGGTTAATCGCTTCCAAAGCCATACCACCAGTTAGAGCGCCATCACCGATAATCGCGACTACTTTAAAATCTTCACCCCGTTGGTCACGAGCAATCGCCATCCCTAATGCCGCAGAAATACTCGTCGAAGCATGTCCGGCTCCAAAATGGTCAAATCTACTCTCACTCCGCTTTAAATAGCCAGCAATACCATCCTTTTGGCGCAATGTATGAAAATCGTTATAACGTCCTGTAATCAATTTATGGGGATAGGCTTGGTGACCAACATCCCAAATCACTTTATCCCGATCCAAATCCAAGGTTTGGTACAATCCTAGCGTTAACTCCACAACCCCTAAACCAGGCCCTAGATGACCCCCATAGGTCGCAACCGTTTGCAAATGCTTATCGCGAATTTGGCGGGCTATCTGTTGCAACTGGCGAATCGATAAACCGTGCAACTGGTTAGGGTGGGTGATTTCACTCAGGTGCATACTGATGATGTTTTCCTCTCGAAATATTCTGTTTCTGATTTTCCCACGCGCAGGCAGTACGCTGAACTAGTTTCTTCACGGCAGGCAATTGCGCGTACATTGTATTTTGTATCATATTTTTAAGATTTGTGTAGAGCGTCTAACAATTAGCCGCTTCATCTTCCCGCCAATTCTGCAAATGCGATCGCAATTTATCTAATCCCCCAATACCTCAACCATCTGACTCTAAGCCAAATTAATCCCATACTAGTAGAGATGAGCCGACAGGTAATCTCTAGCGATAGGGTATATTCATATGTATATATTTGTGTATTTATATGTTGAAATCGCCGGGGAATAATACAAAAATCGTATTCTGACAATTTTAATAATTTATAAAACGACTCATCGCGATTCATGGTAAAGACGACCCGTCAGGTTGTCTCTACTAGTGTATTCCCAATTTAAAATCCATAGGTGTGTAGCAGCTGGTCTCCAACAACGCTGCGCCTACCCACAAGACAATACAGTTCAGTTAGACTTAAAAGCCTGATTATTGGGTCGGTTGGGTTGAAGAATGTAGAGGCAGTAGCCCTCGTGGAATGCGTCCCCACGCGGAGCATCGGGACGAGATTATCACAAAGACTGTGTGAACTTATGGGTAAATTTCCACAAAATCAACAGTCTACGCAAAGCCTCAACCCAACCTACAGTTATCTTTAACACCAACCGTATTGACCCAAAAGAGTAATCCAAAATCTAAAATCCAAAATCTAAAATCCCCTCACTTTTTCACTAAAATATAGGTATTAGTGAAAAACTCTGGTAGGGTGCGAATATACCTTTGAAATTCAGCTTGATTAGGGAAAATTCCCGCCAAATAATCTAACTGATACAAATTGGGTAAAAAAGCACCACCCGTATCAGCAATTACCCCCATGCGCATTTGTCGATTTCGTCCGCTACCTGATTCTAAAACAACTATTCTTCCCAAACCAATATTATTAATATCACCAGCAAAAGTCACACCCGGCTTAATGGAAATTTTGGCATCAATTTTGTAGCCATAACCTTTGATAGCATCAACTTGGCGGAAATACCAATATCGACCTTGGTCACGGGGATTGACACCTTTTTTGAAGGGGATACCATTATTCCGGTCTACATTAAAAAAGGCACGGGTTCCATTAGTAAAATTAATCAAAATCGTTCCTTGCATTAAGGCATCTTCCAAACCGGTTCTGGTTAAATAGACCAAAGGTTGCGCTCGACCAAATTCCTTTCCTCCCGGTTCATAAATACCCTGGAGAACGTCTTGCTTCGTATATTTTTTGTAAAAATCATCGCCTGCTAAATTATCCTTCAAAGCGTAAATCCCGGCATTATATTTTGAAGTTTTCTCCCGCGAGCCAGTGTGGGTAAAAACGGCATACTTCGTCAACCTTAACCGATTTTGATTGGGATTTTTGGGATTATGGGGAGACCATCTTAAAACCCGAAAATTATTGTTAATAAAATTAGTATCCTGGAGGCGGCTAGGAAGTTTTTGTTGAATATCTTCCTGCAAAACTGCTATCATAAAATCAAGGGTTTTGAGAATATCACCAACCGTCACCCCTTGAGTTCCCAAAATCCCTTCCCGCAAAACAATCGGGTCTTCCTTGGCATAATCCTGGAAATATTTACGGGTATTTACCAAAGTTGTTAACATATCACTTTGATTAAAATTTATTCTCCCTTGGGCAGGTAATTTACTATTACTAATTACCCGTTTACCGTCAATAGTAAATTGATAATTTTGCTGTTCATCAATGACTTGATATTGACTAGAAGTCGGCTGTTTCGGTACATTAGTCGGTGCTTGAGCGTTGATAGCCCTCATGATGCGTGCGGAAGCACTTAACTCAGAAGTCGCAGGACTAGAAACAACAGTATTATTAGCACGACTCTGTAATTGGGTATGGAAACAACCAACTCCAAAACTGGCAATACCACAAGCAATCGCACCAACAGTCAGACGCAGGGGATGGCAAAAAGGATTAGGCATACTTGTATACAGAATTTTGACTTTTCAATCAGTATTACATCCGCAGTGACGCACAAACCCATATAAAGCTTCCCGATTTTGATTCATAAGTAGTTGGATGTTTCACAAAATTAGGTGTACTCATTGATGTAAGTAATAAATAAATTAATTACTTATCTCCTGTCTCCTATCTCCTGACGACCGTATCCTGTATTGTATTGGCAGAAATTACTATACACCTTGCTACTTCCGATTCCGTAATTATGCATCAAACATCAGGTCGTTGGCGGTTAGGTTTGGGTTTATCCCTAATGACCGTGTTTCTCTGGGGAATTCTACCGATTGCATTAACAATCACCCTGCAAGCAGTGGATATCTATAGCGTCACTTGGTTCCGCTTTCTGGTTTCGTTTTTGTTGTTAGGGATTTATTTAACCTGGAGTCGCCAATTACCCCCCATCCGACAGTTTAAAACAACTACTTGGCAACTACTGGCGATCGCAACTCTATTTCTAGCCCTCAATTACATTTTTTTCCTGCAAGGTTTAGCCCTCACTTCTGCGACCACAGCCCAAGTTATCATCCAATTAGCCCCCTTTCTCATGGGATTGGGTGGATTAATGTTTTTCCGCGAACGTTACAGCCTACCCCAATGGCTAGGTGTTGTAACTTTAATTACAGGATTTGTATTATTTTTTCACGAAAAACTGGTGAATTTGCAGATAAATAGGGAGCAATTTGAGTTGGGAATTTTATCCGTCGTCATTGCGGCTTTGGCTTGGGCTATTTATGCATTAGCACAAAAACAATTATTACAACAATTATCCTCTGCCCAAATCATGTTAATTATCTATGGAGGATGTAGTTGTTTGTTTGTGTTTTTTATCACAACTAGTGTTTTTCAGAGTTTAAGTCCTTTACACTGGTTTACATTAGGATTTTGTGCATTAAACACATTGATTGCCTATGGTTGTTTTTCTGAATCTTTACAGCATTGGGAAGCATCACGAGTCAGCGCCCTGGTAGCAACAACACCAATTGTCACCTTCTTGTCTGTATTAATTTCATCTCGACTGATTCCCCAGCATATTGCTCCAGAAATTCTCAGCCTGAGTGGGATTTGCGGTGGTGTATTGGTTGTCACTGGCTCAATTGTTACCGCTTTAGGAAAACGAAATCATCATTTTGGGACAAAATAAATATCAGTGTTTTTACTAGCAAAAATAATTAAAATTAATGCATGTTAAATCGTGATATTTTACATACTGAGGCATGTTATTTTTTTATTTGTTATGATTTGATGGTGGCAGAACAAAATCAGTACTGAATGGGTGAAATTGCCTATTTCAAATAGGCGAAAACAGAAATTCAATCAGGAATTTCCCAATTCGTCAATTCAGTTCAAGTTAAATAGAATATTTTTGAGGCGAATCAGACGACAATTATCACAGGGTGTCCGCAAGCTACCAACAAACGCCTCATCAAACAACATCACCGTGCGTAGTTGAGCGATGAACAGCCTGTTTGGTACATGGGCTAGCACCCTGGCTAAATACTTATTATTAGTTTTTATAATTGTTGTATCTGCGTTAGGATTCTCCCATCCGGCTCAGGCAGCAGAAAGAGTATACGCATCCTACTCAGCTCTGGAACGGTCGATTTCGGTGGCTGCGTTAGAAGATTATGCTCTCAACGGTGTGGTGGCCGATGATTTAGCCGTTTACACCCGATTTTTAAACCCGGCTCAAATGGAAGAGTTGCGCAGGGTTCTAAATAGTCGCATCAAAGTGAATGCGGTTGCCGTCTCCCAGTTTTTGTATACACCCCAAGGTGAATTTATGTTGCAACGGTTAGGTCAAATGATTAAGACCCAATCGCGGCAACCAGAAGCGGGGACTTATGCTTTGCGTTCAGCTTTGATTTTAGCAGCTGCCGAGCCTGACGGTTTAACCTTGTTAAATTTGTTAAGGGAATATCCCAGTCCTAGTATTCATATTGATTTAGCTCGGAGTTTGGGAATTGCGGCAGAATTAGAAAAATTAGTCAGCGAAACGGAACGAGCAGTAGCCAAAGTGCAAACGAAAGCGAACGATGAAGCTGCATTAGTTGACCCTAGCTACCAAATCCCCAGAAACCCGGATTTTCGCCGACTAGGTAATTATGCAGTGGAAGCTAAGGAACGGGTTCGTTTCTTTGACGCTTTGCGAAATCGATTCATTTTTACCGATATCTATTTACCGAATGCCAAAGGTGTACGTCCGGTCGTGATTATTTCCCACGGACTCGGTTCAGATAGTAGTAACTTTCGCTACTTAGCCAACCATCTTGCATCCCATGGATTTGCCGTTGTAGTACCGAATCATCCTGGTAGCGACACCAACCAATTGCGATCGCTAATTAGTGGTAGTGCGAGTCAGGTTGCGGAACCCGATGAATTTTACCAACGTCCCCGCGACATCAAGTTCGTCCTGGATGAGTTGCAAAAGCGTAACCAAACCGAATTTCGCGGCAAATTCAATTTGCAGCAAGTCGGTATATTTGGTCAATCCTTCGGTGGATATACAGCTCTTGCACTTGCTGGTGCTGAGGTTAATAAAGCCACCCTATCCCAATCTTGCCATCCGAAAGCAGTTCAAGATACCTGGAATGTTTCCCTACTACTGCAATGTCGGATTCTGGACCCCAATCAGAAGCAATCCCCCCAGGTCTATAGCGATTTGTATGATGAGCGGATTAAGGCTGTAATTGCTGTAAATCCAATTACCAGTAGTGTTTTTGGTCGGGATGGATTAAGTCAACTCAAAGTGCCTGTGATGATTGTTGCTAGTAGCGATGATACGGTTGCACCAGCACTTTACGAGCAAATCTTACCCTTTGCTTGGATTGGTAATCCCCAAAAGTATTTAGCTGTCCTCCTGGGGGGAACCCACTTTTCTGCGATCGGTGTTGGTAAAAGCGACTCTAGCCAAATTGGTCTACCATCCACGATTGTCGGTGATGATCCAGCTCAAGCCCGTAAATATATTAATGCTTTGAGTCTGCCTTTTTTCCTATCCTACGTTGCTGGGAGGAATGAATCCAAGCCTTTCCTGAATGCAGCTTATGCTCAAGCCATTTCCCGAAAACCACTGGGGTTAAGCTTGGTAAAGTCTTTAACTTCCAATGAACTAGCACAAGCGGTCAACATCGACATGGAATAAATTTGATTAAAAGTTGACTGTTGACGATTAACTGTTAACAGTCAACCGTTGACCATCAATCATCCAAAAGACTCATCAAAGCTTGAAAATCATCCATCTTCGTCTCCGGTTGCGAATCATTCTGAACTCCAACCGGAGCAACGTCTTTTTTCACCCTATTTCCAGCTTGCAACTCCTCCAATTGACGTTGGATAGCTGCTGCTACAAATGGCATATCACCTTCCTGAGCTATTTTTAATTGCATTTGCTTAATTTTGATTTGCTGTTGCTGCCAAGTATCTGTATCGTTTATTGTCCTCGCAAGCGTCATCTTTGTTCAACCCCTAATGGAAACATTTTCCCTTCAGAATACAGAATATATTTAAATTTTGATCACATCCTATAGCTTGTCTGACCCTGTGGAGGGGTAATATCCCTATGGAGGGGTAATTCCTATGGAGACGAATATCCCCGTAGAGACGTAATATATTACGTCTCTACGTTAAAAAATAAACAATAAAACTCTCTGATGACCTTATCCTGTATCCTGTCTTCTGTATCCTTTCCCAGTCGTTATTTATGCAAGCTGAACCAAATCAAACACACCCAGAAACAGTCCCATCTACTCCAACAACCAGTAAATTTTTAATCCTACCCACAGAACGTCGTCGTTTCTTGAGCAAATTTGTGTTGATGACATTATTGGGATGGTTTGTGGGAGGAATTGCAACTTTGGTGTTGCTGCAAACTATGAATGCACAAATTATCCCCACTGCTAACCAAAAAATGCAATGGTTTTGGTACTACAGTTGGTTTTACATCAGTACGGCTTTGTTTGCGTTGATTTTTGCTATTGACCAAGCTGCGGTGATGCGTAAATACGTGTCGGGATGGTTGTGGTTGTTTGCAACGTTTTTGGGGTGGTTATTTTCCCAAAGTATTTCCCACGGTTGGGTAAGCTATATTCACAGTTTGGCTTTGTCTTTGGGACGGGATTTGGTGACTATTGAAAGGATTGTCTTCGCTAGTTTATCCACAATTGCAGCAAATCTTGCTTGGACTTGGTTGGGTTTTTCCCAGTGGGTAGTGCTACGAAAATATACCCAAGGTTCTTGGTGGTGGATATTTATTCATACTTTGTCGTTTTTTGGGATCAGTTTTTTGGTATGGTTACTATCTCTGGGTCATGATGTGATTCCAGAAGTCTATCGTTCCCAGGTAGTGTTTCTGGCTGAACAAGGCTGTTCTGCGGCAATTTTAGCAATTATTCCCGCGATCGCAGCTTGTCGTTTACAGTGTAAAGTGACGAAATCTTGACATGTAGCAGTCAAAGCAATCGGTTAGATAGGACTTTTATGAATCAGTAAATGTCTATGGGAAAGACTTTTAATGTACAGACGACCCGACGGGTTGTCTCTACTCCCTGCTATACCTGCTATATATAGACGCGAGTGCTTGTGAATTTGGATTAACATGAATCAAAATACCTTTTTATCTCATCAAATTACTCCTCCTGTTGCTGAAGTTCATCCCCACGTATTAGAACTACATGGCGATCGCCGTGTTGATAACTATTTTTGGATGCGCGATTTGGATAATCCCCAAGTACTTGCCTATTTAAATGCGGAAAATGCCTATACTGAGGCTATTATGCAGCCAACCCAAGAACTGCAAGCTGATTTATATGCGGAAATGTTAGGACGAATCCAGGAAACGGATTTATCCGTACCTGTACGCAAGGATGATTATTATTACTATTCACGCACGGAATCCGGTCAAGCCTATGCAATTCATTGTCGTAAGTATGGTAGTTTAGATGCACCGGAGGAGGTTTTATTAGATGAAAATCAGTTAGCTAGTGGGGAAGATTTTTTTAGTTTAGGTATTTTTGAAGTTAGTCCCAATCACGATATTTTAGCCTACGCTATCGATACAAACGGAGCCGAGCGTTATACGTTATATTTTCTCGATTTAAAGACCGGAAAATTATTTCCCGAAACAATTGAGGATGTTTATTATTCCTTTGCATGGGCTAATGATAATCGTACGGTTTTCTATACAAAAATTGACGATGCTAATCGTCCCTTCCAATTATATTCCCATGTTGTGAATACCCCCACGGACGCAGATAAATTAATCTACCACGAATCCGATGACTCCTATTTTTTGTCGGTGGGAAAAACCCGCAGTAATGCCTATATTGTCATGGAATTGGGCAGTCAAATAACTTCCGAAGTCTATGTTTTAGATGCTAACCAACCCCAAGGGAAATTTCAATTAATTCAACCACGAATCCACGGAATTGAATACGACATTGACCATCATGGTGACTATTTTTATATTGTCACCAACGAGGAAGCCATTAATTTTAAATTAATGAAAACCCCCATCAATGCAACTAGCAAAGAAAATTGGCAAACTGTGATTCCCCACCGCGAAAATATCATGTTATCGGGAATCAGTTTATTTGCCAATCATCTAGTGATTTACGAACGTATCAATGGTTTACCCACTGCACGTATTCGCAATTTAACCAATCACACTGAACAAGCTATCACTTTCCCAGAACCAGCCTATGGATTTTTTGAAGATGCAAATCCCGAATTTAATACCAATATTTTACGCTTCACCTACACATCCCTAATTACACCACCATCTGTATTCGATTACAACATGGATACCAATCAACGCACCTTAAAAAAAGCCACCGAAGTCCTAGGTGGTTACGACCCCCATCAGTATATCAGCCAAAGGTTAATGGCAACAGCCCAGGATGGAACAAAAATCCCCATTTCCATTGTTTACAAAAAATCCGTTACTCCCAATGCTCAGAACCCCCTATTCCTCACTGGATACGGTTCCTACGGCTATCCCTACCCCGTCACATTCTCCTCCAATTTATTATCGCTCCTCGACCGAGGCATTGTCTATGCGATCGCCCATGTCCGTGGTGGTGGAGAAATGGGACGCAAGTGGTATGAAGATGGCAAGTTTCTCCGTAAGAAAAACACTTTTACTGACTTTATTTCCTGCGCAGAATATCTCATCCAAGAAAACTGGACTCAAGCAGATAAATTAGCAATTTCTGGGGGAAGCGCTGGAGGTTTACTCATGGGTGCTGTGATCAACATGCGTCCCGATTTATTCAAAGTCGTAGTTGCTGCGGTTCCCTTCGTTGATGTCGTCACCACCATCCTCGACACTTCCTTACCTCTTTCCGCAATCGAATGGGAAGAATGGGGAAACCCCAACGATCCAGCCTACTACGAATATATTAAATCCTATTCTCCCTACGATAATGTCACCGCCCAAGCCTATCCCCATTTACTGATTACTGCGGGTTTAAACGACCCCCGTGTCAAATATTGGGAACCAGCCAAATGGACAGCAAAACTACGTACCCTCAAAACTGATGATAATATCTTGCTGCTCAAAACAAACATGGATGCAGGACATTCCGGTGCATCAGGACGTTATGAAAGTTTAAAAGAACTTGCCTTTGAGTATGCATTCGTGCTATGTTTTCTCGGCTAACAATTTGTGGTATCTCCGAATCTTCCTATCAATTACAAATAACTGTAGACAGTCACGTCTAAATTAATACTGATTCCAAAAATGTTTGCAACCCATTCAGAACATGAGACGTAGCATTGCTACGTCTCTACAAAATTAATTAATTCTGTTGTATTCTTTTTTCACATAGGTGATTTTTGGTTAAAACTACGGATTTTTCTGCCCCTCTCCGATTATTGCAGAGAGGGTTGGAGTGACACTTATCAAACTCGCGTCCAGATACTTCCAATTTTGACCACTAATATTTTAGTTTTAGTATTACTTACATCCCAAAGATTCCCGTGTCGATACTCCGGTTTGCGGATTTACACCACTAGCATTCGCACATAACTTTTTCACTTCCGTCATATCCAAAACAGCATTGGTAAAATCTGCATTGGTGACATTCACATCCGTAAATACCGAACGTAACATCATTGCGTCTGTAAATATCCCATCACTTAAATCCGCACCTTTAAAATCTGTTAAATAGGCAATACCCTCACTAAAATTCACACCATGCCAATTAGCACCGTGTAAAATGACACCATTAAACACACCACCCCGTAAATCCGCATGATCAAAATTGCTATTGCTCATATTCGCACTATTAAATTCCTCACGAAATAGGCTTTTACCTGAGTAATCCTGATTTTGTAGCTGTTCAAGTCGCATCGAACTAGAACTAGTGACTGCTGAGGAACTTGCTGCATTTGCTGACAGAGGGAATGCCAATAACACCACTGCCAATAGTAAACTTGTCAAAACTTGCTGTAACCTGACCATAATCCTTGTAATAAACCGCAATAATTATTCACTTAACTATAATTATTGTTACAGGTCAATTGGATTTTGGATTTTAGATTTACAACAGAATTCTGGACAATCCTGTCACACCAGTTTGCATATCCCCACCACCTGTAATCTTGACCGTAATGATTTCCGCATCCAACAGATTTTGTGTATCTAAAGGAACTTTTATTCCTGGATTAAGGGAATAGGCGGGAAAACAGGCGGAACTAATACTTAAGCGGATAGAACATCCTTGGGGAATGCAAATACACGTAGGCTGTAAATGAATTTTATATACTTCACCAATAGATGCATGACAACGCCGGTATCCCTGGGTAATATTAAATATTGTCCCATTCCGATTGACCTGGGAAAGGACTAGGGATAAATCAAAACTGGGTTGATCTGCTTCTGCATAAATTTCGGCGATAACTTCGCCCCTAATGTATAAATCTGCCGTCAGTGGTGCGGAAGTATAGGTAAGCACATCGGCGCGACTATCAATATGCGATCGCTCAAACATTCCTGCGGGAAATCCAGCGTGTCCACCCAAGGATGGTACGGGTCGCCACGGGTCATGGAGGAAGGTATCGATACTAACTTGGGATGGCGGTTCTGGGGTGAGATAGCCCTCATCTTCCCTGATGGCTGCTAATCCAGTACTCATCAAATAATATACATTTTTTTCGGAACTGGGAAAATCATCAAAGCTTTGCCAGATATTATTACCCATTTCAAATAACCAAACTGGTGGTTGCTCAGATAAACCCACATCAATATCCTTAAGATGGTGGTCAAACCAAGCAATCTGCATCCGGTCAATCGGACTCAAAGCATTTTCACCAAAATCCACACCCCCCACCTTCCGTCCCCAGGGAAGATGACCCCAAGGACCGACAACTAATTGCTGACGGTATTGACTACGGGAAGACATGGCTTGAAATAACTTTAAAGTTCCTCGCAGATGGGTATCAAACCAACCACCGATATGGAACATGGGTAAATCCACAGACCCCAATAGATTGCAAGGGGATAAATTGCGCCAATATTCATCCTCTGGTGGTTTGGTTAACCACTGGTGATAATGGGAATCAACGGCGATATTGCGCATCACCCCCGGATAATTGGGTGTAGTATCCCATACAGGTAGATTCTGAACCGCCTGGGTTAATTGTTGATAAGCGGAAAGGTCATTTTGACGACGAGCGTTTTCTGAAGCTAGTTGTAAAGCCCAGGTCAAATTCATTTGTAAGCAAAAAGCTCCCCCCTCGTAGGCCCAATCATGGTATAAATCATAGCTAACCATTGCAGGTGCGATCGCTTTTAAAGCACTTGGTTGGTTAACTGCGGCATATAGCTGGGTCATTCCCTGGTAGGAAAACCCATACATTCCCACCTTACCGTTACTACCTGGTAATTGAGCTACCCAATTAATCGTATCTTCACCATCTGCAATTTCCTGTGCAAAAAGTTCAAAACGTCCTTCCGAACTTCCCCTTCCCCGTACATCTTGAATGACGGCAATATAACCGTGTGCAGCGTACCATGATGGATGGGCATAAACAACAGTTGAGGCTATTTTCCGTCCGTAGGGTTGTCGCATTAACAAAACAGGAAAATCACCCGTTGTATCAGGACGATAGACATCCGCATCCAAACGAACACCATCACGCGTGTACATAGAGACAGTTTGCTTTGGGAGAACTGTGAACATGCGCTTTGCTGATGAAAGTATACAAAATCCAGGATACAGGATTTCAGAACTAGTGAGGAATTAGGGCTGACTGAAAAATAGGGAGTGGGGGAATCAGCTATTTTCTTGTTTGGTTGTGTTCAAACAACATGGGGGACTTACTGAAAAATAGATAGAATTTACGCACTTTGAAGGTGCAAACCGGAATCGCGATCGCACCTAATAACCCACTATATCCATCCATCACATCTATCAATCGCACATCTCTTAAAAACCCAACAAATGCGATCGCCATCTCCAATTCCTCCCCTGCTCCCGAAAGCTCCCCATCAAGTCTCAACTCCAAAGTAAAACAGTATTATTCATGACTTGCTACGCTAGATAAGTTCATAAATCAATATCCCTTGCTAAATGTCATCAGTAATAAAAATTCGCCGAAGAACGATTTTATCTTTGGCAATCATTCTTCCAATAGGGCTTTTATACAGTCGTTATCGCTATTCCGTTGGCTGGTTAAATCAAGAGATAGGAGGTATTTTTTATGAAATATTTTGGTGTTTATTGGCTTTTTTATTTGTTCCCACTCGTTCATCAGTGTGGCAAATTCCTTTGGGGGTACTTGTAATTACTTGCTTGATTGAATCTATGCAATTATGGAATCCGCCATTTTTAAATTGGTTGCGTTCATTTTGGTGGGGAAAAATGTTGATTGGAACAGCTTTTTCCTGGGTGGATTTTCCCTACTATTTCATCGGTAGTGGATTGGGGTGGTTATGGTTACGCCAAATTATGAGAAAACACCCATAGTACGACAAAAAATGACCTGACCCAATTCACAGAATGCGACACTGACCGTGATTTCGTAGTAAATGGTCACACAACACTAAAGCAACCATTGCCTCTACCATTGGAACAGCACGGGGTAACACACAGGGGTCGTGTCTGCCTTTTCCTGCCAAAACCGTTTCTTCCCCGTCTTTTGTCACAGTTTTCTGCTCTTTACGAATGGTTGCAGTGGGTTTAAACGCAACCCGAATAATAATATTTTCACCGTTGGCAATACCGCCTTGAATCCCTCCAGAACGGTTGGTGACGGTACGAATTTCCCCGTTTTCATCGGTGTAAAATTCGTCATTGTGTTCAAATCCAGTTAATAATGTTCCTGCAAAACCGGAACCAATTTCAAAGCCTTTACTCGCGGGTAGGGACATCACTCCTTTGGCAATATCGGCTTCTAATTTATCGAATACCGGTTCCCCCAATCCTTTAGGGACGTGACGTGCAACACACTCAACCACCCCACCAATGGAATTACCCTGTCTACCCGTTTGTTCAATCAGTTCAATCATTTTTTCCGCAGTTTCCCCATCGGGACAGCGAACAATATTACTTTCCACCTCCTCCAGGGTCACGAGGTCGGGATTAATTACCCCTTCCAAATCCTTAATTCGCTTCACATAGCCAATAATTTCCACCCCTGCAACTTGACGGAGAATTTTTTTGGCGATCGCCCCAGCTGCGACTCTACCAATTGTCTCACGGGCAGAGGAGCGACCACCACCTTGCCAATTGCGAAACCCATATTTAGCATCGTAGGTGGCATCGGCATGGGATGGACGATATTTAATCGACATTTCGTCGTAATCTTGGGAGCGGGTATCTTTGTTGCGTACCAAAATGGCAATTGGTGTCCCCAGGGTTTTCCCTTCAAATACTCCCGACAGAATTTCACATTGATCGGCTTCTTTGCGGGGTGTGGTAATTTTACTCTGTCCCGGTCGTCGTCGGTCTAATTCAAATTGGATTTCCTCTGGTGTAATTTCTAGCCGAGGTGGACAACCATCAATTACAACCCCAACCCCTCCACCGTGGGATTCGCCAAATGTTGTAATCCGAAATAGATGTCCAAATGTATTACCCATGATGATTTTAGTGTGTGAGTTGAAAAAAACTAAAATTGCGAAGCCCATGCGCCTAATCAGAATTCAAATATACAGCAGTTTGTCACCCTTATAAAACTTGATTCTGTGACCTGCTGTATTTGAATTTACTAGATGCTTGTGCTTCGCGATGTTCTTGATAGAGCTACTTTGTGTTCATAGCGCTTTTAGAAGCCTATTCCTTAGCAGCACCTAATTTTTTCACCGGTTCGGAGGAACCCTCATAACGACCACGTAATTTCGGCTTGGGTGTACCGCTACGACGTTCTCCTTCCCAATTACCACCACGACGGGAGGAGGAGGAAGGGCGATCGCGCTCATATTCCCGTCGTCCACTTCGACCACCTTTTCTGGGTGCGGGGGGAACAAAGTTTTCTTCGGGAATTTCTTCGGCTTGTAACCAAGAAGGACGGGTTTGGTCGTAGGCCATTTGTAAAGCCGCAGCTGCGATCGCCTGTGCGTCGTATTCTTCACTCAATTCCCGGACAATGGGTAAAAAGGATGCTAATCTTTCTCCGGTCAAGGTTTCCCGTACCTGTGCCTGTAATTTCAGCAGATACTGGGCTTCAATTTGAGCGCGGGTGGGAATCGGTAAAACTTGCCATGCTTGTCGCACGTGACGTTCAAAGGCTTGCTGTTTTCTGCGCTCGAAGGGTTGCACCAAGGAAATAGCTGTTCCTTCTTTTCCTGCTCGACCCGTCCGACCAATCCGGTGTACGTAGGTTTCCGGACTATCGGGTAAATCAAAGTTAATCACATGGGATAACTGATCCACGTCCAAACCACGAGCTGCAATATCCGTTGCTACCACCCAACGCACTTGACGATTGCGAAAACGGGTCAACAACCGTTCCCGTGCTTGCTGGGATAGGTCGCCGTGGTATTCATCGACACTATGACCAGCAGATTGTAATTGGTTGGTCAATTCGGCTGCGGTTCTGCGGGTACGCACGAAAATCAATGCCGACTCCGGGTCTTCCATTTCTAAAATGGGTTGCAAAGCACGAGCCTTTGTCCAGTGACGGGGGACTACGTAGGCAACTTGGTTAATTTTTGTTGGTGCAGCTTTCGGTTGTTGCACAGTCACCGTGACTGGATCACGTAAAAAGTTATTCACTAATTGGCGAATTGATGGGGGCATAGTTGCCGAAAATAGGGCGGTTTGTCTTTCTGCGGGAGCTTGGGAGAGGATTCTTTCCACGTCATCGATAAAGCCCATGCTCAACATTTCATCGGCTTCGTCTAACACAAACCAACGCACATTGTCTAGATTCAAACTACCGCGTTCGAGCAAATCAATTACCCGTCCCGGTGTCCCGACCACAATATGTACACCCCGCTTGAGCTGCATCATTTGTCGCTCAATCGACTGTCCACCATAAATCGCTAACACTCGCAATCCCTGTTTGCCAATAAAATTGGTCATCGAATCATGGACTTGCATGGCTAATTCCCGGGTCGGAGCCAACACCAATGCTTGCACTACCCGATTTTTGACATCAATCCGTTCTAACATCGGTAGGGAAAATGCTGCTGTTTTCCCCGTACCAGTTTGGGATTGTCCTACCACATCCCGTCCCGCTAACAATTGGGGAATCGCTTGGGCTTGAATATTTGTCGGTGTTGTAAAACCAATTTCTTCTAAATGCCTAACCCGTTCTTCTGAGAGTCCTAATTCGAGAAATGAAGGATTCATTTATGCTCCTAATTGTCTAAAAATATGTACTAGCAAGATTTACACAGATTTTGTGATACTTACCTACCAAATCCCTTTGCTGGGAGGGAAAAGCTGGCTATTGGGCGATTTCCTCAACTCACCGCCACTTGACCATAGAGGTCATAAACATCAGCAGATTCGATCCGCACCGGAACAATATTGCCTAACCGAGCCGAACCTTTTACATAAACCAGTCCATCTACTTCCGGAGCAAATCGACCGGAACGACCGATTAATTCTCCAGTTGTCGGATTTTCCTGCTCAATCAAAACATCTACAACCCGACCGACTTCCTGTTGATTTTTGCGCAGAGAGATTGGTTGTTGTAGCGCCATCAATGCATCTCGTCGAGATTCCATTACCGATGCTTCGATTTGATTGGGTAAGCTGTAGGCTGGGGTTTCCTCTTCGGGTGAAAATGTAAATACACCTACATGATCGAATTCATGACGTTCAACAAACTCTAAAAGATGCTGGAAATGGGCATCTGTTTCGCCGGGAAAACCAACAATAAATGTTGTTCTCAACACTGCTGCGGGAATTTCTGTTTTGATCCGCTCAATGATTTCATCGTTGACCCGACCTTGCCAAGGACGATTCATTGCCCTTAATACTTCCGGGTGGGAATGCTGCAAGGGTAAATCCAAATATGGTAATACATTGGGGGTTTCGTTTATTGCCCCGATTACCTCCTTTGTCAACCCGGTCGGATAGGCATAATGGATACGTATCCAGGGTACATCTACTTCCCCTAAAGCGCGCAATAATTCCGCTAATTTGGGTTTTCCGTAAATATCTAAACCGTAATTGGTCGTGATTTGGGAAATCAAAATGATTTCTTTTACCCCTTGACTGGCGAGAATTTTCGCCTCCGCCACAATCGATTCAATGGTGCGCGATCGCTGATTTCCACGCAAATGGGGAATTATACAAAAGGCACATCGATAATCACAACCTTCCGCTACCCGAATATAGGCTACCCCTTCGGTTGTCGTCCGATAACGAGGTGTGGTTTCATCGGCAATATAGGTCGGTTCGGGACTGACTTCAATCACCTTTTCCCCACTACTTGTGCGCTCAATTACTTCCACTATTTTTTGATAATCACCCGTACCAACTACCGCCACCGCTTCGGGTATTTCGTCTAACAATTGCGATTGGAAATGCTGGGCCATGCAACCTGTAATCACAATCTTTTTATTCGCTTCGGCAAGTTCGACTAAAGTCCTTACCGACTCCTCCCTCGCCGCTTGAATAAAACTACATGTATTCACAATGACGTAATCGGCTAATTCCTCATTACTATCAACACCGTATCCAGCTTCTACCAGCAGCCCCAACATGTGCTCTGTATCAATGCGATTTTTTTCACAACCAAGGTGGGAAATTGCAATTGTTGGCTTATCACCCATATTCAAATATATTCACGTTTAAATCTGGTATTGAACAATTTAAGTATCAAACAAATCCGGTTCAAAAATACGTGAATCAAAAATCAATACACGCACGCACCTAAACCGCCAAACGCTTATCCCTAAACGATGACAACAAAAAATGCTTATATCCAGAACTTGCTATATTCCGCCAATCAATTTTGTAATCCAGAGGATAACAAATATATTGGGTAAATTTATAACTTGAAATCTTGGGTTCAAACTGGAGTTTCGGTGTTTTTAATCATTACCACTCTAGCAGTTGTGTTGTAAATTTACCCGTTAGGAAGCCGCCTCTGGGGTAACAGCATGACTGTCACCGTCAATTCTTGGCGTGGTGTTGAGAAGTCGCAACCCCAGGTAATTTACACACAACCTAACTGACAAGTCAATCATTAATATTCTGTAATGACTGGTTAGGGTATGGCAACCACAGCTATCTAGCTCAAGCTAGAATTGCTACGGGAGCAAACGCGCTGGCGTTTTTTTCCGAACAGCGAGTCGCAAACTCCTCTTATAACCAATTTCTATCTTAACATATCTTAGGAAATCTGAAACGTCAATTTCCATCTTAGGGGGGAGGTCGGATCAATTTTTGTTTCAAATGCTTTGTTCGGTGAGGAGACAGGAGGCAGGATACAATAATCCAAAATCTGTCTTGGAAAGTTGAGTGGAAGAATAAATCTCCCACTAACTTTCCGCAAAATCTAAAATCCAAAATTCCTAGCGGTACTCAGGGCTGATAATGTAGATAAGCTGTTCGAGTCCGTTATCAATTATAAAAACGTGGACTTAAATCAATTATTTAAAACCAAAACCCCGATTATCGGTGTAGTACATCTGCTTCCCTTACCCACATCACCCCGGTGGGGAGGTAGTCTCAAAGCTGTAATTTCCCGTGCGGAACAGGAAGCCGCAGCCCTTGCAAGCGGTGGAGTGGATGGGATTATGGTCGAAAACTTTTTTGACGCGCCTTTTGCCAAAACTGAGGTTGATCCGGCGGTCGTGAGTGCGATGACGGTGATTGTGCAAAGGATTCAAAATTTAGTCCCCCTTCCAATTGGGTTGAATGTGTTGCGCAATGATGCGAAAAGCGCGATCGCGATCGCAAGTTGTGTGGATGCTCAGTTTATCCGTGTCAATGTGTTAACGGGTGTAATGGCCACTGACCAGGGTTTAATTGAGGGAGATGCCTATCAATTACTGCGTTATCGGCGAGAATTGGGTTGTGATGTCAAAATTCTCGCCGATGTCCTGGTTAAACATGCCCGTCCCCTAAGTTCACCAAACTTAACAGTTGCCGTCAAGGATACCATTGAACGGGGATTGGCGGATGCAGTTATTTTATCGGGATGGGCAACAGGTTGTCCCCCAAATCCAGAAGATTTGGAACTCGCATCGGCGGCGGCAAATGGTACACCCGTATTTATCGGTAGTGGGGCAAATTGGGAAAATATTGCTACACTGATGCAAGTTGCTGATGGTGTAATTGTTTGCAGTTCCCTCAAGCGTCATGGTCGGATTGACCAACCGATCGATCCGAATCGGGTGAGTCAGTTTGTGGAAGCTGCTCGACAGGCGAAAAATTTTTCTCGGTCGGAAAAATCAGTGACTTCTGTGTAGACGTGCTATGGGTGGCTTCTCTATGGAGAAGTTACATTCCCAGTACTCGACCACGCCAAAAATGAAGGGTGGGGTCAGGGAATAGGGAGTAGCCTACATGTGCCGTTGAGACCAGAACCAATGAAAGTGTTTTTTCTTTTACTCCCTACTCCCTACTCTTACCATGTAGGTTGTTTGGTGGGGTACTGGTAAGGGTAAAGCCGGAAATCGCTAGCTAAGATTATAAAGTAAATACGATTTTCCCATCTTTACAAAAATATTATCTTTTGCAATTCTGACTATGATTCGTCGCCGTTCAACCCCTTGGATTCATCGGTGGTCGCGGGTGATTATCGCTGCGATCGCATCATTCGGAGCCATTGTTACTGGCTACCTAACTGTGATTAAATATACTGGAGGTGCAGTTGCTTGTACAGCCCCTGCGGCTGGTAGCGCACCCGCTGGTTGTAGTGATGTTCTCAGTAGTCCTTGGGCTACTGTGTTTGGTCAACCTTTAGCCCTATTTGGCTTTTTAGCCTATGGGGGAATGTTAGTGATGGCGATCGCGCCATTTTTCTTTCGTCCGGCGGAAAAAAACCCCCAGCGTCGAGAGGTGGAAAATCTCACCTGGTTTGGTTTATTGATTGGCAGTTTCGCCATGACGGTGTTTAGTAGCTATTTAATGTATGTTTTAGCTACCCAAATCCAGTCAATTTGTCCCTACTGTATCGCCTCTGCCCTATTTTCCCTCAGTATGTTGGTACTGACAGTGTTAGGGCGAAGTTGGGAAGATATCGGGCAAATTATTTTCACTGGTTTAATTGTGACTATGGTGACACTAGTGGGAACCCTGGCAGTTTA
This sequence comes from uncultured Calothrix sp., assembly GCA_937973965.1. GTDB lineage: Bacteria > Cyanobacteriota > Cyanobacteriia > Cyanobacteriales > Nostocaceae > NIES-3974. The sequence continues at coordinate 8,341 of CALJJQ010000048.1, read as the reverse complement.
TTCAGGTGTCAACCGTGCTGAGAGTCCCAGCCAAAATGGAGTCACCATTATTCCCAGCGAAACTGGTCAAGCGGCAGAAGTGATTTTTGATGCTCGTAATGCAGGCAAACCTAATCCCGAATTTGGTTGGGAAATTACTACTAATTCTGGAGAAGCTGAAATAGCCCTTGTCCGTCACTTGGCTAAAGTTGGTGCTAAAGCATTCTTTGCCTATTGGTGTCCCCACTGTCACGAACAAAAATTATTGTTTGGAAAAGAAGCCTACGCAGAACTAGAAAAATCCGGTGTCAAAGTTGAGTGTGCAGCCGATAGTCCGAAAGGGAAACCGAAAGAGTGTCAAGCTGCGGGAATTACAGGTTTTCCCACCTGGGTAATCAACGGACAACAGTACGGTGGTGTGCAAAATTTGGATCAGTTGGCGAAAATTACTGGCTACGAAGGACCACGTAATTTTAAATACTTTAGGAGAGTATAGTAGGGGTCTAATATATTATTAGTACATACCCAGGGGTAAGTTCAGTGTCAACAAAGCCCCACCCAATCCATAATCCCCAACCCAAAATCATTTGACAGTAGCTGGGTGAAACAGCCAAGATAAAGAAAAAAGTAAAAAAATGTAAAGGTGGCGGTGTGGGATGTCATTTGAATTTCTGACCCTGGAAAACATCCAAGCAATTGCACATCAGTACGGCTATTGGGCTATTTTCATCGGTATTTTGTTGGAAAACTTAGGAATTCCCCTTCCCGGTGAGACAGTGACTTTAGTCGGAGGCTTTTTAGCAGGTAGCGGCGAATTAAATTATTGGTTCGTTTTAGGTGACGCTGCTGGTGGTGCAATGCTTGGGGGGATTTGTGGTTATGGGATTGGACGGATTGGGGGATGGGCTTTGTTAGTTCGTTTGGCCGCAGTATTTAGGATTTCGGAAACTCGAATTATTACCATTAAAGATAAATTTAGTGAAAACGCTGCTAAGGCAGTATTTCTAGGACGTTTTTTTGCTTTACTACGTATATTTGCCGCTCCTTTGGCTGGGATTGCGGAAATGTCATTCCCCCAATTCTTGTTATACAACTTCCTCGGAGCCGTGACTTGGGCTAGCGTTATGGTGAGTCTAGCATTCTTCGCTGGTAAAATTGTATCCCTTGAACAATTAGTTGCATGGGTAAGTCAATTTGCGATCGCGGCTCTAGCGATTGTGATTGCAATTATTGTCATCCCCCTATGGTTAGAATCCCGTCAAATTAAACAAGAAGCGGGAGATTAAGACATGTAGAAACGTAACATGTGTAGAGACGTAACATGTTACGTCTCTACCGATGTAAAATCTATGTTTGTGGCTGTTGTAAATTTTCTAAACCCTTAACAACCTTAGCAGATTCAATTTTGTCACCCGCTTTGAGGGAATCTAAGACATCCTTCCCTTCAGTTACATAACCAAAAATCGCGTAACGTCCATCCAATAGATTACGTCCTGCGGGGGTTAATTCCGGTTCAAATAAGAAAAAGAATATTTGGGAAGAACCACCATTGACATCCCGTTCTGGTCTTGCTAAAGCCAATGCACCAAAAGCAGAAAAAGGTAACACAGGCATATCCGTATAGCGTCCCGCTTCTTCGAGGGTGATTTCATAGGTGGGAGCTTTATCACCTTCTACAAGAATTTCTAGGGGGATAGCGCGATATTGTTTGGTTTTCGGGTCAATAAAACCGACATCTTTTCCTGGTGGGTCTCCGGTTTGCAACACGTAGGATTCTTCCGAACGGGTGAATTCCAAACCATCATAAAATCCTCTTTGGACTAAATCCACAAAATTACCAGCTGTCACGGGTGCGCTATAACCATCGACAACTACGGTCATATTTCCCTTATTGGTTTTAATCTCGATAGTTGCACGACCTTTGAGTTGGGGTAAATTACTATACTTTTCTGGAACCTCATAGGGGAATCCTTTGACCATTGCTTGTTCCAGTTCACCCACTAAATCAAGCACTTGAGCGCGTTGGGTGCGGATTGCTTCCTTATCTTTTCTTTCAGCGATCGCTTGTAAAGCGACTACACCTTGTTTAATTTGCTCAATCAGGGATTTTGCTTGTTCTTGACGCTCTGGTGGGACACTGACAAGAATTTTATCCGGTACATCTATAATCCTCGATGCTTTACTTATATCTCTGGCGATCGCATTCCAACGTTTGTTCGCACGTAGCTGATTGGAAATGTCTTCTAAACTCGCTTGCAACTCCCGTACAGGTTTATTATCAATCGGCAAGGAATATCTTAACAACGCTTTACCATCTGTAATCGCATTTCCCGCAGGAAGCGCAGCATAACTTGGGGGTGTCCACCCGAATGCGCTTACACCGAAAAATAGAGCCAAAGTCAGCAGCAGACTTAGGCTGTTTTTGAGTCTGGTTTTGAAATCAAACATGGAATAACTCAACTACCTATCAACAACAGAATACAGGATAGAGGAGACAGGATACAGGTGTTATTGCTGAACCCGCATTTGAAGCAAACCCCTCAAACTTACGGGGAGTGGGGAGTAGTACTTTGTCCCATTAATTTTGATGAGTAAAGAAAAAAGGTACGTAGTAGCGCTTTAGCGCTTCATATTCAAGCTTTTTCAAGGCTAAAAAGCCACTACCCAAAACCCCTCAGAACTTATGGGACAGACCAGTAGGAAAATTCAGATTCAAAATTCATGTTAAGGAGGATGGGGAGTCGCTTTTGGTCAGGAGGTTTTTCTGCTTATCCTGTGTTTCTCAAGAGTGATAAGGGTTGAGTTATGGGTTGTTTTTCCTACTACTTCCTACTCTCCACTCCCTATTTCCTGAAATTTTTAGGGGTTTGTGAGAAATCCGGGGGTTATGTCTCCAACTAAAGTATGAGTCTCTTCCTTCGATAGTTGTATGGCTGTAAATACAACGTTTTTCCGATGTTCAACCCAGGGTGAATTGCATACTATAAACACATAAAGCGAAACGAACCGCAGCGAAGACAAGCAAAACAAAAATAAAAAGTTTTTCCTTCCAGGTTCTTTCTCGCTCATCAACAAACAACATTAATTAAATTAAACCAGGATTTAGAACCATGTCTCACGAAATCAAAAACACCGCAGTTGAACTTTCCATCGACGAATTAGAAACCGTAGCAGGTGGATTTGGAATTATCCTCGCTCCTGGTCAAAATGCAAATTTAGGAACTAATGCTAACTTCAACCAAAAAGATTTAGCAGTTGCGCAACAAACCTTTGCAGGTCCTGGTGGTGCTGGTAATGCTTTAGTTGTTCAAGCTCGTGAAATTGATAGCAACTCCGGTCAATTCCTCTCCGTATTTCAATAATTAATGCTTGACTAAACTGGGCAGATAAATACTCAAACAGTAAATATTTGCCCATGCGAAAAATAAATCCCATTCAAACTGACAAATTAAACTAATTACACAAGGAACTAAAACCATGTCTCACGAAATCAAAAACACCGCAGTTGAACTTTCCATCGACGAATTAGAAACCGTAGCAGGTGGATTCGGAATTATCCTTGCTCCTGGTCAAGGACTTGATTTAGCTACCAATGCTAACTTCAACCAAAAAGATTTAGCAGTTGCGCAACAAACCTTTGCAGGTCCTGGTGGTGCTGGTAATGCTCTTGTTGTTCAAGCTCGCGAAATTGATAGCAATTCTGGTCAATTCCTCTCTTTATTCAACTAATTTAACTGATTTAACTGGGCAAATAAATACTCAAACAGTAAATATTTGTCCTACTAAAAACAAATCCCATTCAAACTAACAAACTAACTAATTACACAAGGAAATAAAACCATGTCTCACGAAATTAACAACACCGCAGTTGAACTTTCCATCGATGAATTAGAAACCGTAGCAGGTGGATTCGGAATTATCCTTGCTCCTGGTCAAGGACTTGATTTAGCTACCAATGCTAACTTCAACCAAAAAGATTTAGCAGTTAAGCAAGAAACCTTCGCAGGTCCTGGTGGTGCTGGTAATGCTCTTGTTGTTCAAGCTCGTGAAATTGATAGCAATTCTGGTCAATTCCTCTCTTTATTCAACTAAGTTTTGACAAAATAATTCAGTGCTTCGTTAATTAATTACTCAAGAATTAGTGGTGGTTGAACTAGAGACTGTGTACATAAATCACACAGTCTCTTTTCCTGGTTTGCGACATCTTTACTAAATCTAGATTCAATCAGATTTGAAAATGTTGTCGGATACTTAGCGCTCAATTCCAAATTCAACCGACACTACGGCAGTGATATCCTTATTGATAGAAGAAGTATCGTAAACACCGGAATCACTGACTTCTGTTGAATTGGGTGATGTGATTTGAAAAACTCCTGTTTTTGCACTGCGAACTGTGCCTATTTTATTACCTGTACTGCGAGCGATCGCATTGGCTCTAGCTTTAGCATCTTTAGTTGCTTCTGCTACCATTTCCACCCGTAATTTACTCAGTTGAGTATACAGATATTGGGGTGGTTCGGAGGTAATGGGTATTCCCTCATTCAGTAAATCGGTAACTTGTTGGGAAACTTTACTAACCCGTTCGATGTCCCCGGAACGGATTTCCCAGCGTTGTGTTAATTTGTACGCTGCAACATTGCCAGTTTCCCGATTATTGACAATTTCTGGGATGACATTGGTATCAATTGCACTTAAGGTAATTTCCTTCTCTACTATTTGTTTTTCTTGGAAATAGCGTTGTAAACGTTCGGTATGGGTTTTTAATTCTTGATATGCAGCTTGTGCTGTGGGTTGCTGGCTAGAAACAGATACTCGCCAAACCATATAATCAGAAGTAATTGGTCGTTTGGCAGACCCAGTAACTTTGAGGGTATCATCTGTATATCTGATAGTGCGAATAGCTTGAGCTGCGATCGCTGAACTAATTACCAAGGCAATTGACAAAGTCAACAATCCCCCAAACAATTGGGGAAATCGTTCGGAGGAGAATATATTCCGCATATGTTTTTACCTATTCGATTTAAAAAAAAAGTTAATTTGTCAGCAAATTTTATCTACGTTTGTACCCTGATATATTTATCTTTTTGTTTGTTGACTGTTGACAGGTGACTGTTGACCTCTAAGCATTAAGTAGGAAGGTGCAATTAAATATAAAACCTTTGTAGGATGGGTTAGCACAGCGTAACCCATGCAGAAGAGGACTTTGATGCGTTACGACTACGCTTAACACATCCTACCTTTGATTAAACCTGACTACTTAACCATCTAAATGCAAAGTATGGTACGAGATAACTACTCACTCCCTTGGGAATATTCCAGAATTGTTTGGAAAGAGTTTACTGACTATTTTCATGTCTCCCCAGAGGGAACCCATCCTAATATTGAGTTCCAATTTCCAGAGTAATCTATAATTCAATAGACACGTAGCAGCTAATCTAGAAACCTATTTAGCATCACAAGTAATGAAAAATAAATAATCTAAAATCTAAAATCCAAAATCGAATAATCCAAAATTCCATGACTGTCAACCTCCAATCAATTACCATCCCTGCTTCCACTCCTAACCCCAAAGGTTTAATAGTTGCTTTACATGGATGGGGAGCAAATGCTGAAGATTTAACCGGGTTAACACCCTATTTAAATTTGCCAGAATATACCTACATATTTCCCGATGCACCTTTTCCCTATCCCTATTCTCCCAATGGTCGAGCTTGGTATGATCTACGGGTAGAAAATATGTATGCAGGACTCACACAAACACGAGAGACATTATTATCGTGGCTAACAAACTTGGAAAGGGAAACTGGTATACCTTTATCTAGAACGATTTTAAGCGGCTTTTCCCAGGGTGGAGCGATGACACTGGATATTGGTTTACGCTTGGATTTAGCGGGGTTGGTATGTATGAGCGGATATTTGCATCCGGAACTCGAAAAACAGCCAAAACCTGATTTCACGAGCTTTCCCAGTGTATTGATGATGCATGGTCAGCAGGATACAGTTGTGCCTTTAGGTGCAGCACACAAAGCTAAAAGCCTTTTAGAATCTTGGGGTGTGAATGTAGAATATCACGAGTTTAACGCCGGTCATGAAATTAACCTGGAAATGTTGGAAAAGTTACGAAATTTTATCCAACGGCAACTACCATAGCTCAGGTTACAAAATTTTTATCAATTAGGGCGTATAAATCCGGAAAATATTCACACAAATTGTGTCTACTAATGAGTAAGATATATTGGGTGGCTGTGCAATAATGCAACTCAACCCAAGACTGGATGCGAGTGCTGTTGAACGGAGGGGCAAAGCATATGAAAACTCTGAGCATTTCCAGACAAGATATTGCTGCAATGACTGCAAAGGATGTGGAAGCTTTGGCTACCCGTCTGGAGAGTGATAATTACAGCAACGCCTTCGAGAGTTTGAACGATTGGCATTTACTGCGGGCGATCGCATTTCAACGTCCAGAACTAGTTGAATCCTACGTCCACTTGCTTGATTTGGAACCTTACGATGAAGCTTAATTTGATTCATCCTCATGCGATGCGCGCAGCTTAGATTTCCTCGCTTATCACATTTTGAACTCAAAAATTGATCGCTGAAATTCAGGATGATGGCTAAAACCATCATCCTGTTTTAGATTTTGGATTTTAGATTATTGGTTCTTCATCTTGCTAGACAATAAAGCTGGGGGTGACAATCTAGCTTCAAAGGTTTGTGCAGCAAGTATTATAGAATAGCTTTCGCCCTAAGTATAAAACTAAATTCAGAGCCAAGTTGAACGTAAAAATAAGGCTTTTGCCCGAAGCTGATTAATAATAGAATCAATAAAGCCGGAAAATGAAGTTTATCTTTCGATAGCAGACAGGCTTCAAACTATTGCTGCATCATAGTTTCAGAATTTTTCATCACCCCCCAGCAAGAAAGTAGACGTAGTAATGCTACGTCTCTACGATAATTTTGGTTTTAATCCAAAATCCAAAATCTCAAATCTAAAATCCAAATGACAATCCCTTCTCAACGCGTCCTCATTGGTGTATGTGGTGGAATCGCTGCTTACAAAGTCTGTGAAGTGGTTTCCCAGTTATTTCAACGTGGGGTCGAAATTCGAGTAATTCTCACCAATGCAGCGACGGAATTTATTCAACCTTTAACTTTTTCCACCCTATCCCGTCACCGTGCTTATACGGATGCTGATTTTTGGCAACCGATTTATTCCCGTCCTCTACATATCGAATTGGGGGAATGGGCTGATTTAATAGTCATAGCACCATTAACAGCCAATACCCTGGCAAAATTAACCTATGGGATGGCTGATAATCTCCTCACCAATACCGTTCTCGCTTCCCCTTCCCCCGTTTTAGTTGCACCTGCGATGAATACGGATATGTGGGAACAGCCAACTGTTCAAGATAATTGGCAAAAACTATTACGGTATAATCGCTACCATGCCATCGATACCGCATCCGGTTTATTAGCTTGCGATCGCGTTGGTGCTGGCAGAATGGCTGAACCGGGCGAAATTATTAGTTATGTGGAATCTTTACTCCATACCCACGGTAAACGAGACTACCAAGGTCAAGGAGTCCTCATTAGTGCTGGGGGAACCCGGGAATTCCTCGATCCGGTGAGATATATTGGCAACCCATCCACCGGAAAAATGGGTTTAGCCCTAGCCCAAGCTGCCCAGCACCGGGGTGCTAATGTCACCCTTATATCTAGTTCCCACCTCAATTTTCCCCTGGGTGTACGGGGTATTTCCGTTGTCAGCGCGGAGGAAATGCATTCAGTAATGCTACGGGAATTACCGAATCAAGATGTAATTATTATGTCGGCGGCGGTAGCTGATGTGAAACCCCGTGATTTCTCTCCTCAGAAGTTACCAAAACATGCCCTGGGTGCAAATTTACCCCTCACCCCCGTACCCGATATTGTTGCCGACTTAGCCAAACATAAACAGCCCCAGCAAATTTTAGTCGGTTTCGCCGCCCAAACAGGCGATATTCTCACACCAGCACGGGAAAAGTTACAAAAAAAACTGTTAGACGCAATTATTGCCAACCCCATTGACCAACCGGATAGTGGTTTTCAAAGTGACACCAATCAAGCCATATTTCTTGACCGTCAGGAATTTATTCAGGAAATACCCCAGTGTAGCAAATTAAAAATGGCACATATTATCTACGATTTACTAGGGAAAAAATTCCATCGACACAGCGATCGCTTAGAGGATGTTTGAAAAGTTTTTAGGGGTAAAAAATTATGCTAATCGCCTCACCATAATGCGGATCATGGCAAGATAAATAAAAGTCTCGGATGTTTCCGGTAATAACTCATAATCTCTGACCAAACGGCGACACCCCAT
>CALJJQ010000047.1 GCA_937973965.1 uncultured Calothrix sp. | reverse complement strand
ATTTTGACCTTAAAATTAAGCAAATATCTTAAAATATTTTATTTTTTATGTAGATATGTAAAAAAAATAAGAGATATGTCATCTGAATGTTGAATTTTGGATTACTTTGTGAAAAAAGGCACGTAGTAGCAGGCAGTAAGTAGCCCTCGTGGAATGCGTCCCCACGCGGAGCATCGGGACGAGATAAAAAATCCAAAATCGAATTAGTTTTTCACTTGATGTAACCAATTTTTGTATTTTCTCCAGATTTCCGAGTAGGGGACGGTGGTATCAAATAGCAAATCGACTAAAGATGGTGGGAATACCCAGGGAAAGAGACGGTGAAGGGTTTTGATCACGAATTCCCGACCTATAAACTCAAATAGTAAATTGCGGTAGCGAAGCGGGTGCGTAGCACCTTCGCGCATAAAAGCATAATCTGCTAAATTAACTAAAGCATGGGCTTCTGGGGTACGGGTTGCAGAATACTGGAGCAATGTGACTTTGAGATTATCTGCGTAGCGATTGAGAAGGTTATTGAGTACAAATACATCGTCTAGAGCTGCATTGCAACCTTGGCTAATGGATGATGAGACTGCATGGGCTGCATCACCTATTAATAATACATGGTCTTCGTGGTGATAGCGGTTGCAGCGAATTGTGAGAATTCTGGAGGGAGGACGGTTTAAAAAGGTTTCTGCATCTGCTTCGGTCATGAATTTACCGATTTCTGGGAAGTTTTTATGGAAGAACTTTAAGACCTCCGCAACACTTATGAAGGTTGCAACTTGACTGTATTGACGAGGGAATAAAATCACTCCACTCATGGTTTGATCCCGTTGGTGTTGGAGAACAAGTAGGGTATTTTGACGGTGTAACCAATAGTGGATTTTATCTTTTGCGATGATGGTGGTGATGCATTCATCGGGAACAGTCAGATTCAGGGGTTTATAGTCAGCTGCAATATACTTTTGGTCACATTCAAACAAATCAATACCGAGTAAATGCGATCGCACTGTTGAACGTGCTCCATCTGCTCCGACTAAAAAATCGTAATATACGGTAAATTCATGGGGAATTAGGGTTAAAGGTTTTTCACTATTGGGACGAAATCGTAAAGCTTTATTTTCAAAATCAATTTGTTGACATTGACAATTAAAAAAGAGATTTAAACGGGATTCTCCATATAAATTGGTGAGGGATTCTAACAAAGCTATTACCAATTTAGTTCGGTCCAATGTTACTAATAAACTTTTTCGTGGAGCTTGATTGTATTTACCTTTTTGATAATGTAAAACAATTCCGTTGACATCTTCACCAATTTCCCGCACCCTTTCGACTAAACCATCAATATGACGTAATGCTCGCAATCCCCTTTCATTCAGGGTTACAGGATGAGTACGAACCCGGGCAAATGGTAAAGTCCGAGGGTCACTGAGACGTTCATAGATTTCTACTCGATATTTATCACCACGCTTGAGTAAATAATGCGCTAGCAAAAGTCCCGACGGTCCAGCACCGATAATTACAACTTTTTTTGCCATAAAACTTACCGCGTAGAAATATTCCTTGGAACTTGTAATTGTTAACGGCAAATCCCTAGCGCTGGGAGTATTTTGCTCATGAAAAATCAACGATTTACAACCCGCAAAATAACTCCTAATACCAATTTGTAAACAGAATGGGACAGATAGAAATATGAAACCCTGATACAACAAATGGTTCCCAAGCTCAAATCTCAAATCTCAAATCCAAAATGGTATAAATGCGCCAAAATTAGCTTAATCACAAATTTATAAAGTTTTAGCAAAGTCAGTTGTGAATTATTGTACAAAATGGGAGGAAAATCACAATTCCAAACCCAAGTTTACCCAGTATTATGGCGTAACACGGCGAAAAATCGTCCGATAAACAGGTTCACCTTTATTTAGGGTTGCTATCTCCCGTTCCGTGGGGACAGGAAGGGGGTTCTGTACTAACCACTGCTGATTTTCCCGGACAAAAGCAGGATTTTCCGTAAAGCGATCGCACATTTCCTCCTGAACAAATTCGATATCTGACTGGAGAAATACCATACCCCCCGGTATTAAATATTCTGCAATGTCCTGAACCAGTTGGGGTTGGACAATGCGACGCTTCCCATGACGGGTTTTAAACCAAGGGTCGGGGAACTGGATTGTCACCCTTTGCAAAGTCTCTTGGGGTAGGTTTTTCAAAATATTTCCCAGGGAATTACTCGCATTACAAAAGACATAATGTAAATTCCCTAAACCCTGCTCGTCACGAATTCGATTTGCATCAATTACCAAGGGTTCACGAATTTCTAACCCTAAAAAATTCCATGTCGGTTCAATTGCGGCCATTTGCAAGATAAATCTCCCTCTTGCACAACCGATGTCGAGGTGAAGGGGTTGATGGGGTTGTGCGAAAATTTTTTCCCACTCTAAAGGAGGAGGAACTGATTGATATTTTTGCGCTAGAGGATTAACATGTTGCCGAACCCGTACTCTTACCAATTTTTTCAACTCCCTGTTTTTAGTAACGAATCAGTAACCTAGAAATTGAGTTTACTATAGCCGGATTTACTCACAAACTCCTAAAACTTTCAGGGAGTAGGGAGTAGAAGAAAAATTCATCCGTCACTCAATACTTATAAGTTACCGGTGAGAAATCCAGGTCAAGGCTTTTCGCTCCCTTGTTCAAAATGCAGGTATATACTTTGAACGTTGAGAAACTCAGTTTTTCCCTTGGATGGTTAATATTTGAACAGACGTGTCATCTGTCAACCGTCCACAAACCAAAGGAAAGACACATCAGCCTGTAGAGTATAAATTTATTTTATCAACAAAATAGATAAATATGCTGTATCAACATTGCATATATCTAAGATTAGTTGAAATTAGCAGCACCTGACAAAATAGTATATAGGAATCCAGAATCATTCATGAGAAAACACTCAAAGAAAAAGCCTCAGTCTACAAGCATTCTCAACTTGATCTATTCTTACGCATCATTTAGGACTGCTATATCAGCTTTAAAATGCAGGATAAATAGCTAGATTGACGAATATATCGCTAATTAGCTGTAAAAATTAACCCATAAATTTGATGTCATCAGGTAATTTTAACCTTTAATTAACCCAGATTTTTTAAGATGAATTTAATAAAATAGAGTTCCAAAATTGATATTAAGAGATATAATGGCAGTGTTCTGTAAAATTAAATCGAGATAAATTGCTACTAAAAATTAGATATTATTGAATACTGTTTGTTTCTATCGGTAGAAAATGGGAGTGCAAATACATGTTTCAAGTGAATAAAGGATGCATCTTTAGCATAGAGAGACTCTGCCGTATATCCTGATAAATTTTATAATTTATGCGTTCTTTAAACCATAAAACCAAGATAGTATCCACCATTGGTCCAGCTAGCGCCTCTCCAGAAATACTGCGCAAATTAATTGAAGCAGGAATGAGTGTGGCTCGATTAAACTTTTCTCATGGTAGTTATGACGAACATGCTCGTGTGGTTTCCTTAATTCGTGCCATATCCCAAGAAATAGACAATCCCATCACCATATTACAAGACCTCCAAGGGCCAAAAATTAGAGTTGGTAATCTCTCCAATGGAGCCATCGATTTAGTGGAAGGAATGGTGGTAAATGTGGTTCCAATGACAGAATTTAATCAGCAATTGGATACAATTCCCATCGATTATCCCCACCTTGCAGAAGAAGCAGAAATTGGGACACAATTATTATTAGATGATGGACTTTTAGAATTATCAGTCAAAGAAATTAATCATAACGGCTTAATCTGTGAAGTAGTGCGTGGTGGTTTGCTAAAAAATCGTAAAGGAGTTAACGTTCCCAGTTTAAATTTACGTTTACCTTCCCTGACCAAAAAAGACAAACAAGACTTAGAATTTGGGATTACCCTGAACGTAGATTGGGTCAGCTTAAGTTTTGTGCGGACAGCCGCAGATATTTGTACCCTCAAAGAACTGCTCAAAGCCAGAGGAACCGACATACCCGTCATTGCCAAATTAGAAAAACCCCAAGCGATCGCCCACTTAGAATCGATCCTGGATGTTTGTGATGGGGTGATGGTTGCACGGGGAGACCTGGGGGTAGAACTGAGTCCGGAAAAAGTGCCAATGGTACAAAAACAAGTCATCCGTCGCTGCAACCAAAGGGGAATCCCCGTGATTACCGCCACCCAAATGCTAGAAAGCATGATTCACAATCCCCGTCCTACCCGTGCAGAAGCCTCCGACGTAGCCAATGCCATTGTCGATGGTAGTGATGCAGTGATGTTGTCAGGAGAAACATCCGTTGGTCAATATCCCGTACAAGCCGTCCAAATGATGGCACGGATTGCCAGCACCGTGGAAAAAGACATTGAATTTCCCAAATATCCACCAGCAGTTAAAACCGAGACCCACGCAATTACCGAAGCCCTCAATGCCATCGAAGAAACTCTCGATTTACGTTGCATAGTTGCCTTTACCAGTACGGGTTTTGCTTCCCGACTTGCTGCTGCCGAACGGTTAAAAACACCGATAGTCGCCGTCACACCGAGTATGCATGTTTACCACCAATTAAATTTAATCTGGGGACTCCAACCCCTATTAATAGATCGGGTTGTAGACACCTTTGAACAAGCTCTGAAACAGGTAGATGAATGTTTAATTGAACGCAACTTTGCCCAAGCAGGCGATCGCATTGTCGTCATGGGAGGTATTCCGATGGGTCAGTCAGGAGGTACTAACTTTTTAAAAATTCATACCGTCGGGAATTAGATTTTTTTTGCATACTGAAGTAGAAGGGGAAGGGGAGGGAGGGAGAAGGAAAGGTTTTGGCTAATTTATACCCTACCTAGAGTAATCCAAAATCTAAAATCCAAAATCGAAGAATCCAAAATCTCAAATTGAAACGGGAGCAAAAATTATGGTGGCATCACCAAATAAACCCAACATATCATCATCAGTTTCATCCATTACACCCTACGGAAAGGCACGAGCAACCATTACCGACCAACCCTTAAGTGCAGAAGAAGTCCGAAAACTCCATGCTTGGTGGCGTGCTTGTAATTATCTCGCTGTTGGTATGATATATCTACGGGATAATCCTCTGTTGCGCCAACCTTTACAAATTGAACACATCAAAAAACGTCTATTAGGACACTGGGGATCAAGTCCGGGGATGAGTTTTGTTTGGACTCATCTAAACCGGATTATCAACAAATATCATCAAAACATGATATTTCTCGCAGGTGCAGGACATGGCGCACCGGGGGTACTCGGACCTTGCTACTTGGAGGGAACCTACTCCGAGATTTATCCCGACAAAAGTGAAGATGTGGAAGGAATGGCCAGGTTTTTTAAAGCATTTTCTTTCCCAGGGGGAATTGGTAGCCATTGCACACCGGAAACACCGGGTTCCATTCACGAAGGGGGAGAATTAGGTTACTGTTTATCCCATGCCTACGGTGCAGCCTTTGACAACCCCGATTTAATTGTGGTCGCAATGCCGGGGGATGGAGAGTCCGAAACCGGACCCTTGGCCACATCATGGCACTCCAACAAATTCATCAACCCAATTCGGGACGGCGCAGTACTGCCCATATTGCACCTAAATGGTTACAAAATCAATAACCCTACCATCCTCGCTCGCATTAGCCACGATGAACTGACAGACCTATTTCGGGGTTATGGTTATCAACCATACTTTGTAGAAGGTTCCGACCCGGAAACCATGCACCAAGCAATGGCAGCAACCCTGGAACATTGTGTCAAAGAAATCCATGCCATTCAGTACGAAGCTCGGACAACAGGAGTAGCCAAACGTCCCCGATGGCCAATGATTGTTTTGCGTACCCCCAAAGGCTGGACAGGACCAGAAAGCGTCGATAATAAAAAAATTGAAGGATTTTGGCGATCGCATCAAGTCCCCATTGCCAATGTCAGCGAAAATCCCGCCCATCTCCAGCAATTAGAAGCTTGGATGCGCAGCTACAAACCAGAGGAGTTATTTGACGAAAATGGGCGGTTAATTCCAGAATTGCGCTCCCTATCACCCACAGGGAATCTGCGCATGAGTGCCAATCCCCATGCTAACGGTGGATTATTACGCCGGGATTTGAAAATGCCCGACTTTCGCAAATATGGAGTCAAAGTTGACAAACCAGGGCAAATTCAGTACGGAAACACCAAACCCCTAGGAGTCTTTTTAAGGGATGTCATGCGGGAAAATATGGACATTTTCCGCGTCTTTGGTCCTGACGAAAATACATCCAATAAACTGGATGCAATTTATGAAGTCAGCAAAAAATTCTGGTTAGCCGAGTATTTACCCGAAGACAGCGACGGAGGTGAACTTTCCCCCGAAGGTCGGGTCATGGAAATGTTGAGTGAACATACCTTAGAAGGATGGTTAGAAGGGTATTTACTCACCGGAAGACATGGATTTTTCTCCACCTATGAATCATTTGTTCACGTCATTGATTCAATGGTGAATCAACATTGTAAATGGTTACAAATCTGTAATCATATTCCTTGGCGAGCCGATATTTCTTCCTTGAATCTATTAATTACTTCCACCGTTTGGCGACAAGACCACAACGGATTTACCCACCAAGACCCCGGTTTTCTGGATATCGTTTTAAATAAAAGTCCAGAAGTGACACGGATCTATTTACCACCCGATGTCAACAGTTTGCTTTCCGTTGCCGACCACTGTTTACGCAGTAAAAACTATGTTAATGTGATTGTTTCCGACAAACAATTGCACCTACAATATCTGGATATGGATGCAGCCATTCAACACTGCACCAAAGGCATTGGCTTATGGGATTGGGCTAGTAACGACCAGGGATGTGAACCCGATGTTGTTATGGCTTGTGCAGGTGATATTCCCACCCAAGAAGCTTTAGCAGCCACAGTCTTGTTGCGGGAACATTTCCCCAATTTAAAAATCCGTTTCATCAACGTCGTGGATTTATTTAAACTTCAACCGAGTAGCGAACATCCCCACGGATTAAGTGACCGGGATTTTGATAGTTTATTTACCACCAATAAACCGATTATTTTCAACTTCCACGGTTATCCCTGGTTGATTCACCGTCTCACTTACCGTCGCACCAATCACCATAATTTACATGTGCGTGGTTATAAAGAACAAGGAAATATTAATACCCCCTTGGAATTGGCAATTAATAATCAAATCGACCGTTTTAGTTTAGCAATGGATGTGATTGATCGCGTTCCCAGTTTACAGGTTACTGGCGCTCATGCCAAGGAAGCATTTAGAAACCAGCAAATTGAGTGTCGTAATTATGCTTATGAGCATGGTATTGATAAACCAGAAATTCTCGATTGGAGATGGCCTTGGTAGGTAATAGGGATTAATTAATTGGTTGCTTGCAAGGGTGATTAATCACCCTTTTTTTGTAAATACAGTCAAAATCATGACTTTAACTCGGTGATGCGATCACAGTTGAATTTCTCTAGCATATTCCAATACAGTTCCAAAGTAAAACAGTATAACCTGAAATCAAGGGTATGGGATGAGGGAAAAATATAACTGGGAGAATAAATGCTTATATCGAAGGCAATATACTGCTTTGATTATTTTTATCCCTCCGAAAGAAGACTGACAAGATTACATTTGGTTAGGATGCATGGGGTAGAAGATAAATAGCACCGATTAATTAATCATGATTTGCAAATTACAAACACCCACAATTATAAGTGCGATCGCGTTGGTATTCTCCAGTTTAATTGTGGGATGTGGGAATCCAGAACAACCCCAAGCAACTACTCCTCTTCCCCCAGCAGAACAAGCAGCACCTTCTCCTGTAACGCAAGTAAATTCTGAAAACGTCAACACCAAAGGTGCTGTGAACCGATTACTGTCAAATCGTGAGTGTCCAGGTTGTAATCTCCGAGGTGCAAAACTGGAACGTGCAGACCTTCAAGGTGTAAATCTAAGTAACGCTGATTTAACCGGTGCAGACCTGGAAAAGGCAAATTTAACTAATGCCAACCTTCGGGGAGCCAACTTTGCCAATGCGGATTTGGAAGGTGCAAATTTAACCAACGCTGATGTGACTGGAGCCAACTTCCAAGGTGCTGATCTGGAAGGGGTAATCGGTTTGAGACGCTAGCAACTTATAGTAGAATTAAAGCATATAGAATACAGGGTACAGAATAAAGCCTTACAAGGGGTTTTGAACAAGCCTTGATCATAGAACATAAGTTTTTAAAAACCGCAATGAAATCACAATCTATAGATGATTTGCCTCAATTTGACCAGATTTCACTGCTGCTACCAATGCTTGATAATCCTGTTCCACCTGATGAGCATAGGTGAGGGCAAAGTCTGTCACCGCAGAGTCAAAAGTATCACTCTTTCCCAGGTAACTACTAATTATCACAGCATCACCAGAACGAGCATGAGTACGAGCTAGGTTGCAACCACAAATTTCTGCGTAATCCTCCAAACCCCTAGCAGACATTCCCTTGAGTTTAATGGAGGTTTTCATGTCCTTATAATTGGCGGAAATAAAAATCCTGTCCGCGACTATTACTTGTCCAACCCAAAAAAATATCACTAGCAGCTTGCATTAAACGTTGACCATTGACGATACGCTGTCCATTGTGGGAATAGGGACATTCACCTGCGTAGGGTTCCAGGACTGAGGGACGAGCTTCTTTATACTGCAACAGTAAAGGGTAATTATCATTACTTACAAGCAATGCCACTCCGCAGTGAGTAACCCACACTACCCACACCCACCACCTTGATGGCCACATCTACTAAACGGTAGCGGTCTAATCAAAATTGGCGATCGCTCTGTAGTGTATCCCGATATTGTTCAAAGATTAACTCTATCTCCTGAAAATATTCTTCGTGATGGGGTAAATGATATATCTGCGGTGGTTGGTCAATAAACCGTCGTTTTCCGTTTACTTCCTCTGTTAGTTGCAAAAAAGTCTGGTTACAATTACTTTGGTGGGATTGTCGCTAGGGATTTTGCGATCGCTACGACTCCCCCAGCGAGGAAACTCTGGTATCAATAGGTCGTTTTATCCCCAATCTGGGAGAATTGCATCCCAACCTACAAGCAACACTTAATTGCTACGCAACTTTGACGTTTTTCGTTGGTTGGGGTTAATTTTTCGTTGCCAAAAACAAGCGCTCAACCAGATTGTATGTTTTCCATTTGAGCAAATACGATTTACCTCCACCCTATTAAACCAGCGTGTGGTAGTATATACTAAACTCCATTTTTAATGGACGTAACTGGACTCGAACCAGTGACCCCGTCGATGTCAACGACGTACTCTAACCATCTGAGCTATACGTCCGCACCTTCCCTAGTGTAGCATAAACTTTTGGTGAGCGCAAATTATTCCCAAAGGGAAATGGGGTACAAGATGTTGACCCATTCCCATTTTAATTTGTATATTCAACCTGTTGACGGCTGAGTTCTAATCGAAAACACTGATTGAGTTTATCTACTGGTTCTCAATTATTTCACCTTTGCGAGCCTGAATTACCTGTAAACTCCCTCCTGCATATAAAGTTTTTTGAAGTATTTCAAATCTCCTCTGGGTTAGTAACACCGATAAATCAGTGTCCAAAAATTGCCACGCGGTATGGGTTTCAAATAACCAAAAAAATACGGCGATCCCCGGTTTCATCCACAAACTCATGGGACTGTGAAAATCAACCAAAGTAAATATACCTCCTGGCTTGAGAATACGGTATACTTCATCGAGAATTTCTTGCAATTGCTGTGGTTCCATTTCGTGGAGTGCAGCACTAGTGTGAACTAGATCAAACTCTCCATCGGGTAGGGGAATTGCTTCGGCAAATCCCTGAATGTACTTGGCTTGGGGAACGTTTTTTTGAGCGCGTTGTAAGGAGAGGGGAGATGCATCTAATCCGGTGACATGGTGGGAATACTCGACCAAAACAGACGTTGCTTGTCCACTTCCACAACACAAATCCAGAACCTTGCTGTCTGAACTAATTGTTAAGTTTTGTATCGCTAAACGGCGAAATTTGGCCTCACCACCGACAGCCAAAGCGCTGATTTTAGCGATTGTGTCGTACAACCATTGGTAACGGTAGCTAAGTTCGCGAAAAATTGTAGCCACAGGGTATATCCTTGCTGCTAATCTATATATTTAATAAGGATATATTGTTAACATAAGTAAAAAACCTGAAAAAGATTGGGGGAAGGAAATTTTTATGGGTCGTGTAGGCGTTTTATTGCTCAATCTCGGCGGTCCAGATACATTAGAGGACGTGCAACCTTTCTTATATAATTTATTCTCTGACCCAGAGATTATCCGCCTGCCGTTTCGTTGGTTACAGAGACCTTTAGCCTGGTTGATAGCAGCGCGACGCACCAAACGTTCCCAGGAAAATTATCGGCAAATAGGTGGTGGTTCGCCATTAAGGCAAATTACCGAAGCTCAGGGAGAAGCATTGCGATCGCAGTTGAAGGACTTGGGGGAAAATGCCAATATATATATTGGGATGCGCTATTGGCATCCGTTTACAGAGGAAGCCCTAGCACGAATTGTCCAAGATGGGATTCAAAAGTTGGTAATTCTACCTTTGTATCCCCAGTTTTCCATTAGTACCAGTGGTTCGAGTTTTCGGCTTTTAGAGAAAATTTGGCAAGGAAATACCCAGCTTCAACAGATAGATTACACCGTTATTCCTTCCTGGTATAAACAACCAGGTTACTTGCAAGCAATGGCAGAACTCATTGCTCAAGAACTAGATCAATTTCCTGAACCTGACCGAGTACATGTATTTTTTAGCGCCCACGGAGTCCCGAAAAGTTACGTAGAAGAGGCAGGCGACCCCTATCAACAGGAAATTGAGGAATGCACGGAATTGATTATGCGCACCCTCAAGCGTCCGAATGAATACACCTTAGCCTATCAAAGTCGAGTCGGTCCGGTAGAGTGGCTACAACCCTATACGGAGGATGCGATCGCGGAATTGGGAGCCAAAAATATTCGAGAGATAGTTGTAGTCCCCATTAGCTTTGTATCCGAGCATATTGAGACCCTACAGGAAATTGATATTGAGTATCGGGAAATTGCCGAAGAAAACGGGATTGAGCATTTCCGTCGTGTTCCGGCTTTAAATACCCACCCAATATTTATCCGTGCTTTAGCAGATTTAGTCATTGATGCTTTGCAAGCACCGAACTTAGATTTAGCCCAAGTGACCCAAATGAAGAAAAAGGTGAAAATTTACCCTCCCGAACGTTGGGAATGGGGGATTACCACCAGTGCGGAAGTTTGGAATGGACGCATTGCCATGATTGGCTTTATTGGTCTGTTGGTGGAATTAATTACCGGACATGGTTTGTTACATATGATCGGCATTTTGCAGTAAGTGAAGGAGAGACGCGATATATCGCGTCTGTACGGGGGTAAGGCTTTTCGCCGAATGATTGGTTACATTGTGGTTTTATGTTTAATTGCACCTACCTACTTATCCAGCAAAGTCAGGTTTTGCTGAAAATTACTAGGGGCAAAATTCAGGTTTTGCCTTTTTTCACTACTACCTATTCCCTATTTTCGGGGTTTAAGAAATCCGGATTAGGTATTTATCGCGAGGCAAATGGTAAACATTAACTTCTATAGTTGTATTCGTAGATACTGGTTTCCAGGAAGTTTGCCTGTTTGATACCAATTATACCAATAGCGACTGCTACGGACTGCCATCCATAGCAGTGATAAAGCGATTAATCCACCCTGACAAGGAGCATCAAAAGCCAAAAAAACTAAAGCGACACATAGACCATCTTGGATAAAAGCCACCCACACAGGTAAACCACGCAAACGGAAAAACCAACCAACTTGAACTAGTTGCAAAACTAAAGCAATAGTGCCACCAGTGATAGCAACTATCCACAGAGGTATTTCCGTTGCTTGGGCACAGGTAATTCCCGCGATCGCACCCACAACAGGACTCAAAAATAATTGAATAATTTGTAGAATTCTTTGTCCAGTTAATTTTTTGGAAGCAAAAATTTCAAATACAGACCAAGCTATTAATAAAAATAATAAAAACGGGGGATAAATACGGGATAGTACGGGAACCTGCGACCAGAGGTCATGTCCGTGGAGAATGCCAATACATAGTAAAGGTAAAGCAATTCTGATTCCCGTTGCTGCCGAAACTGAAAGTGCAGACAGGATTTCAATCATAGTAGTTTTGCAGTTGGGATAGGTAAAACTGATTCTGAAATCAACATACCCACTTCATACATAAATTCATTCAGTATGGGAGAAAATTTCTCAGATGCAAAACCCTGTGTATTATTCATAACACATTTTCGCAATTTTGTCTGTCGGTAGTTAATTAATTTAACGTGAATAGTTGAAATTGAGTTTAACTTGATTGTTGATCAGCAACTGTCGCAGTCCAAATATGCAGATAAGTTGCAGCAGTTCGCCAACAACCTTCAGCACGCAGCAAAATTTCCCCTACTATCTCTGGTGTCAGTTACAATTTCACCTCGGTCACACCAGCTAATCGCACAGCTTGAATACGTAAATTTGCCCAATCCCACAAGGTATTTAGATTCAAACTGGGAATAGTCACAGTTTTCACCTCTAACCCCACCAACTTCGCAGCCCAAGTTAGATTAGTGTGGGTGGCAGCAACAATAGTAGAATTATACCAAGCAGCTTGAGCAAGGGCGATAAATACAAAGGTAAAGGAATTTCCTCAGCTTCATCCCAGTAAACAATATCACCGACTGGGGGTAAATACCATCGATTCTGGTGTCTGTGAAAACGACGTAGGGGATAACTATTAAGCGAAAAGGGTGATGAAAACGCTAATAGGGTTCAGTTCCAGGGAAAATAAAATCGGAATCTATTTAAACGTTTTGACCTTTGCACTAGAAGATTGAGGGTAATCACCTCAAACAAAGATATATCTGTGATTATGGATGGAAAAATTAAAGGGTAATAGAAGTTAGGGTAAATTTTACTTGAATTTTTCTCGTGTATAATAAAAAATGTAAACAAATATACCTTTTCCCCGACATATAAGGGAGTCTCTTGTTCACAATAAAAACAGCACACATCGAAGAAAATTATCAAAAATGTCAATTACCCATACTCAAAAACTTGAAAAAGTCATCGTCGGTTTTCAAGCACTTTCCGATCCACTACGGGTGAGTGTGGTGGAATTGTTGCAAAAAAGAGAAATGTGTGTGTGTGACCTTTGTGATATCCTGGGTGTGAGCCAATCGAAATTATCATTCCATTTAAAAAATCTCAAGGAAGCTGACCTGGTTCATGCACGTCAAGAGGGACGTTGGATCTATTACAGCCTGAATTTAGCCCAGTTTGCCTTTTTACAAGATTATCTTGCCCAATTTTCCCTATCCTCCTCTGCCATCATACCCGCTCCGAAGTGTTGTGAGTAGGGAGTAGGGAGAGATACGATATGTCGCGTCTGTACGGGAGTGGGAGTTCGGTCACGTTGCGGTTGCATGTTTAATTGCACCTACCTACTTAGGGTCGCTGAATAAGTCTTTTAGTAGGGGTAGGGAATGGGGAGTAGGGAACAGTTTTCAGCTTTCCCCTTCCACTTTTCAAAAGACCCCAAAAAATTACAAATGCCAGATTTTGAAGTTTTATATACCCATGTATTTGCACTTTTTTCAGCCAAAATAGCCTCAACAGCTTACAATGTGTAAATTGTAGTTCTCGTTAGTTTTGCACAAATGGTAAGCAGATTCATAGTGCAGACGTTTACGTTCAGTAAAGAAGTATTGCCGCACGGTGTACAAACCTACTTTATATAGATTCTTACTCAGTCGGCATAACTCGCGCAGAGCAACAAATCCAGACTGATTCAGTTTTCTAATTTGGTTCTTCTGCGTCAGATACATCAAACTACTTTCGCTATAGATTTTGAGACTACAGCGAAAGTAGGATTTAGTCAACAAGAGAAACTGTGTCGAGTCGTTTTTCCTCCCAGGGCTAAAAGCCACCAGGTTTCCAAACTTCCGAAAAGGTTATTATGAAAAAACCAATTTTATTAATCGGTGCAAACGGACAAGTTGGTCAAGAATTGTACAGAAGATTCGGTCAGATGGGGGATGTGATTGCGATTGCACGTCCAGAAATTGATTTAACCGAACCGGACACCATCAAAAATGCGATCGCAAAATATAATCCTGGTGTTATTATCAATGCGGCGGCTTATACGGCTGTTGATCGAGCGGAAACGGAGGTAGAATTAGCCCATCAGGTGAATGGGGTTGCACCGGGAATTATCGGGGAAATTGCTGAAGCTATAGGTGCTTTTTTAATTCATATTTCCACAGATTATGTTTTTGATGGTACAAATCACCGACCCTACCTACCTGGTGATGGGACTAACCCCTTGAGCGTCTATGGTAAAACAAAATTGGCTGGGGAACAGGCAATTCAATCCGTTTGTCGTCAGTATGTGATTTTACGGACGGCTTGGGTATACGGAAATTATGGGAAAAGCAACTTTGTCAAAACTATGTTGCGGTTAGGAAAGGAACGGGAAGAAATACGAGTTGTTGCCGACCAGATAGGTTCGCCAACATGGGCACATGATATTGCCAATGCGATCGCTGAAATTATTCCCCATCTGCAATCGGAGATATCGGGTATTTATCACTACACAAATAGCGGTGTTGCCAGTTGGTATGATTTCGCTGTTGCTATATTTCGCGAAGCAAAACAACTCGGTTACGATTTGCAGATTCAAAGGGTTGTACCAATTACTACTGCGGAGTACCCCACACCAGCCCATCGTCCAGGATTTTCAGTCTTAGATTGTCGGAAATTACAGAATTTACTAGGTAATTATCCCCCCCATTGGCAAGAACAATTAAAGCAAATGTTAACTGAAGTGAAGCAATGAAAAAATCTTGGACATAATCATCAAATATAATTTTTTGATAATGTATAGGGATGAAAATTACCTGTATTTATGACATTGAAGTGGTAAAAAATATTGCCTATATTGTGAATAGAAGACCGTGTAGACTGACTAAGTGCGGCTTCTTTTTGAGATAGTTTTTTATTACTAAGAACAAATCTATACATGAAGAATTTTCATATCAGTTCATTACTCGCTGTCGTATTTATCCTATCACCAATCGCCAGCGTTAAAGCCCAAAATACCGGATTATCGCCTCAAGTGAGGAACAATATTCGTTATTTTATTACTAGTGATAATCTCTTAATTGCTGCCAATATCAGATCCGGTTCAGCTTGTTCTTTGAACCCAGGGGTTTCCGTGGTTAAACTATCGAACTTTAAATTTACGAATACAGGTGGTAATAATGTTCGAGTTTCCGGTCGGGTAGAAAATATTTTGACCATCAGTAATAATCTGATTTCTCAAGTTTCCGGTCGATATCAAAGCAATGCAAGAATGTATACTCCTAGCTGGTTAATACGCAATACCGCTTACTATCCCGAATTTCTGACGGAAATGGCAGACTGTACAACAGAAGGTGGACTGGGAAGAATGCAAAGGAATGCACCTTCTCCTTAAATTTTAAATTTGCGTTTATTTATATCAAAAGGGGTGTTGCTGAATTTGAGTATGAATTATAGTTATTTACATTTTGTCCTAAAACCACAATTATTGTAGAGACGTAGCATTGGTACGTCTCTAGACAATGTAAAATTTTCAAGAATCATATTTGTATTCAGCAACGCTAATTTTTCCAATTGAAAAACACCAGCATTACAAGTTTTGGAAACTTACTCGTAATGCGTCCACATGCGGATTACCTTAACTATTTTTTCAGGTTCAATAACCTCATACACTAATCGGTGTTGGACATTTATCCTCCGAGAATAAGCTCCTGCTAAATCGCCAACTAATTTTTCATTAAGTGCAATTAAACATAAAACTGCAACGTAACCGAACATTCGGTTCAAAGCCTTACCGCCGTACAGACGCGATATATCACGCGATATATCGCATCTCTCCTTGAACTCAACGACAATTTTCACCACCCACCTACTTATCCTATTAGATTTGGTTGACAAATCCATCTGTTTCCATCACAATAGGGGGTTGTCATGTCAAAAACATATTTTTGCGGAACTGGCGGAATTGGTAGACGCGCATGATTCAGGTTCATGTGCCCACAAGGCTTCCGGGTTCAAGTCCCGGGTTCCGCATTCACAACGGTTGATGATTGAAATTGTGATCGCATGGATATCTGATGACTAATTCTTCCCGTCAGGTTTTCAGGATATCCCTTATAACCAATTCCCACAAACTCGCTGGAAAATAAGGAGTAGGGAGTGGGAATGGGCTATTTTTTTATTCGGTTGTGTCTAAATACTCCTTTTAGTCTAAAATAAAAGGTGTATGTTAGGTTGGCCCTTTTTGGGTCAAATTCATGACTATAGCTCCGGAATTATATCGTTTTACGCTAATGCTTGCTACATATCAGGGGCTGTAACCGTTGATTATTCTAGTTTCATTTATTGCAAAGTACAAGATAATCGATATTAGAGGCTGTTCAAAGGATTCAGGAAGACGTTATTCTACTGCCAACGGGTTTATGACGACAAATTATCTTGCTGTGGAAATGCTTAAAATAGCCATGGCAAGACCGAAAATTTATTAATACATTCCAAACATCCTCTTACTACTCCCAACTCCCAACTCCCTTTTAATTTTAGAGATTTGCTCCCAATGGGGGATTAACAGTCGAAACGAAAAGCTGAGTTGATGAAGGTAGAAAGTATAATTGGGTATAGGGAAAGAATGTAGGAAAAAAATCTGTGCTCACAAGTTTGCAAAATCCTCTAGTAAAGCAGTTTCGGAAGCTACATACAGCCAAAGAAAGGCATAAACAGGGGTTATTTTTACTGGAAGGAACCAACCTAGTCACAGAAGCAGTTGCAGTGGCTTTCCCTTTGCAAACAGTATGTTGTACAGAACGTTGGCAGAAAAATCATCCATCCTTGTGGAATCAGTTATCTCAGCAATGTCGAACCGAATTAGTCAGTGAGGAAATCATCAGCGCAATCGCCACTACAATTAATCCAGATGGAGTGGTGGCGATCGCATCCCGATCCGTTGTCACACACAAGATACCTTTTACAGGTATAGTCTTAGTCCTAGAAACCATCCAAGACCCCGGTAATTTAGGGACAATTATCCGAACCGCAGCAGCAGCAGATGTATCTGGATTATGGATTAGTCAGGATAGCGTTGATTTAGACCATCCCAAGGTGATGCGAGCAAGTGCTGGACAATGGTTTCGTTTACCAATGCAGGTAAGTCCGGATTTGCTGACAACGGTTAATCAGGCTAAAACTGCGGGAATGCAAGTCATTTCTACCCTACCTACAGCCGAAAACACCTTCTGGGAAGTGGATTGGCGTAAACCCAGTTTAATTCTCCTAGGGAACGAAGGAGCTGGTTTATCTAGTCAGCTGTTAACAACCGCAGATATGGCAGTCAATATACCCCTAGCAAACCAAGTCGAATCCCTCAACGTTGCGATCGCGACTGCATTAATGGTATACGAAGCCTACCGACAGCGCTTTCAAGATAAATGCGGTGAGATAGGGAGTGGGGAATGGGGAGTCGGGAGTCCCTAGTTCCCATGCTCCGCGTAGGAACTCAAGAGTGGGGGGGCTAAAACCTCGTGAATGAAGGCGGAGCCTTCACGCACTGGATGACTACGCAGAGCATAGTTACCAGATAAAATAGGGAGTGGAGAATGGGGAGTGGAAATGAGTTAGAGTAATCTCAAATCCAAGATCCAAAATTGTATTCAATCCCATGACCTTAATTATTATCTGGTAGCATTGCCAGTAATTGGGTTTCATCAATAATTTTAATTCCTAAAGATTCAGCTTTTATTAATTTAGAACCAGCTTCACTTCCAGCTACAAGAAAATCTGTATTTTTACTCACAGAATCCGTAACTTTCCCGCCAGCTTTTTGAATTAAAGCCTTAGCTTCATCCCTTTTTAAACTAGGTAAAGTGCCAGTAATCACAAAGGTTTTACCACTCAAAATTTGCTTTGTAGTATCTGTTGCTAACTCCTCTTGAGTGTTTGCTAATTGTAATCCTAAAGCTTGTAAACGAGCGATTAATCGCTGATTAGAATCGACTTGAAACCAATTATAGATACTATCAGCAATTTCTGCCCCTATCCCGTAAATTGCCGATATTTTTGCCGTTGAAGCCTGACTTAAATCCGCCACCGTGGGAAATTTTTCCGTCAATATTTGGGCTGTGACGTTACCAACATGACGGATTCCTAAACCATATAATACCCGACTCCAAGGTTGATTTTTTGATTTGGCGATCGCAGCTACTAATTTTTCGGCGGATTTTTGTCCCATCCGTTCCAAATCTGCAATCTGACTGACAGTTAATTCATATAAATCCGCAACCGAATGTACTAATCCCCGATCAACCAACTGATGAACCAGTTTTTCCCCGACTCCCCGAATATCCAACGCATCCCGACTCACCCAATGTTCAATTGCACCCTTAAGAATCGCTGGACAGGAAATATTTACACACCGACTCACCGCTTCGTCCCTTTCCTTCACCACGGGTTGTCCACATACTGGACAATGGGTCGGCATCACGAAGGGTGTAGTGATTTCTGGACGTAGTTCCTTCAGTACACGCACAACCTCCGGAATAATCTCCCCCGCTTTGCGCACAATCACCGTATCCCCAATCCGAATATCCAACTGGGCAATGCGATCGCTATTATGTAATGTCGCTCTGGATACAGTCGTCCCCGCAAGCTGCACGGGACGCATTTCTGCTAAGGGCGTTAATGCTCCTGTTCTCCCCACATTGACGGAGATATTTTCCACCACCGTTGGTGCTTCCTCCGCAGCATATTTTAATGCTACCGCCCAACGGGGGAATTTTTGCGTAAAACCGAGTTGTTCTTGCAATTTGAAGGAATTGAGCTTGACCACAACTCCATCGGTCATATAGGCTAAATTTAGTCGCTCTGTATCCCAATACCGATAGTAATCAGCCACCTCTTGAATGGAAGCACAAAGCCGACGATGGGGATTAACCTTGAAACCTAATTTAGAAAGCAATTCTAGAGCTTCCCACTGGGTATTGGCAATCATCGCATCATCCTGTCCGGGAATGTGCAAAGTATAGGCAAAAAAATCCAAACGACGTTTATCGACGATACGGGAATCCAGTTGACGCAAAGTTCCAGCTGCTGCATTCCGAGGATTAGCAAAGGGTGTTTCACCGTTTTTTTCCCTCTCGGCATTGATTTGTGCAAACACATCCAAGGGTAAAAAAGCCTCTCCCCTCACCTCAATCCGTTCCCAGGTCTCCAAACCTTCCAAATTCAAACGCAGGGGAATAGAACGAATTGTGCGCACATTCTGGGTAATATCCTCCCCCATTATCCCATCACCCCGCGTTGCTCCCCGCACCAACACACCTTTTTCGTAGGTTAAGGCTAAAGCATTACCGTCAATTTTTAGCTCACACACATATTCCCTTTCCACCTCACTTCCCAACTGACGCAACCAGCGACCCTCCCAAGCCTTCAGTTCTTCAACACTAAAGGCATTTTCTAAGCTGTAGAGAGGAACGTGATGGCGTACTGAAAAAAACTGGGTTGCTGGTTTTTCCCCCACCCGTTGAGTTGGACTGTCACTGGTAATCAACTGCGGGTATTGATTTTCTAAATTCTGTAACTCCCGATACAATTGGTCATAAACCGTATCCTCCATGATGGGACAATCGAGGACATAGTAGGCATAACTAGCCTGCTGCAACAATTTGCGCAATTCCTTCACCCATGCTTCCACTTTCACATCCATTGTCCTAGTCATTTTTTAGTATACTTATACTATAAAATTGTTCCTAATTGGTCTTGTCAAAATCACAATGACGGATATATCCAGGGTAAAGACTCCAACGCGGGTAGGATGCTTCCAGTACTAAATATCCATCAAAATCAAGTTAGCAGACCAAAGGGTGGTTTGTCTCATGGATTCACATGGGTAAAGGAAGGTGGGACTAAAAGTGATGCCATTTTAACTTTAATCGTAAACAGCGATCGCCCAAATCATTGCTGACCAAAATCCAATTTAACCCACAGGCAGATAAAATATTCATTTGCATTCATATCAACTCCCATCGAAATTATCCAATGACAACTCTATCAACTGATATTAAAAATTTAGCCTCTGACTTAATTCGCAAACATAGTCACCATGTTGATTACCTGATGATTCGCCTAGAAGTATCTCGCAGTACAAATATACTGATTAGTGGTGACAAGCTAGAAAGTCTCAGTGAAGTCATATCCATTGGTGGTCATGTACGTGCGTGTTACAAAGGTGGATGGGGGGTAAGCTGCTTTAACGACGTGCAAACCATTCCCGAACGATTTATCGAAGCCATTAGTGCTGCGCGTATGGTTGGGGAAGAAAAAACCATGCTAGCAGAAATTGAACCGATCCAAGCCCAATGTTATTTACCTTTAGTGGGTACAGATCCACGGCAAATTCCCCTTGCACAGAAAAAAGAATTATGCGATCGCTACAGGGATTTACTCAAAAGCACCCATCCGCAAATTACCACCACATCAGTGCGGTATGGTGATAGTAGTCAACAGGTAATCATTCTCACCAATGAGGGAACTGATATCGAACAAAGTTGGGTAGATATGGAAATGCGGTTTGCAGCAACAGCTCGCAACGGTGAAACAGTACAAACAGGAAGAGAAACAATCGGTTCCCGCAACGGCTATGAGGATTTGATTAACCTGGATGAACAAGTTCAAGGTGCAGCCAAACGCGCGGTCTCTGCCCTTTCCCTGCCTTCTGTTCGTGGCGATACCTACACTGTTGTCATTGACCCTATCTTAACAGGTTTATTCGTGCATGAAGCCTTTGGACACCTTTCCGAAGCTGATATGGCCTATGAAAATCCCGATTTATTAGCAGTGATGACCATTGGTCGCAGTTTTGGTTGTAAAGAATTACAAATCTTTGACGGTGCTGCACTATCCGGACACCGTGGTAGTTACTTTTACGATGATGAAGGTACACCTGCAACAACAACCCAACTCATTCAAGATGGTATCCTGGTTGGTCGCTTACATTCACGAGAAACAGCAGGTAAATTAGGGGAAGCACCGACCGGAAATGCTCGTTGTCTCAACTACCATTATTCACCCATTGTCAGGATGACCAATACCTGGATTGAAAGGGGTTCCACTCCGGTTTATGATTTATTTACCGACATCAAAGAGGGTGTCTATGCCCGTAATTGGTTAGGAGGAATGACCAACGGCGAGATGTTTACCTTTAGTGCGGGGGAAGCGTGGATGATTCGTAACGGTCGCATCGCCGAACCAGTCAAAGATGTCACCCTGTCGGGAAATGTGTTTCAAACCTTGGCTGATATTGAAGCAATCGGCGATGATTTTTACTGGGATGAATCGGGAGGTTGCGGAAAAGGTGGACAAAACGGTTTACCCGTCGGTTGTGGTGGGCCAAGTTTACGCATCCGCAATGTCGTTGTCGGAGGAGAAGTTGTATAGTGTCATACCCAAAATAGCATGGTCTCCAACATAGAAGTAAAAAAAACAGTACGTCGCAATTATTGGTTTGAAAGATTAATTGCCCTAATTGTCCTACTCAATTTTGCCTTAGTCTTATTTGATTTGAGTTATATACCTGGTCGTGATTTTTACTTACAAGTATTGCCCAAGATTACCCAAGTTTATGACCCCATTAAAGGTATCAAACCCCATCCAGAAACCCAAAATTATCTGCGCATAGTTAACCAGTTAGAAGAGGAGGTGTTGCAGACTGGTTTAAAATCAGATTCTGTGGAAAATTTATTAGATCAACTGCGATTATTAAGTCATCAAATGATAGGCGATAACCCCTTTGATGTCGCCAATAAAAGTGGAACACTGGCAAAAATCAAACATGAAGTACGTCTACGTACCAATCAACCCTCAGCAAGAGCAGCCTTTAATACCTTTTGGAGTCAAGATTACCTATCCCAGAGGGGTTG
The DNA here is from genome assembly GCA_937973965.1 of uncultured Calothrix sp. Taxonomy (GTDB): domain Bacteria; phylum Cyanobacteriota; class Cyanobacteriia; order Cyanobacteriales; family Nostocaceae; genus NIES-3974. The sequence goes on along the minus strand of CALJJQ010000047.1, from coordinate 66,275 downwards.
GCAATCGGAAATCAGCTTTTTTAATACCCAAATTCGACCCCTAATTCATAGTAACTATTACCGTGATATTGGTAGATTTGGTAACTTTATTGACTGGTTTTGGTTAATCGATCTGCCCTTGATCGCGATTTTTGCCCTGGAATTTCTCGCACGTACCTATTATATCAGTCGTCGTCCCGATTTAAATTGGTTAGAAGCCATACTCAAACGTTGGTATGACCTATTTTTGTTACTTCCTTTTTGGCGATGGTTACGTATCATCCCCCTGAGTATTCGTCTTTACCAAACCCAATTACTCAACCTGCAACCATTGCGATCGCAACTGAACCACGATTTTGCGGTGAATTTTGCTGGGGAAATCACAGAAATGGTTGGTATCCAAGTAATTGACCAATTGCAGAACGCCATTCGCAAGGGTGATTTAACCCGGTGGTTACTTCATCCAGAAAGTCGCAAACCCTACATTCAGGTCAACGGAACCAATGAAGTCAAAGCGATCGCCACACGTCTAGTTAACGTCAGTGTTTATGACGTTTTACCAAAAATCCAACCTGATTTAGAAGCTTGGATACACCATAGTCTCACCAGCACCCTGAATCAATCTCCCCTTTACCAACAAATCCAGAATTTACCTGGTTTAGGGAATTTACCGCAGCAACTTACGGAAAAATTAGCCCGTGACCTCTCCCAATCAGTATCAGATCAGCTTGCACAAGCAATTTCCGATCCGGTGGGTGGTGAATTAACTTCCCGTTTAATCACCAACTTTCGTGATGCTTTAGAAACGGAATTACGAAAAACCCATAATATCCAAGAATTACAATCTTTATTGATTGATATGCTCGAAGAAATCAAAATTAATTACGTCAAAGGAATTACAGATGCAGGAATGGAAAAAGTCCTCGCAGAAGCAGAACACATTCACAAAATTATTTATCGGTAAGCAAGAATAGGGAGTAGGGAGTATAAAAAAATTTCATGATAAAGTTCATCGGTTGTGGTATGAATTGGTTTCAACCCCTAATAGGGATTATTTGAAATAGTAACAGGCTTGCCGATAAAGTAGCTTACTTAACTTCAACCGGTTTAACCCGTGAACGTATTGGTTCCCCAACTGACCTCAGCTACAGGAGATTGCGATCGCATGAAGGAAAATCCAAAATCCAAAATCTAAAATCTAAAATCAGCAGACTTAATCCGACGACAATTAATAATTCCAAAAACCAGCCACAATACCATAATTACCAAAGCAGATAATAAAACCGGTACAGCACCAAATTTAACAACCAACGGTGGTGCAGCAGCAGTAAATAAACCTCCCCCTAATATGGGTTCAAAAAATAGCTGTTTGTAAGCGAAAGCCTCAAATGCACCGGAATGGTTATCTGGATCAGCCATGCGCATTAAAAGAATTCCCGTTGCTGTCACCCCCATCGATTGTCCCATATCACCGATACCCCGCTCAATCCAAAAAGTCGGAAAAATACGCGGTGCAAAGAAGATAAAAGCGCAAACATTCCAAATAATTCCCGCAGCACTCAATAATAGAAAGGGAATCAAATTATCACCAATCGTAGCCAAAGAAATTGTTGCCATTGCCGTGACAATTGTCACATCCAGGGCTAAACCGCCGATATTTTCAATTAAAGCTCGACTAATTAAATATCTGCGTCGAGTACGTTCAATGATAATTTGGACAATTGCACCACCAATTAATGCCATCGGAAATAGGGGTACATAGGTCATTAACTTTAACCCGTTTACCCCCCAAGTTGCTGCTTCCAATGCACGTAAACCTTCCAAAATCAACCAACCAAATGCGATCGCTAATCCCACAAAACCAAAGTTAAATGACAGGGGATCGATTAATAAATCGCGCAATAAATTCGCTCTTGCAGCTTGAATTTCTGGTGTTTCCTCTGTTGATGGTTCTGCTGATTGGTCTTGTTTGCGCTCATCCCTGAGTTCGCGGATCACCTGTAAATTACCACTTCGATATCCCCAATTGATAATCGCAGTTCCTGCAACTACACCCGATATTAATCCTACCGTTGCTAATGCTAATGATAAATCGGCTCCAGCCGGAAATTGTAATTCCTCGAAGGTTTTCGCCATCCCTGCTGCTGTCCCATGACCACCTTCAAAGGCTACCTCAATTAGACACCCGGATATCATTGGTAAGTTAAAAACTGGTACTAACACGGTGAGAGCGAGTAATAAGCCAACCACATACTGACCCCACCCCAGTATTTGACCAAACGCCGCTTGTGGTGATGCTTTCCGCCATACCATCTGCAAGCTGGGAATACTTTGACCAATAAAAATAGTCGCAAACACAATGTTAATAAAAATACTAGGCGATTGTTTCCAAACATCGATAATATTCGGTGCAAATATCCCATTCGCCAAAGCAGAGGTGGGATTACTCCCTTTAACCACTGCTCCTAAAGCACTTGGTCCCAGTAATAATCCAATAATACCCGCCACCACAGAACTGGGAATATACAGCGATCGCACAACCCAAATACGCTGACGAATCAACCTTCCTACAAGTATTAAAATCCCAATAATTATATAAGCCCAGAAAACATCAATTAATTTCATATAATTTTCAAAATACAGGATACAGGAGCGGTGAAGGGGTAGCATTGCTGAATACAAATATGAATTGAAAATTTTACGTCGTGTAGAGACGTAGCAATGCTACGTCTCTGCGATAATTTTTGGGTTAATACAAAATGTAAATAAATATAATTCATATCCAAATCCAGCAACGCCAAATTCCCCCTCCAACCATTTCCCCACTAAATACCAATTCAAACCGATAAATTACGCACCAATCTTTGCCAAGTTATTTCCTGGGTATCTGCATCGTAATGCCAACGTAACAAATTATGAGCAGAGGTATGATTAATGACCATTTCTGGTAAACCAATTGCCCGTCGGGGAGCAACCGTTGCCATCAAAATCGCCTGTTCTGGACTACAAATCCCCCATTTGACTAAATTTTCGACCCCCACCAACAAAGGTAAAGTAGTTCCTGACAATGTACCATCCAGCAAACGGGCTGTACCATTTTTAACTTCAATTTGACGTTCATCCCAGGGATAAATGCCATCACCCAAACCTAAAGGAGCTAAAGCATCACTAACTAAAAATAAACCCCCTTGATAATTACTTGCTCGTAATAATACATCTACCATCATCGGTACCACATGCTCCCCATCAGCAATAAATCCACACATCACCTGGGGATGGGTAATCGCTGCTGCCAATAAACCCGGTTGACGATGGTGTAAACTCGGCATAGCATTAAAAGCATGGGTCACCATCGTTGACCCCTGGTCAAAGGCTGTCATTGCTTGTTCCGCAGTCGCCAGGGAATGACCTAAACTGACCGTAATTCCCAAGGAACGTAAATAGGCGATCGCATCTCCAGTTTCATCCATTTCTGGAGCTAGGGTCATAATTTTGACAATGTGAGTATAATCACCCAAAACCCGTTGGATATTAGCTTGCGTCAAAGGTAAAAGATATTCCTCTGGATGCGCTCCCCGTTTTTTTGGGTTTAAAAAAGGTCCTTCTAAATGCACCCCCAAAATTTGTGCAGACTCCCGATGTTCAAGGGAACTAGCGTGATCCATGTATGCTGCAATCACAGCCAAAGTTGATTGAATCTTTTCTACACTAGTTGTCACCAGAGTCGGTGTAAATCCATCCACACCACAACTCCACAAATATTCACAAATTTTGGCACACATATATGCATTATCAGCAGTTAAATCAGGAAACGCCAAACCCAAACCACCATTAATCTGCAAATCCACACCACCACAAGAAATCCAATCACCAGCCAAATCAATCGTGTTGGCATCAATAATGTGTGAATCAATCTCCACCTCAGAGACATCAACCAATAGGCCGCATTTATCAATCAGCAAACGGTATAAACCATTTTTCCCAGGAATACGAGCATTAATTAGATTAATTGAATGGATAGACATTTGTTTAAATGAGGGAGTAGGAAATAGGAAGTGGGAAGTAGTGTTGATCCCACCCAAAAACCCAATTTAATCACAAATTACGTAGCTTGCTTCCCGCGTAGCGGGTATTACGTACGCGAAGCGTTGCCGCAGGCTATTACAAATTACGAATTATTGTATGATAATCCTGAATATCACCCTCCCCCAATCTTCCTCCCATGCCTAGTAATCCCCTCATTGGTATCATCATGGGTAGCGATTCCGACTTAGCAACCATGCAAGATGCAATCGCTGTCTGTGAGGATTTCGCTGTTCCCCACGAAGTCCAAATCGTCAGTGCCCATCGTACCCCCGAACGGATGTTTGAATACGCTAAAACCGCCCACCATCGCGGGATTCGCGTCATTATCGCTGGTGCTGGAGGTGCAGCCCATTTACCAGGGATGGTAGCTTCCCTGACCCCCCTTCCGGTCATCGGTGTACCTGTCTCCACTCGCCAATTACACGGAGTGGATTCTCTCTACTCCATTGTACAGATGCCTGCGGGTATACCCGTCGCCACTGTGGCAATTGGTAACGCGAAAAATGCTGGTTTACTCGCAGTCCGTATCCTTGCTTGTCATGACCCGAAGTTACTAGAAAAGGTAGAGCAATATCGTCAAAATCTTCAAGATATGGTAATGAAAAAGCAAGAAAGTCTGGAAACATTAGGTTATAGTCAATACCTCCAACAAATGGGTTAGCAATCAACCTCAGAGGATGTTTGTCAAGTATTAATTATCACTATTTGGACTATTGTCCTGACTCTGGACATGAGGTTATAAAGCTGATTTTTCTTTTGAGGGTACAGACGCGACATGTCGCTTCCCATTCCCAACAACAATAATTCAAGTATTAAAAATAACTTTTTAAACAACCTCTCATTTAACTTGCTAAAAAATGTAACACAATCTCTACATATGACCAAATATGACCAAACTTGTTATTTCTTGATAGCTGTTATTTTTTTGTCGGCTTCAACCTAGTAAAACAGTTTATACTTTCCACGGTGATATATTCCCCTTTAGATTTATTGACGGTTGACAGTCAACAGTTAACGCTTCCCTACTTTACCTAGGTAAAAGCTCAGTTTATTGCTGTGCAAAGTATACGAATGTTTTAGTCGGAAATAAAAAACAAAAAATTAGAGTAAATATACCATAAAATCATCACTTGATAGAGTTTAAATTTATGAAGGCAAATCATTCCACAAGTAAAAACTGATTTTGCCTAAACCCCTACCAATAATGGGACAAAAGCTATCCTCAAAGGAAAATTTTTGACCATTCCTCTGGTAAACGGTATTAATTGCTACAGATTTTTATAAGCAATTGTTGACAAAATTGCATCACTTGTTTTGAGTGAGATTGCGGTCACATAGACAAGAAAGTATCGATGTGATTGCTAGCCCAAGTAAATGTTAAAAACTTTGTGAAGGAGCTTGACTGTTGTTCAAACTACATAATAATTAAAGCTTAAGATTTGATTACTTTGAAGAGGTAGTTCCAACAGTTGATTAACCAACGGGTCATTAACAATTTGGGTTAGGGCGGAAATTGACACACACACAGAAAAAACCACAAATTGTCAGTAAATATCCTCAGTCAATGTGGTAGGGAGGCAAGGGGCTAAAAGCAGTCAAAACAAAGATATTGACAAGTTTAAACCCATCAAACCGCCATTGTCCATGATTCCTGTGATCAGTGTCATGGCGTGAGGATATTGATTTGACGCGTTTTTTATTGTTTCATATGGTCTAGATTGCAATGAAATTGAAACTGAAACCAAACAGGAAATCGAGGGGAAGAAATCGGCGACAGGTCAAGTCATCGATCAACGCTTCACTCATGGCGCGAATCTTTGCAGGTATCAAGCAGTTGACTCCAAGTTGGCAAGCTTCCATACCCCTAGCAAGTTTAATTGTATTGGCATGGGGTTATGCTGCATTTGCTCAAGCTCCAACCGGACCTAGTAACATTGAATTAAAGATTGCCCTAGATACATTGTGGGTTGCGATCGCGGCGTTTTTAGTAATTTTCATGAACGCGGGCTTTGGGATGTTGGAGACTGGGTTTTGCCGTCAGAAAAACGCAGTCAACATTTTGTCAAAAAACCTCATCGTCTTTGCGTTAGCAACAATCGCCTTTTGGGTGGTTGGATTTGGTTTTATGTTTGGTGACGGAAATAGTTTTATTGGTCTGAACGGATTTTTATTGCAAGGAGCAGATAACACTCTGGAGGTAGCAACCGGAGCAGCCAAGGAATACCAAGGGGTATTTAGTTCTTTGAAATGGGCTAATGTACCTTTGAGTGCAAAATTTTTGTTCCAACTAGCCTTTGCGGGAACTGCGGCCACAATTGTCTCCGGTGCAGTTGCTGAACGGATCAAGTTTGTTGACTTTTTGATTTTTAGTTTATTACTAGTCGGTATTGCCTATCCCATCACCGGACACTGGGTTTGGGGTGCTGGTTGGCTAGCAGACAGAGGCTTTTGGGACTTTGCCGGTTCAACGGTTGTCCACTCCGTTGGTGGTTGGGCAGCTCTAATGGGTGCAGCGATTCTCGGTCCCCGTCTCGGTAAATATCAAGACGGCCAACCCGTGGCACTACCAGGTCACAATATGAGTATTGCCACCCTCGGTTGTTTAATTCTCTGGTTAGGCTGGTTTGGATTTAATCCCGGTTCCTTCATGGCAGCAGATCCACAAGGGATTGCCCATGTAGCCCTCACAACTAACATCGCAGCAGCAGCAGGTGGAACTGCCGCCACATTTACCGCTTGGTTCTATCTCGGTAAACCCGACCTTTCCATGATTATCAACGGTATTCTTGCGGGTTTAGTGGGAATTACCGCCGGTTGTGCCTACGTTTCCCTTGGTCACGCCTTTCTGATTGGCTTAATTGCCGGTATTCTCGTAGTCTTTTCTGTCACCTTTATTGACCGCTTGGGAATCGACGACCCAGTAGGTGCAAGTTCAGTTCACCTAGTTTGTGGTGTCTGGGGAACCCTCGCTGTTGGTCTGTTTTCAGCCGGTCCTGGTGTCTATCCCTGGTACGGTGAAGGTGCTGGTCCCCTTAAAGGCTTACTTGCTGGTGGTGGTATCGAACAGTTAATCAACCAATTTATCGGTGTGATTAGCGTTGGGGGAATGACCGTTTTAGTCAGTACAATCTTTTGGTATGTACTTAAATTTACTCTTGGTATACGTGTCACCCCAGAGGAAGAGCTTGAAGGATTGGACATTGGCGAACACGGTATGGAAGCCTACAGTGGATTCTTAAAAGAAGCTGGTTCGGCTGGTGGATTTGTGGAAGCAGGTAGCGCTGGTATTCCACCCCAAAGGGATTATCCTTCCGGGTATTAGTCTTATGATTAGTATAGAACTAGGCTGTTGATTTTGTGGGAATTTACCCATATTCAGTTTTTGTGATTATCTCGTCCCCATGCTCCGCGTGGGGACGCATTTCACGAGGCTCTGCCTCAAATCAGGAAACAGAACTCAAGATTACTGTATTTCAAGAGTCTTTACGCTAATGCCTGCTACATATCAGGGGCTGTAACCATTGATTATTCTAGTTTCATTTATTTCAAAGTACAAGATAACCGATATAAAGTCCTCACTACGAACTTGAAATAACGTACCAGTTGCATCAGGTCTGTACTATTTAGATTAATTCAGTGGTGAGCTTTTAGTTCGCTCCTTTTGTTTTGCCAGTTGCACTTCTGGCTGATAATTTGTAGTCGCAAGTTGATCGGCCAATCGATTGAAAAAATGCTCTGTATGGGTATCTTCTCCACCCCAAATGGGAATTTTTTTGCCAATGCGGGTAAAGAAATCATAAATAATAAATTGAGCAATTTTTCTCTTTCTACCTTTAGCAGAATAAATAATTTGACAGGGATATGCCATTGTTCCTACAGTCGGAATTAACCCGATGATGAGTGCAATCCAGGGAATATCCTTACCTAGCGCAATTACAAACATACTTATCGCGTCTTATATAGCGATCCGGAAGCATTTGTGAGAAAACACTAAATAAAAATCCTCAGTTTACAAGCATTCTAGCCTTGATCTATTCTCACGTATCATTTAAGATTGCTAATTTAGGTTGTTTGCATCGGTATGGGATAAATGAGAGTCTAGAAATTGTAGCCAATACCCAAAAGAATTCCCACATCAGTCTCATCAATAAAACTAACATTCACTCCACCAGTTGCGGTAATTTGTGATGATAGGGGAACGTCTACACCACCAGTAATTAATGCACCGACAGTGCTATCTCGACCTGTAGAAATCGCCACACCACCACCAATATAGGGTGCGACACTCAACTGGGTAACTTCCAAATTTTCCTGGGGAAAATCGATGGTCAAGGGAACCAAAAATACGGTATTATCTCCTACTAAAGCCGCAGGACGTGCTGATAAATTGCGGGTTAATCCTACCTTGCTAAATACAGCAAATGACCCCTCTCCAACCCTGGTATTACCAGTTAGACCAAGATTACCACCCACACCAATATAGCTGGAACCAGAGCGGGTTGCTCTTCCCGGTTGGAAGCTTTGAGCTATCTGTGTAGATGCTGTTTCAATTTCTAAATCAGATGTAGAAGTAGGTGTATTTGCAGTAGTAGAATTAATTGTTTCTGCACGAACTGGTAAGGCACTACCGACTGCCATGATAGTTACAAAACTTAGTAAAGTATGAGTGTAATTCCAAGATTTTTTCTGCATATTTCTCTATTAATTTTCTTGTCATCCTATTACCTCTATTGTGATAAATAATTATGAAAATAAGGACTATCTATAGAATGATTAATAGAGGCTATTTCCTAATCCTGATGATGTATGGAATATCAAATATAGGGTTACTATCTTCATGTTGACACCATGTTTTCTCGCTGGAAAATAGGGAGTAGGGAGTGGGAGTGTATCAACATTTTTGTGAAACAGTATCAGCTATATAGGAATCCAATTTGAATATTCAAAATTTGTTTGAAACTAAAGGATAAAAATCAAAAAAATGACGAATGGGAAAACCCACCCGTCCCCGGTTGAATTAATTCACACTGGTTTCGCAACTGTAATATCTAGCAAAATCTGAAATAAGTATTGAAGTATTACTCAATCCCAATCAGGAATTTGTGCATCATCACCACCGATACCGATTCCTGTATAAAAAATATCGGCATCAGTAATATTCATTTCATTCATGGAAGCCTGGTAGACATTAGAATCGTGAATCGTTGCGCGTGATAGGTTTGCACGATCTAAATTAGCGGCTTTCATATTGACATTTGTTAAGAATGCCTCCGTTAGATTTGCACCCTTGAGATTTGCACCGGTCAAATCTGCACCTTCTAAATTAACTCCTTGTAAATTTGCACCTTGAAGGTTCGCATTACGTAAATCTGCACCAATCAAGTGCATCCCGCTCAAATTCGCTCCAGCTAAGTTACAGCCAATACATTCACGGGTTTCTAGTAACTGTCGAATATGTTCTGGGTTTTGGGCATTTGCCACACTAGCAGCCAAAACCAAGGGAGTCGCCAGGGTTAATGCAACCAATAGTTTTTTCAACATATGTTTTACCCCCTATTCCGTTATTTTCCTCACATTCCTATTATCGCACTATTTTTTGTGAGTGGGTATATGCCTTCGGATTTTCTGCTGGGAAAATATTTGATTTTCCCTGTGTACTTATCTATTGTTTATTGCTCTAATCCTTGTTTAGTCTGGATTTTTGGCTTATTAGTTAGTAAATATTCAAGTTGAGATGAAGATGTGTTAATTATTTTTAATAACTATATTGAGGAATTTACCTCTTTTCATAAAATCTAAATCAACAACTAGTATTTATGCTTGTTGATTGGAGTTTATATTCACTGATAATGTGACGAATGACAGTTAACGGTTGACTGTGTGACCGTACAGAATTTATGTTATGGCAATCGGATTTACGTAGTCAAAAATATTGGTTTTGGCTGTACCCCACGGGAATTCTTCTCGCAGAGAAGTCGAGCAACGTGTGTGTACGTCTATGGCTGTTTACTGTCAACTGTTAACAGTCAACAACCTTACATATAAGATTTTACAAATCATTTAGGACTGCTATAAGTTTTCGTTTAACTATGTACTCGTGGTTCTGGATGTAAATGAGCGAGCAATTCGCTCTCAACCACAGCTAATTCATTCAGTCTACTTAGGAATAATTCTCGGTCAAAATAGGTATCAGCGAGTATCCAGTAAACTCCAAAATGACGTGCTTCCGAAGCCATCAAACTGCGATAAAATTTAGCTAATTCAGGTTCTGGGCAATAATTTGCGATTAATCCCAACCTTTCGTGACTGCGAGCTTCAATTAACCCACTGACTAACAAGGAATCTAAGAAGCGGTGAGGTTCTTGAGAACGGATTTGTGCCTTTAAACCAGCACCGTAGGGAGGTGGTTGGAGGGGACGCATGGGGATGTTACGTCGGTCTAACCATTGATTAACCAGTTCAAAGTGTTCCAGTTCTTCACGAGCGATTTTCGTTAATTCCCGCACCATTTTGGCATTGGAAGGGTAGCGGAAAATCAGGTTGAGTGCAACTCCAGCAGCTTTGCGTTCACATTGAGCATGGTCGAGGAGTATGGTGTCTAGGTTGGATATGGCTTGTTCAACCCACGCGGAACTGGTGGGAGTTTTTAAGGCGTTAATTTTGGGTAAATCGGTGATCAAATTTGATTTCATTCCAGTATCTGGTTAGACTTTGCATCCCATTCAAATTATATCAATGCCTGACTATCCTAGGATTGCCAGGTCTTTTGATACCATTTTGGATTAATCTTAGGGGATGTTTTAAAAGTCGATTTTAATACTGAATTTATCGTTTTTTGGGAATAGGGAGAAGGGAATCGGGAGAGACGCGAAATGTCGCGTCTGTAAAGTTTATAACGACCAATAAACCGTTTGAGCCTATTTACTGTCTTCAAGAAGTGGTTGATAAAGTATTTATTGACACTTTCCAAACATCCTCTTAGGGGTATGCACAAGGTTGTAGGAAACGCCGCATTCCGTGGGTCTATGCATAAAGGCATATACGGATCACGCTTTGATCAAGCTACACCACAAAAGCGCCTAAAAACTCATTCCTAACTTGAAAGTAAAGTGTAGACGCATAGCGAATCGACCGAAGGGTGTCTGGAGTAGGAAATGGGAAGTAGAAAAAATTTACTTTCATAAGTTCTAGTATCGGCAATACATGTATGCTACTTCCAACTCCCTATTAACAAGGGAATTGTGAAAATTTTCTCAAATCAACCAGCTATGCTTTCAATTAAATTCCAGTAACGACTAGCTTCAATCTCTTGCTTAATAAAATCAAACACTTGTCGGCAGTGATTTTCAAGTTGGAGTGGTAGCTCTTCATTTTTAATCACAATCGTCATGCGTGTTTCTGACTCGGTTGCAGTTGTTTTATCAATTAAGGCTTCAACTGTCACTAACTTGGAAAAGGGTACACTGCCGGGAATCTCCCGTGCCATAATGTAATCAATGGTATGATATTGCACATCTAACCCACAATTGTACAACAGGTCTACAAGTGCAGGTTGCAGGTCATATAAAGAAATAGAAAGGACAAATGAACAGGTATACCGAGCCATAGAATTTCCACGCCTTGCAACACTCTGTACATCCTATAATACGGAATCGGGTTTGTGACAAGTATTTTTTGATTCATCAACGAAAATATTTATCTCTTCTTTAAATTGGTGATGGTTTTCCCTGTAATTCCAAGTTATAGATTTTCCCTGGTTGAATGGTTAAATTTTGTTGCAGGGATGAAAATTCTGGTGTGGATGTGGGACACTCCAGGATATCCACTGTTTGAGTACAGGTTAAATTGATATTGTTGGTAATTTTGAGGTTGCTGGTTTGGTTGTGACATTCGTAGCAACGTAAGATAAATTTATTTGTGCTGTCTACAGCAGAATCGGCTGGTTTAAATGCCATGATGATGATATTTTCTGCTGATAACTGGATGAAGCTTTGGCTATCTGGTGGTGTGTTTGTGGTTGAATCTGGGGGATGGGATGAAGGTGTTTCTCCGATGAGGACGGATAAAGGTGTATTGAATTCGTAACCACGGTGAACGGTGTTGGCTTGTTCCCAACTATGGGGATGGGGATAGATGGCGTAGGTAAATTCATGTAAACCCAGGTCTGCGTGGGGATTAGGCCAAGTTGAACCCCGTAGGAGGGTGATTCTTAGTTGGTTAGGTGTGGCATCGTAGCCATATTTACAATCATTCAGGAGACTGACTCCGTAGTTGGTTTGACTAATATCTGCCCAACGTAGGGCTGGAACTTCCCATTTTGCCTGTTCTTGGGGGGTTTGGGGATTGGTGGAGCGTTGAATTGTACCGCAGGGGATTTCGTAGGTGGCAAAATTGTTACTGATGGTGAGGGGAAATGCGGCTTTGACGAGGACGTGACGTTCTTTCCAGTCTACGATGGTGTGAATTTTCAGGATGGGAGAGTTGGCTGTCAGGATGTAATCTTGACAAAATTCTGATGTCCCGATTTTGCGGATGACGCGAATTGTATTTTGGACTGGTCCCCATGCAGACCAACTGATTGATTGGAGTCGGGGTGGGGGAAGGGGATGGTGATGGTAATTGGGGTCGATATTCCATGCATCCCAATATTGTCCTGCATCGACAAAGGCTTGTAGTTGGTTTCCGGGTGCGGAGAGGATTTCCTGGTGGTTAACTAGGTCGAATATACTGGTGAGGTCTCCTGTTTCTGGGTCAACAGTTACCCGGAGATAGGAGTTTTCCAAGATGAATTCTGAGGGTGGGGAGATGGTGGTTGGGGGTTGACCGGAGGATAGCCAAAGGATTTTGTAACCTATGGGGGGGATCTCTGGGGGGATAAAATGGACTTGCTGGGGATTTTGCTGTTGAATTGGTAGGGTTTGACCGTCGCTAGTGCAGATGCAAGGATGGTGAATCTGGTTAGGAAGGGGTATTTGCACTACTTCGGAGCGGGTCCAGTTGAGGGGATTAAAGACAATTATGGCGATCGCATCGGTTTTTGGAGGTGGGGGAAGGGGAATGTGACGACAAAGTTGTTGGAAGGCTTGATTTAACACTTGATTGCCAATGGTTTGAATTGCTTCCCATTCTGGTTGTGCATCGCTGTAAACTTCAGGGATGGATGAACCGGGTAAAATATCGTGGAACTGGTTAAATAATAGCTTTTTCCAAGCGGTTTCCAACTGGGTTTGGGGATAATTGCTGTTGGTGAGAATGGTGCTGAGGGAAGCAAATAATTCTGCTGTAAATAACAGGGTTTCGCAACGTCGATTTAAGCGTTTCTGGTCTGCATGGGTTGTATAGCAACCACGATGGAATTCCAGGTAAATTTCGTCATCCCACACCGGAAGGGGGGATGTCGCTGATTGAAAAAGAATCTGCCGCAAGTAATTTTCCACCGTGGTAAATGCCATCTCTGGAAACACAGGGGAATTGTTCCACCTTGCAGCCACTTCCAACATATCACGGGTTGGCCCACCCCCGTGGTCGCCAATACCAGTTAACCACAAAGCATCTTTGATCCCAGTTTGGGTTTGCCATTCCCGGTGATAAGCAGCTAATTTAACCGGTTCAATTCCTTCCCCAATCGGTGCAGACATGTAGCTAGTGATTTCACTACCATCTGGCGATCGCCATTTAAATATACCGTAGGGAAACTTAGTTGTGTCATTCCAACGCAGCTTTTGGGTGACGAAAAATTCCACCCCTGCTTGCACCATGAATTGGGGTAAGGTCCAACAAAAGCCAAAACTATCGGGAACCCAAACAACGGTGGCAATGTGACCAAATTTGGCTTGGGTATATTTCTGTCCGTACAACAATTGACGCGCAATAGATTCACCAGAAATTAAATTTAATTCCGGTTCCACCCAAAATCCCCCCGTCACCTCCCATTTTCCTTCTTTTACCTGGGTTTGAATTTGGGTAAATAAATCGGGACGGTGTTGTTCGATCCAAGCGTATAAAGCTGGTGTAGAATGGGAAAAGATTAAATTGGGAAAATCCTGCTGTAAAGCCAAAACCGATTTAAAAGTATTTTCGGCAACCCGCCAAGTTTCTGCCACCCGCCATAACCAAGCCATATCTAAATGGGCATGACCCACTAGATATATTTTCCCATCCATCGACTCAATTTTGTAGGGGATCAGGGAATTGCGTAGCTCTTGTAGGGTTTGGGGAAAAAAGCCACTGGTGGGATCTAAATCAAAACCCGCGATCGCACTAGCTAAACTTGGCAACAGATGGGAAGCAAACTGTTGTAAATACCCTTGCAAAACCGCCAATTCCGTCGCAATCAAACTCGGTTCCGGACACTTAGGGTCAGCAGACTCAAAAATTAATTGCGATCGCATTAAAGCCCCCCCATCATGACCCGGACTCACCAACCGCACCACCACGCAAAATTCGTCCCCAGGGATAGCATTCTCCGTTAACAATATCCGTGGTGCAAAATCAAATAAATCCCCCTCTGCGGCCAATTTTCCATTAACATACACTTGGGCACTATCTGCCCACCACACCAAACCCACCCGTGCAATCAATCCCCTTAACTGATATCCTTGCAAATCAGTCGGAATTTTAATCACCTGAGCAAAAGTCCTCACCTCCCGACCACTACCCCAAGCCAAATGTCCCTTGTCATTTGTTTCCCCCTTGGGCCAAGTTGACACCCTATCGGGGATAATCTCTGTCATCGGCATATCTTCCGTGGTTAACCTCCAACCCGACTGAAGATCCACCTGCACATAACTACGCAAAGTATTAATTACATCAACAATGGATTTTGTATCGCCTAGAGACAATTGCTCAGTCATATATTCGCTAATATTTTGTAGGAGACAGGAGAGATGGATAATTAATCTAGGGTAAGCATGGCTGGAGCATAAACACCTTTGCGGTTTTGCAGTTTTGCGTAAACCCGATCAATAACACCCAATAGTAGGATCGAAAATCCCAAATTCAAAACCAACTGCCTCAATTTTCCCTCAAAACATCCTTTCGTAACTAAAAAATATCATGCCACCGGCATCAGGACGTTATCAAAGTCGTTTATTTAACTTTATCTATCGCCAATCACAACGTTTGAGCGATCGCGTAAGTGAAACTTTACGTCATGTCAAAGTTTCCGCCAGCTGGTCTTTACAAACTTTGCTATTTACAATTATTGCACCAATCCAAAAGGCAATTCAAAATGCAGGTAAACAAATCGCTGGTGAACCCAGTCAAACAACTAGCAAACAGCTACATGGAAACAGCAATGAAGTTGTCCCAGATGTGGATATACCGATTGCCAATGTGTTAGGTAATGCCAGAACCTTCCCTAGTTACAAACACCATGCGCGAGCAACGGGTATGGTGACACAAACTACAGCAGCATCGATCCAGTACGTTCCTCATTTGCGAGGAATTGCCTGTCAGTTGACAGATAGAGCATTAGTATTGGTTAATTCTGTGAACGAAATTTTAAATATATTAACACCCCAAGAGCAACAAAAGTTACTAGATAAAATTATCAGCGAAACCACTGAGTATCAAGCTGCACGGCGTGAATTTGAAGCCAGAATTCAACAGTACCAATGTACTTTAGCAGAAATTGACCAGATATTAGGAAAATTAACTGGTAATTCTGGTAATACTAAAGACCAAAATATCGCCACAATTGCGGAAAAACCAGCCGAAAATCGCCCAAAAATCCCCTTACCTCCCCATTCTTTAGAGTTGATTGATGCAGCTTTAGCGAAATTTGAGGATAAAGCCATAGTTCCGGTTGCGGAAACAACAACTTCCTTGATTCACAAAATTGCGGAAAAAATCCAAATTTTTGTATATGGCAATAATCAAAATGTAGATACTAATACTACTAATACCAATTTAGCAACTTGGGAAAATCAAAACAATCAAAATATTACAGTTAATCAGCAAATTCAAACAGACACAAACCCGATTAAGCAGATTATTCTTGCAGCAATTCATTACTTTTTTGGTAGAACTGGGAATTCCCAGATTAATCATCAAGGTGATATTAACCATCATCTCCACAGTAATCCTTCTCCCCAGAAAATATTTAACCATAGCAACCAAAAGGTATTAGCAGCAGATGAAACCATAGAAGACCCGTGGTTGACAGTCCATGAATTATTTGGAGAAGTTATTCCAGTTGAAACCACCAGAATCATTGAATCGCTGGAAAAATCAGCACCAACCCCGCAAATTAACGAACAACCAACAGCAGATAAATTACTTCAATCCCAGCAATCAACCGCAATCGTTAAATCTGCAAATTCCACCCCATCAGTTTCCCAAATTCCCACTAGTAGAAAAACCCTTTCTTCCCGTCGTCCCCAAAGGAAAAAAAGCCTCACACCCATCTCCCTTTTTGGTACAAGTAAAATTCAAGATACCCACCGTGCTTCTAACGAATTTATTCACCGATTAGATAATAATATTTCAGGGAATGATGATAATGATGATGAATTTGACCTATTTACAGACTGGATTGAAATCAACGCTAGTACCGTTAGTTATGAAAAACATCCCCTAGAACAACTATTGGAATGGTTAGATAAATTAATGGCATGGTTAGAAGCCAAACTGGTGAAGGGGATTAAATTTATTTGGAACTGGTGGAAGTCGAGGAGGTAATACGATTTTGGATTTTGCGTCAAGTTGGTGGGAGGGGTAGGTAATAGGCAATCAACAAAGTCCAAATTTTACCAACTTTCCTAATCTTATCGTTATCTTAGAGGTTATTTGTCAAGTATTAATTATCACTATTTTGACTATCGTCCTGACTCTGGACATGGGGTTGACTTGAGTTGGTTGCACAGATGGTGTAGCGATCGCAATACTATCATCCATCATTATGAGAATCGCAGATATTTTGTGACTTTTGTACAAAAACATCAGGGATACCAACCAATATTCTCCCATCTTCAGGGGTGGATTGATAAATTCGTTCCTCAACTGCGACAAAATACTTAGGACATAACTGGGGAGAGAGTAAATCCGCTAAGGTTATAATCAAAGGTCCATGTACCCCTGACCATAATTCAGGGTTTTCCAGATTTGTGTTTTCGATGTTAAATCAATCTCAATTGCTAAATCAGGTAGGGGATCTACAGTTAAATCAACTCTAGTTTTACCTCTCATCAATAAATGATTTTTGATATAAAAGCATTGATCTGGTTCTATACCTTGAGCCATTGATTGCGTTACAACGTTACTTCAACGCGGGAAACCCGCGCAACGTAGTGGTTCCCCAACCTACCCAATAATCAGGCTGTTAAGTCTAACTGAACTGTATTGAAATCTAGGCAACATCAGATAGGTCATAGCAGCTTATATTACCACGGTACTAGTATGGGTTGGCGGAAATATCCAGACCATTTATCTGCAGGACTTACGCAACTGGCACATTTTCAGTCAAACTATCACATTGGCTGAATTCAGACGTAAGGCTTATAAATTAAGGATTACACACATTAAACTCATATTCAAAGGTATGTGCCAGTTGACCTTATTTTGTGACGCTTGCGTAAGTCCTAATCTGGTGACTATACTCTGCCTAGTCACTCAGTGAATAAAGGCTCCACCTTCATTCACCTTACACCCTTGGACTCCCACGCGGAGCATGGGAGCTAGGAAAATGGTAGGCGCATTTCCGCTGACTTGTACTAGGAACTGTGGTCGCGCTTGGGGTTATTACCCGTGTTCATCAACTTGGTAGCTAAAAAATGTGTATAAAATTAGACGTAATATATTTTAAGTAGAAATGCTCTACCTTGATGCAAATAGGTACTTTGAATTAAAAATTAGGATAGATTCGCGTAGTCCAATCTATCCACTTTCGAGGTCGTTATGTTAGGGAGTGTAGGTTTTAGAGATAATTACACCTTCCTGGTGACTTGAATAATAACGGATTATTCTTCATTGCAAGTTTAAAATATTAAGAATTAATTTACGTCTTTACGCGGAGATGATTCGCAACAGAAAAAAGAATAATTAATCTATATCAAATATCGGTTATTGCTGATAAAAAAGAGAAATTTATACCCATATCAAGATTGAATTAATTCATCACCATAG
This sequence comes from uncultured Calothrix sp., assembly GCA_937973965.1. Taxonomy (GTDB): domain Bacteria; phylum Cyanobacteriota; class Cyanobacteriia; order Cyanobacteriales; family Nostocaceae; genus NIES-3974. The sequence continues at coordinate 48,086 of CALJJQ010000047.1, read as the reverse complement.
CTCTACACATTTGTTTAAGTTGTGCATTAACTTGGTAAGTAACCAGGGTAAAGCAAATTTGATTCGTTTTGATAATTAGCAAAAAATAGCCAAGTTTGAATTAGCAAGTTTAAGTAAGAGGCAACATGCAAAAGCGTAACTTTCTCCAAGCAACAGTTATTAGTGCGGTATTAGGATTAGGATTTGTCTCCGCAATGCCTGCGGCAAATGCAACAAATTTAATTCCGCAGCGTGAAGGAGAAATTGAAACTACTGATTTAGGTTGTATTGTTAGCGCTGCAAATTGTATTACATCCAGCGAATTGGGATTTACAGTTACAAGTTTAGGATATCAAGATATTGATGGAAATACCTATGCACCTAGTCGTTTATTTGTGGACAAAGGAGCAACAGAAAACAATTGGGGTGGTGGTATTAGATTTGGATTCACGGACTTAGGAACCAATACTAGTAGAGATGAGTACTGGTTACGTCCAGTTGCCTATGATAGTAGTGGTGGAGTACGTGAAAATGGTCAACTAGAGGTTGGTCGCTTCCGGTTTGATTTTGGTCAGAAAATGGCTGAAATCATGTTAGAACTATTTGATATTGAAGATGCGTTCAAAACAGGTATTCTGGCAACAGACGGAATTTTTGAGACGAATGCAGTTGCTCGGGATGGTTTGTTAGATCAACACGGGGACAATGGTAAATCTTCAATTACCCTGAGAAATGCAACTTATTTCGTTTTGCAATTGGGAAATACTGGTCGTGATTCCGTCTTCCGCAGAACTGGTGATGGTGTACGTCTAAGTGGTTTTGCTGTATCCCGTTCTGTTCCCGAACCTAGTGCTGCTATTGGGTTTGGTTTGTTAGCGACTGCTGGAACTTTTGGTTTGAAAAAGCGGAAAAAGATTTCAGAGGAAATCGGTAATTAATTAGTTGCTTCGGGTTTTCGATTAATTAAGATTTCATAACCGATAACGTGGGGATGTGGCAAACAGCTACGTCCCTTTGTATTTTTTAGGACTTACACACTGATTACGATCAAACAAGACTTTGAGATTGCTACTTTGCAATAAGCCACTGCACGTCTACCTGATGTTGCAATGGCGTAATACCAATTCTATAAATGAAGGCAACAAATAATTTAGTGATGGCTTTAAGCTAATTGATCAGTTAATTTTCGTCTATTGTCCTATTTTGGTGAATTGATATAGTTGCGTAGTGATTGTGTAAGTCCTGTTTTTTACGGGTATATGAATAGCTGATATATAATGCGTACACCAGAACCCATGAAAGTGTTTTTTCTCCTACTCCCTCACTCCCTACTCCCCACCCCCCATTTTCAAGGGAGGGAAATTCTATTTGATTTTTAAATCGAGTACTTGCGTCAAGTTACGGCCTGCATCTAAAATCGATTAGCTATAATCAGATATGGACGCATGGCAGACCTCACACCCAATTCCAGTTTTAGTTTAACTATTCGCCTCGAAATTCCCAATCGGGTGGGAATGTTGGCAAGTGTCACCCAAGCGATCGCAACTAGTGGTGGTAATCTTGGGCAAATTGATTTAATTGAGCAAACCAGAAATATTTCCATTCGGGATGTGACGGTTGATGCTTCGAGTACGGAACATGCGGAGATGATTGTGGAAGCGGTGAAGGCTTTGCCACATATCCATGTGAAACAGGTTTATGACCGCACTTTTAATTTACACCGAGGTGGCAAAATCAGTATTTGCAGTCGGATTCACCTCAAGAGTGTGTCGGATTTAGCAATGGCCTATACTCCAGGTGTGGGCAGAATTTGTAAAGCGATCGCCCAAGACCCAGAGGAAGTTTATAATCTGACAATTAAGCAAAATACGGTGGCCATTGTTACTGATGGTAGTGCGGTTTTGGGTTTGGGTAATTTAGGTCCAGAAGCGGCTTTACCAGTCATGGAAGGGAAGGCAATGCTATTTAAGGAGTTTGCCGGAATTGATGCGTTCCCGATTTGTTTAGCTACCCAAGATACGGATGAAATTGTCCGTACCATCAAAAATTTGGCTCCCGTATTTGGGGGAGTGAATCTGGAAGATATCGCTGCACCCCGTTGTTTTGAGATTGAACAGCGATTACGCCAAGAGTTAGATATTCCCGTCTTTCACGATGACCAGCATGGAACAGCCATTGTCACCCTTGCAGCTTTATTTAATGCTTTGAAGGTGGTTCATAAACCTATGGAGAAAATCCGGATTGTGATTAATGGTGCAGGTGCTGCGGGAGTCGCGATCGCTCGTTTATTACGTAAAGCCGGTGCGGAAACCATTATCATGTGCGACTCGAAGGGGATTTTGTCTACCCAGCGTACCGATTTAACTGAGGAAAAGCAAGAATTTGCCGTCAAAGCTCAAGGTTCCCTTGCTGGTGCAGTTCTAGGTGCAGATGTGTTTATTGGAGTGAGCGCACCGGGGGTATTAACACCGGAAATGGTAAAATCAATGGCGAAGGATGCCATCGTGTTTGCAATGGCGAATCCCATACCGGAAATTCAACCGGAATTAGTTAAGGATGATGTAGCCGTTATTGCTACTGGACGCAGTGATTACCCTAACCAAATTAACAACGTATTAGCTTTTCCAGGGGTGTTTCGTGGTGCATTAGACTGTCGTGCCCAAACGATTACAGCTTCCATGTATCTAGAAGCTGCTAGTGCGATCGCATCTCTTGTTAAACTCTCTGATTTGGATAAGGAACACATCATCCCCTCCGTATTTGACGAGCGTGTATCCACCGCAGTTGCAGCCGCAGTTCAACGTGCAGCACGTCAAGATGGTATTGCCAGAATTTAAATCGATTTTGGATTTTGGATTTTGGATTATTATTTCGGGACTTGCAAATAATAAAATCCTCCACTTATGGGTAGGTTGAAACCACTATCGATAACCCACCATTGTTTATGAGGCAATACGCTTGGTGTTAAGGATAATTGTCGGTTGGGGAGATAGTTGTAGTTGTAGTAGTTGTAGGTTGGGTTGAGGCTTTGCGTAGACTGTTGATTTTGTGGAAATTTACCCATAAGTTCACACAGTTTTTGTGATTATCTCCTCCCTATGCTCCGCGTGGGGACGCATTCCACGAGGCTTTGCCTCTACATTCTTCAACCCAACCTACGGTTATCTTTAACTGAACCGTATTAGCCTAGATTTTATCAAAATCTAGGACTTATACCGTTTTACCGTGGTGTCGATACCTTTAGAGGATGTTTGAAAAGTATCTGCTTAAGCCTTAAGTGATACTCAAGGATGGGAATCAATCGCAAATCCGAAAACCCTATTCTCTCCTAGCAGTTTTTCAGTAGATGAGTCGTGAAAGATACGCTGTAGAGCTTTTAAAACAACCTCTCAGTGAAGATTTGAGGTTTTTGTGAGAAATCCGGAATTACTCTTCAATTTGCCACACATCTTTATTAAATTCTTCATCGAGGACTTTCTTGGGACGAAGAATGACGATAATTTTGCCGTGCAAAGGTATCTCTGGTTCGCTGTCAAACCATTGAAAATCTAACTCTCCATTATGTTCCACAACAAAATAACTGGATATATCCCATTCCCGTTGAGCGCGGTCAATTACCACTAAAACAGGTTCCGTCACAGTTTGATTTGGACTGGAAAACCGGTCGCTACTGCATAAAATTCCCACCGGGTCTTCTGCTGCTTTGATTACTTGCCAACCGGGAAGAGCTATCCAAGCTTGTTCTCCGGCAATTTTGACCACATTAAATCTACCCACCGGGTCGATAATCGGAACCGCGCGTAAATCCTGTACACTCAAAGGTAATTCGCCGACAATGGGAATCATTCGGGGTACTTCGGAAGCACTTTCAATCCGAAAAAAAGGTAAAGTGGGAGCGTTTTTCTTCGATTCAACAGTAAAATCCGTGAGTAGTTGTTCAATTTTATGCCGCGCATCCTCACTGTGGGCATATTTTAAACCCTTGGCAATCAACCGCGATCGCACTTGTAGGTCAGAATTTTGTCGGGCTAATTTCCAACATTGATAGGCTACTGCATCACCGGGATGGTTGCTAAAACCCTCCGGAAATTGGCGAAATCGAGAAAAATCCTTAATTGCCCTGGCGATTTCCCGTGCTTCGTCACAATCAATTTTATGGTTAAATGCTAACTCGGCGGCGGCGGCTCGTTCATCATTGGTCAACAGGCGGAACTCGTATAAAACATCACTTCCTCTCTGCTGAAAATGATTGCAGGTACTAGGGGATGCACCACCCTGGGAGAGGGAATTGTACACTTGGGAACCAACCACTACTTGATTTTGCTGAATTGGCTCAAATCCGGTTTCCTCAAAGATTTTTTGCGGATTGTAACCAGCCTTCTGGAGGGTTGCGATCGCACTTCCCCACTCAACCCAATTACCTTGTTTTTGCCGTAACTGACGCAATAATTCTAAAGCCTCAGTTTCTGATATTGGTGTTCCTGGATTCTCCGGATTTTTGGGGGAGCTATTCATAACCATCCTAACCGTTTAGCACTACCCATTTTACCAAAAACCTGGGTCTAGAGCTACGTCCTTATTGAATAGCTTTTATATATTCACTTGGAATAGGGAAGGTTTTCACGGGTGATGACTCCATCCAAGTTGATATGGTCCCAATCACCCTCCTTAATCGGTTGACCTCCATAATAAAACTGTATCCCTTTAATCCAGTTTCCTTGATAATCCGGTTGAAGGAAAGTACGTGTCAAAGTGACAGTTGTTACATAGCCACCGGCACTACCTTGGAAGTAACCAAAACGCCAACTTTGACCAGAACAACCAGGTAAAGTTGGGGGTGTATTGACGGTTTTGACCCAAGGATGTTCATCCAAGTTGATGGTGACAATGCCATTTTCAGTGCTTTTTATTTCTATTGGTAAGCCACAAAACTGGTAACGGGAAAGCAAGTTAGATAATTTCTCTAGTTTTTGGGTTTGATTTAGTTGGGAATTGAAACTGATATATAAATCCTTTTCAATTTTTTCTGCTTGCGTATCTGTCCCGTAAACCACGAAATTATTTGTGATTTTTGCTTGTCGATACCAAGATTGGGTTAGCAACCCTCCAGTAAAACCGACTACTACAGCTAATAATAAGCCTATCCATAGATTATTTTTATTTTTTAGCATATCTCCACCTCTCGAAATTCGGAAAATAGAATCAATAATTCAGGATAGGAGAAGATAATCCGTAAATAACTGTATTTCTCCAGCAGCAGTTAATTTCCCTGACTTGAGTCTAGGAGTTGCAGAATCCTCATTTTTCCTGCCTAAAATTAATCTAGAAAATAAACTTGAGAATGTTGTGAAGAATACAAACTTCCATTAACAAGAATCTAACTGAAACAAAAAACTATGGCGATCGCATGATATTTAAATCTCTGGAAATCTTTACCAATAACCATGACACTTTGTAGTATTTTATAAATCTTAAGAGATTTGGAAGTAAACACTTGTGAACAAAATTAATAGCTATTTTTAAAAGTGTTTGTATAAACTATAAGATAAGGGAAAAGATTTTCTCTGTATGGAGTTTTTATCGAATACGGTTGCATTGTCACGCATACAGTTTGCACTGACTGCGATTTTTCACATGCTGTGGCCAGTCCTGACTACGGGTATGTCAATTTACCTCATTGTGGTAGAGGGATTATGGTTAAAAACCCGTAATCCTGCCTACTACTACCATGCCCGCTTTTGGTCAAAATTATACTTACTAAATTTTGGTATTGGAGTTGCTTCAGGATTACCGATGGGCTTTCAATTTGGTACAAATTGGGCTCCGCTTTCGGAAGCTGTGGGGGATTTTTTAGGTAGTATCCTCGGATTTGAAGGGTCGATGGCTTTTATGTTGGAGGCTTCTTTCCTAGGGATTATGATGTTTGGATGGGAAAGAGTTAATCCTGCAATTCACTACATTTCCACGATTTTGGTAGCTTTTGGGGCAAATCTTTCCACTTTTTGGATTTTGACTGCGAATTCTTGGTTTCAAACCCCTGCTGGTGGAGAGATGGTCAATGGTAAATTTGTCGTTCACGACTATTTCCAAGCCATCCTCAACCCCTTCATGCTCAATAGTTTTTTACACATGTTCTTTGCGACTTTGGAAACCTCCCTATTTGTGATTGGGGGAATCAGTGCTTGGTATATTCTTTCAGGACGCAATCAGGATTTTTTTGCCAAGTCGTTTAAAATTGTTCTAGCTGTGGCGGTATTTGTTGCACCTCTACAGATTTACGTCGGTCACTTGAGTGGAGATCAAGTTTATCACTATCAACCGACTAAATTGGCTGCAATGGAAGCACAATGGGAAACTGTTCCTGCAGGAGAGTCAGCCAATTGGAGTGTTTTAGCCCTTCCCAACAGCAAAGCCGAGCAAAATGACTGGGAAATCTCAATTCCTAACGGGTTGAGTTACATTCTCGAATTCAAGTCAAAACTGTCCCAACCGGTGTTAGGGTTAAAAGAATGGCCTCCCCAAGACCGTCCACCAATGGTTAGTTTGATTTATTACTCATTCCGGGTAATGGTGGGTATTGGATTTTTCCTTGCTGGTTTGATGTTGTGGAGTTTAGTTCAATGGATACGGGGTCAGCTGTCAGAGACAAATATTACTCAACAGCATTGGTTAATGAGAGCTTGGGTATTGGCTGCACCCTTGGGCTACATTGCAATCGAAGCGGGTTGGATTGTGCGTTGTGTTGGTAGACAACCCTGGACAGTCTACGGAGAAATTCGTACTGCTGATGCTGCTTCCCATTTACCTGCGGTGGAGGTCTTAACTTCTTTGAGTTTAATCACTGCTTTGTACAGTTTTCTATTCATATCTGCCTTGTATTTTGGTAGTCGCATCATTCGTAAAGGTCCCGATTTAACTTTACCAATACCGGGAATTGTGGAAAAAGAAGAGGTATTTTTGACTGGTTCAGCAACCCATCTTCCTGATAGTCGCCCTCTGGAATCACAATCCTAGAAACTAGCTAGAATCTTTGAAAACAGAGAAAGAATTATTCTATGAATTTGATATGTAGAGACATAGCCCTTTGCTGGTCTCTACAAGATTTTTACCATGAATGATAACTGATGAATAAACAGGTGATTTTATGGATGCACTATTGCACTTTTTGCCTCAAGTTTGGTTTGTAATTTTGGGTTTATTTTTATTTTTGTATGTGTTGTTAGATGGATTTGATTTGGGGGTAGGAATTTTATCTTTAACTGCTTCCGATGAACAACGACGTGGTTTATTAATGACTAGCTTGGGTAATGTGTGGGATGCCAACGAAACTTGGCTAGTATTAATGGCTGGAGCTTTATTTGGTGCCTTTCCCCTAGCTTTCGGGACAATTTTAAATGCCTTATATTTGCCCCTGATGCTGATGGTAGTGGGGTTAATTTTGCGGGCTGTTGCTTTTGAATTTCGTGAACATTCAAATACGAAAAAAGTTTGGAATATAGCTTTTGGTGGTGGTAGTTTTATTGCATCGCTGTTTCAAGGTTTTGCATTAGGTGGTGTCTTAGCAGGAATTAAGGTTGATGCGGCTGGTCATTTTGCTGGGGGAATGTGGGATTGGCTAAGTTGGCATTCACTACTGATGGCCTTAACTTTGGTTCAGGGTTATGTATTAATTGGTTCTGTGTACTTAATTTTGAAGACGGAAGGAAAATTGCAAGAAAGCCATTTTCAAACTGCAAAAATTGCGGCTGTGACAACGTTGATTGGTGCGGTTATTATCACAATTTCGACACCAATTGTGTATGAAAATGCTCGAGCTAGACTATTTCATCAGCCAGAGGTATATATATTTGCTTTGATTCCTATTTTGGGAATTATTCTAGTAGGATTATTATTACAAAGTTTGATGCGGAAACAGGAAATTTTGCCATTTGTGTACACTGTTTTAATTTTCTTGCTCACATTTTTAGGTTTGGGATTTATTGCTTTTCCCTATATTATTCCCCCCAGTGTAACTATTTATGAAGCGGCAAGTTCACCTAGTGCGATGGTGTTCATGATTATTTTTATCGGCTTTTTGATTCCGATTATGTTGTTTTACAACATTTACAATTACTTTGTCTTTCGTGGTAAGGTCGTTAGTGATGGTTAATCAACACTAATTAAACTTACTAAACTTAAACGTCGATATTGATCTGTTCAATTTGCCTGGCAGCTTTTTCCCATAATCTTGCGGAAGCCTCATCTTGCCAATGATTTTTGAGGTCTTCCGCTTTTTTATGGCATATTCGCTCTAACATTTCTAACACTGTTGCCAATGTTAATTGATTTACTAATATTTCCAGTATTTCTGTATATTCTTTAGACATGATTACTAACTCCCTGAACACAATTTTGGCTTTTGAATGTTAAAACCTTTACACTAGAATTGCTTCCAACATCTATCTGTCCCATTCATTTTTTAAATGGTGATCATTTCTGTAGTATGTAGATAAGTGATGTTTACTCCAGCAATAAATTAATTTAATACTTATCAATAGAGATAATTTGTGTTTTGTCCTTTTGTGGGTAAAATCACGGCTTATTATTAATTTTATATAAACAATTTGAGGATTTTGTGAGGGTTAATCTTGTGGCGATTTAGGTTAATTTCCCACAAAATGAAGAGGAATACTATTTTTAGTTACTATTGAGTCACCATCCATAGATTACCTGTGGATAGATTAAGGGTAAATACTTATGAATCAAGAGTTATATACACGGGGTTTAGAACGGGCAAAAAACCATGATTATGCCGGAGCGATCGCAGATTTTTCGGCGGTAATTCAAGCAAATCCCTATTGTACTGATGCCTATGTGAAGCGAGGTTTGGCTTATTTTGATCTGGGTGAGTATCTCCAAGCTGTTTCTGATTATACCGAAGCCATTAAGCTTGATGGTCAATGTATCGATGCATTCTATGGACGAGCGATCGCTCGCTTGGCTTTAAAAAATTTACCGGGAACTCTGGATGATGCGGAAACGGTAATTAAACTTGATTCTAACTATGCCGCAGCCTATAATCTAAAAGGGATTGTCAAACGTAAACAAGGATTAATTTATGAAGCGATCGCTTGTTTTAAGCAAGCTGCTCAGTTATACTTGCAAGCCCAGGATACGGAAAATTGTCGTGCTTGTTTAGAAAGGGTAAAACAGTTACAACCCCAACCTATTGTCCCTAAATCTGATGTTAATCCGACTGCTTCTAACTCAACTATCATCAATACCCAACCCAGTGAAAATGATTATTTTTTAGAACTGATAGTAGCTGCGGAACGGGGAGAAACTCAAGCTGCAATGGAAAGTGTTAACTGGGTATTGAAGGTCGATCCCCAAGATGGTAAAGCCTACTGTTGTCGTGGTGTCATTCGCTGCAAACAAGGGAAATATCAGGATGCTTTAGCGGATTTCAATCAAGCTTTACGCTTAAATTTTAATCATGGGATTACCTATCGCAATCGCGGTAAGGCAAGATTACATTTAGGGGATGTTCAAGGAGCATTAGCAGATTTTGAAATCGCTTTGACCCACGAACCCGATAATCCAATGAGTTTGACTGCAAGGGGAATCGCTCACCAAAGTTTGGGTAACTATTTACAAGCGATTCAGGATTTTAGCCGTGCAATTGAAATTAACCCCCATGATGCACAAGCTTATTTGAGTCGGGGAATGGTCTATACCCGTCTGGAAGAAATTCAAAAAGCTAGCGCGGATTACCAACAAGCATCGGAAATTTTCTGCGAAAACGACGATTGGCAAAACTATCAACAAGCTCTAGATTCCCTAAAAAAAATCAACGCTTCCTCTTCAGATGTACGGAAAAGTAATTACGAAAAGTTGCGTCAAAAGTTATCCCGATTGGTGGGAGGACACTGGGAAATCGCTGAACGCTACCTTGAACGAGCTAAATATTACTACCCCGGAATGACTGAGGAGTGGTATTTAGAACGGGTAATTTATGAACTGGAAAATGGTGACATTTAATTCGTAATTCGTAAGTTGTAATACCCGCTACGCGGGAAGCAAGCTACGTAATAGCCTGCGGCAACGCTTCGCGTACGTAATAGCCTACGGCAAGCCGCTTCGCGTCTACGTAATTTGTAATTCGTAATTCGTGATTACTATGGCAATCCTAGATGATTTGTAAAATCTTGGCTGTTTGAGAGTATGGGAGAAGAGAGGAGGTATTATTTATTTTACTTCCTCATATCTCCTTTTTCCTTTCACTAACTCGCTGCTGCTAACATTTTTTCCACAGGTTGCCAACGAAAAACGCGATCGCCACCACATTCAATCACGACTTTCACACGGGGTTCCATGTTCGGTAAGTCTGCTAAATATTGTAATTCCTGCTCTGACAAAATATATCCTTCGATAATCCACAGGACTAAACCCTTGGATTTTGCAGGTAGCTGCTCAATCTGATAGGACAACATCGGAGGAAGATAATAAACATACCCCACTGCGGCTCCATTGCTTGTACTTTTTTTACCTAAATGGGGTGGACGGACACCGTGTATCCGTGTCAGATAAGCCGCTACATCACCCAATCCCCGCGCGGTTATAGTCAAAGCTGTGTATCCATTTGCACGAAGACGACGTAAGTATCGTCCCTCAAATCCTCCTTCTAGGGGTGCATATACACTCAAAGCACCGTGTTTTTCTAAATCGCGAATGAATCCTTTACCTGTGGTCAGTAATGCCATAGTTTTTCTAATCCCGGTTTACTTTTACTATATTATTTACTTTTTTGCCCTAAATTTCAGTAAAACACAACCCGATTGGAATTATGACCGGTAAATGTAGGCTACTCCCTCCTTGTTTATACCTATGACAATGGTTTTTATACCTTTTTGACATTTTGCGGCTGTCACCAAAGTGTTTTTTATTACATTAAACTGGATGGGTGATTCATTCCATAAATTTAGAGATTGTGTAAATTATTGCATTTAATTTTACTTCCCCAGAGAAAATCAAGTAATATACAAAAAAAATCAATGATTCATTGTAAATAGCTTACAAGCAAGATGAAATCATAGATATATTCACCTTAGTATAGAACAGGTGCATCTACGTATTTATCGGTGAGGGTATACACCCCCTGATTCCATTTTGGGAAAGGAATTTATCATTACTAAGGGTTATCTTACTACGGAGACACACTGAGATGAGTATGTTAAAGTGTTTGTTCTCACCTGATTGAGTTGAGTTTGTTTTTTGGCTGTTACTTGGATTCTGCTTTCATTCAAGCTATTCCCGTTCAGGATTTAGCTATAACAGTGGTGTTGAAAAATTTCTGTTGATTCACCGTCGGTTTTGCCAAGTAATCCGATGTATTCGCCATTTATATGCATATAAGCTGCTAAATAGATTGATATCTGCGGTTTTTATGTATCAAACCTTGATAATCGTGGATTCTTGATTCTGGTAAAGCGTTTTTGTCCACATCCAACACTACTCTTGATGTCGCTCAAAAGTTAAAAAACATTGTCCAAAAGGCAAATTCTCAGACAATATCATGTAAACTTCATGGTTAAATACAAATTCTTGAAAATACCTATATAGACATACAGCAATGTAACAAGGTCTGTGAATCTGACCAATATTAAATTTTCGTAAAATTGACAATTCATTAAGATTGCAGATGAATAGGGAACAACAAAGTTTCGTCCAACTCCTCCGCAAACGTCTAAGTGATTACTTAAACTGTTTGTCAAACCGTCAAAACATGAGTTTACAGGAGCGGTTAACCTGTTTAAGTCAGTTAGCAGCCACCCATGAAAGATTATTTGAGTATAAAACAGCACTAAATTATTACAAACAGATTTTAGAAATTAGTACCCATTGGCAATTAAAAGATTGGCAAGAAAATGCTCTTTATCATTTAGGGGATTGTCAAAGACACTTAAGTAACTTTCACCAATCGATAGATTATTTTGTCCGCTTGGAACAGTTAACACGGGAAACGGGAAATCGGGTATTACAGATAGCGGCTTTTTGGGGACAGGGGACAAGTTACCAAAATCTAGGGCAATATCAATATGCGTTGAAATGCTTTCAAAATCAACTGGCATTGAGTTGTGAGATGGAAGAGAGCGGTTGGCAAAAGAGTGCATTAGGTTCTTTAGCCAATGTCCATCAATTTTTGGGAGACACCCAAACAGCATTGAGTTATGAACAAAAGGCTTTAAATCTGGCTCAGAGAAAAGGAGACGAGAAAGCTGAGGGTGATTCTTGGGCTAATTTAGCAGGGATTTACATTCAGATGCAGTCATGGCAAACAGCCAAAGATTGTAGCGATCGCGCTTTATCTATTGCCTATAAATATCAAAATCAGGATTTGATGATGATATCTCTCCATAGTTTAGGACAGATTCATAAATCTTTGGATAATTATGCCCTGGCGCAGGGATATTTTACAGAAGCCCTAGCAATTTCGCAACAAATCGGGGAAAAGCGGGTGAGGAGTGCCATATTGCAGGGATTAAGCGATATTTGCAGTCAAACCAACCAATTAAATCAAGCGATCGCCTATAACAGCCAATCTTGGGAAATTTGTCGAGAAATTGGCAATCAATTTGGTGAAGCTGCTGCTCTATCCCGGATGGCGATTACCTATCAAAAATTACGCGACACCCAAGCAGCTCTTGATTGCTACCATCAAGCTCTAATTATCCTTGAAGCCATAGGAGCGAAACAAAGTCAACAAAGTGTATATTTTAGTGTTGGTAGTATTTATTACCAAATTCAGCATTACAGTCAAGCTCTTGAATATTTAAATACAGCTCTATCTATCGCCCAGGAATTAAATAATCATTCCGAGCAAGCAAAAATTTTTCTGGCATTAGCAGCCATTTATCAAAAAAACCAGATGAAAAATATTGCTATTAAACATTATCAACGAGCCTACGAATTATATAAATCCATCGGCGATGAAAACCATGCCCTGCAAATGTTACAAACCATGAAAAAATTAAACATCGAACCACAAACCTAGAAATAACCCATCGGGTCTATGTCGTTTGGACATAACCAAACCAATAAAAACTCATTCCCACTCCCGACTCCCAAATCCCAACTCACTTTCAAGTCAGGTAGATACTCCCTGTATCTGTATTAAGATAAGAAAAATATAAAATTAAATTTTATTAAGTGGGGAATCGGGATGTACATCGTACAAATTGCCTCAGAGTGCGCACCTGTAATTAAAGCTGGGGGTTTAGGGGATGTTGTCTATGGACTCAGCAGGGAACTGGAGAATAAGGGACATTGTGTGGAGTTAATTCTCCCGATGTACGATTGTATGCGCTACGACCATATTTGGGGACTACATGATGCCTACCTCAATTTGTGGGTACCCTGGTATGGTGCAGCAATCCATTGTTCCGTTTATTGTGGTTGGGTACATGGTCGCTTGTGTTTCTTTATTCGACCCAATTCCCAGGATAACTTTTTTAACCGTGGTTGTTATTATGGGTGTGATGATGACAATATACGGTTTGCTTTTTTTAGTAAAGCAGCATTACAGTTTTTACAGCAAAGCAACAAACGTCCCGACGTGATCCACTGTCACGATTGGCAAACAGGCTTAGTTCCGGTTTTACTTTACGAAATTTATAAATATCACGGGATGGAGTATCAACGGGTATGTTACACCATCCATAATTTTAAACACCAGGGTTTTGCTGGAGTCGAGGTGCTGCAAGCAACCGGATTAAACCGACCAGAATATTATTTCCAATACGACAAGTTACAGGATAACTTTAATCCCTTTGCGATTAACATGATGAAGGGGGGGATAGTCTATTCCAATGCAGTCACTACCGTATCACCGTACCATGCGTGGGAAGCCCAACATACGGACATTGGTTATGGTTTAGGTCACACCCTATACCTGCATCGCGATAAATTTCAAGGGGTACTCAACGGGATTGACTACGAATTTTGGAATCCACAACGGGATCGATATATTCCCAGTAACTATAGCAGCGAAGATTTTGAACAAAAAATTTATAATAAAAAAGCATTACGCGATCGCTTAAAATTACAACAGGTAGATAAACCTCTGGTCGCCTACATTGGACGCTTAGACCAACAAAAAGGGGTGCATCTGGTTCACCATGCCATCTATCACAGTTTAGCAAGGGATGCCCAGTTTGTCTTGTTAGGTGCAGCAACGGAAAAGTCGATCCATGATTGGTTTGCCCATGAAAAAGAATTTTTAAGCACGAACCCGGATGCACATATAGAATTAGGATTTAACGAAGAATTATCCCATCTCATCTATGCAGGAGCCGATATCATCGTAGTTCCCAGTAATTATGAACCCTGTGGGTTGACCCAAATTATCGGCTTAAAATATGGGACAGTTCCCGTAGTTCGCGGTGTCGGTGGACTGGTTAACACCGTTTTTGATTGGGATTATGACCAAATGCATCCCCCCGAAGAACGGAATGGATTTGTGTTTTTTGAACAGGATAATTACGCCTTAGAATCTGCCTTAAATCGCGCAATTGATGTTTATAATCTGAATCCAGATTTATTTCAAAAATTAGCCATTCAAGGTATGAATTACGATTATTCCTGGAACCACCCAGCCAAGAAATACACCGAAATATACGATTTCATCCGTCACCCTTGGTAATCTGTATTTCTTCCTTGTCAATAGGGAGTGGGGAGTAGGGAGAGACGCGTTAGCGTTCAGCTCCTCTGAAAGAGGCTATATCGCGTCTGTACGGGAGTGGGACAAAATCATTTTCATCCGTTCCGTTCTAGAGGTAGTACGTAGTTGTGCTAGTCTGCGACATGCGGGTATAGGACCTTCATCATAAAGCTTTTTCAGGGCTCAAGCCACTACTACAAAGCCATCAAAACCTATACGATGGATTGCTCACTCCCCAAAAACAATAAGTTAAGTATTAAAATCGACTTTTTATACATTCTCTAACTCTAAGAGGACGTTGGTTAAGTATTAATAAAACATGAATTCTACAGTTTTAAATAATCCTTCTCCAAAGCTCTCTTCCTTGGGGTGAGGGCTTTTGAAAGAATTGATTCTGGATTTAAAACTACAGATTTTCTGCCCCTCTGGGAAGTCGGAGAGGGGTTGGGGTGAGGTTCATCGAACTCACGTTCATAAATACTTTATCAACTACTTATTGAAGACAGGAAATAGGCACAAACGGTATATTTGTCGTTATAAACTACTCCGATTGCCTACTCCCCAAAAACAATAAGTTAAAAGTATTAAAATCGACTTTTAATACATCCTCTAAGATTCTTCCCCATCAAGCATATATTCTGCGGTTTTATTTCGATCTAGTTTCAAAATCAATACAGCCAAGGGAGGTAAACACAAATCCAGGGAATACTGATGATTATGCATCGACCAGTTATCCGTCCATTTACCACCGAGATTACCTAAATTGCTACCCCCATAGGGACGAGCGTCGCTGTTGAATAATTCCGTATAAAACCCTGGTTCCGGTACACCAATGCGATAATGGGAATGGGGCTGAGGTGTAAAGTTACACACACAAACCACAAATCCGTGATTATCCTTAGCTCGACGGATAAAGGAAACAACACTGTGACGATTATCGCTACAGTCAATCCATTCAAATCCTTCTTGGGCAAAATCTTGACTGTACAAAGCTGGTTCGCTGCGGTAGAGATGATTTAAATCCTGGAAGAATTTACGTAATTGTTGATGGGGTTCGTATTGCAGTAAATCCCATTCCAAATCACTCCAAACATTCCATTCGCTCCATTGGGCAAACTCCATGCTCATAAACATGGTTTTCTTCCCTGGATGGGTATACATATAGGCAAACAAACACCGGGTATTGGCAAATTTCTGCCATCGATCTCCCGGCATTTTGCCAATAATATTACTTTTACCATGTACAACTTCGTCATGGGAAAGGGCCAGCATAAAGTTTTCGCTGTGGTTGTACCAAATACTAAAGGTAATATTATTTTGATGGAATTGACGGAACCAGGGGTCCATACTGAAATAATCCAGCATGTCATGCATCCAACCCATATTCCATTTCAAGTTAAATCCTAAACCTCCCACATAGGTAGGCCATGATACCATTGGCCAAGATGTGGATTCTTCGGCAATGGAAACTACCCCTGGAAAATAACTAAAAATCAAATGATTCACTTGACGCAGAAAATCAGCTGCTTCGATATTTTCCCGTCCCCCATATTGATTGGGGACCCACTCCCCTTCCTTGCGGTTGTAATCCAGGTATAGCATGGAAGCCACCGCATCTACACGGATACCATCAATATGGAATTTATCAAACCAAAATAAGGCATTAGCAACCAAAAAATTACGGACTTCATTGCGACCGTAATTAAAGATTAAGGTACCCCATTCCTTATGCTCACCCTTACGGGGGTCTGCATGTTCATACAAATGGGTTCCATCGAAAAAGGCTAACCCATGACCATCCTTGGGAAAATGACCGGGAACCCAGTCCACAATCACACCAATTCCATTTTGGTGACATTGATCAACAAAATACATAAAATCTTCCGGTGTACCAAATCGGGATGTGGGTGCGTAATATCCCGTCACTTGGTATCCCCAGGAACCATCAAAGGGGTGTTCAGCAATGGGTAAAACTTCAATATGGGTGTAACCCAATTCCTTTACGTAGGGGATTAAGCGCTCGGCTAATTCCCGGTAGGTTAAAAACCGCGAACCGGGATTTAATTCGGAAACCGGGACAACGGGAGCGGGTTTACCATCTGGTTGGATTGCGGGTTCGCTACTGGATGCATGTAACCAGGAACCAAGATGTACCTCGTAAACAGCAATGGGTTGGGTCAGGGGGTCAGTGTGACGACGCTGATCCATCCATTCCCCATCATTCCAGGTGTAAGCGTCCAAATTCGTAACGATGGAAGCTGTTTTAGGACGGGGTTCCTGTTGAAAACCGTAGGGATCACTTTTTTCGTAAATATGTCCCTCATAGTTTTTGATTTCATACTTATAGCACTCACCTGGTTGTAGCTGGGGGATAAATAATTCCCAGACACCGGTATGACCTTTACGCATTTGGTGCTGACGACCATCCCAGCTATTAAAATCGCCTAAAACCGAGACATTGCGAGCATTGGGGGCCCATACGGCAAAGTATACACCTTGGATACCATCAATCACAGTGGGATGGGCACCCAATTTTTCGTAGATGCGGTGATGATTTCCCTCAGAAAACAGGTGTAAATCGAAGTCCGTTAACTTGGGTGAGCGGAAAGCGTAGGGGTCATAGGTGACACGTTCGCGATCGCCTTCTTTGATTCGCAGTTGATAATTATTTAATTCTTTGGTTTCAATGATGCATTCAAAAAAATTGGGGTGATGCACACTTTCCATTGCAAACTCTAAACGTTGTTCTGGTAGAACCACCCAAACCTGACTAGCATTGGGTAGGTATGCTCTCACTGCCCAGACATTTTTACCATTTTCTTCAATGAGGTGGGAACCCAAAACCTCAAAGGGGTCATGGTGCTGATTCCCTACAATGCGATTTACCTGTTCTGGTGCGATCGTCGTCTTTAACATGGAGCTACCTACGTGCTTTTACCTGTCGAATGTTAACTTGCTTTAATATCTATTTATATTCACTCTAAACCATCAGTGACTGGATTTTAGATTTTGGATTTTGGATTTTGGATTACCCTAGGAAAATGTTGCTGACTCGCTTGATGCAGAGGGAGTTGGGAGTGGAAATGAGTTGTTTACATGGTGTGGTTGTGTCCGTTAGTACGGCTACTCCCTGCTCCCGTACAGACGCGATATATCGCGTCTCTCCCTACTCCCTACCAATTTTCAGGATTCGCTGCAAATCCCCGATTAACAACTGTTACGCAAAAAGTGAGCCGGAAAAGAACTAATATAACAAGATAGATTCATAATTATCATCAAAAATATGTCCTTAGAAAATCAGCCTCATCAAAACAGCACCGCAACATCTCTCAATCTAACCCAGCGTCCCCGTCGCTTACGTCGCAATGAAACAATCCGACGGATGGTACGAGAAAACGTCCTCACGGTGGATGATTTAATTTATCCGATGTTTGTGATGGAGGGGGAAAATCAAAAGGTGGAAATCCCCTCTATGCCAGGATGTTACCGCTTTAGTTTAGACTTATTATTAAAGGAAATTGCCGAAATCGCTAGTTTAGGAATTCCCGCGATCGCTCTTTTCCCGGTGATTTCTGAAAGTAAAAAGGATGATACTGGTAGCGAAAGCTATAACCCCAATGGTTTAGTGCAACAAACTGTTAGAGCAATTAAGCAAAACACACCGGATATCCTTGTAATTACGGATGTGGCTCTTGACCCCTTTACCAGTCATGGACACGACGGAATTGTCGATGAAAATGGGGCGATTTTAAATGACCCGACGGTGGAGGTACTAGTGAAAATGTCCCTCTCCCAAGCTGAAGCTGGTGCAGATATGGTTGCACCTTCGGATATGATGGACGGCAGAATTGGTGCAATTCGTCAAGCTTTGGATGCAGCTGGTTTCATTGACACCAAAATCCTCGCTTACTCGGCTAAATATGCTTCTGCCTATTATGGACCATTTCGCGATGCTTTGGATTCTGCACCTAAATTTGGTGATAAGAAGACCTATCAAATGGATCCTGGTAACGCTAAGGAAGCCATCAAGGAGGTTAGTTTAGATATTGCTGAGGGTGCAGATATCGTCATGGTAAAACCAGCTTTGGCATATTTAGATGTCATTCGCCAAGTGAAAGATTACAGCAATGTCCCCGTTGCCGCCTACAATGTGAGTGGAGAGTATGCCATGATTAAGGCTGCGGCTGCTAATGGCTGGATTGATGAGAAGAAGGTGATTTTAGAAACTTTGTTGAGCATGAAGCGAGCTGGTGCAGACTTGATTTTGACCTATTTCGCCAAGGAAGTAGCGTTAATGTTGCATAAGTAAGGTGACAAATTCAGATATCCTCTAAGGTCGGTTGGGTGAAGGTGCGTAAATAAATGTGCTGCGATATGATCCATTTTCTGCACCCTAACCCAACAATAAATCTCTTGTGGAACGGGTAATTAGGGTATTTTGATTAATTTTCCTATTTAATTTTTGTGAGGGTTTACTTGTTTTCGATGTCGGTTTTGTTAGGTACTCAATTACTCAACAAAGATGTGAGCTACCACTGCGTTCCACCCGATCTACCGGAATTTTTGTAACAGTTTTTGCTTCCAAAATATTTCTGGCATTGGTTTTAACCTAAATTAGGTTTTTATTTACGATTTCCAAAACAACTTTGCCGACTCCCTAAATATTTTATACCTGTATTTATCCGAGTGTAATTTTCTTGTAAAGGGATTAACATCAAGGTAAATCCCTTTAAAATGAAGTATGGTCAGTAATTGCTTCTTTAGAAGAATATTATTTCATATGTATTGTTAGTATATTTTGTTGCTTTAGGATATGGCGAAAATAATTAGACAAAAGGCACAACAAGGATTCTTCGTTAGTGTAACAGAACTAGGGATAAAAGCTGTTTTCTGGCTTTAATTAATTTTCTGATCGACAAGCATAGTCCCAAGGTCTTGTTTGCTGTCGGTTAAGGTTCTAAATTGCGACATAAGTCCTATCCCGGATTTCTCACAAGTAACTTATAGGTCTTGAGTGACGGATGAATTTTCCTTCTATTCCCAACTCCCTGTAGGTTTGAGGAATTTGTGAGAAATACAGGTTATGAACTAGATTATCACCGACTCAGATTTTGTTGCTACAAGAACACAACCATCAAACACAAAACAAACAAAATTATCTCAGGCAAAGACTATCATGACCCAAGTCATTAAATTTCCTAATCCCAATCCCGAACCAAACCCGGAGAATGAAGAAGAAATACACCAGCTAGCTCAAATGTGGGCAAAAAAATACATTCAAAACATCAAAACTAACAATGACGTTGTTCCTCTGAAAAACAGCACTAAGCAGACATCCGAGAAACTCCACACCTTACTCCGAACCACCAGTATCCAAGCTTGGTCACAAACAGAAGCATTAATTTCCAAAGAACTAGAACGTCACGGAGTCAATCAACAATTAATTGACCCTTGGCAAATTTCTCAAGATTCTTTTGTTGTTTTTGATAAAACCATCGAAATCTACAGTCAGCAAAAACCACCCCAACAGGTAGCACGGGAATTGGGTACCTATATTAGTACCATTCGCGGTCACTATACAGCAAATGACCCCAGAGCGATCGCTTTTGTTTCTCTCCAGTTTCACTATACTGGACAGTTGTTACTCAATCATGTCCCCCATTGGGAAAAGGAACGGTTAAATAGCTATTTTAAGGTGATTGATGACCACTTGTATATGCCTTTACAACGTGCTTATAAAGCAGCAGCAAATTACGATTATCAATCACCCCAAATGCAATTAGTTCGACATTTACTACCCATGAGTACGGAAATCGCGGAAAAGGTATGCGATCGCGTTATTCAAATTTATCCCACCTATTCCAGTTACAGTGGAAACTTAAGTAATCCCACCGTCAGAATTGCCAGTATTCGCGACACCGAGATGTTCCAAGTGTACCTGTGGGTGTGTATGCTAGAAAGAAGTATTGAGGCAATTCAACAAGAATTATTTCCCCTCTGTTTAATGCTATATCCCACGCTACGAGTGAATTGGGAATTAGTTCGACAAATGATTAATTTACTAGGAAATGAAATTCGCAGTCGGATCGGTGATGAACACCATCGAGTTTTTAAACCATATTTTCAAGTTTTGTGGGAAATGTTTAGTCCGGAAATTTTTCCAGATATGCTTTGATGGGGAGGGAATAGGCTGTATTTTGTGTAAGGTTAATACAGAACCCGTAAAAGTGCTGTTTCCCAACCTATTCACCACTCCCTACTCCCTACTTCACCTCAGAAGTTTTCCAACGACCCTTGAACCATTGCCAAAATAGACCCAGGGGATGGGTGGGAAAATCAGCTGCATTCCAAATGAGTTTCTTGACTCTTCCTGTACATTGTGACTCCCCTGTGACTTTGTACCAGTAAAGATTAAATCTCTTAACTCCTACTTGACGAAGAATCAAACCCATTTGTTTAACAGAGTATTGAGACTTAATGATTTGATTGCGGTCTAGATAGATGTACAAGGATTTGAGAAAATAGGCGATCGCGTTTTCAATGTCGTGACTGAGATGGGCTACGGTTCCTAGTTGATAATACTCATCCGCAGCGTTAACTAAATCACCTAAGTCCTCATATATTTGTCGAGCGTGATGGTAATACCGGTTTGCCTGAAGGTATTTTTTTTGGTCTTGAGCAAGTAATCCTAGGTGGTGATATTCGTCGGCAATGCGGAGGTAATTACCAGTTTCTTGATAGGATTGAATTGCCTCTTGGTAATAATTATAGGCAAGTTGATATTCACCCTTTAATTGGGCAACAATACCAAGGTGGTGATATGCGGAACCAATGGTCACCACATCGTTCGTATTTTTTTTCAACTTGAGTGCAGTTTGAAAAAAAGTTGTTGCTGTATCCAAATCATTCTCGACCTGAGCAACAATCCCCAAGTTATGATACACCCGTGCAGCACTGTGCAAATCCCCCATCATCTCCTTTAACCGCAGTGCCTCCTGATAGTAGATTTTGGCTATGGGTAATTGTCCTTCTTCCTGTCTAACCATACCCAAGTAATGGAGTATTTTACTGAGATTATAGGTATCATTTACATCAGCGTATATTTGTTGAGCTATCTCTAAATTCGCGATCGCTTCGACAAAATTTCCTTCCCGTCGCGCAATTAGTCCTAGTTGGGCATAACTTTGGGCTGCGTGATAATTATCCCCTATCACTCGCCGCATATCTAGGGATTTCGTATAAAATTGACGCG
Source organism: uncultured Calothrix sp. (assembly GCA_937973965.1). GTDB lineage: Bacteria > Cyanobacteriota > Cyanobacteriia > Cyanobacteriales > Nostocaceae > NIES-3974. The sequence goes on along the minus strand of CALJJQ010000047.1, from coordinate 26,157 downwards.
CTTCCGTAAATTTCGACTGTACCTGAGCAACTTCTCCTAGCTGATGATACACAAAGGCAATTTTGTAGCTATCGTTTTGGAGGCGAAATATTTCTAAGGCTTGATGATAATAGGCGATCGCTTGTTCATATCGACCTTGGACTAAAGCAATATTCCCAATCCCATAATAGCTATCTGCGACTGCATTCGTTGACTGGGAAACTTCATAAAAATTTAAAGATTCTTGATAAAAATGCAGTGCATCATTCCATTGCTGTTGCAACTCAGCTACCACACCCAAATTATAATAAATCCAGCCTGTTTTTACCTGATCTGCCAACTTCATCGCTAACTTGAGCGTCCGTTCAAAATATTGCCTTGCTAAATCGAAATTGCGCCGTCGTCGCGCTAGCAATCCCAGCTGAGAAAAGGCATCTAGTAAATTTGCCCAATCTTGCTCATGCTCGTAAATCCTTGCAGCTTGCTGATAAAACGCGATCGCATCATCATCACTCATCCTCGAAGGATTCACTTGCATTGTATTTCTCCTAAGCAAAAGCCAATATTCTCCATATTTTTTGATACTGAATCTATCTTTAGATTAGCGGATATCTAGTACTATTCATGTATTTTTTTCATGATTTTTTTTAATTTTGTTCGAGAGATTATTCACATTATTAAGTCACAATTAACTAATATATTTTTCCCGATTGTTGATGTAAATTACCGTTAGTAAAAAATTTTCTATCTGCCTTGCTAACCAAAAAAGTAGAGAATAGGGAACAGGGAATAGGAAATAATACAAATTTGAAAAACGAATATACAGCAATCCTATTTATTTAAGTAGTGAAAAATAGCGTATCGTTAACTGTCAACCATTAACAACCCCACAGGTAAAATTTCACAAATCTTGCTCGGAATGCCGTAACATATTTCCTCTTAGGTACAAGCAATTTCCCCTAGGTTGGGTGGAGGTGCATAAATAGATTTGCAGCGATATTATTCATCTTCTACACCGTAACCCAACAATAAATTTCCTAGAAAACAAGCAATTAGAATATTTTGATTAATTTCCGATTTATTGTTGTTGAGGTTTTATATTAACCCAAGTTACTAGTTATAAAAGAATGTCGATTTTTAAGTAAAAAATCTAAAATTTTTGTGTCTAAAAATACATGAAAACAGATATTATGTATCATAATGATACATTTAGAAGCACTAACTAGCAACTTACGTTATTACTTGTTTGACCTGTCATGTCAATTTTGTTGGGTTCCACTTCGTTCCACCCAACCTATCAATTTATCCATAACAGCAAACTCTCAAGGAGACGTGGCAATCCTACGTTTCCACTATCACCCGTCAACTGTCAACAAACCAATTTTTAAGCCCTGTCTATCTTATTTTTGATGGGGGCGAAAATTCGGTAATTCCACGGAAGATAGCGATTTACGTCCTTTGGGAGGACGACGGGGATATACTAGGGGTGAGGGTGAATTGCGATCATCAATATCAGTAATCGCTGGAGATTGCAGGATAGAAATCTGCTCAGGAGTTAAATTAGATATATCTCCCCAGATATCCTCTGTCGGGGTGACATGGGTATTATCAGTATCTGCTTTGTTTGTTACAGGATGGGAAACAGGTTGTTGATGGTTCTGATCTATTCCATCAGTGATATTACCATTAGTATCAATGGTGATTGTATTAATATCGTTGGGTGTACTAGGGGAATTTACTGGAGTATCCCAAGGTGATGGGGTATCGAATTCGAGATGGTTGGTTAAGGTTTCCGGTTCTGGGAACGAATTTTGTGGTTGTTCGGTTGCTGAGTTGGAGAAGTTGGCTGTTTGAGCCGTAAAAAACACTTGAATCACGCTATCAATCTGTGCTTCTAAGCTGGTGAGAGATTCGCTCAAGATGGATGGGTCTGTTGCTGGGGAGTCACAGGTATCCTCCCAAGGGTTTTCTTCCCTTGCAGTTTCATCTGTAGATGAGGTAATATTAGCAGCTGAATCACCTAGGGATGTTTGGTCTTCCTCTGATTGCCTTTGCGTGTTTTTACTGGTGGTTGGTGGTTGCCAAGGTGGAACAGCAGCAGATGGCTTGGGAATAGAAGGATAAATGCTATTATCCCCTTCCTCTGTTTCTCCTGACCAAGGTTGAATCGGTTGGGTGCGATTCAGTAAGGAATGAATATTTTCATGGTTAGACACCCCGTTATCGGGGAGCGGTGCTTCCAGACATTTTTCTAAGGCTGCTTTAAATTGCAGAGTTTGTCGCTGCTGTCGCATCAAACGGGTTCGCAGTTCCCGACAGGTAGCTTCCGAATGGGCTAATTGTTGAGATTTTTCTTGGAAATTTGCGTGTAAACTAGCACATTCCCTTTCTAGTTGGGCCAGTTTTTGTTGGTTCGTTTCTAAATGAGCGCGGTAGGTTTCTAATAAGGCTTCTTGATGTTGCAGGTTTTGTTGGGTAGTTTCCAATTGTTGAAATAGGGATGCAATTTGTGATTGAGCAGCAGCTAATTCTTGATTTTGTTGTGCTAATAATGATTCTGTGACATCTGCCCGTTTTTTATGTCGTTGCAGCGCTGCTTCGGAATCTTTGAGGGCTTCTTTTAAGGCTTCAACGTGGGTATAAAGTTCATCGTTGGCTGTCCGCAGTTCCTGGTTTAATTCTAATAGCTGGGCAAATTCTGTGCCAATTTCTACCTGTTCAGGGTCTTCGATATTTACTTCCGGATTATATTCTTGATGGGATTCAGGTATGGGAATAGAATAACTGTCTGCTATCGGATTTTGCTCCTCGGTTGCGGTTTCTTCCATCCCTAGTTCCCAAGTTACGACTTTATCTAATTCGGAGTCGAGTATGGCTTCAATATCAATTTTTTGCTCTACTTGCTCATCCACAAACTCAGTTTTTGTTTCTACTACCTCCGGTGACGACTCCCCAGGGGGTAATTGGTAAATTTGTTGACTTGGCGCTTCCCCCTCTTCACTGTCCCCCCTCTCACTGTTGGATGTGGGTACAACCGAGTAAAATGGGCAATCAATAGTATTATCAGATACTATCGTTTCCTCTGGATTGGACGATGGAAGCGATACCCAATTTTCTGGATTGTCTGCTGGATTCATGACTTTATCACCCACAAGCTCTGAGAAATAATAGCTAATTCTGTTAAAGGTTTGTTTCAAGCAGATTTCACCATTTGCTGATGGCAAAATCGATGTACTCTTTGTTTCAATGATATTAGATACGGAATTTTGGTAGCTGCTGACCTCAAGTGTCTTAACCGATTCCATCAGCCAATTTCAGTACTAGTGAGTAGTTCATGTCGTCACCCAGCCTTTTCCCTCCAAGAATACTAGTATTTAACCACATAAGTTCTGAGGGGTTTGTAGTAGTGGCTTTAGCTCCGAAAAAGCTTTACTAGAAAGGCGCTATGAGCGCAACTACCTACCTTTCCTCACCCGTTATTTATGTGTTTGTTTTCTAGGATTCCCCTGGAATCAGGGTTGATTTTCCTGGGGAGAACCTATTTGACAATGGTACTGTCTGTTGGCGATGAATGATTGTAGATATTTTGTTATAAATCCCAGGTGTGGTTTTTGTCACTACCTATTGGATATACTGTATTTAATTTATCAAACTCTGGGGATTTGGGGTGATGGGTTTTTTCCCAGATGGGGACAAAATTGGTGATGGAAACCAAGTAATATAATTTCACAGAATTTTCATACCGCCTTCGGACTCTGCTTTTTCTGCTGACCTCGATACAATTAACCCAAGTTGCGGGTTACTTGAGAATGCGATCGCTTCCATCAGTAAAATCTCCTCCAGGAATAAAAACGGAGGGGAGTATACTAAGAGGATGTATTAAAAGTCGATTTTAATACTTGAATTATCGTTGTTTGGGAGCAGGAAGAGACGCGACATATCGCGTCTGTACTCTCGAAGGAAAAATCAGCTTTACAACCCCATGTCCAGAGTCAGGACGATAGTCAAAATAGTGATAATTAATACTTGATAAACAACCTCTAAATGAAATAGTTACTAACCCAAGTTGGTAGTTATAAAAGAAAGTCGATTTTCAGGTACAAAATCTCAAATTTTCGTGTCTAAAAATACAGAAAAGCAGATATTATGCATTATCGTGACACATTTAGAGGCACTAACTAGCAACTTACGTGATTACGTAGCTTGCTTCCCGCGTAGCGGGTATTACGTAGACGCGAAGCGGCTTGCCGTAGGCTATTACGTACGCGAAGCGTTGCTGCAGGCTATTACGAATTAGTATCAATCCCGCAAATTATTTTCCCTAACTAACTGGTCGATTTCCAATTGGTTGGGTAGCCAATAGCTAGTATTAAACTCGCGAGGATAACTAGCTCTACCTGGTAAGGTCAACATTTTCATTTGGGAGCGATCGCTTTGAACGGCAAAGTTAACTAGGGTTAATAGTTGTTCAACGCTGAGGTTACTATCGATGTTTTCTTGGATGACGCTGAGAATTTTGGGTGATTTGGCTAAGGTGATGGGATTGAGAACCTGTTCTGCTAAGGCTTGCATTAAAATTTGCTGACGCTGGATTCTGCCAATATCCCCTTTGCCATCATGGCGAAAACGTAACATTTGCAGCGCTTTATCGCCATCAAGATGTTGTCTACCAGCTTTTAAGTCTATGTAAAGGTGTTGGGAATGGTCTTGATATTTCATGTCGTAGGGGACATCAACTGTCACACCTCCTAAAGTATCAATCAGTTTACCAACTCCGAGAACGTTGATGCGGATATAACCATGAATTGGTGTACCTCCCAGAAGTTGACTGGTGGTGGTCGCAGCTAAAAAAGCACCCCCGTAAACATTGGATGCGTTAATTTTTTGGATTCCACGTCCGTCTATTTCCACCCGTGTATCCCTAGGGATGGAAATCATGGTAATTTTGTCGGTGGTCGGGTCAAACCGAATTAACAACATCACATCAGCCAATCCATCAAAGGAATTAAGTTGATGGAAATATCCTCGTTCACGGGCATTTTCTGGTAGTACACTCATACCCATGACTAAAATATTCACCGGACTGTTGAGCTGGAAAATATTACCAGCAATGCGATCGCTTTGGAAAAATTTGGCCTGTTCTGGGGTTAAATTGGTTTTATGGAAGGGGGTTGTACCCATATAAATTGCCCCCAATCCGCCAAGTGTTGCGGAGATGATTGCCAGTCCACTAATTGCAGTCCATAGTTTCCAGCGATTTTTCCGGTGTAAATTCTGACTAGGCACTTCCAGGTTTGCTGTTGTCAAATCTTTGTTTTTAACCACTTGTTTCCTCTGACTGGCTGATATTACGTAAGTTTTGATCTAGACTGTGAAGGTTAATGCGAAATCAACCTACTGTTCGGAAATGAAATACCAGCACCCAATGAATCAGGAGACAGAATACAGGATACTCCGTACACAACTTTGCCCATTCCTGGCTTTTCGGTGAGTACACATGAATTGACAGGTTATCTCCCCTTTCTCCTGATTTATTTTCGGACTTACGCACTTTTGACTGCTTCCTGACGACCCTAGGGTCGATTTGCTGCACGTCTATGCAATGAGGTAACTGGGTAGTGATTGCGTAAGACCTATATTTTTCGTTATCTTGACTACATTTGTGAATCCGTGTACATCAGAATCATAAATATGCTTATTAGTAATTTTATCGGTAGACAGGTTTGAACTGGCTTCTCTTTAGAGAAACTGCATATTACCTGCTAGCAAAAATACCATAACCATATATAACTACAAGCTGTCTCTAGCTGATTTCCGAAAAATACAGCATTTTATTTATGGGTTTGCACACTTAATAACTCAGCACGAAGTCGGGATTGGCCTTGTCTTCATCCTAGAACAAATACTAATCGAAATTAAGATGATTCAGATACAGGAGCTAAAAAACGACGTTGTTAAATACAAATATGAATTGAAAATGTTTTCCTCCAGAACGCTCGTCTGTATTGGCTGCTGTTACCAAAACTCGTAGCACTAATCCCAAAGTATCGACTGTTACGAATCGTTTTCGCCCTTTTATACGCTTTCCTCCGTCAAAACCAACTGATATACTTACCATTGCTGCACTTTTTACCCTTTGACTATTAATTATCGCTTCTGAGGGGCTTGGGTGGCGTTCCATCTCAATCCGAGTCCAATCTCGGAGTTTGTCATCAATCATAAGCCAAGTCCCATCAATCCGCCAATTACGAAAGTATGTCTACACTGTTTGCTAGGGTGGAAAATCTCCTGGTAGCGATCGCCATCTCACTTCTTCTACCAAGAGGAGCGAAAATTGCGTTTAGCACTTACTTGCCACATATCGACTTCACGATTACGTCCACCTGGTTTTGGTGGTGGAATCAAGTCTTTTATTAATTCGTATTGTGTTTCTGTTCGGTTGCTAGGATAAGCTTTACTCATACCACTTTCTCGGTTCTGTTTACTAACTATTCACAGCCTATACTGAGAGAGCTTTTTGACAAACTACCCGACTTTTCAAACAACCTCTAACGCGTCTCTACAATTATTTGGGGTTTATGAATTTACTGATCCGAACTGTATTGACACATCTTCTACTGGTTGGGAGGTAGGATACCGTCTAGTCTCTTCAGATGAGGGTAAAATTGATTGGAAAAATGATTGGAAACGCTATATATTTAAGGCGATACTAATTCCAGATTCTCAGCAATCAAAGCGAATTCTATAAGTAAGTCAAACAGGAAAGAAACGATGCGACTGTCACAAATGTTATTTGTCACGCTCCGAGATGACCCGGCTGATGCGGAGATTCCCAGCCATAAATTGCTCCTACGAGCGGGTTATATTCGTCGCATCGGTGCAGGTATTTATGCGTATTTACCCTTAATGTGGCGGGTGTTGCAAAAGGTTTCCCAAATTGTCCGGGAAGAGATGAATGCTACGGGTGCGCAGGAATGTTTACTCCCCCAACTGCAACCTGCCGATTTGTGGAGGGAGTCGGGTCGTTGGGATACCTATACGAAGGCTGAGGGGATTATGTTTGCCTTGACTGACCGACGTGACCAGCAGGTAGCTTTGGGACCGACCCATGAGGAGGTAATTACCTATATTGCGCGGGATATGATTCGTTCCTACCGTCAGCTACCTTTGCATTTATACCAATTGCAGACTAAGTTTCGGGATGAGATTCGTCCCCGGTTTGGGTTGATGCGGGGACGGGAATTTATTATGAAGGATGGTTATTCTTTCCATACCGACAGCGACAGTTTGCAGAAAACCTACGATGATATGTACGTCGCCTATAGTAATATGTTGCGGCGTTGTGGGTTAAAATTCCGGGCAGTGGAAGCCGATTCGGGAGCAATTGGGGGGTCGGGTTCAACGGAATTTATGGTGTTGGCGGAAGCGGGGGAAGATGAGGTTTTGTATACGGAGGATGGTAAGTATGCCGCGAATGTGGAGAAGGCTGTTTCTTTAGCTGGGGATGGGGAAGCTTCTCCCTTTACTAGCTATGAAAAACGGGAGACTCCGGGGACGGAAACGATTGAGAAGGTGTGTAATTTTTTGCAATGCTCGCCTACCAATATCGTGAAGAATGTTTTGTATCAAGCTGTTTACGATAACGGGATGACGGTTTTGGTGTTGGTGAGTATCCGGGGAGACCAGGAGGTCAACGAGGTTAAGTTAACCAATGAGTTAACTAAATTAGCCGCTAATTATCAAGCAAAAACCATTTTGAGTTTGAGTGTTCCTGATGCTGATTCCCAGGAGAAATGGACGACTAAACCTTTACCATTAGGTTATATTGCTCCGGATATCAGTGATGATTATATTAAACCAGCCAAAGACATCGCCAGCAAGTTTTTGCGTCTGGTGGATCAAACTGCTGTGGGGTTGAAAAACTTTGTCACCGGTGCGGATATTTCTGGTTATCACGTGGTGGGAGCTAACTGGAATGAGCAAATTAAATTACCAGAGACTATCGTAGATATTCGCAAAGCCAGACCGGGCGATCGCGCTGTCCATGACCCTAGTCAAATCCTCCAAAGTGCCCGTGGTATTGAAGCTGGCCATATTTTCCAACTGGGTACGAAGTATTCCCAGGCGATGAATGCTACCTATACAAACGAGCAGGGAGAGGAAAAACCTTTGGTAATGGGTTGTTATGGTGTGGGTGTATCCAGGTTAGCCCAAGCCGCAGTGGAACAATCCTACGACAAGGATGGGATTATTTGGCCTGTCGCGATCGCGCCTTACCATGCGATTGTCACCGTTCCCAATATTAATGATACCGAGCAGATGGAAGTTGGGGAAAAGTTGTATACAGAACTCAACAAAGCAGGGATTGAAACTTTATTAGATGATAGGAATGAACGGGCTGGAGTTAAGTTTAAAGATGCTGATTTAATCGGTATTCCCTACAGAATTGTCACCGGAAAAGCTTTAAAGGATGGTAAAGTTGAGGTGGTACAAAGGGCGACAAAACAAGCGCAGGAAATTCCTCTTGATGAGGTTGTGAGTACCTTGCATAACTGGATTCAAGCCGCAGTCAAATGATAGGATTTTGGATTATGCAATATTACCGCAGTCCGAGTGGGATTAGTGAAATATTTCATGTAGGGTTGTTAACGGTTGACAGTTGATGGTTAACAGTCACCGGTCATCAGTCAACGGCACGCTATTTCTCACTATTTAAATCGGATTGCTATATGTCAGGTTAAATACTTGTCATTAATTTAAGTGAAAAAATCACCTAGTACAAGTTGGTGGAAATATCCAGACCATCTATCTGGTGACTATGCTCTGCTTAGTCATCTAGTGGGTGAGGACTACCGTCTTTATTCACGAAGCAGGAGCTTCGTAGATTCTGCACCCACGCGGAGCATGGATGCGAGGGAATGGTGCTAAAACGCAACTATAAGCCAATACAGTTCAGTTAGACTTAAAAGCCTGATTATTGGTTAGGTTGGGTTGAAGAATCTAGAGGCAGTACGTGGAATGCGTCCCCGCGCGGAGCATAGGGACGAGATCATCACAAAAACTGTGTGAGATTATGGCTAAATTACCACAAAATCAACAGTCTATGCAAAGCCTCAACCCAACCTACAGTTATCTTTAACTGAACAGTATTGAACTATAAGCTAGCGAGTTAAATCCAAAATCTAAAATCCAAAATCTAAAATAGTATGATTGTTTTCTTCATGCCATTTTTGCGCGCGATCGCGAATTTCTACTAATTCTGTTTCTGGCATTTTATCGAGGTTTTTGAGAATAAAGCTCATCCTTCCCTGCTTGGTTAATTTATCACGGTGACGGTCGAGAAAATCCCAATAAAAGTAATTGAATGGACAGGCTTGGGAACCCGTGCGAGATTTACGATCATAACTACAATTGCGACAATAATCACTCATTTTATGAATGTAATTAGCGGATGCAGCATAGGGCTTTGATGCTAAAATTCCCCCATCGGCAAATAATCCCATCCCAATTACATTTGTTTGCATCACCCAATCGTAGGCATCAATAAAAGCTGCATGAAACCAGTTTTCTACAGCTTGGGGAGAAATACCAGCAATTAGGGCAAAATTACTTAATACCATTAAACGTTGAATATGGTGGGCATAACCTGTATTAATTGTTTGTTTTAAAACCTGGTGTAAACAGTTCATTTTGGTTTTACCTGTCCAGAAAAATTCTGGTAAGGGTTGGTGATGTTGAAAATAATTGTGTTGGGGATAATCGGAATCGACGTAATTATATAACCCATACATATATTCACGCCAACCAAGGATTTGCCGGATGAATCCCTCCACACTATTGAGGGGGATTTGCTGTTGATAATAGGCGGTTTCTGCTGCTTGAATCACTTCTAGAGGGTGAAGTAAGCCAATATTTAAATAGGGAGAAATCAGGGAATGCCACAGGGTGTTTTCCCCTGTCACCATTGCATCTTGATAGGGACCAAATTTTGCTAATTTCCCATCAATAAAATCAGCTAGGACTGCTAAGGCTTGATTACGGGTGACTGCCCAATTAAAGTTATTTATCTCACCAAAGGTGGGAATATCTAAGGATTTTACTTGATGAATTACCGCTTGAGTAATCTCATCTACAGGAAAAACTTTTGGTTGAGGCGTAATTAAATTCTCTGGAGGAGGTTGGCGATTTTGCTTATCATAATTCCATTCTCCCCCTACAGGTTGATTATCTACCATCAAAATCTGCAAACGTTTGCGACCTTCCCGATAAAAGCTTTCTAAAAGTAAACTTTTTTTGCCATTGGTCCATTTTTGAAAATCAGAAGTTGACCAAAGAAAATGATTATTTGGAATTATCTGGATCGAACATGGTAATTTCGACTGCATCGCCATAATTAATTGACGGAATGGTCGATCTGCTGGTTGCATGACTCGTAATTCGGTGATGTGGTTTGCTTTCAACCATGCAATTAAGGGTTTTTGAAAATCAGCAGCAGCAACTTCATAGGTGACAGGATAACCCTGTTGACGCAATTCCTCCGCAAAGTGTCGCATCGCTGACCAAATCAGTACCAACTTTTGTCGATGGTAGGGACGAGTGCGGATATGTTCCAGGGATTCAATCAGGATAACTGGGACTTTTTCCGGGTGACAGGACGTAAGTGCAGCTTGTTTTAAGGAGAGTTGATCTCCAAGTATCCAGATACCGACAGTCATTTGATTTTGGATTTTAGATTTTAGATTTTGGATTGGGTTGGGACGACCCGTTGATATTTCGGATTGTGGATTGGAGATGGTAGGGACGACCCGTCAGGTCGTCTGCAAACGAATTTATTTAATTGCGATCGCTAGGTGATTTCCCAACATTGCGGACATTGACAATTTTTCCGAGTAAATCAAACCAAAATGGCGCTCCCATTCCAATAGCTATACCGCTAATAATCCAACCTGGAATCAGGGTAATCAATCGCCAAAAAGGAAATATTCTTTGTTGTTTTCTTGTCCAGTTAATTTGTTGTTGTAAATTAGCATCACTCCAACCGATGGGGAGAGCAATATCGTTAAGGGCTTCGTCGGTTTGACTACGCAAAGTGTTAATATCAACGTAACCCAAATTATTACGATTTTCCAGGACAATTCGACCGGCATTTTCGGTAATAGTAGCCCTTAAAGCAGAATCTTTAGAAAGCCGACTAATCATATGAAAAGCATCGGCATTACTGCTAGTTGCAATCAAAATACCGATTAATATTGCTATTCCTTTAGCATTGCGTTTATACACCCCTGAAGCCCTTTCCATCGAGTTATTAAAAGACTTTTCTATTTCTAATCTAAAGTCATTTATTTCCTTTTGGGTGCTACTTACAGTTAACTGGGTTTTTTTCGCGATCGCCATAATATTTCTTGCTAATCCTTCTGGCAATCTTTCGGTTAAATTTTCTAGATTTTTGTATAGTTCACTATCTTTTTCCGCCAGGGTTTTACTGACTTCTTCATATATATCACTGCCTTTATCTAAGATACCAGCTACTTGTTGCAAAGTCGGTCGTAACCCGCGAAAGGAAATTGTTTGCTCAATATCAGCGAAGGATTGCTGTCGAATATTTTGCAGATTTTGTAGGGCTTTGTCAGAAAAATTATCACTTGGTTTTTCTTCCTGGAAAAACTGAATATATTTATCTAAACTGGAACGCATTGTACTCATACCAACATCCAGGGTGACTTGATTTCTTTCGTAGTTCCAAATAATTTGTTCAAACTCAGCTTGTAATTTGGCAAAAGCTTGATACGCTAAATTTAAAAAAGATTGTAATGTCTCATCAACAACACTTTGTTCCTCCAGTTGAAACAATTGATTTTGAATTTCTTCCAAGACTTGTGCCTTAAATTGATCCAACCGAGAAGTACTAATTTTTTGAGCAAATGTCGGCAAATTCAAGGTATCAACTAGACTAGAAGCAAACACATCAGGGGGAATATAGGATGGTCCACTATGCCTACCATTCCCAAATACCGTATCGTTACTCCTAGCTCTATTTGCACGAGGATTAATACTTCGGTATACGGAACCTATACCCCATGTCAAACGACGGGGAATATTCGCAATCACTCCCTTGGCTTGTTGATTTACACTTTTAATTAAGGGATTAGCATAGATATCATTTACCAGTTGAATTACCCGTACATCATTACTATTGCTCACATCACCAGCCATGAAATTTTCAATGGATTTACGCAAATGTTCCGCTCGCCATTGAAATATAGTCGCAAGCAATTCTTGAATTTCTGCTGCTAACAAACTCAAAATTAAATAGATAAAAATCAAACCAATTGCCACATCGAATATAAATGGTAGACTCATGGTATTTGTATCCTTAAAGAATGAAAGTGGCTATCATTTAAATCAAAAATAGGGAGTAGGGAATAGGGAGTAGGAAGTAGAGACGACCCACCAGGTTGTCTCCAGGAGGGTAGAAGGAAAATCAATCCGTTACTCAAGGCTTATAACTCGTGAGAAATTCAAGATCAGCACTTACCAATTTGCAACATGAATATGACACATAAAAACAGGACTTACGCAACTAGTATATTATTTGAGGTTCGTAGTGAGGACTTTAGTCCTCAAATTAAGTACTAAGTAGGTAGGTGCAATTAAACATAAAACCGCAACGTAACCGCTCATTCGGTTCAAAGCGATATATCCCTTCTCTCCCTACTCCCTACCCTCACGCTTCAGACTTTTACAGCTAGCGCTGCGCTTTGCGAACAGCAGACCCTACGTATTTATAATCCAGTATTCCGTGTTTTTGAGGGGGATATGTTTTATCATGATTTTTTTATGATTGGTCAATATGGGTAAAAATACGGTTATTTTAATTCATGGGTACGCAGATCGGGGAGAATCCTTTCAAGAATGGAGAGAGCAACTAATTCAGCGTGGCTACCAGGTGAAATCCCTCAGTTATACTACCCTCAGCGATGAGGTGACAATCAAGGATATAGCCGATGGATTTGAACGAGCTTTGAACCTACCGGGGGGTTTAGCAGCAGATGAACAGTTTGATGCTATCGTTCATTCTACAGGGATGTTGGTAGTTCGGACTTGGTTAACTGCATACCCCAGTCGTCGCCAACGTCTCAAACGCTTAATCGGTCTAGCACCTGCAAATTTTGGTTCTCCATTAGCCCATAGAGCCAACAGTTGGTTCGGTAAAATTATGCAAGGGAATCGGCAAAAGGGTGAAAACTTTTTAGAAATGGGCGATCGCGTTTTAGATGCGTTGGAGTTAGGTAGTAGTTTTACTTGGGATTTAGCTCACCAGGATTTGTCACCCTACTCCAGTACCTCTTTACGGGGAAATCATCCAGATACACCATATATTTTTATTCTTTGTGGCACTAGTGAATATACGGGCTGGAAAAAACTAATTCGTCGCCCCGGTGGTGGTACAGACGGAACGGTACGCTGGGCTGGGTGTGGACTACATGTGCGGAAGCTGGTAGTGGATTTAACTAAGGAGCAAACGGATACCCATCGGGTCGAGTTTGAAGATGGGGAAATCACACGAATTTCACCTTTAATTGCGATCGCAGGATTAACCCACCGAGATATCTTAAAACATCCCAATCACCAAGTGATCGATTTAGTAGATCAGGCATTACAGGTATCTGATGATACATCTTTCCGGGAGTGGGTGGCAACCAGTGAGGAAAAAACCCAAGCAGAATGGGAAAAAATCGCCTATTGGCAACAATTTATCGTTAATGCCATCGATCAACGGGGTGATGCAATACCAGAATACGAAATTCAACTGATGACCAAAAGGGGTGGGAAGCTTGAAGTGATACCAGAATTTAAGTTAGATATGCACATTTATCGACGCGATCGCAGTTTACGCTGTTTTCATGTCAACCTACAACCGATTCTAGAACAATGTTTAGATAATTTGTGGTTACAGATTTCCACCACGTCGGGTTCGAGTTTAGTGTATTACTACGGATTAGTTTCTCCCAGTGAGGAAATCATCAACAGTAAAGGTAATTGGAGTGGTGCAATTGATATTTCCAAGTATTTAGAAGCAGCAAAACCCAAGATTTTTACACCCTTGACCACAACTTTAATTGAATTGCGTTTATATCGCCAACCTTTGGAAAACGGGATTGATGTCAATCATAAGGTGTGTTGGTTTTTAGATAACTAAAGTATTTTGGATTTTGGATAATTAGGGTCTGCGGCAAAAATCTTTTTGTGAGGGTAGGGAACAGGGACTCGGTAGAAGACGACCCGTCAGTCGTCTCTACAGGGAATGGTTTTAATGCCATTTCACTCAAATTGCGATACATTTCTTCCCCTGCTCCCGAAAGCTCCCCGTCAGGTATCAACTCCAAATCAGAACGGTATAAGCGTTGCGTGTAGACTACTCCCAGTTCCCCAACTCCCCACTCCCTAGAAATTTTCGGGACTTGCACCAAATCTGGGTTCAGGTTTTAAACTGTTCCCCGGTGACGCAATAACAAAGAATTAGTAACAACGCTGACCGAACTAAAAGCCATGAAAGCAGCAGCTCCTGCGGGACTAAGGATAAATCCAGTAGTTGGAAATAATACTCCGGCTGCGAGGGGAATACCGAATGTATTATAGGCTAAAGCCCAAAACAGATTTTGACGAATTTTGTTAAAGGTCGCGCGACTGAGGTTAATCGCTGCGATCGCATCCCTCAGTTGATTTTTGGTTAAAATAATTTCGGCAGCATCGATGGCAATGTCAGAACCGGAAGCGATGGCGATACCAACGTCGGCTTGAGCTAGAGCAGGAGCATCGTTAATACCGTCCCCAATCATGGCGACAATTTGTTGTTGGTTTTGGAAGGTTTGGATCAGGTGGGCTTTCTTGGCTGGGGGAACTTCGGCAATCACATTATCGGGACTAATATTTAATTTGCGGGCGATCGCATTCACGGCTGGTTGTTGATCCCCACTCATGATCACCACCTTTAGCCTTTGTTTTTGCAACTGAGCAACGGTGTCAACTGCTTCGGGACGTAGTTGATCATGGGCTGCAATTAAACCCACTAATTCGGTTTCCACAGCCAGATAAATAACGGTTTTCCCGGTTGCTGCTAAGGACACAGATTGCTGCTGTACGTCCTCATTTATACCAATACCATGCCAAGCCATCCATTCCCGATTCCCCACCAATACCTGTTTTCCTTCCACTACTGCAGCCACACCTAAACCGGGTTCAGTATGAAAATTAACTGCTGGTGGTAATACCAACCTTTGCTGTTGACAAGCTGTTTTGATTGCCTGGGCGAGGGGATGGGATGTCCCCTGTTCCACCGCCGCAGCTATTTGAATTAAGTTGTAGGGGAGGGGGTGAGGACAAAACTCGATACAATCAGTCACCTCTAGTTTCCCAGTAGTTAGGGTTCCCGTTTTATCAAACACCACCGTTTGCAACTGGTGAACTTTTTCCAGGACATCTCCACCCTTAATTAAAATACCCTGGGATGCGCCTAATCCTGTACCGACGACAATTGCCGTCGGTGTTGCCAATCCCAAGGCACAGGGACAAGCCACCACCAAAACTGCGATCGCAAATTTTAAACTTAACAATAGGGGTGAATTGTGTTCAGGAGTATGCGCCATTTGACTCTGGTGCATCATCAGTATTTTTACGGGCACATCCTGCCAAACATGGGCACCATATACATACCAAAACCCAAAGGTAATTAGGGCTGCGGCGATAACAAAATAGGTAAAATAACCCGCCACCCGGTCAGCAAAATACTGAATCGGAGCTTTACGGGTTTGGGCATTTTCCACCAAAGCAACTATCTGAGCTAAAGTTGTCTCACTCCCAGTGTGAACCGCAGCAACCGCAATTGTCCCCATTTGATTCACAGTTCCAGCCGTCACGCGATCGCCTATTTTTTTCGCCACCGGAATCGACTCTCCCGTTAACATCGACTCATCAACGGTGGTCTGACCATCGATTATTTCCCCGTCTACGGGGATTTTTTCCCCCGGTAGCACCTGCAACCATTCTCCCACTTTCACAGCGTTGGCGGGTATTTCCACCACTGTATTAATTGTTAAAGGGGAAACTTTCTCCAGGGTTTGCTGCTTGGGTTTAGCAATTAACCGTGCCGTTTGCGGTTGGAGGGCGATCAATTGCTGTAAGGCTCCAACAGCCTTTCTCCTGGCTCTGGCTTCCAGGGTTTTGCCCAGTAAAATAAACCCTAGCATCATCACGGGTTCGTCAAAAAAACATTCCCACCCTAAACTGGGAAATAATAAAGCCACCAAACTAGCCAAATAGGCTGTAATCGCTCCCAACCCTACTAGGGTATTCATATTCGGCATTCCCCGACCCAGACTCCGCCAACCATCGACGAGAATAGTCCGACCGGGAAAGACAATAGTTAGGGCGGCAACACCGCAGTGAAACCAGATATTTCCAATTATCGGTAAATGGGGAGCAAAAACATCACTCAGATGACTAACCACCGACACCGCTAACAACCCACTCGCCATCATTAGCTGTCGGAACAAAACCTCAGATTCATCCCCACCGGACTGGGAAGGTTTTCCAATCTGGGAAAAATTTTCCAAATTACGGGGTTGGGAAGGGAAACCAGTCTTGGTTAAATGTAAAGCCAAAGCATCAGCAGTGGTTTGACCATTTTCAACTTCAACTGTTGCCATCTCCGTCGCTAAATTCACACTCACGCGACTCACACCAGGATAGTGGCTTAATTCCCGCTCCACAGACCTCACACAACCCGCACACTTCATCCCCCCCACATCTAAAACGATTTTCGAGGTTGGTGGCGATTGGGATGGGGATACATCGGGTTTAGACAGAATTTGCATAGCGATCCAATTGGCAACAATCAACAACAACTAAATAAAATTTCAGTTGCTATTTTGAGGGTAGACCAAGAAGGCTCTCTATGACATATTGTCAAACATTTAATTTTTCTTTATGTTCGGGGATTTACGTTGTCCCTGTTGCCAGAAATACATCACTGCAAATATCTGCACGGGGATCAAAATAAATTCCCCTTGCCACAGGGTATTTAACTGTAAATAGGAGACGAACGAGAAGTAACTAAGTCCTGCGATCGCACAAAGGATTTGTATTAAAGGTTTATTCATAAAATTCAACCAAAGGTGTTGAGAATGGGTTGATTTTCCTATTTGATGCAAAGGGGGTGGGAAGTAGGGAGTTGTGAGTAGTGTCATGATTCGGATTGGAGGGTATCGGGAAAAACCGCTTTCATGGGTTCTGGTGTCCGTATTACATGTAGGTTACTCCCATCACGGACTACTCACTTCCACCAAAAGCTGTTGGTGCGATATGCCGAAGGCATTAAACTCCGCTTATCGCATGTCGTGCTACTCCCCACTCCCTACTCCCTGAAAGTTTGTGAGAAATCCGGGCGATGTCTCAAGGTATATCTCCTGTTTCCTAACTCCTCAAAACCAACCCTGTTTCTGCACAAAATAGGTTTCTACAAAGTCTTCATGCTCCTTATTTAAATAGATAATCCCTTCGATTAAACCCACAAGCTGCATAATTAAAAAGGGAATCCCATAGGCAAAAACTAAACCAATCACGGAAACAACTAACATAATTGAAGCTTCCGCATGATAACCCAATATAAATTTGTGAATTCCAAATCCACCACAGATAATTCCTGCATATCCAGAGAGAAGTTGTTTTGTAGCGTGGCTAGGAGTGAGATTGGCCATACTTGTATCCTTAATTAATATCTAATATAGATAACGTCTTCACAGGGAGAGATGGAGATATCAACTGAGAATTACAGGATGAAAAAAAACAGAATTGACAAATAATCAGAAACCAATATTGAGGATGAATAAAACTCAATTTAGCTTCATGAAGATAATAGATAATTCTGTTTGATCCTGAATTTATCCCAGGTTCATGGTAAGTATTGAGTATTGAGTATTGAGTCACATCTCAATGAATCAAATCAAAAAATACCTAATAAAAAACTAGGTAATTGAGCAACCCCAATCCCACCATCCAGATATGAAGGGAATATCAACAGCGTCAGACAAACTTTGTCTGACACCAAAATCATCCCCAAAACCAAATTAATGGCATTATTGCCGATATACTCGGAGCGAGCGAATACCGTAATCGATCTCCACCTAGCAGTTTGCAAACTCGCAGAATTGCACAAGTGGTTTTCTCTCAAAAATTACTTTGCCCTATTCGTCTTTACGGGTTTACCGGTCTATCTTCCGGAATATTTAACCTGCGATACATGTTAATCCCACGGAGATTTTTGATAGAACCTCTTTTTGATTAACAATCGCTGTTGAACTATCAGTGTCAATACCATTTTGAATACACTCTGCGGTTGACTATTTCCTTTCAATGACTAAGCAGAAATTGTCAGCCTTTAAGTGTAAGCAATAGGTACTTTGTTGGTTAATATTATCTATATGGATGAGTCCATGCCTATTTACATAGGACTCCCTTCTTGTCCCTGATAGTTCCCGTATTTAATTTTTTTGTTTATGTTTTTGTCCGCTCTCTAATCTGAAAATACGAAGGCTCATTGACACATTACAACTACATTAATACTTATTTGATCTGAAGTTCCATGAAACAACCTAAGCTTAGACGCATCTAAATGACATCTTTTACAACGCGAAAGCCTTGCTGTAAGGGTTTCGGGATGACAAATTAAGTGCGTTTTAGCTTATTACTGCTCCATCCGACACCGAAAGAAAGACTACATCACTGGAGAACCCTTTAAAGAACAGTCCATACCAACGGCTAGGATTCAAGAAGCAACAAAGCAATCAGTTAGAGGCTTTATGCGTTGCTCTGCTTGAGTTCAGCAAATTATGGTTGTATATCCCGGATGTCTCACAAGTAACTTAATTAAGTCTTGAGTGACGGATGAATTCTCCTTCTACTCCCTACTCCCTGTAGGTTTGAGGAGTTTGTGAGAAATCAGGATATTTGGATTTCCGGATAAAACAGTATCAAGCATGGAATCAACAATAAAGTCCTAAAAAACCCGGAATGGGGTTTTTTAGTTCCCATCGGTCAACTCCATTCCCTTGAAATCAGTTGTATACAGCATTCGCATTCCCTTCTACCTCTAGTTTAACTACCCTTCTCCCACTTGCACAACTTTTTGTTGCTTGATTTAAATGACTTAACAAATAAGCATATGTGCAAAGAAATTAATCCTTGACAACCTTTGCCTATTCTCTAACCACAGCATTTTTGATTTAGGACTAAATATACGGGTTTTCGACCAATGATGTCTAGTTGCCCCTTGTTACATATTTAACTAAATTTAGTGGGAGTTGTATGTAGTTTAACTAACTTTTAACCACAGCTTTATCTATTTACTTAAACTACCTTAATCGCTTAAATAAATGATGGCATTATTTTAAATCAAAAAAAAAGGATTTTGTCAAGGGGTGTAATATCCTACTCTCAAAAACAAGTGTTCGTCGCGAATTTTATTGACCTTACCCTAGGGGAAAGCTGCATTTATAACCGTTAACTGTCAACAATTCCACGAACTGACCACTTACTCACTCCCTAAAACCAATAAGGTCAACATAGTTCCTGTATTCCAGAGTGCATGAACTAACATCGGTGCTAAGAGATTACGCGATCGCGTATACACTATCCCCAGAATCATTCCCAGGGAAAATAGGGGTAATAGTTCGGAAATACTTAAATGAGCCGCAGCAAATATCAAGCTACTTAATCCAATTGCTCCCCATACAGACATGTAACGGGTCAGGGAAGGTAGTAAAAACCCGCGAAAGAGTAATTCTTCAAATAGGGGAGCAGCGATCGCTGCGGTACTAAAAAACAGGGATAGAGCTAGGGTATCCTTACCTTCTAGGACTAATTGTAGCAGGGGATTACTACCACCTTTTCCTTGCCAAAATTGTTGATTCAGCAAAGAGATGATGAGAACAATGGGAATAGCTACACAGTAACCACCTACTCCCCAGAGAATCCAATTACTGCGGAAGCGGAAGCGAAACCAGTCTGATTCCAAAGGAAAGTAGGAGCGAATTGCATTCCAGAGAATAGCGATCGCCGCAAAAGCAACCAATAAATAACTACTAAAAACACGGATAGCTTGACTGCGAACATCATTACCCAGGTGGAAAAACTGTAAAATTGCAGAAACAAGCAAAGGTGCGACAAATTGTCCAACTAGAAAAAAGCCCACCACCAACACTTCCAAGATTGTATATCCATCCCAAGGAGTTGGCCACGGTGTATCACCATATCGAGCAAGTAAAGCCTCTTTTCCCTGACGCAAACGTTGAAATAGCAGAAAAACAATTAACCCTAAACCAACTAAACCCATAATATAGGGAGTAATCCCGACCAAAAACAACTTCGTTACTGCATCCTCCGCAGTCTCTTGGATTTGTTGTTGTAGTTGAGTCAGAGCCTCACTTAGTTCTTGCACCTGATAAAGTTGAGACAAAGCCGTATTCCGGAACCACCCCTGCAAATTAGCCTGAATTAATTCTGCTGAGTCGGGCAATAATAAAGCCGGCTGACTCCATAAACCACCCAAAACCCTAGCTGTTTTCGCCAAGTCAGACCGAACACCAGTTTCTTCTGCCAATTCCCGCCAAATTTTTTGTGCCGATTCTAGATTACCCTGTCGAGCTTCTAAAATCCCCAAATTTAAATCCACCTCCGCCAAAAAATCCCTCTGCTCCCGCAGACTTTTCTCCAGCTGTCTTACAACCTCCAGCTGTCTTACAAGCCGTCTCACAGCACCAGCAGATTTTTGATTCCCATCAGCAGATAATGCAGGAATTTCTGTTAATATTTTATTTATATTCACCCTGCTCGTATCACGAGCCTCCCTATAGGTTTGAATCGCTTCATCCACAGACTTTCCAGCAAATAGGGCACTAAAAAGCGAATCATCCCCATCCTCAGAACGCAACCTTTCCCATTCTGAAGCCTTTAAAACAATATTGGTTTGATATAAGTCCAGACGATTTTGCACCTGGGGTTCCTGCAACGAACTCAATAAGCTCGAACTAATCACAAGTGCTGCCACCAGTGTTAAAAAAACCAATATTGCCTGTTTGAAGTTCATTATCACTCCTTACCCATCACCATTACCATCATAATGACATGTTTGCTAATTTTGGATAGGCAGGGATAGGCTGAGAAGTAGGTAAGTGGTAAAAATTATCGTTGAGATCAGGGAGAGACGCGATATATTGCCTCTGTACGGGAGTAAGGCTTTGAGCCGAATGATCGGTTATGTTGCGGTTTTATGTTTAATTGCACCTACCTACTTACTTGCATCCAAACGTCATTCAGGCTTTTCGGATATCGAAATAGTGCTTACTTATCAACTTTGAAGAGTATTTTAAGGTGAATTTGACGGATTTTAAACGCTACAATCCCTGTGAATCAAGATTTTGAAATTTAAGACATTGCTGACAAGTTAAACTCATTGGTCTTTTGTCAATAAGTAATAATGCTCAAACTCTTGTCCAAATCTAGATGAATAAACATGATTTTGAAGGATGCGATCGCTAAATTTTCAATGCATAATTGATTCTGGCGCGGAAAACTCAGTGCAAAGGTGAATTTAATGCTTTTCCTTCACCTCGCTTTTGACAAAACTAATTTCACCTTAACTTGTCACGAATGGGTGATGGGTAAAAAATGGGTAAATATTGAGCGATAGGGGGTTATCCCCGATAGACCTAATTGGATTGAAACTCTTTTTTTGTAGGGGAATACAATAAAAGCCGGCAGTCGGATTTGAACCGACGACCTTCCGATTACAAGTCGGATGCACTACCACTGTGCTATGCCGGCATGGTTAACATACTTGGAATGCTCAACCAGTAAATAATACTATCACAGTTTCTCAAAATGTCCATCACTTCGATCAAATATTTTTGGATTCACAACAGCGAATTGCGATTTTCTGTTGTCTGTATAAAGGGTTGAAAGCTTTCTGTGGGAGTCCATTGAATTGCTCCATCCCGACCAGTAAAGAATATTTTTGTCTGGGTTTGAGATAATTCCGAGAGGGTTTTTGGATCAATATCGGCATTTGTGGTGATTGCAACTTCCGGTTGCAGTGCAAGCACTAATTCCTTCAGTGCAGAGTTCGGACACCACAATACTTGCGGACGGGGTAAGTTGGTTGTTTTTTGAACTTGCTCTAACTCGTTATTTGTATTTCCTACCAGCAGCCAATTTTTCCCTTGGAACTGCATTTGCAAAATTGGTAATTGCTCGTTGAGTATTCGTATCGTCGCTGAACCAGCTTGTACTTGTCCCCCCATAGAAACTTGTTGATAAGCACCCTGATCTGGTCTTTGCTTGGAGTCACTGCGTGAACGTAATTCCTGTTGAATTGCCAAACTGGTCAAAGCGTTCTCTGGATTATTCACAAAATCATAAAACACCCCTACTGGTAAGCGGGAAACGACTTCTAACCATCCATTACTACCATCACCTAAAAAATCCACAGCAACAGCAGTATTAATCCTATTAATCCCCTGATGTCGCAAAAATGGTAGCAATGTAAATCTTCCCGTTCCCTCATCACCACCATTAATGGCTGTGATCCATCCCTTCTCTTGAATAACAATCGCTGGTTCCCCACCAGCAGCTAATACGGTGACTCGAAATAAATTGCTCGCAGTTTGCCATCCCGGAACAAATATCAAGGCAACTACCAGAAATCCAGTCAGTAACCAACGACGCTGCCACCATCTGACTAACCAAGTTAAAATAATTAATAGGTAAATGGCAACCATTTGCAGTGTGGAAATGCTGCCAACAGCCCAATTATTTCCCGGTAAAGTAGCAAAAAACTCAGCTAACCCAATCAGCCAATGGCTTGGATAATACAAAAAACTCGCAACCGCAGCTCCCAAATCTGGTAAAATCATGCTTGCGATCGCACTCACCATTCCCCCTAAACTGGTGATGGAAACTAAAGGTGTTGCCAACACGTTGAGGGGAATACTGTAAACTGCAATTGTGTGGAAAACGTGTAATAATAACGGCAAAGTCCAAATTGTGGCGGCAACCGGAACAGAAATTAATGAAGCGATCGCTTCCGGTAACCAACTCATCCTTCTACTAATAGTACCGGCTGTGACAATCAAGCCAAAAGTTGCCAGAAAACTTAACTGAAATCCTAAATTCCAAATCCAAACCGGATTCACCAGCAATAAGATGACAGCAACAACAATCAATCCACTTAACCGCTTCACCTTACGTCCTAATCCCAACGCCAACAAAGCTGCAAACCCCATTAAAGTTGCTCGCAAAACCGATGGTTGAAAGCCTGTCAACACTGCAAAGAATAATAAGGCTACAGAACCACAAAAAATTTGCACACCCCGTCTAGACCGTTTTGTTAAACCTAATACCACACCCAAAATTAAGGAAGTATGGAAACCAGAAGCTGCTAATGTATGGGCTAAACCAACCTCCACAAATACATCCCGTACATCGTGGGGTAAATCCACAGCTCTACTACCCAAAACCATTGCACTTACTATTGGTCCTTCCGGAACCCCCAACCAACGAACCTGTGATCGCGCAATTTGTTCCCGAACTCGCCACCACCCCCATTTTCTCTCTTTATCAATCAAATTGACTTGACGACCACTTAAACCAGCAAAAGCTCCTTCCTGAGCTAAAAATTTTTGCAAATCAAATCCTCCTGGGTTTGCAGCAGCTTTTGGCTGATATAAAACCCCCGTCACCCTCACTTCCTGTCCCGGAACCAAACCCGTTGATTGTAACAAAGGGACGGTTGTATAAACTTTCCCCGTAACCACCTTACTTGCATCACCTTGATTTTGATCCTGCTTGACCTGATCAATTTGATTTGCTTCTAACCAAAATTGTCCCCGTTGACTACGAGTCATCCGGGGAACACTTAAAACCCGACCGCGAACTGTAAATAATTGCTCTTGATTGCTACTATTCCCAGATGGCACAAAATTACTAATATCATTAGCGCTAGGTTGAGGTGTACGCCATTGTAGATAGAAACTTGCAAGAAAACCCACCAAACCCGCAATTAGCCAAATACGGGGAAGGGGAAGTTTCGATACAAGCAGTGGTGAAAATTGCGATTTCGCTAGCTGACTGTTTCGCGTCCGACGAGATTGACGAGCCAATACATAAATCCGTCTGACAATAATTGCTGAAACCAGTCCGATTAAGAGTAACCAAAATCCACCTCCGGGTAACGCGATCGCCAGTAAACCGAAAATATAGCCCAGCGCAATTACCACACCACTGTTTTGAATCATCTGACTACAAACCCAAACCTAAATTTAGTCCCAAAGCAGCATGGACAACCAATAGTCCCATTGCTACCGTACCTATATATGCATGTATCGTGCGCCACATAAAACTATTTCCTCCAAATCCAGTCATGGAAATAATTCCATTAAGTCCTAAAAATCCTAATACGATTGTTCCGGTGAGAAAATGGGGACTTTGCAAAATCGGCTGTTGCTGCATCACCAGGGATAATATCCCTCCTGTGTAGCCTGATGCCAAAAATAAAAACATCCACGGAGCCAATTTGCGATGATCAGCACGACTTTTAACCGCCACATCCTTATCATCAGCAGTTCTTCCACGCCAACCCGCATAGGCAGTGTAACTACCCATGACAAAAATCACAATTCCCATCATCACCGGATGTCCCCAATGTACAATCGGCTCCGGCACACCTAAACTACGAAACCATGCCGCAATTGGCTCCAACAAGCTCACCAGATCCACAATCATCTCAATAAATCTTCATACAAATTAATATGTCCCATAGTATAACCCTCACCGGATCAATGGGAAACCTAATTTTTCTCGCTGTTCCACATATAACTGAGCCACCCGACGAGCCAGATGACGAATTCGAGCAATATATCGAGTCCGTTCCGTCACCGAAATTACTCCCCTTGCATCTAGCAAATTAAACATGTGGGAACACTTAATTACGTAATCTAAACTAGGCATAACTAAACCGCGATCGCTCAACTGTTGTGCCTCCTGTTCATATAAATTAAATAAGGATAGCAACAATTCTGGATTAGAAGCCTCAAAATTATAGGTACATTGTTCAATCTCCCCTTGTAAATGCACATCCCCATAGGTAATTGTATCCGTCCACATAATTTTCGTAATTGCATCTACCCCCTGTAGATACATCGCCAACCGTTCCAACCCGTAGGTAATTTCAATAGAAACCGGACGACAATCAATCCCACCACATTGCTGGAAATAAGTAAACTGGGTAATTTCCATCCCATCCAACCACACTTCCCAGCCCGTACCCCAAGCGCCCACTGTAGCATCTTCCCAATTATCCTCCACAAAACGGACATCATGTTCCTCCGGATCTATCCCCAAAGCACGCAAAGAATTCAAATATGTCTCCTGAATATTGTCCGGCGAAGGCTTAACTAAAACTTGATACTGGTAATAATGTTGGAACCGATTCGGATTCTCTCCATAACGCCCATCCGTTGGTCGCCGACAAGGCTCCACATATGCCACAGCCCAAGGTTCTGGTCCCAATGCCCTCAAAAAAGTATGGGGATTCTTCGTCCCTGCACCCTTCTCCATATCATAAGGTTGAGCAATCAAACAACCCTGGGATTTCTGCCAAAATTCATTCAACGTCGCAATAACAGATTGAAAATTCACCTGATTTATCCTTTGCCAACTAAATAAAACTCATCAAACCACAATTTCAAATTGCATAACCCATTGTTGCCCAAACCCGCCTCACAGCAAAGCCCTCAAGTCAAAAATCACCCCCTCCAAAAAAAATTTCCTCAAAGGGTTGACAAAGCAAAGGGGAATAGATAGGATGTATAGGTGCCTGAAAAGCAAAGCCAACGCAAGAGAGGCAAGCTTCAGGAAACATCGAACCTAGAAAAAAGAAATAGTTTGAAAGCGAATTAAACCGAAGCCCAACGTCAAGAGAAAATAAGACGAGGCTGAGGTCAGAAAAAATCAGCCAAAATCAATAAAACAAAAAGAGCTAAAGAAAGCTGGAAATTTTGTTGAAAGAAACAAAACGGAGAGTTTGATCCTGGCTCAGGATGAACGCTGGCGGTATGCTTAACACAT
>CALJJQ010000046.1 GCA_937973965.1 uncultured Calothrix sp. | reverse complement strand
GAAAAAGCCATTAATTTAGCTAAAGAAAACGAATATATTCAAGAAGAAGCACTAGCTAACGAATTAGCTGCGAAATTCTACCTCAGTTGGAATAAACCAACTATCGCTCAAGCGTACCTAATCAATGCCTACTACTGCTATGCTAAATGGGGTGCAGTAGCTAAGGTCAATGATTTAGAACAAAGATATCCAGAATTTATTACTTTTGTACAAACAAAAGAAGTTTTCCAGATTAACTCCACCGAAACAATTGTCTTAAATGCAACTAAAAACTCTATTACTGCCAAAAGTAGCACAAAAGTAGTCGAAACCCTTGACCTCATTAGTTTTATAAAAGCTTCCCAAGCCATTAGTAGCGAAATTCATCTAGATACACTGCTCACTAAATTAACCCAGGTATTAATTGAAAATGCCGGTGCATCAAAGGCAGCGATTATCATGCCGAACCAAGATAAACTGGTAATTGAAGCAGTAGGTTTATCGACAAATAAACCTACAGATATATTGCAGTCAATACCAATTGAAGAAAGTCAGGATATTCCGGTTAATTTAATTAATTACATATTTCGCACACAGGAAAAACTGATTGTCAATAACGTCGCGACAGAGCTAAAAAACCCTAAATCAAAGATTTCCATCATTGCGGATAATTATTTATTAAGTCAACAGGTGCAAAGTTTGCTCTGTACCCCCATTTTTAATCAAGGCAAATTAATTGCCATTTTGTACTTGGAAAATAATTTAACAACTGGCGTTTTCTCCGATGAAAGAATGCAAATTATCAATTTACTCTCTTCTCAAGCCGCAATTTCTTTAGAAAATGCACACCTATATGAACAATCGCAAAATTATGCTCGACAGTTAGAAGCAAACGCCAAGCAGCTAGAGGAATCCCTAGAGAATTTAAAACAAGCCCAACTTCAGTTGGTGCAAAGCGAAAAAATGTCTACTTTGGGAAATTTAGTCTCAGGAATTGGACATGAAATTAACAATCCCATTGGTTTTCTTGCTGGTAATATGCAACCAGCCCAAGAATATACCCAGGATTTATTAAAACTGATTAATCTATATCAAACATATTACCCAGAACCAGTTACAGAAATTGCCCAAGAACTTGCATCGGTAGATTTTGAGTATATTCAAGAAGATTTACCAAAAGTCCTGGAATCAATGCAACAAGCTATTGATCGGATTTACGATATCAGTATCAGCTTACGTACATTTTCGCGGTCTGATACTCAAAAGAAAATACCCTTTAATATCCATGATGGGCTAAACAGTACATTAATGATTCTCAAACATCGTCTTAAAGCTAATCAACATCGTCCTGAAATTCAAATCATTAAAGAGTACGATGATTTTTCTACAATTAAGTGTTTCCCTGGACAGCTAAATCAAGTATTTATGAATCTCATTGCTAATGCCATAGATGCACTTGATGAGCATAATCAAGGACGTAGTTTTCAGGAAATTGAGGCTAATCCTAATTGCATTACCATCACAACTAAGATGAATGAATTTAGGGAAATAGTCACCATTAGTATCAAAGATAATGGCCCGGGGATGACAGAGGAAATTAGAGGTAAAATATTTGACCATTTATTTACAACGAAACCAGTTGGAAAGGGAACTGGATTAGGATTAGCAATTGCCTATCAAATTATTGTCGAGAAACATGGTGGAAGTATAGATGTGATTTCTGCACCGGGAGAAGGTGCTAACTTTGTAATCTCAATTCCCATCGAATAATTGAGAAAGGTATCTGGGATTTACTCTTCAGAGATATTCTATTTTAGACCACCCCAATTCTCGCTGTTAGCGAGAATTGGGGTGGAGTTCTTTTTTCTATGGGTCTTCATATTAAGTTGTTGTTATCATTTGTGTTATTACTTTCCAATTAGATTAGTCTATGTTGATTCTTGACGATTCATATAACAATATTTACTCATAATTCACTAGTTGAAATTGTTTATCATGTCAATCTCAGTAATATTGCTGTAATAGTCTCTATATTACAGACAAAATATTCATCTGATATTGATATAAAAAAAGATTTTCTTCAAATTAAAATTATTATTTTTCTGAGTGAGCGAATAAAATTTAATTTAGAATATAGAGGATTTATGCCTGAATTAAACAAGATGTGATGACATATTTAAGCATAAACTTCTGTTTTCAATCATCAAAATAAAAAGTATAATTTTCAAACAGTCATTATAAATGTTAATTACTACTAAAAGTTCTCTTAAACAAAAAAACGAAATAGCTAATAAAATCGAGCAACCAGTAGGGAAAGTACAAACTCAACCAACCGTTGCAGAAGCTCTTGTACAAATCCTCCAGGACTTAGGTGTGCGTCATGCATTTGGGATTGGAGGAGGTGGAATTGTTCCAGTATGGGATGCTTTAGAAAAAAGTCCAATCGACGTGTTGTACTTTCGTCATGAATCAGGAGCAGCTTTTGCCGCGATGGAAGCATATTTTGCCAACGGTTGTCCTGTTGCTGTTTTTACCACAACTGGACCGGGTATTACAAATGCCCTAACTGGATTGATGGCTGCACGTTGGGAGGGAGCTAAAATTCTTTTGATATCTCCTAGTACACCAAAAACCCACGAAGGAAGATGGGCATTTCAAGAAACTAATTTTCATACAATGCCTCAAGAAATTTTTAGCAGTGGCTGTGTATTCCATTACGCGCACCAAGTTAAGTCAGGAAATGAACTACCAAAAATTGCTCAAGAACTTGCTGTTGGATTTGCGAAAAAAGGTGGTTTTGTTGCACACTTAAATATTCCCAGTGATGTTCAAGCTAGTCATGGCTGTAATGTTTATCCTGACATACCCAGATTGCGACAAATCATTCCTGAAGGAAAAACTATTGATCTAGTAAGCAAAATTCTTTTTTCCGAATCCTTTGCGATATGGGTTGGTTTTGGTGCTCGTGATGCGGCAAAAGAAATACTTCAGATAGCAGAAAGAACAGGTGCTGCTGTCATGAGTTCTCCTCGCGGAAAAGGAATTTTCCCTGAAAATCATCCTCTGTATTTAGGCGTTACAGGATTTGCAGGACATGATTCTGTTCTGGAATTTATGAAATCTAATCCTCCTCAGCGCATTCTCGTTTTAGGAACTCGTTTAGGGGAATTTACTTCTTTTTGGAATCCTTTGATGATACCCCCCAAAGGATTTATTCATGTAGATATAGATCAAGAGGTTCCAAAAGCAGCTTATCCCCAGGCAGAAACAATCCCCATCATTGCAGATATCAAGGCTTTTACAAGCATGTTAGTGGAAAAATTACCTCCGCTATCGACAGACTCTCCCGTGAAGTTTCTACCCAAGTTCTATAATTCTATGCCTTCATATGAAAGCCGTGAAAACTATACAGGATTAGTCAGACCAATAGAATTGATGAAAGCAATTCAAGAGTTGATCGTGGAGGGTAGTAATGCAACAATTTTTGCCGATGCAGGAAATTGTTTATCTTGGGCAGTTCATTATCTTAAATTTGATCAACCAAAGCGTTGGCGAGGAAGTACGGGTTTCGGTTCTATGGGAAATGCTACCACTGGAGTTGTGGGAGCCACTCTAGTAAGTCGAAGTAAGTCCGTAGTTCTCGTTGGTGATGGGGCAATGTTAATGAACAATGAAGTTAACACCGCAGTCAAGTATAACATACCAGCAGTTTGGATTGTTTTTAATGATGCTAGTTACAACATGTGTAATCAAGGTGCTGTATTGTTAGGTCGTCCTAGTATCAAGGCGGACATAGCACCAACAGATTTTGCTATGTTGGCAATTAGTATGGGTGCAGACGGAATATGTGTAAATCACGAATCTCAAATTAAAAAGGCAATACTCAAGGCAATGAAATCAAAAGTTCCATTTGTAATAGATGTAAAAATTAATCCGGAAGAATTAGCTCCGATTGGTCAGCGAATGCACAGCATAGGTAAACTAACAAATCAACATCCATAGTCTTATTCTAAGAGGATGTTTTAAAAGTCTCCTTTAATAATTAGCTTATTGTTTTGAAGAGTAGAAAATTAGCAATAGTAGATAATGAAAAATATCCTGCTTACTCCTCTGTTTTATCTTTAATAAGTGGTTAATAAAGGATTAATTCAAACTTATTATCCTCTCAAGCAGATATTAATTATACTACGAATTGCTACAGTAAAAAAACCTGTCTAGACAGGTTTTTTTACTGCTGAATTATTAATTTAGGCTACATATCGGCTTATGGAACTGACACTTGATAGAAGGAAAAATATGATAATGCAAATTTTCTCTCCATGCTGTTATATTTTGGTGATGCTTTGAATCATCCTCAATCAAGGAAAAACAGTCACTATGAAATTACTTTGCAACTCTTACATCACCCCAACGCATAACACTTGCAGAAGCACTACTAGCTGCTCCAAAGCTATATACTAGGATTACGTCATTTTCACGAATTTTACCAGTTTTTGCAGCGTGGTAAAGGTTCAGCATACTTAAAGCTCCACCCATGTTAGCGTAATCCGAATAGAGATTGATAATCAGATTTGGATTAATATTTAAAACTTGTATACAAAAATCTGTAAACCAAGCAGTTGGTGTAGGAAATATAAAAAAATCAATATCATTTAAAGTTAAATTTGCGGCAGATACTGCACCTTCACAGCATGTACGGAGTATTTCTGTAGCCGTTTCTCCCATAACTCGATTGAAGTCTTTGGCTAGCTGCATTCGTAATTTTGTCTTACCATGTTTATCTTGTAATGATTGAAAAATTATTTGATCGCAAAGTACGCTAGTATTAATAGTCTTGCTACCTAAAATACCTTGATTAACCTCTAACTCACTTACTATAAATGCTCCACCACCATCACTAAAAAACCATGATAATGTATCCTCTTCATCAACAAACCGAGAGTATGTAGATGAAAATGCGACTAAAATGTGACGATATCTTCCAGATTGAACCAAAGAACAAGCTGTTTGTAATGCTATTGAGCTGCTAGCACAACTCGCATCTAAGTTCCAAGCACCACATTTGAGTCCTAGTTGATGAGCTAGATAAGCAGCATTACCAAATCCGATTTGTTCTGGTAGGAATGAAGAGACTATCAGTAAATCAATATCATTTATCGATAAATTAGCTGATTTTAAGGCATCTTTTGCTGCTCTATATTCTAAAGTTAAAGATGATTCATTTTCAGCGATAATCAGGCGTTGTAATGTGCCACGAAAAGGGTCTTCTAAGTAGGGTTGCATGGCGACTTCCCATGCATTACGAGGATATGAACCTGCTAATGACATTAATTTTGCCATATTTTTTTCTTCGGCGTTGGCGATGATCTCTGGATATTTTTCTCTGTAATAATCGTTGGTGCGAATGATGCTGGGTAGGCTGATGGCGAGTGAACGAATACCTACGGGAATGTGCATTTTTTATCTCCTTTGTTTTTGGATAATCCGTTTTTTGGGATGGATTATTTGGGTGGAGATGCTAACAGTATGGTGTATTTTTAATGATTTAAAAATCGAAAAACCCTGATTTAATATTGCGAAGAGTATGTCGGACTGTTTCTTATTTCTTACACTATGTGTGACATTTACAATCCCCTTTTCAGGAGTTTAACTAATAATGTTTACTTTCGACTTTAGTATTTGTACGGGATTTGGGGGATTGTGTCGCTCCTTGAGCCTGATTTGAGGCGGAGCCTCCCACCTTTTTGCTCCCACGCGGAACATGGGAGCTAGGGAATAATGTTTACTTTCGACTTTAGTATTTGTACGGGATTTGGGGGATTGTGTCGCTCCTTGAGCCTCCCACCTTTTTGCTCCCACGCGGAGCATGGGAGCTAGGGAAGCGCAACTACATACCTTATGATATGAACTACTAGGAGGGTTCTTCGGTGCTGGTGAATAGGCTGGGGTCGAGGTAGTTAATGCGGGCGGAGGGGCTGAGGGCGTTGAGGATTTGGGCACCATAACTACGGTTGACGACTCGACTGTCTAAGAGGGCGACGATGCCTTGACTTTCCCTGACTGGCGCGATCGCTCGTTGTAGTTCTGTGAGGGCGGTGGGTAGTAGGTATAGGCGAAACCAGTCCTGGTGTTGGCGTTTGTAGTGTTGGACGCGTCCAGCAACTAGGGGGTGCTCTAGGGAGGGGAGGGGTAGGGTGGTAATAATTAGCAGTTGGGGAGCGGGGAGGACGTTTTGATGTTCGCGCCAATATTCCCAGTCGGTGATCAGGATACCGTTGTCATCGAGGCAGGTTTTTTCGACTTGGACGCGGGAACCAAATTCGGCTGCGAGGATGGTACCGATTTGGGCTTTGAGGGGTGTGTCTGTCACCAAAATTACGGTTAGTCCACTCTTTGTGGCACTCAGACAGACTAATGTACGGATTTTGTGGATGAGTGCGGGTTGAAATTCGGGGGTGTTGGGTAGGGGTAGTTGGTAGGGAATGTATAGTTGGATGGCTTCGGTTTGGTTGTCGCTGGCAAATTTTAAGCAGGTGACATCTCCTAGTCCCAGGCGATCGCGAAACAGGGGGGCTTCGGTTTCCGGTTCCAGGGCGCTACCAATGAAGACAACGGGTTGACGCTGCCAAATTGGATTGAGGATGGCTGCAAGCTCCCCTGGGGCACAATGGAGGGCATAATTACCCTGGGGTTTATCTACGGTTGTCCAGCCTAAAGTGGGGGATTCGGGGTTGTCATGGGAAAGCATGGCAAATTGCTGGCTAAAATTCTGCCATGTCTGGGGTAGGCTGGGAATATCTAGACGAGAAAATAGTCTTTGTAAAATTTCGATTTCCCCGTCAGCCAGCAGGTAACATCCATAGGGGTTGGTTGGGTGACGCAGGATGATGTGGGAAAGTTGATTATAGGCGGTGTGAATGGCTTCACTGTGGTGGGGAGATGCCAACATCAAGGTATCCCAATCGCTGCGGGTGAGGGTTTGGGTGAGGGTTTGACGTACCCAATCTTCCAGGTCGTCTACACCGTCGATAATTGTCGGAATATTGGCTGGGAAAGCACCGTCGTTGGTTAATTGAGACTGTAGCCAAACTTGGGGAGTAACCAGTAACAAGCCAGAAAAATCGGGATGGGGAAAGCTATCTCCGACGCGGATTGACTTTTGGGTCTGTAACCAGGGTTGGAGTCTCTTGATTTCCACCTTGAGTAAACGTTGTTGGACACTTTCGCTAGCTACTACCACCACCGCACCTGGCCACATCAGTGCCGAGGCAATAAAACTCATCCGATAGCGACCTTGGAACCCAGATAAAGCACCAACTTGAATCAACGCACTACGTCCCACCCGTAAAGCACGCGCAACTAACCGCGCCATTGTCAAATGGTGATGCCAAGCCGGAAAACCGGACTGCGATCGCAGGAAGTTATGTAACGATAAATGAACTTCTGCTTCTATCACGTAAGTTTCATCCCGATATCAAAAAGTTAGTTTTGTCAAGATTGGGCATAGGGTTGAATTGGATGTTTTCACAGTCCTTTTCGGGTTGACAGTTGTCGGTTGCTAGGTGGCAGTTGTTATATTAACCACGTATAGGCTTGTTTGTCAGGGTGTTATTCTCTTGAGGGAAATTACCCAAACCATTTCATCCTAACCCATACCCTGAATTCGATTTGGGATGGAAAAACCTGGTTTGATCAGAATGATTCAGATCAACTCAATCCCAACCATTTCCCAACCCGTCATCAAATTTGAAATCAATCACAAAAAACTATGGCTACCTACCCCGGAATTTCCAGCGAAGCCTTTCGTCATCCCCTAGATACGCAAGCAGAACAAGCTCTGCGCAGTCTACCTGGCTTTGATTTTTTGGCTCGTAAATTTATTGAATTTTTTGCCGAACGCCCACAATATGTGTATTTGATGGGAAACACCATCCAAGTTGGGCCGCGTCAATATTCTACTATTTACCACATGTTCCGCGAGTGTGTCCGCGATTTAGATATCTATCCGGAACCAGCTTTATTTGTGGAGCAAAATGCTATTGCTAATAGTTACGCCCTGGGTAAGGATAATCCCTATATTGTGATCAATTCGGGATTGCTGGATTTACTGGACGAAACGGAAATTAGGGCTGTCCTTGCCCACGAACTTGGTCACATTAAATGTGGCCATACAATTTTAATTCAAATGGCGATTTGGGCACGACAAATAGCTTCTGATTTTGCCCGCGCCACCCTGGGATTAGGTAATATCGTTAGTCAGGGGTTACTACTGGCTTTTTATGAATGGCGACGCAAAGCCGAGTTATCATGCGATCGCGCAGCATTATTAGTCGTTGATGATATTAATCCCGTGATGACGACAATGATGAAATTAACGGGGGGAAGCCACAAATATGCTCATGAGTTTCATCTGCGAGAATTTATCCAACAATCGGAAAGTTACCAAGCCCTAGATACGGATGGTCTGAATCAAATTTATAAAATTCTCATGTATACGGGTGTACTAGGAGGAATGATGAGTCATCCCTTCCCTGTGGAAAGGGTACATTACATCCGTGAATGGGAAAAAAGCGAGGAATATCAACGCATTCGTCGTGGAGATTATATGCGATCGCCCTCTGAAGGAGCTGTTAATGTGGATGCAGCTACCCCAAATCAAACTACTACCGAAACCACAGAAGCCGAACAACTGCGCCGTCAACTCGAACAACTTCAACAAGAGCTTGAACGTCTCCGTCGTCAAAAAAATAGCTAGTAGTCCACCACATTGATTAGGCACGTAGTAGCGCTAGTC
The DNA here is from genome assembly GCA_937973965.1 of uncultured Calothrix sp. Lineage (GTDB taxonomy): Bacteria > Cyanobacteriota > Cyanobacteriia > Cyanobacteriales > Nostocaceae > NIES-3974. The sequence continues at coordinate 3,367 of CALJJQ010000046.1, read as the reverse complement.
TACGACAACCCTGCGGGTATAGCGCCTTTACTTTCATCCTAAAAACTTTTTCGTGGCTAAAGCCACTACTACAAACCCCTCATAACTTATCATCAAACCACTATCAGATTAAATCCATCTTGCCAAACCTGCAATCTATCAAATGCTACATCTTTCCCAGGTAATTTCAGCAGATAAAATTCATTAAAGCTAAAAATTTCCGTCCAACTATACACAAGTAGTCATCATGAACTGCGTACACCAGGATGTATGAAAGTGATTTTTCCCCCACTTCCACTCACTACTCCCTAAACCCTTCGGGTACGCGCAGCGTTGTCGTAGAGTAGACGCTACGCGTCTACACTTTCAAGTCAGGTAGGTGCAATTAAACATAAAACCGCATCTTCCTGACTCTGGACATGAGGTTATAAAGCTGATTTTTCCGACGCGACATGTCGCGTCTCTTCCAGCTTCCAAAAATGATAATTCAAGTATTAAAATCGACTTTTAAAACATCCTCTAAGGGTAATCAAAATCCAAAATCCTTGAGTTACTGCTGACTGATAAAAAATGCTTTTAATTGCTTACTACTAATACCAGCCAAAATAGTTGAAAAAACTCTTTGATTATCTATATACAAATTATTGTTACGAATGGAAATTTGCTCATATTTATAGGGATATCTCTTTAATGTCATCCCCAATAAATTTTTCATTTCAATACAATCTGTTTTGATAACAATTACATTTTTGGTTAACATTAAAATACTGACCGGTAACAAAATAAAGCCCATAACTGTAATTAGTTGAAACCCACTCACAAAGGCAGACCAAAAGATAACAGTACAACAAGCCAACATAAAAAGCGGAAAGATTTTTCTGTACTTAATTTCCAACATTTGGGTTTTTAGTAATTGAATAAATGTGAAATAATTAACTATCAATCAAAATTCAGATAGTATGTTAGCGAAAAAGATTGATTTCTAGTCTAACTATTGTGCCATTTTTTACTATTGGACATGATTAAGGGTACTTTTTGAAACTGGAGTACAATCTAGTGGTCTGTGTCATTAGTTCTGATGGGTTGTTAGTAGTGGCTTTAGCCTCGAAAAAGCTTTATGATAAAGGCGCTATACCCGCAGGGTTGTCGTAGACTAGCGCTACTACGTGCCTTTTTAACCCATCCATCAAAATTAATGACATGAAGTACTAATGTGAGTAAATCTAAAAATCATATGGCCAATCCCAGCTACGACAACCTATTTACCCTGATTGAACAACTTGTGATGCGCCATTCTCCTAGTGGAGTCGAAAGGGAAATTAATCAATTTTTGCTGGAGGAATTGGAAAAAATAGGGGTTGAAGTGTGGTGCGATCGCGCTGATAATGTTATTGCGAAAATCCCTGGTCAATCTACTGCTAATCCGATTGCGATTACCGCTCATAAAGACGAAATCGGTGCAATTGTCAAATCCCTTGGTGAAAACGGTCGGGTGGAAGTACGTCGTCTTGGTGGAGCTTATCCGTGGGTTTACGGTGAAGGAGTGGTAGATTTACTTGGTGATAATACCACTATTTCTGGTATCCTCAGTTTTGGTTCCCGTCACGTTTCCCATGAATCACCCCAAAAAGCTCAACAGGAAAATACCCCCGTGCGTTGGGAGACATCCTGGGTCGAAACCAAATCCTCCACTGCGGAGTTAGAAACTGCTGGGATTCGTCCGGGTACAAGGGTGGTAGTGGGCAAACATCGCAAACGTCCCATCCGTTTAAATAACTACATTGCCAGTTACACCCTTGATAACAAGGCTTCCCTAGCCATACTACTGACACTAGCCCAAATCCTCAAAAATCCTACTGTCGATGTATATTTAGTTGCTTCCGCTAAGGAAGAAGTAGGAGCAATTGGAGCCTTATATTTTACCCAGAATCAACGTTTAGATGGCTTAATCGCCTTAGAAATTTGTCCCCTTTCCCCTGAATACCCCATTGAAGACGGGGATAAACCGGTGTTGTTAATTCAAGATGGCTACGGTATTTATGATGAAAACCTAACAAATCAACTACGTCACAGCGCTCAACAAGTCCAAATACCCATCCAAATAGCCACCCTCAGTGGATTTGGTAGTGATGCATCAATTGCCATGAAATTCGGTCATGTTGCGAGGGGAGCATGTTTATCCTTCCCCACCCAAAACACCCACGGTTACGAAATTGCTCATATCGGTGCGTTCGCAAATTGTATCACCATCCTCAAACAATTCTGCGAAAACTATTCCCATTAAATTTAGTACAGAATTACGAAAAACTGTACAGACGCGACATGTCGCGTCTCTCCCTACTCCCTACCCTCACGAAAAGACGTTTTTCACAGACCATAACTATTTTTTTTCAACCAGATTAAGCCACTAATTACTATTAGCACTCTCGTGGATTTAGTGCTAATTAAAAGCATCGAATTTTAGCACTTAAACATGCTTAGTGCTAATTAAAACTAGCTTTTTTTAGCTATAATTATAGTCATGAGTGATTTATCAAATCCTTTGCGGACAGTGTTTTTGCCAACATTAGCACCGTGCAAAATTACCGTGCCGTAATTCAATTAAATTCAGAATATTCAATTGAACCAGGAAAATTACATGAACTATACATTTGATATTGTCGGAATTTCTCCTGTCCTAAATTTTTTCGATCATCAGTTAAAAAATCAACAAAATCATCAAAAAACAGGAATAGAATACGTCGGTTCACCCGTTTGTACATTGGATGCATTACTAGCCTATCTAGAACCCATACCTAGTAAATGGGGATGGGATGAAGATGAAATTATGAATACAGTCATCAACTTTTGGATGAACAACTCCGAGAGTATTCGCTACTGGAAATTACGCTTAGAGGATGCAGGGAAAGATAACTTACTTGTTGCTCGTTTAGCAGACATTCACGCACTCAAGCATGAGTTTGAACTGCTGTTAGAGAAGAAAATTTGAATTGATGGGTTTGAGTCGATTGACAAACAACTCTTGCTCCAACTGAATCAAAAATCTCCAGGAAAATCGCTAGTCCTTGGAGATTTTTGAGTTTTATTAGGGAAAATTTTTATACCGAAATATTCATGGGTTAGTTCTTGATGGGGAAAAACCCACAAGCAAACCACGAAAACAGCTACTTGATTTTGGTGTATGGTTAGTAGTGCGGGTCAAAAAGCCCGCCTTTTGGATTATAAAAATAATATGTCCATCATTTTCTTATATGATGTCCGGACAATCAACCATAATATAGAAGAAGGGTGCAGTCAAAGAGCGATCGCCTTGGGCCGAAACGAATCAAAATCGAGGAGCATCTTAGCCTGGATGAATTGGAGATACGATACCGTCAAGCAAAAGAAG
>CALJJQ010000045.1 GCA_937973965.1 uncultured Calothrix sp. | reverse complement strand
CCCAAACTCTGGAAAGATAAGTTGGTTGGTTTATTTCGCAAAAATAATTAAATTAACGTGAATTCGACGGATTGTAAACGCTAAAATCTCTGTGAATCAATGATTTTGAAAGTTAAGGTTTAAAGTAACCTCATCCATTAGTTGAGAACAAACTCAATAACTGACTGATTTCAGGTTTAATGATTTTATTCTCAACATCCTAGGAGGTTTTTAGAAACTTCTATTTTCTACGAATGATACTGGACAATAGTTTCATGCTTTATAACTCATCGAACTCACGTTAAATTATGATTAGATTCACGGCGTTGTGGAATAGAAATAAATATTTTGTAGACGTACCAATGCTAGGTCTCTAGAGGAATTGTGGTTTAAATACTATTCCCCTGTCCCCCATACCCCTAATCAAGCGATCGCCAGTGGTAAAAGTAAACGACTGACTACTCGTCCATCGGGTAACTGATAAAAATGGAGTTCTCCTCCCATTTTTTGAATTAAGTGGCGACAAATTGATAAATTTAAACCAGGTGGTTGATTTAAACTAGATGGTGCAAGTACGTCGCTGAGGGTTTCTTGGTGTAGTTCCATTAACAAATGGGATTCAATCACACCATTGTCGGTGATGGACACCTCTAGGGAAGCGGGACGGGAATCAGCGATCGCTCTTTCATCGAGACGACGACACCAAATATCAATACGACCGCTACCTGTGGAACGTTGACAAGCGGATACAATTAGTTCGTTGAGGATAAATTCGATTTTGTGGATATCTCCCAGGACAAATAAAGATGATTGGAATGTGGGGGAATAATTTTGTTCACCTTCCGGTTCTCCCGTTCCTCCTAAACCATGTACACCCACCCAGAGTCGATTCTGTTTGAGTAGGTTGTCAACCCGTTCCAGGGAACGTTTGAGGAGACTGGTAATGGGTGCTTTTTGTTGGTGTATGTGTAACTGCCAAATTTCATCTTCCAACAGGTCTTTAATGTTGGTGGTGATGGTTTCCAACTGTCGTAATAATTGGTGACAACGGAGGGAATTTAACTCTTTGTTGGTTGTGGTTAACTCATTTAGTTGGCTAATTATGTAGCTAGATTGTCGATGCAATTCTTGAAAACGTCGATGTTTATACCAGTTAAGTTGTTGTAAATCCTCCCGTGCTGTCAGTAAAACTTGGGTGACTTGTTTTTGTCTCCGCGACCAAGCCAATTGATTGATCAACATCTCACTAGCTTGGATCGTAGTTTCTGACCAGCGACGTTCAACTCGATCAGCCATAACTACCACTCCCGTCGGTTCATAGTTCGGGTTAGTACGTAAAGCCATGATTAATACTTGACCTATTTCCTTTCCGTATAACCAACGTTTAGTGTCTTCCGGGATATCATCTATTTTGGCAATTAATAACCCTTCCGCCGCCAGTGCCCATTGTACCAGGATTTCGGCTCGCAGAGGAATTGTCACTTCCGTTTTGACGGCAAAGCGTTTGTCTGTAGTGACTCCGGGAATAATTTCCCCGTAGCGTTCTCCCGGAGTCCAGGAAATCAGTACAGCTAAAGGACAACCACTAATGGCAGCAATTTGCTGGAGGGAAACGATTTCTAGATTGTGATTAGTTTGCTCCAGAGCATTGATTTGAGCTTGTTCCAGGGTACGCAAGGATGCTTGAAACGCAGCCATGATTTTTTGTTGCTGTTGATTATAATTATTCAATTGCCATTGACGCACAACCACATGCAGCTGCTGACCAATGCGGTGTAGCAAATCTTTATCGCGGATACTCCAAGCACGATTGCTGTCACAACCAACCAGCAGAATTATGTGGGGAGATTCCCCTGGTTGACAATTGGTAATCATTTGCGATCGCATTCCTTCTGCAACTAGGGAATTACGCCAATTGAAAAATCTCAAGTCTTCCTCTAAACTTTCAATCCCAATTGCACTTTCACTACGTTGTAACAATTGCCAATCAACTTCCCGTAGTCCCTCCAAAGTAACTGTCAATGGTCGTCGATTTGCAGGTTGACTTTGGTAAATAATTTGATAGATATTCTGTTCAATATCCAATTGCAACAGGATAAATCTAGTCGCTGCAAACCTTTCTAGGGTCTTTGTCGCACATTTACCCATAACATTGGCAAAATCGTGATCGCTATAAATTCCTTGAGCGATTTCACTGGTCAGCTGACTATCTAACTGCACCTCCCGCACCGTCGCTTCAATGTTTTCCAAAGGTGCAACCAAGGAAATCAAACCAGCCACACCTTGGACAAAATTCCTTTCCCCTTCCTTCCAAATCCGCGCTTCTTGGGATTCTACCATCAAAAACCCCAATAAATCCTTCTGCCAAAAAATCGGTGCAGCCAACAGCGATCGCACTTGTAATCTTTCCATCAATTTGGCTGTATACTGACTTTTAAGAGAACTACGCCCTTCTCCAATCGCAACTGTTTCGTTAATTGCTAATGCGTAATAAAAATCACTCAGTTCCTCAACGGTAATTTTATCCAGCCCCTTCCGCTCCCGCAGTCGAGAGTTGCTCAAACTCGAACTACTAGCACGCCGCACAAAATAACGCTCATTTCGGTCAAACCAGTAAATATGCGTACTCGTCGGAGTCACAAAATCATGGGTAGCCCTCACTGCATCCTCTAAACGGCTTAAACAAGAACTTTGAGCCTGCAATTGTGCCAATAACTTGAGTAGTGGCTCCTCAATCCGTTGCTGATTCTGCTGCTGCCAATGCACTTCATACTTATACAAGGCTGCGGCTAATTCCCCCAACACCATTAATAACCTAGCACGCGCATCACCAGGTAACAAATACCCCCAACGTTCCGAACCCATCATCAGTATCCCTAGACAACGGTCTCGGTAACGAATGGGTAAAATAATTGTCCCTTGAATACCAATCTTTTTCGCCACTTCCTGCCAAGGCTCAATCCGCGTTTCTGAACGCAAATCCGCCACACCCACCGGACGCTGTTCAATCACAACCTGTTCCAGCAAATCTCCCGGACTCAATACCAAATGCTGCTCTAACAGGGTTCGCTCCTGATTCGGTATGATTCCCCCCTTACCCACCAGCACATGATTTAAACGGTCGTAGAGAGCCACCCAGATCAACCTATAGTCAAACTGTTCCTTGACAAACGCAATTGTTGTCTCAATCAGAACATCAATATTATCCTCCTCACGTAAACTCTGGAGGACGCGTCCAAGGGATATTATATGTTGTTCGGCGGCTATTGGTCGTTGTTGTTGCGCCATTTGAGTATCGGTCAATGGATTTTGGATTTTGGATTACTCTAGCCTTCTGTGCGTTGCAAAGAAGAATCGGAGAACGGGAAGAAGTTGGTGGGAGATTGATTCTGCCACCAAACTTTCCAAAACGGATTTTGGACTTCTTTACCTAAGATGCCCAAATTAACTTACTAATCTATAGTTGGAAACTAGTAAAAACTAGGATTTTTCTCCCACTCGTGCCTAATTTCTGATCAAGAATCGCCGAAATTGCCGAGTTTGATATTCATTACCAAATTTCTGACAGATGCAACCTGTCACCTCGGCTCTTGCTTACTTAGCGTGCTCAAAAAAATAATATATTTTTCATCAATTTTCATCAAAATCAATTGCCAAAATCCGTTGATTAACTCTTGGCGTTCACGGGAAGGGTTTTCTGCATATCCCTTATAATAGAATTGTGACTAAACTATTAGATCCATTAGACCCATTGCACTCTCTAGAAGCAGGTCACTGGTTCAAGTTGATCTGCGGAGCCAGTTTTCAACATCTGCCTGCGGTAAGAACTTTAACATTAGCTTATGCGATCGCCGGGGCAGATTGTATCGATGTGGCTGCTGACCCGGCAGTAATCACGGCTGCCCAATCGGGTCTTGCGGCTGCTGCCAAACTCGCTCCAGTTGCCCATCAACGCGGTTTCCCCCCCTATAAACCTCCCCTACTCATGGTCAGCCTTAACGATGGGGAAGACCCCCATTTCCGCAAAGCTGAATTTGACCCCCAATCCTGTCCCCCTGACTGCCCCCGTCCCTGTCAATCCATTTGTCCTGCCGATGCGATCGCTTTTCATCCTCCCCACTCCCTTG
>CALJJQ010000044.1 GCA_937973965.1 uncultured Calothrix sp. | reverse complement strand
GTTATAGTGTACCGGTGGATGAGGTGAAGGCTGAGGATTACATTGACCACGACCTGGAGAAGGATGCGTGGGATGATGATGCTCCCCAACCGATTAATATTCCCCAGAAGGTCAAGGAGAAGCAACCGGAATATGAGGAGGGATATTAAGGATTTTAGATTACCCTTCGGTCGGTCCGCTTCGCGTCTATGGATTTTAGATTTCTCTTCGGCTACGATGAGTCATAAAGCCTGAAACTCTCGTTCAGTATTATTTGTAGAAAATAGGAGTTTTTAAAAACCTTTTAGTATATAGCTAGTATATTGAGAATAAAATCAGTAAACCTGGAATCAGCCAGTTGTTAACTTTTTTTTTCAACTAATGAATGACGTTACTTTGAACCTTAAGTTTTAAAAGCTTTGATTTACAGGGATTATAGCCTTTAAAATGCATCGAATTAATTTTACAGAAAGTGTAAACAAACAAGTGCATAGAAGCTCAAAAACCTTGTATCTGTGGTTTTTTTCACCCAAGTAAAAGTGGAATCCGCAGCGTTAAAACTACTCCCTATTCCCTAGCCTCACGCTTCAGGCTTTTTCCGCAAACCCTAGTTAATGTTTGATAAAGCTGCAATGACTTCTCTTGCAGTTTGATAGCGATCGCGTGGTAGGGGTTCTGTTAACTTGTCAATTACCTGACGTAGTTCGGGGGTAATGGAGGGGATAGAATTGATTTCAAAACGAAAAGTACGTCCCCGGGGACGATAGTATTTAAAGGGGCTTTCACCGCTGAGTAAAAAAATTAAGGTTGGACCAATTGCATACAAGTCTGATTGGGTAAGGGGTTGACCGCGTTCCTGTTCTGGAGCGCAATAGCCTTCCGCACCAATTCTTGTACCAGGTAAGTTGCTACTTTCCTTGACAGCACCAAAATCTAACACGACAATGCGATTATTGCTGTTACGTACCATCAGGTTCGCTGGTTTGATATCACGGTGGATTAATGGTGGTTCTTGACTGTGGAGGTATTCTAAGACTTCGCAGGTTTGAATCATCCATTCAATTGCTTGATTGGGAGTGACTGTTCCTTTGTAAATAATATGTTTCTCTAAATCTTGACCATGGATTAGTTCCATTGCCAAATACTTTTTCCCATCCTCCACAAAAAAATCGTAATAGCGGGGGATACCTTCGTGTTGTAGGGATTTGAGGATGTTTGCTTCCCGTTCAAATAACTCTTGAGCTTTGGCAATTTTAGCCATGTCCGCATTCATTTGTTTGAGAACGAGTAGTTGGGAAAAACCGACGATTTTACCCTCCCCATCCCATGCAAGATAGGTTGTTCCCATTCCCCCTTGTCCAAGGGTACGTAAAACTTGGTAGTTACGGATAGTTTTTTGAACATTGAGAGGTTGTCCGCAGTGGATGCAGAAGAGATTACTTGCAGGATTACCTTCGTGGGTACAGGTTTGATGGCTTGCAGAAACCGATGGGGTTGGGGGTGGAATTGTGGCTTCAAAACGCAGAATTGGACCACCCTTAGCCAATTGTAATTGAGCTTGTGCAGGCAATTGGGAACGGGTCACTGCAACACCATTAACATAGGTACCATTAATACCCTGATTTACCAATTGCCAAACTGGAGTGTTTTGAGCAGAATTAATTGGTAGTAGTTGGAGATGATGGCGAGAAACCAAATCATCCATAATCACAATATCGTTATCTGTCGCACGGCCAATGCGAATCACAGAGTCGTTGCTGAAACTCCATGTTTGGAGTGGTGTATGGTTTTGCGGGTCTAACAGAGTAAGTGTAATCACATTCTCATGCCAAGTTTTAGATATACTTCACAGGTTGATCTATTTCCCTTTTGGTTTGTTAACTGTTGACGGCTGACAGTTGACCTGTAACTATTAACCATCTCAACGAAAAGCTCCGTTGATGAACGTTGAAAGCATTTAGGACTTACGCACTCGTGACGAGAAACCAGGTGTTTGGAATTGCTTCCTTGTGACCCTGGGGTCGATTCGCTACGCGAAGAAGTGCAATGAGAGTGTTTAGATTGTCCTGGGGTGAGTCCTGAGTATATGTGAGACTTTTTAAATGCTGATTGACCTTAAATTAAAATCTTGCACCATATCTCGACTAACAATAAATTTAACAAACTTCACTCCGTATTATCAAATTACTCAACTACCTTCCTGAACCCTGGGGCTTTTTGTCCCAATATCAAAAAGTCTCCCATGTTGTTTGGACACAAGCAAACAAAAAAATAGCTCATTCCTGACTTGAAAGTGAGTTGGGTATTAAGTACTACTTTCCCTCCACACCGATCTTCTCCTTGAACGTATTGGTTGAAAATTAACTCACCACAGGACGGACTTTGGCGCGAATCAGTACTGTAGTAATATTATCGTGTCCATTGTACTTATTGGCTAAATCGATGAGGTCTTTTGCTCCTTTTTCTAAACTTGCACTCGAAGATAGTAGGGGTTCCAAATGGGTGTGACAATGGGTTTCAATTAACTGATTGTCCGATAAACCGTCAGAAGCGAGGATAAACAGGGTATCCTCTTGGATTTGGAAAAATTGGACATCAGGTTCAACAAAGTTATCGTCACGAGGACCCAGAGCTTGCGTCAGCTGATAAGCATCAGGACGAGCGTAAGCAAGATTCGCTTCCACACCTCTACTAATTTCCCGTTGTCCGACTTCGTGGTCAACCGTAATTTGTTTTAGATGATGTTTGCGGGTATATTGGTATAGGCGGCTATCACCAACATGGGCAACGGCAATATTATTATCCTGTAACATCAACATGACTAAGGTGGTTCCCATGCGAGCAACACCGGAACGAGCATCCTGTTGATTACGGTCAAAAATTGCCTGATTTGCTTCGCGAATCCCTTGGCGGATAATAGCTTCGGTTGGTAATTTCGGAGTATCCCAGTAGATTTGGAAATACTTCTGGAGGGTATTTACAGCCAACTCACTAGCCACCTCACCACCAGCGTGACCCCCCATCCCGTCACAGAGGATATATAATCCTCGTGCAGCGATCGCCCGTGTGCGAGGTAGTTCAATTTTACTGATTCTCGTATCTATACCAAAATAATCTTCATTATGGTCACGTTGACGGCCAACATCCGTTAGTCCTGCATGGTCAAGTTGGGAAAGTTGCATGGGTAAAACTAGCGTGGGTAAATCATCGCCTTTAGTTTCATTGTCTGGGCTAGCAGTCGATTGCAACAGCGTAGAAGCAGGGACATTTCCAATACTCGTGAAGGCTTCTGTGACATCATCATCGGTGTTTGTTTCCGGGGTAATTGGTTGTAATTCCTCCGCGATCGCTTTGAGACTGGATTGGACTTCTTGGAGGCTATCAATATTTCCCAGTTCCATTTCCCCCAGTAAATGCATCAAAGTACCAAATTGGGTTCGTTGGGATTGTTTAAATAATTGATGCCAAACTCTTCCTAATACTTGGATGGGGAATTCATTATCCACGGATGGATCTTCAAGGTGACAAGATAGGGAAGTATCGCCAATCGGCTCACAAGGAATGGTAAAATCATCAAAGTAAAGCCGTTGTAGGGAAAGAGCTTGGTCTTCATCAAACCGTAAATTATCGATGAATAATAAACTTTGGCGACATTGAAAAGGCTGTAAAATTTCCCACAGTTGACTCATCTGCTGGAAATAATGGACAATTTGCAGCATTGTCGTCTGTTCTTGTTGCCATAGTTCCAACACATGGGGTAAATGGGAACGTTCCTCAATTAAAACAACTTGGATATTTCCCTGTTGCCATGCATCATGAATTGCCGGAATACCCAAATGGGAATAGGATTGGAGAGCTAGATAGGGTTGAGCAATGGCAGGAATATTCGGAGAATCAGCCTTAAGCCTTTGGTTGATTGCATCCACAATTTCCTGACTAGAGTTGCTAATTAAAGCATGTAAAAAAGTAACTTGAAAAGGTTGGGAATCCAGCACCTGCACACAAATATCTCCTTCCCTTAGCCGATTACAGTCTAGGGGTTCCAATAAGCGGTAACGTTGCTGTGGATCGAGAAATTCCCCCGTTGACAAGACAGGGAACTCTTGTGATAAGGTGACAGGAGAGGATACTAGGCTTTCTCCTTCCTGGTCAGGATTTTCCGCAGCAGTCAGCGATAAATCACTCCCAGTTCCAGCGCGATTTTCCGCCAGCGGATTCAGTGCAATAATTGCCGACCAAACCACACCGCAAAAGGCACCACAATTATGACATTCCTGTGCATTCACTGGTACATCAACACCGCAGTGATGACATGGTTTTTCCGTCAAGGAAGTGCCACAATTTTGACAAAACTTATTAGCATTCGGGTTTTCAAAATTACACTGAGGGCAAATTAACATGTGTTCAGTTCCTTAATTCCGGTTTCAAGGAGCTTCGATTTGATGATTAGCCGAGGGCTTTCCCCACAACCCCTTACCGATAGATGGGTAAACTTTGAGCTAAGTAGGAAGGATCAATCGAGATTCCAACTTGGGTGCTAAGGACAGTTTAACGCCTAACAGTTGATTGCGTCAGCCAAAAATTGCTGAGAATCGACGGGTAAACTAGGAGAAAAAAGGGAACGGGGAACACTACCGAACCCATGGGTGACAAAAATTATGAGAATAGTTGAGTCTGTCCATGCTGTTTTCGCGATTCAGCCGAAATTCGATGAATGGGGTATTCTGTATCCTGTATCCTGACTTCCACTTCCCGTTGATTCATGTTTTTGCGATCGCTATATCTTCGTCAATTTCGTAATTATCAGGAGCAGTTTGTCGAATTTACTGCCCCGAAAACGATTTTATTAGGGAATAACGCCCAGGGAAAGTCAAATTTATTGGAAGCGGTGGAATTATTAGCAACCCTACGCACCCATCGTATGGCTCGCGATCGCGATTTGGTTCAAGATGGTGCGGATGCGGGAATCATTCAAGCTTCCTTAAAACGGGAAACTGGTATCAGTGAACTTAAATTAACTTTACGACGCAATGGTAGACGCACCGTTAACCTCAATGGTGAAAATTTACGCCGACAGATGGATTTTCTGGGGGTGGTGAATGCGGTAGAGTTTTCTAGCTTAGATTTAGAACTGGTGCGGGGTGGTCCTGACAACCGTCGTCATTGGCTTGATACCTTGTTAGTTCAACTAGAACCAGTGTATGCCCATATTTGCCAACAGTATAATAAAGTACTGCGTCAGCGCAATGCTTTTTTACGTCACCACGCCGAAAATAGTAATCTAGATTTAATCAAAACCGAATTAGCTGTCTGGGATACCCAACTGGCAATCGCCGGTACCAGGGTCATCCGAAGACGCGATCGCGCCCTCCAACGTCTTGCTCCTTTAGCTACAGCTTGGCATCAAAGTATCAGTGGTAACACTGAAGAATTAACTATTAAGTATGTACCCAATGTTCCCCTAGACAGGGAGGAACCAGAACAGATTCATACAGCCTTTTTAGAGAAAATTCACAGTCGAGCGATCGCGGAATTACATCAAAATACAACTTTAGTCGGACCCCACCGTGACGAAATCGAATTAATTATTAACCAGACACCCGCTCGTCTCTACGGTTCCCAGGGACAGCAAAGAACTTTAGTGTTAGCTTTAAAATTAGCCGAATTACAGTTAATTGAGGATGTGGTCGGTGAACCACCCCTCCTCCTCCTGGATGATGTCCTTGCTGAACTCGATCCATCTCGTCAAAATCAACTTCTCGATGCCATTCAAGAACGCTTTCAAACCCTGATTACTACAACCCATTTAGGTGCATTTGATGCTCAATGGTTAAAGTCATCACAGGTTCTCACCGTGGAAGCAGGGAAAATCCAGGGATTTTAGATTTGGGATTTTGAATATACCAGTTTGAAAAATAAATGCCACAGATCGATTTTGTGAAATTTCGTAGAGACGTAGCACTGCTACGTCTCATATTCCAGATGTGTAACAAACATTTTTGGAACCGTTAATAAAAGGTGGGCATTTTTACCCACCCCTTGGAACCTAATTCATTAACTAGTCAACTGACATTAATTACAGAATACCTTTAGCTGTTGCAATCACATTATCCACAGTAAAGCCAAATTTCTCCATACAAACCCCACCGGGAGCAGATGCACCAAAACGTTCGATACTCACAGCTGCGCCTTCAGTACCAATATACTTATGCCAACCAAAACTCACACCTGCTTCCACCGATACCCGCTTAGTCACAGCTTTGGGTAGTACGGATTCTTGGTAAGCTGCATCCTGTTCCGCAAATAACTCCCAAGAAGGCATGGAAACAACACGAACCTTTGTACCTTCAGCGGTTAATTTTTCTGCCGCAGTTATACATAGATTCAATTCCGAACCCGTCCCAATCAAAATCAAATCGGGTGTACCTTCACTATCAACAACGGTATATGCACCTTTGGTGACACCTTCAATGGAAGTACCCGCAAGATTAGGGAGGTTTTGTCGGGAGAATGCCAACAAAGTAGGATTATTCTTTTTCGCTTTTTCAATCGCCACCTTGTAGGCTCCTGATACTTCTGTACCATCAGCCGGACGGATAACGGTGAGGTTAGGAATAGCCCGCAAAGAAGCCAGGGTTTCTACAGGTTGGTGGGTCGGACCATCTTCACCTTGACCGATAGAATCGTGGGTCATGACCCAGATGGTTCCAGCGAGGGAAAGGGCTGATAGACGAATCGCTGCTCGCATGTAGTCGGTGAAAATGAGGAAGGTCGCACCGTAGGGAATCAATCCGGAACCATGCAGGGCCATACCATTACAAATAGCCCCCATTGCGTGTTCACGGACACCAAAGTGGATATTGCGGTTTTGGTATTGTCCTTTTTGGAAGTCTCCTTCACCCTTGATTTCGGTTAAGTTGGAGTGGGTGAGATCAGCAGAACCACCGATTAATTCGGGTAATACGGCTGCTAATTTATTTAAACAGGTTTCCGAGTGTTTCCGGGTCGCCACACCTTTATCTTCTGGGGTGTAGGTGGGTAAAACTTGATCCCAACCTTCAGGTAATTGGCCACTGATTTGACGTTCAAAGGAGGCTGCTTCCTGGGGGTATTTAGCCTTGTATTCGGCAAAAAGTTGGTTCCACTCGCTTTCGGCCTTTGCACCCCGTTCTATTGCCTTGCGCATGTGGTCTAGCACATCCTGGGGTACTTCAAAGGGAGGCAATTCCCAATGTAAATTTTTTCGGGTGGCTTCGACTTCTTCCGCACCTAAAGCGGAACCGTGAACACCTGCGGTATTAGCCTTTTTGGGGGAACCATAACCGATGGTGGTAGTCACCTTAATCATCGAGGGCTTGTCGGTGACTTTTTTCGCTTCTTCAATGGCTTTGGCGATCGCATCGAGGTCAGTGTTCCCATCTTTGACATGGAGAACGTGCCAGCCATAGGCTTCAAAGCGCAAGGAAACATCTTCGGTAAATGCCACATCGGTAGAACCGTCGATGGAGATGTGGTTATCGTCGTATAAAGCAATTAGTTTACCTAACCCCAAGTGACCAGCCAAGGAACAAGCTTCACCAGAAACCCCTTCCATGTTGCAACCGTCACCCAAAAGCACGTAAGTATAGTGGTCAACGATTTTGGCATCGGGTTTGTTGTATTTTGCAGCCAGGTGAGCTTCAGCCATTGCTAAACCGACACCATTGGCAATACCCTGTCCTAGGGGTCCGGTGGTTACCTCTACTCCGGGAGTGACAAAGTTTTCTGGGTGTCCGGGGGTTTTAGATTCCCACTGACGAAATTGTTTAATTTCCTCAATTGTCACGCTGTCGAAACCTGTCAAATAGAGCAGAGCATACTGCAACATTGAGCCGTGACCCGCCGACAAGATGAATCTATCCCGATTGAACCATTTGGGATTTTTGGGGTTGAACCGCATGAATTTATCCCAGAGTACGAACGCCATTGGCGCTGCACCCATCGGTAATCCTGGGTGTCCGGATTTTGCTTTTTCGACAGCATCGATAGCCAGGAAGCGAATCGAATTGATACAAAGTTCTTCAAGGGTTTGGGTTGCAACAGCCATAATCTCTCAAATTTTTAACGACGGGTTAGCACTATGATTCTTATCTACTGCTCTTTCCCTGGAAGGGGTTTGGTGATGTTTACTTGTTTGGGAATGTCGAATTAGGTGACAGTTAACCATTAACGGTCAACCGCTAACCACCAGACAACTTTTTCCACCAACCACCGATTCCATGTTCATGAGCAGTTATACCTATCATCCCATTGGTGTTTGTGGACGGACAAGCCGTATTTGATGGGATTTTCTAAATTTACTTTTGGATTTATTGTATGCGCGATCGCAACCTATATCCGTTGTCTATTGGACTGAATTTACCGCATGTTATTTTACCAAAGAAGTGGGTTGCAAAAATTGACAACCCCTAATTGGTGAGTGGAAAGCAGTTCCCAAAGCAGGATAGGAAAAATATTTTGGTTTTATCCCTTACCCCTGCATCAGAGAAACTGCGCTTTGCAGGTCTACGAAGTAGACAAGGAAAGAAAATTCTGCCAATTAATCTCACACCCTACCCAACCCCCATTGTCCATCCATAACTAATTGGCTTCAGCGTACTTTTTAAACGCCAAGGTGACATTATGCCCACCAAATCCAAAAGAATTGGATAGAGCTACATTTAAAGCTTGAACGCGACTGGTTTGGGGTACGTAGTCTAAATCACAATCTGGGTCTGGGTTTTCCAGGTTAATAGTGGGGGGAATCACTCCGTTGGCTATGGCCAAAACTGTAGCAACGGCTTCAATACCACCGGAACCACCCAGTAAATGCCCCGTCATGGACTTGGTAGAACTCACAGCGACTTTATAGGCATGTTCCCCTAACACACTTTTAATTGCTGCCGTTTCATTCACATCATTGGCAGGGGTACTAGTGCCGTGGGCATTGATATAATCAATCATGTTGGGGTCAAGACCACCATCCTTCAAAGCCATGCGAATTGCCCTTGCAGCCCCTTCACCACCGGGAACGGGGGAGGTCATATGATAGGCATCACAGGTCATCCCGTAACCAACTATTTCCGCGTAAATTCTAGCCCCACGACTCAAGGCATGTTGTAATTCTTCCAAAATCAAAACACCCGCACCTTCCCCCATGACAAACCCATCCCGGTCTTTGTCAAAGGGACGACTCGCTTTTTGGGGCTGATCGTTACGGAAAGACAAAGCCTTACAAGCTGCAAATCCTGCCACCGACAAGGGTGTAATGGCAGCCTCACAACCGCCACAAATCATTGCCTGGGCATAACCATTCTGGATCATCCGAAAAGCATCACCAATGGCATTGGAACCAGCAGCACAAGCCGTCACCGCACAGGAATTCGGTCCCTTTGCACCGGTGTGGATTGCCGTTAAACCTGCTGCCATATTGGCAATCATCATCGGAATCATAAAGGGACTACACCGGTCAGGACCTCGGTTCAAGTAGACGGTTTGTTGGTCTTCCATCACTTTGATACCACCAACCCCAGAACCAATAATCACACCTATTTGTTCGGCGTTGAGGTCATTAATCACCAAATTGGCATCCGCCAAAGCCTGTTTTGCAGCTGAGACTCCAAACTGGGAAAATCGATCCATCCGTTTGGCTTCCTTTCGATCCATATAATCCTCTGGATCGAAATTTTTCACTTCGCCAGCGATGCGACAATCATGATGAGAAGCATCAAATAAAGTAATTTCGCCAATTCCGTTGTGTCCGTTGACTAACCCAGACCAATATGCGGCGGATGTATTGCCAATCGGTGTAATCGCGCCAACACCCGTGACAACAACGCGTTTACGTTCTATTTCTGTCATGATTCTAAGTTTGGTGGCTATTTATGAAAGACCGTGCCGAGTCAAGATTTGCTGTTCCTTACCATAAACATTTGCCGAACACCGCAAGTATACATGTTCCCACGTTACCTTTGGCAGCGATGTCTTGACCTTGAGTGAGGATCAAAATGCCTGGTGTGGCTCCAAATATCTCAACAGATCCTGGAAATGTATGTAAAGCAACAGCACACCTTGCCCTGCACAGAAAAAATTGGGAATTTGCGACAGCAATAACTATGCAGAGGCTGCAACCTTATTGTTGATGTAGTCAACCGCTTCTTGGACGGTGGTAATTTTTTCGGCTGCTTCATCGGGAATTTCAATATCAAATTCCTCTTCCAGTGCCATTACCAATTCCACCGTATCCAGGGAATCCGCACCCAAATCATTGGCAAAGTGGGATTGGGGGTTAATGGTATCAGCCTCAACGCTGAGTTGATCTGCCACAATTTTCTTGACTTTTTCAAAAATTTCCGTCTGGCTCATGGATAAAATACTCCAACAATAAGTTTATAGTTATCTCGCGTTGACAACGACACGATTTTAGAGCATATACATCTTATCGGAAAGCGCGATCATCCGTATATGCTCTGAATCCACAGTTTATTTTTTAATGCTTTTGTACTATCTGCTTACCTTTGCTCATGGGGGAAAATTGATCGAGATGTTGTTGATATTGGCAAACAAGTTTGATCTGTGTTTATGTTTTTCTTCATCAAACTATAGGTTTATTAACTGCTGATGTAATTATTCGACTGTTAGTAATGATAGAACAGTAAATGTCAAGGGTAAACAATCACTTTATAACTATTTTTTTATGGTATCTCGGTCAGTACCCCTCAAATATGCTTATTTTCCCGGATGTGTGGCTCAGGGAGCTTGTGGTGAATTGCATTTAGCGACAGTTGCCCTTGCTGGTAGACTGGGGATTGAATTGATTGAATTAAAGAAAGCAGCTTGTTGCGGTTCCGGGACTTTTAAAGAGGATTCCCAACTTTTGGAAGACACGGTGAATGCAAGGAATATTGCCCTAGCGGAAGAATTAAACTTGCCAATGTTAACCCACTGTAGCACCTGTCAAGGGGTGATTGGTCATGTGGACGAGCGATTGAAAGTAGAACGCGATCGCAATTCTCCCTATTTCCACCAGGTTAATGATTTGTTGCAGCAGGAAGGTTGTTTACCCTATCGGGGAAATACCCAGGTCAAACATTTGCTTTATGCTTTAATCCAAGATTATGGGATTGAGGCGATCGCCCATCGTGTCACCCGCAAACTGACTGGCTTGAAATGTGCGGCATTTTACGGATGTTACTTACTGCGATCGCAAAAGTTTTCCCGTGACGACAATCCTTTTCATCCCCAGGCAATGGAATCAATATTTACTGCGGTGGGAGCAGAACCAATTTACTATCAAGGACGTACCCAATGTTGTGGTTGGCCCATATCTAGCTATGCCACTACTGAATCCTTTAAAATGGCAGGTAAACATCTTCAAGAAGCGATCGCTGCTGGTGCGGATTGTATTGTCACCCCCTGTCCTCTGTGTCATCTCAATTTGGATTCCCGTCAACCAGAGGTCGAAAAAACCATTGGTCAGCAACTGGGATTACCGATTCTCCATTTACCCCAGTTAATCGCCTTGGCTTTAGGTATAAGTCCCCAGGAACTAGGTCTAGAGCGTCATGTGGTATCCACCCGACCAGTATTGCAGAAGTTGGGAATGAGATAGAATATGAGACGCGCAAAGTAATGGGTTATACTGCAAGCCGTCAGCGATACAACTACAAGGCCAGCTAGAAAGCATTCTGGCTATTTCTAGAGTTACAAATCATGGTAAAAGTATATTTTTATACTTTTCCTTGTTCCCCACTTCCTACTCTCTGCAAATTGGGGGAATTTGCAGCAAATCCAGGTAGAAACTATTTTGAGATTAATTCACCCACGGAGCAAGGTCTTGAGTTAGAATAGGCTATCGCAATGCTATTATCGGAAATTGTGAAAGCAGCATCAAAAAATTCACTGATGATGTTTTCCAATGGCAATAGCAACACAAAAGAGAGTAAAATGAAAGCGGGACATCCCGGAGGTCTTGATTGTCGAAATTTATCTTGAAAATTCTTTGGCTGGACGAAAATGTTGCTCTAGCGGTGGATCAAGTCGTTGGTAAAGGTACTAGTCCTTTAACAAAATACTTTTTTTGGCCCAGAAACGATGCTTGGGAAGAATTAAAAAAAGAACTTGAAGCCAAGCATTGGATCAGTGAAGTAGATCGGGTAGAGTTACTCAACAAAGCCACCGAAGTCATTAACTATTGGCAAGAGGAAGGTAGAAACCGTCCAATTTCCGAAGCTCAATTGAAATTTCCCGAAGTTACTTTCACTGGTAGTGCTTGATAGGTTCCGACACAGTAGTAGAGACGTAAATATATTTACGTCTCTACTCATAAAATTCATCTGTGGTATTTTTCTTGCCAACAATCATTAATAGTAACTGCCAGATTTACGATAGTGAATAGCAGTTAATTCATTCGTTCTCAATACCTTGCCATCATCAACAATGGCATAAATTACCCAATGGTCGCCACATTCCAAACGCTTATTGACTGTACACTCCAGATAGGCGATCGCATCATCAAAAATAGTACAACCATTGGCCGCTACACTGGTATCAAAGCCAGCAAACCTATCTTCTCCCGGAGCAAAATTTTTCCGGAAATGGCGGATATACTCTTGATGATTTTTCTCACCTAAAATATTTACCACCAATTTTCCACCAGCATACATCAGGGATTCAATCGCTCGATCTTTGGCGATCGCAATTGTTAAACCGGGGGGATTAAAAGTTGCTTGGGATATCCATGCACCCATCATTGCCGTAGCAATATCACCCTGTTTGGCGGTAATAATACATACCGAACCCACAATCCGACCGACCGCTTGTTCCAGAGGAGAAGCTGCGGTTTGGGGTAATCTTTGCCGACGAGCGCGTTTCAGGGATTGGGCAAAGTCGATGGCGGTTTCTTCACATTCCTTCAAGATTGGGTCGGAGGGTTTAAAGCGGACACGCATGGTGGGGAATGCCAATCGATATCCAGCTTCCTTGAGCTTACCTTCAATCAAGTCAAAGGCTTCCCCACTCCACCCGTAGGAACCAAATACACCTGCGGGTTTACTCGTGTCTGCTAGGGCTAAAATAATTCCTAGGGCTGTGTGGATGGGGGTGGGTGCATGACCACCAATGGTGGGGGAACCAATAATAAAGCCATCGGCTTTTTCTAGGGTGGTGCGGATTTCCTCGGTTGTGGCAAATTCGCAGTTTAACAAATCAACGGCTACACCCGCTTTTGTTAAACCTAAACCAAAGGCTTGCGCAAGGGTGGCTGTATTTCCGTAGGCGGAAGCGTATAATAGGGCGACACGGATTTCTCTAGTAGCTTGGGAATGGCTCCATTCAGTGTAGGATTTAGTTAATTCGAGCAAGCCATAGCGAATTAAAGGGCCATTTCCCACTGCGTACATCCGCACGGGATAATCAGAAATTTTTTCGAGAGCAGCCTTGACATGGGGAGCATTGGGAGCCATCACACTATCATAAAAATAGCGTTGGTCTTGTTTATATTTATCCCAGTCTTCATCAAAGATATCATCACCGCAGACATGGGCACTAAATAATTTATCGGTATAGAGAATTTGGGTTTGTTGGTCGTAGGTACAAAGGGCTTCAATCCAGCGCGGACTGGGGGTAGGGATAAACTTTAAAATATGACCCTTACCTAGATCAAGGGTTTCCTTACCCCGCATTTCCAACACCGATAAATTCTCATTGGCAAAAGCTTGACGTAAATATCTCGCACCCATCACCGAAGTCACAAAAGTTAGATTCGGTGCAATTTCTAATAGGAACCTCAAAGAAGCCATGCGATTGGGATTAAAGTGACCAATAATCACATAATCAATGGTTTCCAACTCTAGACAGCGTCGTAAAGCCTCACGATAAATATCCGTCACCGTTTCCGGAGGTGGGTCAATTACGGCTGTTTTGTGACCTTGAATCACGTAGGAATTGCAAGTAGTACCTCGTCCGAGAGCATATTCAATTTCAAATCGTTGTCGTGTCCAACTACGAGCGCGTAAAACTGTTGTATCCGTAGCAATGGGTAATACTTGAACGTCACGGGGTCGTAATTCACGAGAGATTGTATCAGTCATGGTGATCAATTTGGATATTGTGTGAAGGGATGAGGGGGATTTTGGATTTTAGATTTTAGATTTCCGTAACCCAAAATAATAATTATGGCGTTGCGGAATATGAATTGAAAATTTCACGTTGTGTTGTTTTGTGTAGAGACGCGATATATCGCGTCTCTACATTTAATAAAAATGCCAAATCAAATTTTCTGTGGGGTGAAAAATCGGTTTGGGAACGCGGTTATCTGAATTTTCCAGGTATTTATGCAAAAAACCTAACTCCCGATTCCCCACTCCCAAATTAGTAATAATTTCCGACTTTTCGATGACGGACTGCTGTGAGTCCTTCATTTTTAGCCACTCTTCCTTCCTTTGCGTGACAGTAGACTATCCAGTGGTCACTACATTCCATCCGGTCTACGATTTCACATTCAATATAGGCTAGGGAATCAGTCAGGATCGGTGCGCCATTTTGAGCTACCTGGGTTTTAATACCGCTAAACCGATCTACCCCTGGGGGGAGACGCTTGAGGAAATGTTTTTTCAGGTCTTTGTAATTACCCTCTTCCAAAACGTTCAACACGAAACTGTCACCGACCTGCATAAATGCTTCAATAGCTCTATCTTTGGCTACGGCAACGGTGAACCCTAATGGTTGTAAACTAGCTTGGGCAACCCATGATGCAAGCATGGCGCTTTTTGTGCCATTTTTCTCACTGGTAATAATGTATAAACCATTACTAATCCGTCCCAGGGCCCTTTCCATATTCACATCAAGGGCTTTCACCTGTTTGAGATTGCGATCGCGTACTAAAACCTGTCCAAATTCGCTTCCCCGTTCTTCCCATGCTGTCAGGGTGTTGGTGGTGGGTGTTTCTTTAATTTTAATAGCGCTAAAGCCTTCTTTAATCCCCAGGTCTACAAAGCGTTTACGCAAGGGGGAAATGGGTTCATCGTCCCCACCGAAGCACTCGAAGAAGCCGACAAACTGCTTGGGTTTAACCACAGCTAACAGGGAACTAATTCCGGCTTGAGCGGCAACATTGGCACTGGCTGGCATCCCGATAATTATACCAGCTGCACGTCCAGCTAATTCTTGAATTTCCTGGTGGTCTGCGGTACTGATATCAAGAGTTTCCACTCCCACCCCGGTTTTTTGGATTCCGTGGGTAAGTGCATGGGCAACATGATCAGCATAGCCGTAATTGGGGACATAAAACATGCCGACGATAGTTTCTGCTTTCGCTTGAACATTACTCCAAGCTTGGTAGCGCTCCCGTAAAAATTCTAAGTGATGGTATAGTAAAGGACCATGACCATTGGCGATGATTTTGATTTCCCCTAATTCTGCCATTTTCTTCATGGCATTAATTAGCGATCGCGCATTTGGTCCCATCAAGCAATCGTAGTAAAAGCGGAAATCAGGTTCAATTGCTTCCAAATCCACATCAAAGGTATCATTACTACAGTAGTGCATCCCAAAGGCATCACAGGTGTAGAGAATTTTGGTTTTGTGGTCGAAGCTAAAAATTGTATCTGGCCAGTGTAAATTTGGCGCACTGATAAATTCGATACAATGACCGCCACCAATATCAACGCGATCGCCTGATTTGACAATCCGCTTACTAAAGGGGTCATGAACCAGGTTTTCCAAAAATTGTAGCGCCACTTTTGAAGCTAAAACTGTGGCTCTAGGTGCAATTTCTAATACATCTCCGACTAAACCACTATGGTCAGGTTCAGTATGACTAACAATTATATAATCAATCTCCTTGGGATTCACAAGACCTTTTAAGGTTTGTAAATATAAATCACGGAACTTGGTATGGGAAGTATCAACCAGAACCGTTTTTTCCCCCTTAATTAAATAGGAATTATAGGTCGTCCCGTTCTGTAACCCAAACTCAATATCAAAGCGATCGCGGTCCCAATCCAACGAACGAATCGCTGTCGTGTTAGGTGCAATCTCTACCGTTTGTATCGTTAACCGACGCTCGACAGTTTCTGTTGTAGCAACCATGATTAATATCAAGATAATTGCAAATTTTAGCTGTATCTGGTTGCCTCTATTTTGCTCATATTTATTTTTGTCAAGTTGTTAGGGATGATATTTTCAAAAATTTTCTAAATGTAGTGATTTTGACGAATGGAAAGGAAACAGAATACAGGAGGTAACAAGCTTTATCCCACCACCAAAAATACAACACATAAATTTTGTAGACACCCAGCAACACTACGTCCTCACTCAATTTTGTAGTAGCAATGCTACGTCTTACAAATTACCAATTACGTACGCGAAGCATTGCCGCAGGCTATTACGTAGCTTGCTTCCCGCGTAGCGGGTATTACGTAGACGCGAAGCGTTGCCGCAGGCTATTACGAATTAAAAATTATGATGCTAATTTTAATTGTAAAAGGTATTCAGAAATAGTTGTTCAGACAATTTGTCAAGTATTGTAAAATACACCTACTCCTATCTCCATGAAAATTAAAGTTATATCACTGTTATTATCTTCTATCATAAATTTATCAGCCAACGTTGCCGTTGCTCAGTCAAAATTACCTGCTGCATCCACTCCCCAGCCAAAAAACCAATTTCTGGAACAGGTTCAAAATTCTCAGCAAATTGAGAAGCGAGTCCAGGAGGAAGCTAGTCGCACTCTGATTGAACTGCTAGAACCAACCATTGATTTAATAAATTTTAATTTGGGAATTATTAATTTTTGGTTAATTGCTATCCCGTTGATTGGAGCGGGGGGATTTTTTATTTTTCGGGCTGCGATTACAAGAAAACTAGAAAAAGATACACGAGAAAAAATTAAAGAAGAAATTGATGCCATTCAAAAGGGAATTAGAGAATCCATTGAATCTCAAATTAATGCTAATAAGGCAGAAATAGATAGATTAATTCAAGAAAATAAAATGAAAATTAACGAAGCAGAAATCACCATGCATGAAATTACGGCACGAATTGAGCAGTTAAAATTACAAATCGCGAAAAATATCGATGAACAGAGGGATTTTGTGGAAAAACAAATTGCCAAACAAAAGGAATATGTAAATGATTTCACCAACGATATTAAAATCAAAATAGCAGAGACTTTTACAGAGACCCTGAAAAAAACCCAAGAAGCAAAAGATGAAATGGAGCGAGAAAAAGACCGAATTCTCCAAGAACTATCCAAATTAGCTCCTCCCCTATCCTCTATCCCCGACACCCATCAACCGGATGTTCAAAAACAAATCCAAGCACTGATAACCCAACTAGAAGACCTCAAACTCAAAAATCCCCAATTATTCTTGACAACTGATGATTATTTAAAACAAGGGGATGCTTTCTTTTTTGAAGGAAACTATCGCGAGGCAATTCGTTCCTACGATGAAGTCATTAAAGGACAAGAAGATTCTTTTTTGGCTTGGTCTAGTCGGGGTTGGGCTTTAAGAAGGATGGGTAAGTTTGAAGAAGCTTTACAATCCTATGAAAAAGCCACCCAAATTGACCCCAATAATCATATTGGTTGGTATGGTTTAGGTAATGTGTTGAGGGAACTGGAACGGTTTGACGAAGCTATAACCGTTTATCATCGGTCTCTGGAAATCAAACCGGACTTTTTCTGGTCGTGGTTTCGTCTCGGTCGGTGTTACATGCTCAAGTCAGACCCAAAAAAGGCTCTAGAATCTTTTCAAAAAGCTAAAGAACTCGATGCAGAAAGATTTCAGAAAATTATCCACAGCAAGGAGGAATTTCATTCACTCCAAGAACAAGAATATTTTCGCATTTTGTTTGAAAACGGAACAGAAGAGAAATAGAAATAAATCTACCAAAAAAATACTTTTGCAATTCAAACTATTTCCGATTCTAAGTGGGTAGGTGTATTAATACCAATTTAATGTAAAGTTGCACATAATTTGAACCCACTCCTTCACCTACGGAGAGGGAGAAATCCAGTCCCCTCCCCGATTACCCTACGGGAAGCAAGCTACGGGGAGGGTTAGGATGGGGTTATTTCTACGCGTCTTCATATTAAATTGGTATAAGCCTAAAAAACCCTAATAAATATAAAGACGTAGCCATGCTACGTCTCTACAAATTTTTTGACAAATACTAATGTCTAAATACCAATCCCATCAACCTAGAATCTAAAGGTTGTCCGCAAAGTACCAACATAAACAGTATCGTTGGTATTATTGTGCTCAGGATTGAATATGACTAATAATCCGGGTGTCAAGGAAATATTATTGGTGACGTTGAATCTGTACAGGGTTTCCAAGTGGTAGGAAGTACCACCTCTGTCACGGTTTGCATTGGGACTTGCACCAGCTACTTTGGGAGGTTGACCAAAAATCACACCGAAGGTGCTACCTCTGGAACCCAGGTCTCTGATTCCCAAGGTTGCAGCCCAATAATTAATATCCGCATCACCATCACCAACAGCAGGACTTGCTTCCGTTAAACCATACCAACCTGCAAGGGTGATTTTATCCGTAATCCCGAATGCTGCTTGTATACCGTAGCTGTTTGCTTCCGTTGCAACTGCACCAAAAGGCGCATTGGCATTCCGACTACCAGTACCACCCATAAAAGGCGATAAAACAGGATTTGCCTGAGCGTTGAGGTTAGTACCACTGTAGGAACGAGCATAGGTCAAACCCACATTCAGGCGATCGCTCGGTTTAAAATCAATTTGGCCATAGAAGGCGTTATCCCCTTCAAATACACCGTTACCGGGGTTAGGACTGGCATTTTCTCTGGCCATATAGGATGCACTAGCACTAATTGTACCTTTAGGATTGAAGGTGGCTGTTACACCCGCACCACCCTGTGAAAAGCGGTAAATAGGACTGAAACGTCCGTAACGGGAGATTGCACCGGTAGCACTGCTGCTAAATAAGGGGTTAAAGTTGTTAATGTTTTCGTAAATTTCTGCCCCTGTAGCGTCGATTTTAACAGCGATCGCACTCCCAAGGTTAAAGCTGTAGTTTAATTTGTCTAACTCAATGTTGTTACCACCGTCACCATCGTAACCAAGACGGGTCATCCCCGTACCAGTTTGCCCAGCATTGGAAACAATATTACCAGCATTCAAACGGGTTTGCAGTTTATCCCGACCAGTAAAGCTACTTTCTAAGCTCAAACGCACCCGATTGGCAAAGGTGGTATTACTAGTCGAATCCGGTTGGTTTTCCCCATTCACACCGTTAGCAGCTGCAAGGTTCCCCCAAGTATCGGTAACGTTGAAAATCGCCTCACCTTTGAGCTTGGTCGTAGTGGAAAACTGATTCGCTTCTAATTCCGCCGTCCGCGCTTCTAAGGTATCAACCCGTCCCCGCAATGTTGCCAACTCAGCCGCAAACTCTTCCTGTAAACGTTGTAGCGCTGCCAAATCCTCCTTACTAACTAAATCAGCTGTTGCAGTCGCAATTAATTCGTTTACCCGGTCTAAACAAGCGTTCAAACCAGCCGCAAATTCATAACGAGTCAAAGCCCGGTTCCCACGATAGGTTCCATTGGGATAACCCGCAATGCAACCGTAACGCTCAACCAAGGATTGTAATGCCTGAAATGCCCAATCTGTAGGCTGCACATCCGAAAACTGGGAAACTGAGGTAACCTGTCCTAAGCTATTTTGCTGCTGTTCCAAACTAGCAACCGAAGTTACATTCTGATCTACTTCCGATGCGATCGCGCCACTACTCGCCAAAAAGCTAGCCGCCAAAACTACCGGACTAACCCTTATTAAATCCCGAACCACTTTTTTCATGTTATCTTCTCTCTCACACCTAATCTGTTCGGTGCAACTACATAATACCTTTGTATTACTAAAGTTGTATTTCCCTAATTTAGGTTTAGGTACTTACTTTGTGACACCTTGGTGTAATTCTACCAACATTTTTGCCGATAAAGTGAATATAGAGAGTTTATGTTATTTATAACTTTTTTTTATATCTTATCAAGATTTTTTATATGTAACCCGCATTTGGAGCAAATCCCCAAAAATTGCCATGAATTGAAAATGAGACGTTGCATTATGTATGTAGAGACGCGATATATCGCGTCTCCCAAAATCACAACGAAAAATCATTAACTGCATATCAATTTATGCACCGTAACCCAACCTACCTTGAATCAAAATAGTGGATCATTGTCGGCGTTGCTGAAAATATGAATTAAAAATTTGACGTTGCGTTGTGTAGAGACATAGCAATGCTACGTCTCGACGATGATTTTGTTTTTAATACAAAATGTAAATAACTATAATTCATATCAGATTTACACACCTCCACCCAACCTACGTAATCTACTGCTTCCAAATAAAAAAGCCCCCATAAGGGAGCTTGGGAAAATCAGCCATCACTGACAACAATACCTAAATCGAGAAATCAGCTACCGCAAACAATGCACCTGTTTGCACAAAATCACTCAATTAGAAGCTGAAGGTAGTTCTTAAAGTACCAACATAAACGGTATCATTGTTGTTGTTATGCTCAGGATTGAAGATAACCAACAAGCCAGGAGTTACAGATACGTTGTTGTTGATTTTCATTCTGTAAAGAGTTTCCAAATGGTAGGAAGTTCCGGAATCTTTACGGTTGGTAACGCTATTGTCAGTAACTTTGGGAGGTTGACCAAAGATGAAACCTAACATGTTACCTTTTGCACCGAAATCTCTTACTCCCAAGCTAGCAGCCCAGTAATTGATGTCTGCGGTATTGGGACCACCTGCTTGTTCTGCTTTAGTAAAGCCATACCAACCACCTAGAGTAGCTGTTTTTCCTAGGTCAAAGGAAGCTTGCACACCATAGTTGTTACTGATGGTTCCCAAAGTAGCGCTATTGAAAGGATTGCTTGCGAAGTTGCTACCAGTAGAACCTGTGAGGGACTGGAATCCAGGAACGCTGCTATAAGCGCGAGCATAGGTCAAACCAAGTTTAAAGCTATCGCTGGGTTTTAAGTTCAACTGACCAAACCAAACGTTATCTCCCTCAAATGCACCTTGTCCAACAGTAGGAGCGTTAGCTTCTCTGGATAGGTAAGCAACATCAGCACCAAATTTACCTTTGGGGTTGAAACGTAAGGTGACACCTGCACCACCTGCACCAGCACGATAGATAGGGCTATAACGACCATAGCGGGAGATTGCACCACTACCACTGCTTTGGAATGCAGGGTGGTAATTTTCTACGTTGTCGTTTAATTCAGCACCAGTCGCATCGATTTGAACTGTGGCATTTTTACCTAAGTTAAAGCGGTAGTTAGCTTTGTCGATACCAACGTTATTGCTGGTGTCACCATCAAAACCTAAGCGACTCATACCAGTATTGGTTGCTCCAGCATTACTAACGATATTGCCAGAATTCAACCGTAGTTGTAATCTGTCTTTTCCAGTAAAGCTGCTTTCTAAGGTTAAACGCACCCGATTACCGAAGGTTGCATTGCTGTCAACTTTGGTGTTGGGATTTCCGTCAGCTCTATCACCCCAAGCATTGGTGAGGTTGAAGATAGCTTCACCTCTGAGTTTAGTGGTGGTAGAGAACTGTTGAGCTTCGATTTTTTTGGTACGAGCTTCTAATTGATCTACTCGACCACGGAGAGTCGCAATTTCTTCAGAAAAATCTTCTTGTAAACGTTGTAAAATCTCTAAATCTTCTTGAGTTGCCAATTCTGCGGTGGAAGTAGCAATCAATTCATTAATCCGATCTAAACATGCATTCAACCCAGCGGCAAACTCGTAACGGGTTAAAGCGCGACTTCCACGGTAGGTTCCGTTAGGATAACCAGCAACACAACCGTAGCGTTCTACCAAGGATTGTAAGGCTTGGAATGCCCAATCGGTGGGTTGTACATCAGAAAACTGGGAAACAGAGGTAACTTGAACAACACTATTTGAGGTTTCAACTACCTCATTTACCATTACTTCCTCATTTGCTTCAGAAGCGAAAGCCGTATTTACAGCAAAAAAGCTCGCTGCAATCACAACTGGACTCAACTTGATGACGTTCCAGATTAATTTTGTCATGGTTTGTTTCTCACTCACACCTACTGGTCTCACCACCAAGTAAAAAACCCTGGATATTTTTCTATCTCAGGGTAAATACTGATGATTTACAGTGCTAATTATAGCTACAGTAGGGGGAGTGAAAACAAGTAAAGTACCACACTTTTTGGCTATTACTTACGGACATTATTTTCCAGTGAACGTAAGATTATCCTGCGTTTATGGCGTACCATAATTTGTTCTTCTTCAAATTGTTGCAGAAGTCTAGTTACGGTAACACGTGTTGTATTTAGCACTTCAGCCATTTCTTGATGGGTGACATTCAAGTCGATTAGTTTGCCTTGTTCAACGTCACGACCAAATTTTTCACTTAACCAGACCAAAAATTGCCATAATCTCAGGGAAATGGGTTTGCGGTGAACAATGCTCAAGAGTTCTTCTGCTTGCTGAATGTGAGAAAGTAAAGCGTTGACATCTTGATGCCAAAGGTGAGGAGGAAGCACACTGACTTCAACACTAGTGAGACATTCGATTTGATAGGGTTTAACACGGGAGAGAGGATAACCAATCAAATCACCTGGTCCCCAATATCCCAGGGTGATGAAGGTTCCATCTTCACTCCAGGTGAGGGTGCGAACAGCACCACGTTCAATCCGCCACAAAACATCATTACGTTGCGGAATAATTTCCCGACGAGTGAATAATCTCTGGGGTAAGGAACCTGGTGTAACGTTAGCATTTTGTCCGCCAAGAGCCGGGTTAGTATTGCGATTGCTGGAGTACATCATAGTTTTTGTGATTGGAAGGTCTAGATTTGGTTGAGTTTTTCTGCAAAATAATTCTGCAAAGGAATTCGGTCGATTTAATCTTGTGTGGAGGTATCCTGTAAATCCGCAATTGACTCTGTGTTTATGGCAAAATTCAGTTCAATGAAACTTTGAATACTGGTTTTGCCTTGGTCATAACAACCTCTGGACTCAGCCGACAGGTAGATGCTGATTGATGAGGATTTTCATATGCTCATCTTATATTGATATTTAACTTACTTGTAATTATTCCTATCGGCAGAATACTTACGGTAAGTATTAATCGTAACTAGTCTACGTACTCGCCCATTGGCATGGGATTGATAAATAGGATTAACTATACAGTGCAATCACCAGTTAATGACCTAACAATCCAGGGGCTGTAACCAATATTGGCTAGATGAAGCAGTATTGGTCTATTTCAACGCAACCAGTTAGCTGAGTGGAATCGGAAATTATTAGTATATTTTTGACTTTGCACCCGATGTATATCAGTATTGTAGATAACTTGAGAATTTATGTCAATTAGTTAACGACTAATTAACAAGTATTTAAGTTTTACGGATGGCGATGACTGCGGGTTTGGGTGGTGCGTCTGGGGTTTTCCCAGGCCAATTGGAACCTAGGGGTACTCGACGGGATTGGGTAAACACTTCTCCCGTTGTTGTCCGCACGAGGAATTTCCGTGTTTCGCTGGCTTGATTTTTGCGAATACCGTAGGCTTCACCCGGATGTTGAACCGCAAGAAAGAGGGTGTTGTAGTCGGGGGTGAAGCATGGCCCTGTCATTTCACATTCCATCGGACCAGTGCCAAACAGAAAGGCTTGACCAGCTTTTTCGCCACTGGTGGGAATATACCAGAGGGAATTGTTACCGAACAACCCTGAGATACTGGCGGTCTTGCCTTTGTCATCTGTACGACTTTTAACAGCATTATTCATTTTTTTCGTGGAAATGTCTGTAACCATCCATACATTTCCACCACGGTCAAGTAACAAATTATCAGGATTGGCAAAGCCCATTCCACCGCTAGCAGGTTCTCCTCCGGTTGCCAGCATTTGCCAGCGAAATGTAGACGCACTGGGGTCGTTATTGTCTTCCACTAGACGCATAACCCAGCCATATTCGTAGGGGGTTTCTCCCTGGGGTCCAGCGAAAATACGCAGGTCAGGGCCACCTTCTTTACCTGGAGAACCGGAAGTAAAGCTAATGTATAAATCTCCATTGGGAGCAACTATGGTGTCTTCGGGACGTGCAGCACAGGTTGCACCGACTGCATTGGCTGCATAGTGAGCATCAATCAGAATTATGCCCTGTTTTTCCTCTGGTGTTCCCACATACAAGTCAGCCAATTGGCGATATTTTTGTTTGTAGACATTAATATCTGCGTTGGATTTGGCGATAAAATGAAATTCTTCGATGGGTTCAAATTCGTCGTTAAACGACAATAGTTTTTTCCCAACCTTGGGACTTGCGGGTGGACCAGGGGGTAAGGGGAGGATATTCCCTGCAATATCCTGGGGTGAATCGGGAGCAATGGGGGTATCAGGTGCAAGGGGTATCCACTTACCTGTACCGTCGGGGTTGTATTTAGCTGCGTATAACATCCCTGATGATAAAAGTTGGGAATTGGATTTGTCTGTGACCGTGGTCACTGGGTCACGACTAACAAATTTATATACGTGACCACCACGGCGATCGCATCCGGAGTAAAATGCAATCGGTTTTCCGGGTTCGACGCGGATACCTACGGCTTCGTGACGATAACGTCCTAACCAGGTGTGTTTTGTCCCGAAATCCTTGGGGTTACTGGGGTCAACTTCGACAATCCATCCGTATTTATTGCCAGCTAAACCAAACACATTCCCTTGTCCCATAATTTCTTCATCATCGATGGCGAAGGGACGTTCTTTGGGATTGAGGGATGTACCGTCGGGATAGATAGGTTCGGGTACTTGCATTTGGAAGTTTTCTTCCGCACTCAACACCGTTCCCCAGGGAGTGGTTCCCCCAGCACAATTAGCAAAGGAACCAATGACGCGATCGCCTAATTTATCGATATATCCCATTCCCTGGGATTTGCGAAAAATTGCGATCGCCGGTCCACTAACTCGCAGATAGCGCTGATCTTCTAATCCAGAAATCCCGGTAATCCTTCGCTCGACGGAAGAATTGGTTTTTTGCCAACTACCGTCATCACCTTGACGAATCGAAATAATCCCTAAACCTTGATCGATTAATGCTTCACGGCAAATTTCCCGAATTTGGGCTTTCAGTGGATCGGTATCAGCTAGTGCAAAAGCGTCAATTTTCCCTGATGATTTTTGTAGTGATGCTTTCACCTCTGCAAACGGTAATGACTTCCCAATTACCTTGGTATAGGTCTCCATCCAGGGGATAGCGCTGATATACTCAAAGTTAACCGTTAAGTATCCTGCTTGAGCTTGACCTGGAATCGGAACAAAGGAAAGATAGTCATTGTTATAACCAAAGCGGGAGTCACCCACCTTATCCCCCCAAGCTGCAACAATCTGGTATCTATAACCTTCTGGAAGCACCACATCATCTGCAACCGCAACGGAAGCATATTCAGCTTTTTGTTGTTCAACTGGTAAACCCAAGGTCTCCACCGGTATTACACCCCGAATTGGGTTAAATGGAAAAACCGACTTGGCTATTTGTGTCGTAGTTTCCACACTCCGACGTTCACAACCTGTCAAATTTCCGAGAGCGATCGCCCCCGTACTACCTGCCATCAACAACAAAAAATCCCGACGTGTAATACTCATTCGCTTCGATTAGTAACCAGACCAGAGGTGAGCTAAACAACATTTGCATTCGCCTCTGCTACTTTAAACCGAAAAGTTTAAGAACAGGTAAGCTTTTTTTAAAATGTATGTTAGTTAGCCAATATTCTGTTTACAATGCGTAGCGAAAATGTCCAGTTACCTAACCTATACTGTTCGCTCTATCTAGATTTCAGTCGTTTTTTTCTTTCCAGGGGTGTATAACGAGAAACTAGCTTTTTATAAAACTTTTGGTTACAGTGTATTTGCAGTTTAATGAATTCTATTATTCCATTGATTCTAATAATTGCCTCTATCTCTAGGATGAATTTTCGTTAGCTATTGACATTTTATCGCACAAATCTACTTGTACTACAGGAGTTGATAAATTCAGGGTGGCAAGAGAAGCAGAACTTTTATCTGATCCAGTGACTATGCTCTACGTAGTCACCCACTCAACGAGGGCTACTGCCTGAATTCACAAGACAGTAGCGTCGTAGATTCCGCACCCACGCGGAGCATGGGTAAAAGGCAAATTATTAATTTGTAATTACAAATTACGTAGACGCGTAGCGGCTTGCCGTAGGCTATTACAAATTACGTAGCTTGCTTCCCGCGTAGCGGGTATTACGTACGCGAAGCGTTGCTGCAGGCTATTACGTAGCTTGCTTCCCGCGTAGCGGGTATTACGAATTACCTTATCCCCTCTGTCCAGTAACAATATAGGTGACACGGGAGCCAATATTAGTTGCGTGGTCAGCCATCCGTTCCAAACAGCGAATAGTCAAACCCCACAAGATATAAGGCTCTAAAACACCTTTAACATCACGCTGTTGGGCGAGGGATTGGTAAACCCGTTCGTAGGCATTATCCACTTCATCATCGAGGTATTTAATATTACGTCCCTTGGTTTCATCCAAGTCACCGAGAGCTTCTAAACTACAAGCAAGCATGGCTTGAGCATGACGGGACATCATTGCTACTTCGTCTAAGGTGGGATGGGATGGATACGGAAGCAGTTTGACGGCGATATCAGCTAAATCCTGGGCATAATCACCGATTCGCTCTAGATCCCGTACCAATTGCATAAAGGCACTTAAACAGCGCAAATCCTGTTCTCCCGGGTTGTGGCGGGTGATAATGCTGGTACAATCAGATTCAACCTGTTTGTAGAATGCGTCAATTTTTTTGTCAATTTTGGGTAATTGGGCAATTGCTTGAATATCTTGTTCAAAAAGGGCACTATGACTCAGACGGCAGGATTTTTCCACTAATGCGCCCATTCTCAGGATATCTTGTTCTAACCGACGAATGTCACGGGCTAGTTGGGGTTGGTCGGAATTGGGGTTATAAAGGGGTGTTTTCACAGGACGGTCTAGAAGTAAATATATAAAACTTTATAAATATTTAGATAGGCAAGTCAGGAAAAGGGTGTGGATATTCCTCCTTGAACACAGTTGTTGGTGATGGCGAATCGGGAATGTGTTGACACTCCCCTCTGTCCTTAGCCGTTCGCGTGAGCGTCTCGCTAGAGAGGAGATTCTACATTCATCGTCAGAATTTGCTCTCTTCAGTTTTCACCTACTAGCGTAGAGATTCCGACTCCTGTAGCGTTACTTCGGGGATGTCCTCCCCTAGCTTTTGCAAGATTTAGAATATTTATCGCAGCATTTACATTTCGTTGCAACTCACATCCACAACCACATTT
Organism: uncultured Calothrix sp.; assembly: GCA_937973965.1. GTDB lineage: Bacteria > Cyanobacteriota > Cyanobacteriia > Cyanobacteriales > Nostocaceae > NIES-3974. The sequence goes on along the minus strand of CALJJQ010000044.1, from coordinate 710 downwards.
GTGGGTACGAGTTGAAAGAGATTTTTTCACAATTGCACCGCAATCGGAACACTTTTGAGATGTCATTCTCGGATTGACAGCAACAACCCTAGTATTGAACTTAACCGCAAAATATTCTAACCAACGACGAAAAAGACCCCAAGAAGCATCATTAATACTCTTGGCTAGACAATGATTTTTTACCATGTTCTCAACAGATAAATCTTCATCGGCTACAAAGCTGTTAAGCTTGCATACGTTACGTACCATTCTCTTAGCGTGTTCATGACGTTGCCTACTTACTTTTAAATTTTTTTGAGCATATCTTTGTCTTGCTTTTTGACGTTGGTTTTTATCTTTCTCCTTGTTGTATATTTGACGTTGAGCGCGTTTAATCGCTTTTTCTGCTTTCCTCAAAAACTGGGGATTTTCCTGATGATGTCCATTGCAATCAGTGTAAAAATACTCCAATCCTATGTCTAAACCTATCTCGCCATTAGCATCCCTAGATTCGGGTTGAATATCTACATCAATACAAAATTGACAGTAATACCCATCTGCTTTTCTAATTAATCGTACACGTTTAATTAGTTTAGTTGAGTATGTGTGAATATCCCATTTACCTAACAATTTGACTTCACCGATACCTTTTTTATCAGTAAAAGTGATGCGTCGTTTTGTTGGATGCAGTGACCACCCACTAGTTTTGTACTCAACCCAGCGATTATCCT
>CALJJQ010000043.1 GCA_937973965.1 uncultured Calothrix sp. | reverse complement strand
GCCAATGTTGAATAAACTATTCCGCATCGGGATGCTGAATGCGATCGCCTGGCTTGTCAGAGATGGGGATATCGCACCCTGAGTCCCATAACTAGAAATTTGGGTCAATAATCAAACCTCTGAAATATTATTCTCTCATGGGATGAAACCACCCTGCCTCTCGGATATCAGAGAGGGGCAGAAAAATCTCTAGTTTTAACCAAAAACCAATGTTTCCCAAGCTTCTCTCCAAAAGTAGAGAGAATTGGAGAGGAGTTATTGAAATCCGTCGTAACGAGCTTCTCCGCAGGAGTACTCACGTTAAAATATCCCAACTAGGAGCATAAGCTGTTGTGCATTTAAATTGCATATTTACTACTTTTGATGGTTAACTATTAACTGCCAACTGTCAACTGTTAGCCGTCAAAAGCAGATCAAAGAGTTATGGGATTTATGTGAGTTTTAGCTTCTCATTACTTCGAGAAAATGCTGCACATCTATGGTTTTTTATCGTTTTTTCTCGCTGACTTACCGACATCGATACAATTTGTATTCATAGCCATCAACATCGGGTAATCGACTTCGGTCTAACTGACAGGTTTGGAGGTTATCTGGTAAATCTGCAAAAAAGTTGACGACCCATACATCTAGGGGACGAGATAGTTGTTTGAGTGCTGTTTGCAGAGCTATGGTGGAGGTCTGGGGATTGGTGTCTTGATGGGTTAATAAAAATTGGGTTTGGGGGGAATTGGGGTATTTCAGCTTCAATTCCCTTGCGATTCCCATCATTTCCCCAATGTGGACGTGGGTTTTTTGGGTGGTGGTAATTAGGACGGGAACTTGGGAGGTTTGGTTGATGATATCAGCAAATAAATCGGGACGGTAATATTTTTGATACCCAAGATTGCCAACAACAGTAATTGCACTGAGATTGGCAACTAGTAGGATGAGGACAACGGCCATTTTACCTGTGATTTTCCAGTTGTAAATATTAACTTGGGGTTTTGACCAACATACAGCTAAACTTGCTCCCACTAGGACAATAACTGCGGGAAAGTAGACAAAGTTATATCTAGCACCACGGGTTAAATCAATGCCAAAAACATAGGTAAAGATGAAAAATTGAGCGATCGCAATGCCAATTATCCCTGATAATACCCATGTACTGAGATGGGTTTGACTGGATGTGAGGTTTTCTTGCCAGCCTCGATATAAAATGGGTACAGCCCAGATGATATAAATTAACATGGCGATTCCGGCAAGAATTACAATTGTTAATGCCGGAGATTCCACTGGAAGTAGAACAATCATGGTGATCCAAGCTGCTAAGGCTTGGAAAATGGGACTAATCCAAGCGATACCTGTACGTTCCCCTTGAATCCACTCGGTTAATTTGCCTCCATAACTATTCTGTAAAAATACGGGAATCCAGACTACACCGGACATGGCTGTACCCATCCCCACAGCTAAAATGCGTCGCCAATAACCGGGGTTAAGGTAATGATTGCGCCAACCTAAAAGCAGTAATATCAGGATTTCTGGCAGTAAAATTAAGACAAAGAAATAATGGGAAGCAATCCCTAATCCGTTGACGATAATCCAACTGACAGCTATTGACCAGGGGATTTCTGTTTGTGATATTTGTGACTTAGCTGCCACTAGTGTACAAGCAAGGGAAGCGATGACCCAGAGAAGAGCCAAAGTATAATGACGTGCTTCCTGTCCCAGAAAAATTGCGTAGGCGGAAGTTGCCATCATTGCTGCTCCCATCTGACCGACAAGGGGTGTATTAAAAGCCAAACGACCTAACCCATAAATAGCTGGGACTGATAACCCTCCGAGAATTGCAGCTAGCGATCGCGCTCCAAAAACTGAAACTAAACCGCTTTCTAGGGGAAATAATTTTACCCAGAGATGGGTCAACAAAAAGTACAACGGTGGGTGATTACTTTCGGTAAAGAGATTTTTTAAAACATCGCCTAATTGAGCATCTGGACGGGGTTGTAAAGGTTTTAAGAGGGTATCAATATCGATGGGAATATCTAGGGGTACACGGAGGAAACTGTTACCTAAACTAAATACCAAGGTGGAAAATTCATCCGTCCAAGGAGGTTTAGAACCTAACCAGGTTAATCTCAAGATTAAGGCTATTAGGGTCCAAAATAAAATTGATAATACACCACGATTAATCTTCAAAATCACCCTTTGACCAATTGCAAACTGTTGTAAGTAGGTAAGCTAAAACTTACACAAATCACATAAATACTTAATCTGCTGTTGACGGTTAACAGTTGACAGTCATTCATTCAAAGTTGTGATTATACAACTTGATTGTGCAACAGCTGATCAATTAAGTACTTGGACATAAATAATTACATAATAGTTTCTGGACTGAGTTAGATATAGATACGGATTTCCAGTTTAAATCTGGTGTAATCAATTTTGTCTAGCGACTGAAATATCAAATCCAGATATGGTTATACCAATTCAAAAAATATTTGCAACACATCCAGAATCATATACGCGATATATATATGTAGAGACGCGATATATCGCGTCTCTACACAACCATTATCCTATTCACAATTTTTCCCATTCACCTAATTATTTATTATTTTTATAGTTTAACCATTAATTGATAATAGATTCAACAGAAATATCTAAATCGGGAAATGCAACAGGTTGAATCACTCCCCCAGTCAAGGTAAATTTAGTTGCGTATTCCCCATCTACAGGGTCTCTAAACACAACTAAATGTCCCTTTTTGAGGTTAACAACCCAATATTCAGGGATTCCCACTTCCCCATAGATTTTGCTTTTTACATCTAAATCCTTTTCCAAACTCGAATTTGCATACTCAATCAGCCAAAAAATATTTTCCGGATAGGGGTGATGTTGACGATATTCCTGTCCTAAGCGTTGGACAACTGCAATATCTGGTTCCGGTTCCGAATCATTAGGTAAGGTAATCGGTTTCCCTTGACGAATTTTCGCACGCATACCTAACAACTGTGCTAAATACTCACCCGCTTCATCATTCGCATAGGCATGAACTTCCCCTTCCGGTGACATTTCAACGATTTCCCCTTTTAACAATTCAACACGGCGATCGCATAATATCCCAGCATCTACCATACGGTGATATTCATCAATCGTCCATTTGGCAGTTACCACAGCCATAATCATCACCTTTGACCCATATCCGTTTCCTTCCCTATTCCTACTTTACATCGGTAACTCGCCAACTTAACTTGAGATTGATCCAGAAATTCCACAGCGTCACAACTGCGATCGCCAATAATTTTGCCAGATAGTCATTTAAACCCAATTTATCAAATGCAAACACCAACAAAGCTTGTAAAACCACTCCCCCTAAACAAACCAAATTAAACTTCAAAAATCGCCTTAAACGCTGTCTTTTCCCCCGTTGATAGCGAGATACATCACCAAAAGTCCAGATATCATTCCACAAAAAATTATTAATAATCGCCACTTCTGCCGATAAAATAGTACTGCGGGTTAATCCTAACTCCAACTCTCGCCGTAGGAAGTGAAACACAGCTAAATCAACAAAGACACCGCTAAAACCCACCACCCCGAAGCGGAAAAACCTCTGCCAAGGAAAATTAAATTTATCCAACCATTCCCACTTTCCTTCAGTAGAATTACGTAAACGCCAGAGATGGCGCAGATAATCCAAATAATGCCTCCATGTCACCTTACTTTCACCCTCACACCGTTCGCAAAACACATAACCAACCTCCGCTATTTCCCTGATTTTCCCCCTCCCCAGAACTTCCAGCAGAATTTTATAGCCAACCGGATGCATCGTAGTTCCAGCGATCGCATACCGGGAAACCACAAAATATCCACTCATGGGGTCGGAAACTCGTCCCAGCACCCCCGGTAACATCACCAAACCCAGTAACTGCGCTCCTCGCGACAAAAACCGACGGATAAAGCTCCAACGACTGACACCACCACCATCGATATGACGACTAGCAACCGCTAAATCCGCCCCTTCTTCCACAGCCCGCAATAACTGTAGTAATATTTCTGGAGGATGCTGCAAATCCCCATCAATTACCCCCAAAAAATCACCACCCGCAACTTGCCAACCCCTAACGACAGCTGAAGATAAACCCCGTTCCTGCCATCGTCGCATCACCCGTAATTGGGGATAATTAGGTATCAAAGCCGCAGCAACTTCCCAAGTCCCATCCGGACTATCATCATCGACCACAATTAATTCATAATCACCAGGTAAAGATTTATCTAAAATTCGTGTCAATACCTCCACGATTTTACTAATGTTGCGACGCTCATTATAGGTAGGAATTACTAGGGAAAAACGGCAAGGAGAAAAATGAGAAACAGGGGATACAAATAAAGGACCAGTGGGTGGATTTACAAGAGGTTGTGGTTCAATGATACTCATGGGCAACTTTCTGAACTTTGGTCGTAGTTTGGTTGAGGTAGGATGGGAGTCCATCAGGAAATTATCGTATTGATAGTATTGCAGCTTTCCAAGCTAAAAGGATTTGCTGAATCAGCAAAAATCCACCTTTAGGGGTAGGATTACTACATTATGTTCAACAAATATTAATATCCTGCACTTTTCACTCAGGATTGAGGAATGAGCGTTGAGTAATGGGTTGATTTTCCTACTACTCCCTACTCCCTCTTCCCTTCTCCCTGAAAGTTTGAGAGATTCGAGATAAATTCAGGATATCTAGACTCCGCAACAGCACAAATACAAATGCCAATTCTAACGGTAATTCTCCTTTTCAAATAGTCATCACCCATAATTATTTCCAATCCAACCCGCTCACTCTTTAAACTAATTAAGCAGATATACCTTGCAAATCATGAAGTGTTGCCAAAATTGTAACGACATTCATTGTATGATTTAGGGATAGAAGCGATAGTATGGGAAAGCCGTGACCAAAACAGCGACGATAGGTGAAATATTAGCAGCAGCAAAAGCCGGAGACGATATTACCACAGAAGATGCGATCGCATTATTAACCCAAACAGATGCTGACACAATCGCCGCAATTCGCAGCACCGCTAATTATCTACGTCAACAACAAGCCGGTGAAACCGTCACCTACGTCATCAATCGCAACATCAACTACACCAACATCTGCGAACAACACTGTAGTTTCTGTGCCTTCCGTCGCGACCCCAATCAACCAGGTGCATACTGGTTAGATTGGCAAACCATCAGCGCCAAAGTTGAAGATGCAGTAGCCAAAGGTGCAACGGAAATCTGTATGCAGGGAGGACTCAATCCCAACGCCAAAATCAACGGCAAATCCTTACCCTACTACCTCCAACTAATCCACACCATCAAATCCTCCTATCCTAACCTCCACCTCCACGCCTTTTCCCCCCAAGAAATCCAATTTATTGCCCGCTCAGACCAACTCAGCTATACCCAAGTCATGGTAGCATTGCGAGAAGCCGGAGTAGATTCCATCCCCGGAACCGCAGCCGAAATCCTCGACGATAACGTCCGCAAAATCCTCTGTCCCGAAAAAATCAACAGTCAAACCTGGATAGAAATCATCACCACAGCCCACCAACTCGGCATTCCCACCACCAGCACCATCCTTTCCGGACACATCGAAACCCCCAGTCAACAGGTATGGCATCTCGAACAACTACGCAGATTACAACAAACTGCGATCGCCAACAACTATCCAGCCCGCATCACTGAATTTATCATCCTTCCCTTCGTCGGACAAGAAGCCCCCAAACCCCTGCGTCACCGTGTCGGACGCGACCAACCCGTACTCGCAGACACCCTACTCCTGACTGCGGTTGCTCGTATTTACCTAGGAAACTATATCCCCAATCACCAACCCAGTTGGGTGAAACTCGGTTTAGCAGGAGCAACAACAGCACTCACCTGGGGATGTAACGACATTGGTGGAACCCTAATGGAAGAACATATTACCACAATGGCAGGAGCAATCGGCGGAACCTGCATGACCCCAACCCAGTTACAGCAAGCCATTATTTCCCTGAATCGACCCTACCGACAACGGGACACACTGTATCGAATTTTAGAAACACAGTAAGTAGGGAGTAGCCTACATGTACTGCGTACACCAGAGCCGTAGATGTGCGTAGCACAGTTTCTCTTTGAGATGAAAGTGCTTTTACCTACTCACTACTCCCTACACCCTTCCGGAAGAACACGTAGCGTCTACACTTTCAAGTCAGGAAGTAGGGATTTTTTCTTAGTATGACCCCTTTGAATCAAAAGCATGATCAACATGTCACAAATTTTCCGCCAAAATGCCAAGCAGTGTTAGCAACCATTGATAACAAGGCTCATCTATAGGAGCTATATCTCTACGTACCTGTGCCAAAGACTCTGTATAAGCTGTAATCCAAGCTACAGCTAATTCCTCTTCTGAAGCAGTTCCTTCTGTGGATGCACGTTCAAACTGTTCAGCAACCCACTCAGCAAAAGTCAAGATTTCTACAGATATTCCATAAATTTCCTCAATCTCTTCGCGTCTGGGCTCTAACTCATCAAGTCTTTCTGGTTTCAGGCTGGTGACGAATCCTGCTCGCCGAATGGCAGGATGTAACTCCAACTTTTCTGATAATACCTCAATTTCATCTCTCAAATATGACTTGCCATATTTAGCATCCCAGGCTTCTACAATTTGTCCATCCTCTACAAGTTCAACATCGCCAATATTTCCATGCTTTTTGTTGGCTGAACGCATTTGTAAAAGCGGTTTCAAACTAGCATTTGGAAAAACTTGGTAGTCTTGCATTGCTTGCATTAAGCTATGTATAGCAATTTCCATTAAGCGAGCAGCATAATCAGATTGGTTTATATGACGGAGAACGAAGTTTAATGCAATTTCTTGATTGATAACTGTTGCTTCCAAAAATATATTAAGCTCTTCGAGTATCTGGGAAGCAAGTCTTCTGAAAGCTTCTGCTTGATTCAACAACTGTGAAAGAAGGTAGCGTAAAGCAATATCAGGAGACAATTCGCTTTTTTCTGTAGCCTCAACAATGTTTACCCACTCAGAACGCGCACCTCGCAAATTTGCCTTATATACCGTTGAATATGGGTAGTTTTCCGCTAAACTTCGAGTCATCATAAAACCGTCAGCATTTAGTCGAAGCAATTCATACTTTCGTAATACAGGTGTAATATACTTCTTGTCGAGAGAACGCATGGAAATTCCTTCACACCAAGAAAAATCTCTTTTACTTGCGCTACCTTTATGTAATCTAATATTCTGCGTTGGCTCAATTGACTTCACACACAACTGTAATATTGTAAGCCCAACTAATGCTCTACCAATTTCACTGGTTACTGACTGAATTAACCTGTCTAAAAGCAACCTGTGCGTTTGAGCCAAATTTGAAAAGTCAATATTTGAAGACTTATCTCTACAAGCTAAAATTTGTCTTTCCAAATAACCGTTAAAAAGTTCTGCTGTTATTCTGGTATACCTATCTTTTGCCGCTTGACTCATACCTCCTTCATCAAAGGTTTGAACCGTTCCGTCAGCAAGAATCAATTCGCTTCTATTTGCATAAACTTTTAAATGTAATTCATTCATAATGCAGCTATAGAATTTTGCGAAGTTGAATACTCTTGGGATTAAGCGTAGGAAAAGCGTAAGGAATCAGATACTCTCCTAAAGGAATTTGGGGATTAGTATTATGGCTTCTAACTTCATAGCCAATAGTTCTTAAAGATTGTAAGTAAGAGACAACAGATTTTTCATTCACACCCCAACGCTCTGCAAATTCTTCTACTTTAAGTTGAGTAGAAGTAGCAATACATCTAGTTACACATTGAACAACTCGCCAAAATAAATCTATCTTTTCTTCGCCATAGAAGTTCATAAACCCACTAATACGAGCATTGTACTGATAGTATCCAGATAGTTGAACTAGGTCTGCTTTTCCTGTAGCTTCACTCAATTTTTCTTCAAAAGCTTTCCAAAGTGATGTAAAGACTCGTGTATCTAACTGTTTAGCACATAGTTTCACTGAGTTTGTTGATAAAACCCAGTCATCATAACCATGTGATGGATAAACATCAATGGAAAATTTATCTGGCTCGTTCCAATTGCTTTCAGTGCTAGCTTTGATTATCCAGGAAGAAGAGTCAAATTCACAACTGAGGTAAATCTTGATACTATTACCAACTGGTTTCTCTGTCCACGAAAAGTCATCAATTGATAAAAATCTGACAAACTCTTGTTTTCCCTCACAAGTAGAAGTATCTACACCCTTGATTTTTCCTTGTTTAGAAAGTTCAATGATTGCAGTTTCAGCTTTTTGTAGGTATATTTTTGTCAATTGTCTCTTACGTTGCCTGAACCCTAATTGCTTGTATGCAGGTAAGTAAGCAAGATCAAAAGGTAAGTCAACACCTATGACCTGATCCAAGATACTAAGGGCTAAAATTCTACCTAGTTGGGGAGGAACCGAATTGCCGATTTGCTCGATAGCAACTTGTCTATTACCAACTAGTTCATAGGCATCAGGAATGGTTTGTAATCGCTTTAGTTCAGAAATCGAAAATCTACGATTTTCCCAACTAAAAGGGCCAGTATATTGCCCACCTTGAGCCTTGATTGTTCGTACCGGTACATCGGGATCTGCTTTATACAGAAAGTCAGAAAATTTGGATCTCCAACTAAAAATAGGGCTAGGATAGCCCATTTCTTTCGTATAAAAGCTATAGTTTAGACCAGGAGGAATATCGTCCAGCAAATGGCCAAATCGTCCACCTAATCCTGCTTCTACATCCGAAGTATCTGAACCTTCAACAGCTTGTGCTGCCGAATAGTACGGATTTTGATCAAGGGAATCAAAGCCATGAGTAGGATGGGGAAACAAGTATTTTCCCTGTTTCACTCCAACAACAAATAAGCGTTCCCTATGTTGAGGAACACCGTAATCAGCAGCATCTAAAATTCGGAAGTAAATACTATATCCAACTTCTTTGAATGCTTCTTGAATTTCTTGCCATGCCTCACCTTTATTTGCACCAGTAATTCCATATACATTCTCAAATAAAAAACCTTTTGGTTGAAGTAACTTTAAAATGCGAACATATTCTTGAAATAGCGTCCCTCTAATGTCAGTTATTCCAGCTACTCCAGCAGCTCTACGTCCAGCAGCAGAAAAAGTTTGGCATGGTGGACCTCCGATCACAAAATCCACCTTCAGATTTGGATCAGGAAGGTAATTTCTAATGTCAACGCAAATCGCTTCAGAACCTTCTAGCCACTTTCCTGGTTGAGAATTTTTTTGCAGCGTTTGAACGTATTTAGGTTCCAGTTCAACCATTTTAATTATCTCAAAACCAGCATCATGAAACCCAATATCTAAACCACCTCCACCAGAAAACAAACTCAGAGTTTGAACTGGAGCGATACCCCATTCCTGCAACCTCTGACGAAGAGATTTACCAAAGCGGTCAACCCAAGCTGGTTCCTGTCTTACTTCAAGAAATGATAGGAGATTTTGAAACCACTTTGGATTGACCGGCTTGGAGTCAGGTAGTTCAAGAGCAAGGGACAACTGCTGCATTTTGTTTATCTGTCTAATTGTCGAAGACGAAAAGCACTCTTAAAGTAATGGAATAAAGTCAAGCTTATCATGATTTGCAATGACATTTCCTGTCACCATCAAAACATGACTCCAAGGGGTTCTTAAAGACCTTACTCAAAATTAATGATTATTATGTCTCATGGGAATACTTTCTGTCAGAACAAAAAGTAATATAAAATACGTTTCTCATCCACACTGCACTCCCGATAAATTCAGAATAATTCCCCATCAATACAGATTTGAGGTTTTTTATACCCCCTATTGAGAAAACCTAATTATCAGCACTTGCAGTTGAATTGAGAACTTCTTGCAGACGACTTCTAAACTCACCCTTGGGATGTCCACCCTTCACTTCACCAATAATCACAAACTCTCCATCGGATTGATCGCAAATAATATAGGTGGGCCATCCCATTTGACTTTTATCAGGGTACTGAGCCAATAGAACTTGACGATACTGACGATACACCTGGGTATCTTGCATCTTCACGTCAATAAATTCTAGTCCTAATTCCTCGACCACCTTGCGATCATAATGGGACATTTTGTGGCAAATTCCACAATCTTCGCTGGAAAACTTAATTACAGACCGTGACATAAGCCGGGTAAAAATTGTAATATTTTTGATTTCTTTATCAGCAATTTTATCATAATTAGGTTCTGCTGTTTTTCTGGGACTAGTACAGGTTGGCGGAAATAAACCGAGTATTAAGTTAGTTACAACTTTTATTTAGTGACTATGCTCTGCGTGGTCACTCAGTCAGCGAGGGCTTCTGCCTTCATTCACGAGGTAGAAGCTTCGTAGATTCCGCATTCACACGGAGCATGGGTAAAAGGTAGGCATATTTACACCGCGTGGTACTAGGTTGTAATATCGTTTACGCTAATGGTTGCCACATATCAGGAGCTATAGTCGTTGATTATTCTAGTATTTCAAAGTAAAAGAGAATCGATATAATAAAGGGTGAGTGGGAACCCTTATTTTTGCTACTGTGAGAATTTCCACAGACGAAAGCACCAAAATTAAAGAGTGAGTACAACAACATGAAATAATATAAAGGTAATTAGGTGAAAACTGAGTTAAGTAGATTTACGAGTTTGTTTTCCCTCATACCTAATACCTCAAATAGGTTTCTAAGTCTTGAATAACTGGATCGGGCATTTGATGTAATACTCGCCAAATCACTGTATAACTGCCGTCACGGCGCTGTCTAACTGGTCTTAACGCCAGGATAGTGTCACTGGCTTGAGTGTTTTTGAGGATGGAGTCGATGTGTAATCTTTGTTGGGGGGTAAGGAAAATATTTTCAGTGATTTCTCGTGGTAGTTGATATTGAATTATTCTAACTAGATAGGTACGTTCCAGGTTGGCGGGAAGACTGGGTTGAAAGATGGGGTTAGGGTTTTTACGGGAAAGGATGCGTCGTCGTTCTGTTTGAATTTGGGAAAATAGTTGGGGGGGTTGGTAGGTTAAAAATGCTTCCCGGATGGGAGTGGGTATATTTTGCAGTTGGGGATCAAGTTTTTCAATAGGTATATTTCCCAGGTCTACCATAAAGCTGTAATCAAGACCTTGGGGAATGATTTGCAAATGGGTTTGCTCTGGGTTGGTGTGAGGATTTACCAGTTTAAGAGGAAGAGTGGGGGTGAAATTTTGGCGAGTTTGACCAATTACAGGAAAAGGATGGCGATCGCGTACTGATGGTTGTAAGCGATTTTGCAAAACATTTTGAGGACGTTGGTAAGCTGTGGCTGGTAAAACTCGGAATATACCTGTGTTGGGTTGTTGGAGAATTTTGGCGTAGGCTTGCTCCTCCTGGGGGTCTAAACCAAAGGCAAATTGATCCAATATCCGATTGGTTTCCCTGGGGTCATGGAATCGCTCTGGATTGGGAAATAGGGCTTTAGCTTGATTGATGTGTTGTTGGGCGATCGCGAGAATTTTCATTCCATCATCCGGTGGAGCGATCGCTGGTTTTAAGGGAGGAGTGTAGTTCGCGATCGCTGTTTTTGTCCGGCGACCAATTACGTTAGAATGGGAAAGATGTAAATTGGGTTCATTAGTAATAAATGGTATTGCCCGTTGTCCTAATTGGGGACGCTGCATTGGTGCTAGGGATAATACCGGGTCAGAATGATGTTCACCGGAAACTAAAGGTAATCTGCGGACTATCGCACTTTCACCTCTTCGCGATAAAATTCTGTCAAGAATAGGTGCAAGATTTAGCATCTCTCGGCTAGCCGCATAGACGGAACAGTATATTTGTGATTGTGGATTCCCCGTTAATGAATTTTGGCTGTGACAAACACTGCCATACTCTGGATACTCCCGTCGTAACATCCTTTCGATGTTCGTCGCGTTAATCAGTACCTGTCCGCGCACCGCTCGGACTTGATTCGCGTCTACACCCGTTAAGGCGCGTTCAATTCGTGTTGCTAAATTGATTTGGTTTTGGACAATTGGCTTGACAGACGTATAAAAGCTTGCATCCAGTCTTGACGAATCATTTTCGATCGGCTGAGATTGCGATTTAGCTTCCTCTGCCAGCATCAAACTTGACAGGAAGCCCAGACAAACAGGGACAAATAGGTAACAGAGTATATTTCGCATCTTCAAAAACCCGGATTAAATAGGAGTAGGAAAAATCTAAAATGGATATTAAATTTGATATTAAATGCAAAAACTAGGAACAACCAGCCTATTCATACTGAACAAAACCCGCATTTGCAGCAAACACCGGAAATTTGCAGGGATAGTCCGTAGAGATGACCCGTCGAGTCGTCTCCAGGGGAGTAGTGGGAGAATTAACTTTCCCCAAAATCACGCTATTTGCGACAAGTCAAGAAACCGTGATAGCGCAGTGGTTCAACTTTCCGCAAAATCCATAGACGCGTAGCAACTAGTCTACGAATCCAAAATCCAAAATAATTTGACCTATCCAGTCAGATGATAATTTACTTAGAGTTGTCGGTTTGTTACTTTTGCGAAAACACGATTACATGTTAGCTTCCTCGGATCGGCCAGTTTATTCAGAGGCTCCCCTTCAACTTCTATTTTTTGTCGATGAACGTCCTCAGTCCCGACAACAGGTTCAACGTGTCAAGGCATACTTACGGGAACTGCAATCAGAGTATAAGTTTGAAATGCAAGTAATCGATGTTGGACAGCAACCCTACTTAGCCGAACACTTCAAATTGGTGGCAACTCCAGCTTTAATCAAAATTCATCCAGAACCAAGGCAGATTTTGGCTGGTAGCAACATTATCATCCAACTCAAAACCTGGTGGCCACGTTGGCAAAGTGCGGTGGATTCCTATCTCAAACTCAAATCAGAATTACAATCTGAATTAATCGACGACAGAGGACGGAATAGTATTAACAACAATAATAGTCAAACTGCAATCAGTTCGGTGGCCAATTCGGCGGAAATGATCCGTTTATCCGACGAAATTTTTCGCCTACAACAGGAAAACCGGAAATTGCAAGAACAGTTACAATTCAAAGACAGGGTGATTTCCATGTTGGCCCATGATTTGCGTAATCCCTTAACTGCGGCTTCCATTGCCATTGAAACCCTGCAATCGAATTTTAACAGCGAGCAAGGCACATTTGAACGCCTAACCAGTGTGTTGGTTAACCATTTATTTAAACAAGCTCGTTCCCAAACCCGCACCATTGATCGGATGATTACCGACTTACTCCAAGTTGGTCGAGGGAGCGATCGCGAATTTCCCATCCAACCCCAAAAACTTGACCTGGGAGAGATGTGTGAAGACGCGTTAGCCGAATTTAGCGATCGCTATCGCTCGAAAAATCTCAAAGTAGAGACGGATATCCCCCAAGACCTACCCTATGTCTATGCCGACCCTGACCGCATTCGTCAAGTCCTGAATAACCTACTCGACAATGCCATCAAATACACCCCGGAAAATGGCATCATCACTCTGTGCGGTCTCCATCGCACTACCCAAAAAGTCCAAATCAGCATCGGTGACAGTGGACCCGGTATACCGGAAGAAAACCGCGATCGCATTTTTGAAAATCGCTACCGTCTGGAACGGGATGAAAGTAAAGATGGATACGGTATTGGTTTATCCGTATGTCAACGTATCATCCGCGCCCATTACGGACAAATCTGGGTAGACACTTCCCCCCAAAATGGAGCTTGGTTCCATTTCACCCTACCTGTGTATCCCAATTAGGGGAGAGACGCGACATGTCGCGTCTGTACTAGAGAATAGGGAGTAGGCTGATGAAATTTTCCCCTGTTCCGTCTTGAAAATTTGCAGGATAGTCGAAAACGACAACACTCCCCACAGGTCTAAATATCCTATATTTGAAAGTGTTCATAATCAAGATACACAAAACTATGTTTGGATTGGGATGGACAGAAGTAGCCGTAATCGGACTTGTAGCTTTACTAGTTTTTGGTCCCAAAAAAATCCCGGAACTGGGTACTGCCTTGGGAAAAACTTTACGGGGATTCAAGGAAGAATTAAACAAACCTGATGAGGATGAAAACGAGCAAAATCCCAAAAATGATGAACTGTAAGGATTTATATTACAGGACTTACGCACAGAAGAGAAGATTTGTCCGCAGCGACCGAAACGCAGTTTCAGGAAGTAATCGCAGGATTTTTGTGTAGACGCGCGTAGCACGGCTTCTCGTAAGAGATTACTTCGCGATCGCACCCTGCGGGAAGCAAACTACGTAATGACGCAGTGGCGTTACTTTTGCATAAGTCCTAATATTAAAACTTTTTCTGCAATTTTGTTGCAAGCCTTGATCAGTTCTTGTTCAGGTTAAAATCAGATTTAGATAATGCTCCAGTTGCTTGCTAGTTCCACTACTGACATCCATCATCATTAATGGAGTTCCATTTCTCTCCAATTACCATTTCTGCGCTAGGTTATATAAAGACTTCAATTTAATCAAGTATCTTGTCGTGTTTTACAGCAAACGTCCAGCGATTATTCTCTGTCTAGTCAGTTTCTTAAGTGCCTGTGCTAACAGTCCCAACGCCAAGAATCTGGAGCAGTTGTTGGCTGCTGATCCGCGTTTGCAAACTAACCCTCCAACTTTCGGTAGAAATACTACGAGTACACCGTCACCCACTCCAACATCAGGGGTAGAAGAGGCAAATAAGCAATTACCACAAGACTTTCCCACTAATTTACCTATCTATCCCGGTGCAACGCTACAAGAGGTGATCACCGGGGATGGTTCCCCAACCACAACCATCCGTTGGCAAACATCCGACCCCAGTAATGCCATTGTCAGTTTTTACCAACGGGAATTAAAAGCCAATAATTGGGAAATCACCACAGCACCTAACGATGACGGTGAGGGTGTATTTACGGTAAAGCGGGATAATCAACAGGCAAAAATCTCGATTCAACCTAAACCTGTAACCAATCCCACACCCAATCAACCCCAAACCACAACCGAAATCAAAATCGAGTATACACCAACTGACACACCCCTGGCCAGTACCACACCTGGGAATAACAACCAAACCACGGGTACAGGCGACTTTATTAGTCCCCTTGTACCCCAACCTAGCCCCACTGCCATTACAACCGTGGCAATAAATAATACACCTCAACAATTCACAGATATTGGCAGCATACCCCAACCAACTCAAGGATACATCCAGGATTTAGCCCGATTAGGTGTAATTCCGGTACGAGATAGTCAAAATAAAACCAATCAAAGTAGCACCTTTCAACCGAGTAAAATTATTACCCGGTCAGAATATGCCCATTGGTTAGTTTTAGCCAATAATGCCCTCCATGCCAATCGTCCCGATAAACAGATTCGCCTTGCAGATACCGGAAAACAACCTGTATTTAAAGACGTACCCCAAACCCATCCAGATTTTCCCTTTATTCAAGGATTAGCAGAAGCCGGATTAATCCCCAGTCCCCTCTCCGGGGATACAAGCGCCGTCCTATTCCGTCCGGATGCTCCCCTAGTCCGCGAAACTTTGCTACAGTGGAAAGTCCCCCTAGACCACCGTCAAGCCCTACCCAGTGCCAATTTAAACGCCATTCAGCAAACCTGGGGATTCCAAGATGCTACCAGAATTGATCCGAAAGTGCTGAGTGCAGTTCTCGCTGATTACCAAAGTGGCGAAAAATCGAATATCCGTAGGGTATTTGGTTATACAACAATATTGCAGCCGAAACAGTCAGTCACCCGTACAGAAGCCGCGATCGCATTGTGGTATTTTGGTACGCAAACCGAGGGTATTTCCGCCAGGGAGGCTAGTAAATTACGAGACTGATATGGGTATAATGTGTTATTAAATTAACATTAGATAACTTTGTTGGTTTACCGTGGAATAATTAATAGTGAACATTGAACCATGATGGAGCCTAACGAAAATAACTTCAGACGCAGTGCAGATCAAGAATTTATTGAGTCTCTGCACCAATTGGAAAATATTCTCCACGAAACTGATAATCAACCAGAACCAAAGCCAGATACACAACCAACTCCAGACATTACTAAAAACCCAGGAAATCAAGGGGATATTAGCGAACTTGATTTAGCTGCTTGGGAAGATGCAGTTGCAGACATTGAACAGTATCTCGAAAAACAAGCTCAAGCAGAATTGTAGAATTAATTACCGAAAATCCTGCAAATCAGATACAAGAAAACCTGACCTGTGCTGTGGTTTTGAGATAGTAGAATACAGTGGAGATAAAAAAGTTATAAAACTACTTAGAGCTTGCATAAAAAAGGAATTGAGGAGATTTTGCTCCTAAAAAGTGTAAACAAATAGGTGCTTAAAAAACCTGGTATTTGTAATTTTTTTTGTTGTGTGAAAAGTGGAATTCGTAGGTTTAAAACCATTCTCGACTCCCAACTCTCACCAACAGACTTTTTCAGCAAGCCCCACTTATGTTTCCAGCTCAGAAGAAGTTATTGATATCATCCATGTATATATTCCTAGTATTAAATCAACAGTTGGCAATGGATAATCAATAAGTTCGATATTGACAGTCTGCTGATTTAATTTCATAAATCTCCAGGCTGTACCACTCGTAACGCAACCATCAATTGTTGAGAAGTATTGATTATTAGCTTCATTGAATTTTTGAGCTGCTATCATTTCCGCAACATATTGCCCTATTCCCAAATTCAAATCAGCTTTTTTTGCTTCCACAACAACAATTACAGGAGCTTCAATTTTTAATTGTTCTTACGTAGTTGCTCCCCAACCTAAACGATTCAAGGTTTGCAACTACTTTGGGGATGATGTGTTAGGTACACGAAATTATTGGGAACCCTAAGTGCAAAGTCAAGATGGAGATAGGGTGATGAAGGTAACTTCTGTGTACTTGGGTTTAATCAGTGTCATCTTTGCAGGTAGTATAAATTTGCCAGCCTATTCCCAGGTGATGTCTGACGGAACTACCAACACTACTATCAACTCAATTAATAACCATTTTACGATTCTTGATGGTACAGAAAAGGGTAATAATTTATTTCATAGCTTCAGTAATTTCTCTCTACCTACAGGTGGTTCTGCCAGTTTCAATTTAGTCAATACGCCTAATATTACAACTATATTTAGCCGAGTTACAGGTGGAAATGTATCTAATATTGATGGGTTAATTCAAACTCTGAATGGTAATCATCCGGTCAGTTTGTTTCTCATGAATCCCAATGGGATTATTTTTGGTGAAAATGCCAAATTAAATATTAGTGGGTCGTTTTATGGTACAACAGCCAATAGTATTAAGTTTAGTGATGGGTCAGAATTTAGCGCTGTCAATGCTTCTCAAGCACCCCTATTGACCATGAGTGTACCTGTGGGTTTGCAGATGGGTTCCAATTCCGGAGCTATTCAGGTACAGGGTCAGGGCAATGATAATATTGTACCGACAGGTAACAGGGGAATATTAGCCTCCCCAGGAAAAACCATTGCCCTAGTTGGAGGAGATGTTACATTTACAGGTGGTGTCATTACCAGTTTTGCAGGTCGAGTGGAAGTAGGTGCGGTGGATAGGGGGATTGTCAACCTGATTCCGACACCCATAGACTGGCGATTAGGTTATGCACAGGTGGAAAATTTTCGCGATATCCAATTGACAGAGCGTTCTTCTTTGTGGAACCCAGATCCAGTCGGCAATCCTTTTGGTGGAATTCAAGTTGTGGGACGGGATATTACCCTAGATAAATCCCAAATTGCTATCGCTACAGTTGGAACTAGGCAGGGTGGTAATATTACAGTCAGTGCAGAGCGATCGCTGGTTTTAGGTGGTGTAAATCCCGATGCTCAGGTTCCCAGTTCCTGGATTATCAGTCAAGTCGCTCCAGGTGCAACTGGGAATGGGGGAGGGGTGAAAATTCAAGCAGGTGATTTAACTTTACGGGATGGTGCAGCCATTGAAACCCTCAGTTTCGGAGCAGGAACCGCAGGTCAGGTGGAGGTGGTCGCAGATACGATTACAGCTAGTGGGGTTGTTCCTCTGCAATCTCCCCTATTTATATCTGGCAACACTAATAGTCGGATTGCCAGTCAAATCTATGGTACAGGAAATGGGGGAGATGTTTCCCTGGTAGTGGGAAAACTCATACTTGCAGATGGGGGTGCAGTCACGACATCCATCTTTCCGGGAGCAACTGGACAGGGTGGAAATATTTGGGTAAATGTTGCAGATGAAGTTGTGGCTAAGGGAGTAAATCCCCTGGGTTTTCTTGCTAGTGGTATTACCTCCACCACCCTAGGTACTGGTAATGGTGGAAATATCAGGGTTTCTTCTGATAAATTGCGTCTTGTGGATGGGGGAACAATTAGCACCATTACTTCTCGCTTGGCTGGTATACCTGATATGGGAATTGGCAACGCTGGTGATATAACATTAATTGTCAGAAAATCTAGCAATTTAGTTGGAGCATCCCCCATTTCCCCCATCCAAAACAGCTTTATTGGTAGCCTCAGCACTAGCTCCGGGAATACGGGTAATCTGTCAGTAACTACACCCGTACTATCTATGGAAGATGGTGCTTCCTTGGGAGTTAGTAACGTACCCTTGATTGGTGGACTGGGAGACCCCAGTCAAACCAGGAATCTGGGAAGTAATGGTTCTATTACCCTAAATGTTCGCGATCGCTTAACCATTAGTGGGTTTAATCTGGTTACTGGTAGCGGTAGTATTGTCAATAGCATCAACTACAGTAGTAGCAAACCTGGAGATGTCACAATTGCCACTAATCAATTGCAGATTCTCAAGGGAGGGGTAATCGCTAGCACTACTGTGGGAAGCGGTGATGCAGGGACTTTGAACATCCAAGCCAATGAAATTCTCATCGATGGTCAAAACAACTTTACAGCAATTCTGGCCAATGCTCCTATTTTTAACGAAGAGATTCGCAGTTTGTTTCGGCTTCCAGAATCTCCCACAGGTGGCACGGGTGTAATCAACATTAACACTCAGCAATTAACTCTCCGTAATCAAGGTAGTATTAGTGTGACTCATCAAGGTGTCGGTGACGCAGGAAAGTTAAACATCCAAGCTGATCAAGTATCTTTAAATGCTGGGTCAATTACTGCAACTACCGCATCTGGTCAAGGTGGTAACGTCAATCTAGCACTAACTAATACACTTTTACTGCGTAATCAAAGTCAAATTAATGTCGAAGCTGGTGGCAATGGTGATGGTGGTAATATTAACATTAATGCTCCGGTGATTGTTGGCTTAGAAAACAGTGATATTATTGCCAATGCAGTTCGAGGTAAGGGTGGTAATATCAACATCACAACCCAAGGTATATTTGGACTAAAATACCGTGACCAATTAACCAGTGAAAGTGACATTACTGCCAGTTCTGAGTTTGGTCTTAATGGTACGGTTGATATTAATAATTTTGGTGTTGACCCTAGTTCCGGTTTAGTTGAGTTACCAGTAAATACCACAAAACCATCGCAACAAATTGCTACAGGTTGTGCTGATACTAATGGTAATAGCTTTATCGCCACTGGACGGGGAGGAATACCCCAAAATCCCAGTCAAAGTATGATTAATTATCGTACCTGGTCTGATATTCGTGATATTTCTGCATATCGGCAAAATCAGCCAATCAAAGCCCCAATTTCCCAACCGACAGCAAAGTTCGTGCAAGCAACGGGTTGGCGACGAACTCCCCAAGGAACAATTGAGTTGGTTGCCGATAATTCTCCTACCCAGGTACAACAACAGTTAGCTTGTGCCGGGATTTATAGATAACATAATACTGTATGCAATATAAATCTCCAAAACTGAGTGGGAGTTTTATGTCCTACAGCGAATTTACTTTAGCAAAAGCCAAACAAGATTTTGGTTTAACAACATTAGAAAAACGCGATATTTTTGCTTCCATTCCCGAATTAGCTGCTAGTAATCTCCTGACGGAAACACTCAGTTATAACCTTGCGATCGCCTTTGGTAGTAATAGTGAAAAAGCCCGTTCTGAATTCATTATTGCGCCCATTCTCGTGGATTTACGTCGGCAATTGCATGAGCGAATTAGTTTATTTTCTGGAGTAGATTTTACAGTTGATGAAAGTAAAGGATTAAATGGTACTTGCGATTTTATTATTACCCAATCTCCAGAAATCTTGATTGTAACAGCACCAGTAATTACAGTGGTAGAGGCAAAAAAGGAGAATATTAATGCGGGTTTAGGTCAATGTGCAGCAGAAATGGTCGCTGCTCAAATTTATAATCAGCAAGCAGCTATCGAAATTAAGACAATTTATGGTGTTGTGACAACGGGTAGTATTTGGCAATTTCTCAAGCTGGAAGGTCAATTATTAACAATTGACTTGAGCGAATATTATTTGAAAGATGTGAATCAGATTCTCGGTATTTTGGCTAGCGCTCTACAAACGTAAGTTTTAAATTAACTGTCTAGTTCCCCAAGGCGATCGCGGTATTTTTGTAGTCAGGTTTGTATCTCGACTACTTAGCCCGGATTTCTCACAAACTCCTAAAACTTTCAGTGAGTAGGGAGCGGGGAGTAGGGAGTAGTAGGAAAATTAACCCATTACTCAAGGCTTATCACTCCCTTGTGAGAAATGTAGGTTAGAGTCCGCATCCGGGTGATATGCGATCGCAGTTGGGGTAAATGGCAAAAGGTAGTGCTGACACGGAAACCAGGGAATTGATATCTTGCTTGATTTATTGGGCAATATAAGCATGTAGCGGATAATTTTTCTCTCATGGCTTTCCGAACTAAACCCATCCGAATCAAGCAACATTACTGGCTGTATCTAGGTCTATGTCTGGTTAGTCTCTGTTTTATGTTAACCATTATTCCCGCAGTCGCTGTTATTTCCCCAGTAAATAATGCTCCGGTTGTGAGCAAATCAACTAACTTGCTAGATGAAGGACGTAATTTTTACTCTTCGGGAAGATATCAGGAAGCGTCGAAAGCTTGGGAAAGTGCTGCAAAACACTATCAATCCCAAGGCGATCGCGTCAATCAGGCTTTGAGTTTAAGTTATCTTTCTCTGGTACAGCAAGAACTCAATCAATGGGAAGCAGCGAAGGTTTCCATCGAACAAAGTGTCAAGATTCTGCAAACTGTGAAACCCTCTGCTGATGGGATTGTTTGGGCACAAATACTGAATACCCATGCAAATTTACAACTGCGTATGGGGCAAGGGGAAAGGGCGATCGCTACTTGGCAGCAGGCTCAAAGATACTACGAACAAGCGGGGGACACAACGGGAAGTCTGGGATGTCAAATTAATCAAGCTCAAGCTTTACAAAGTCTGGGATATTACCGTCGTTCCCGTCAACAACTGGAAGAATTAACCAAAAAAATGGCGACAATACCGGATTCGGAAGTGAAGGTAAGCGGATTGCGATCGCTGGGTTTGGCTTTACATGCAATTGGTGATAGTCAAAGTCAGCAGGTTTTAGCACAAAGTTTAGCAACAGCAAATAAAATTGCCGCTAAAACCCAGTTAAGTTCTATCTTAACCAGCTTAGGAAAAATTGCTGCTGATTGGCAAGACCCGGAAGCCGCATTTAATTATTTTGAGGATGCAGAAATTGCTGCGAGTAATCCCCAGGAAGCTTTACAAGCTCGTTTGGAGCGGTTTAAGTTATTGGTGGATTATGGCAAACTGGAATATGCTATCCCCCTTGCACCCCAGTTAAAACAACAGCTTTCCCAAATAGCTCCTAGTCGTAGTTCTCTGTTTGCTGCAATTAATTTTGCTGCCGCCTTGAATAAATTAGCACAATCAGATCAGGTTTTACCTAGTCGGGATTTGGCGGAACTAATGGCTGTCACCGTTAAATCTGCTCAACAACTTCAGGATACGGTAGCCGAAGCCCATGCCCTGTATCAATGGGGACAACTTTACAGTCGAACTTCCCAATGGTCGGAAGCCAAAAAATTAGTAGAACAATCCTTGAATCTTGCCCGGAAGCTGCAAGCTGATGATATCATTGCCCAATCTGCATGGGGACTGGGTAGGATATATCAACAACAAAATTCTCAACAGGAAGCTGTTGCGGCTTATACGGAAGCAGTAAAGTCATTAAAAGCACTACGTTCTGATTTAGCTGCAATTAACCCTGATGTCCAATTTTCCTTCCGTGAAAGTGTCGAACCTGTTTATCGCCAATTAGTAGCTTTACTCTTGGATGAACAACCCACCCAAAGCGAATTAGTCCAAGCTCGTGAATTAATTGAATCTCTGCAAGTAGCCGAACTTGATAACTTTTTCCGGGAAGCATGTATTGATAAAGTCCAGCAAATCGATCAAGTTGACCCCACCGCAACGGTAATTTACCCGATTATTTTACGCGATCGCTTGGCAACGATTATCTCCCAACCGAGAAAACCTCTGCGTTATTACCAAATTAGTAAATCGCAATCAGAAATCGAACAAACCCTTGATAATTTACTCGCTTCCCTAAATCCTGTTTCCAATTCTCAAACCCGACAAAATTTAACTCAACAAGTTTACGATTGGTTGATTCGTCCCCCAGAAGCGGATGGAGCCTTCCAAGATGCCAAAACCCTGGTATTTGTGTTAGATGGCAAATTGCGGAATATACCGATAGCAGCACTATGGGATGGTCAACAATACTTAATTGAAAAATATGCCGTGGCATTGTCTCCCGGTTTACAATTAATGTCAGCGAACCCACTGCAACAAAGTAGAATTCAAGCAATTGTGGGTGGTATTAGTGAATCTCGATCCGGGTTTGCAGCCTTACCTGCGGTCAAATCGGAAGTGAAGCAAATTTCCCAAACCATCCCAGCAACACTACTCCTGAATCAACAATTTACCAGTCAAGCACTAGGCAATCGCATTCAGTCTAGTAATGCAGATGTGGTTCACCTCGCAACCCACGGACAATTTAGTTCCCGTCTGGAAGATACGTTTTTATTGACCTGGGATGGACGAGTGAGTGTGAAGGAATTGTCAGAACTCCTCCAGAATCGCAGTGGTAATAGATCAAAGGCAATTGAATTATTGGTACTGAGTGCCTGTGATACGGCAACCGGAGATGACCGAGCAGTATTGGGATTAGCTGGTTTAGCAGTTAAATCCGGTGCCCGTTCCACCGTTGCGACTTTGTGGTCCGTTAAAGATAGAGCAGCAGAAATACTGATGACTCGTTTTTATCAGCAACTAAGACAACCAAATACAACAAAAGCGGAAGCATTGCGACAAGCACAAATTCAGCTGATTCGACAAACAGATTTCCGCGACCCTTTCTTTTGGTCTGCTTTTGTTTTGGTTGGTAATTGGATTTAAAAGTGTCAATAAATACTTGATCCACCACTTCTTGAAGACAGGGAATAGGCGCAAACGGTATATTTATCTTGAGAAACAGACGCGACATGTCTTGTCTCTCCCTACTCCCAAAAAACGAGCTTGTTAAGTATTAAAGTCTACGTTTAAAACATTGCTTAAGTGATTTTACTGTTTGAAATGTTTTTAAAGATGCATTTAAGTTGTCGACTTTATCTGTTTCATCCCTTATAAAGGATAAATATAAGACTTTATTTGAATGGGATTCAAAGTCATCAAATAGACTTTTTTTGACTTCATGACAGTTAATCAGGTGTGCAATTTATGAAACGCCCATATTTAATGAGTTTTTTGAGTGCGATCGCTCTGATCATCAGTTCTGTAGCTAGCAGCGCCTATGCTATCACATTTAAACCACCTGCGAGAAACAGCGCCCCAACTACAGCCACCGGAGGAGCTTCTAGAAGTAGTCTATTTGTTCCCAGACAAGGTAAGGGCGCTCCCACTACAGCCACCGGAGGAGCTTCCAGAGGTAATTTATTCACCCCCCAGGGAGCGCCGAGGCAAGCCAGTGGAGGAGCTTCCAGGGGTAATCTATTTACTCCCCAAGGAGCGCCAAGACGAACAGCAGGAGGAGCTTCTCGCGTTGGAGCTTACTATTTAAATCCCTCCACGGTTGCAGCAACTGGACCTGCAGCCCTAATTGGACTAATGCCAGCAAGTTACTATGGGACAACTTTGTCGGAACGTCCCACGGTGATGGTATATTTGCCCGCATCGAATGCGAAGGAGGCTGTGTTCAGCATCAAGGATGAAGTTGGCCATACCCACTATCAGATGACCATTCCCGTCGCAAATAAATCGGGTATTGTCAAAATTACCTTACCAGAACAAGCTCCCTCTTTGGTAGTCGGGAAAAATTACCAATGGTTTTTCGCTCTGAAAATCAATGGTCAACTTAGTCCCAGTACTCCCTATGTAGATGGTTGGATTGAGCGGATTCAACCCAGTGCAGAATTAGTCGCAGCAATGCAACAACGGGATTTACTGGCACAAGCTAAAGCTTTAGGTGAAAACGGTGTGTGGTATGACTGTTTAGCCACATTAGCTCAAATACAAGCGAGTCAAGTAAATAATCCCACTATTCTCAAGCAATGGGAAGAGTTACTGACTTCGGTCGGGTTACAGGAAATTGCTCAAGCTCCCTTATTAGGGTCTGTAAATTAGTTAAAACCAAATAATTTTGGATTATTCGTGTTTGAAAATAGGGAGTAGGGAGTAGTGAGTTGGGAAATAGGGAATATCAAGTGTACTGAGTTTGGTGCAAAAATCGAATAGTATTCCTATTATTTAAAAGCTTTGTACTAATATCAATTTTATTGAGTTCGACTAAGTTCCCACGTCACTTACTTCAACGTGCTTAACCCGCGCAATCTAGTGGTCTCCTTACCTAAAATTATCTTTAACTAGGTGTATATAAATGTGGTCAAGCAATTAATAAATATATAATTGAAAAAAAGAACGCGACAAACGATAAAGATAAGAGTAATCCAATTCAATAATTATCCAATTTTCTATTATTGTGGAACAGGCATCCCTACCTGTATTTTCCGGCAATAAGCCCTTTCGCCAAAGGATATTTTATTTTCTGGCAGTCCTTAAAACCCTGACGTAACAAGAGGTCTTCCACCCATAGATACTTAGCAGCTAGTCTACAACAACGCTACGTGATCGCCTACCGAGAGTAATCCAAAGCCCAAAAACCTTCTTGACAAGTTTGGCAGAAGAATAAATCTCCCCGGTAACTTCTCTTCCCCGACTTTCCGCAAAATCCAATTTAGGGTATTACATCTTCCTGCTCTCGATAATTAATAAATTCATAAATTAACTGTATGGCATGTGGAAACAAATCCAGACTTTGATCAAAAATACTCGCAGCGTTTTAATTATTACTCCTTGTGTGGCGTTGATGGTAATTGCTGGACAATACTTGGGTGTATTTAATTTACCTGAGTGGAAAGTCCGTGATGAATGGGTGCGACTGAAATCATCAGGGGAAATAGCCGATGAAATTGTGATTGTCACCATTGATGAACGGGATATTCAATCTGTAGGAAAATGGCCCGTTCCCGATTGGTCGTTGGCCAAATTATTAGGAAAAATTAACCAACAACAACCGCGAGCGATTGGTTTGGATTTGTATCGGGATTTACCTGAAGGGAAGGGTCACGAGCAGTTAGTAGAAATTTTTCGGAGTACATCGAATTTATTTGGTGTGGAAAAAATTACCGGAGAGCGGGTAAATCCACCACCGGAGTTAAAAAAACATGAGCGGGTGGGATTGGCTGATTTAGTTTTAGATGGCGATCGCCATGTGCGTCGAGCTTTGTTGACCGCAGAAGATAGTCAGGAGGATGGCAAAATTAAAGCTGGGTTGGCGACTTTAGTGGCTTTGAAGTATTTAGAAGTTGAAAGTATTAGTTTAGAAAGCATTGACGAACAACAACTGAAATTTCGACTGGGTAAAGCCATTTATCAACCCTTAAAAAATCAAGAAGCGGGTTATGGTGAAACCGACTTAGGTGGCTATCAAATCCTGTTAAATTGGCATGGTGGCGAAACTGCATTTAAAACCGTGACCATGCGAGATGTGCTAGCAGGGAAAATTCCCCCAGATTTAATGCGCGATCGCATGGTGTTGATTGGATCGACTGCTACCAGTACCAATGATTTTTTCAGTACTCCCTTTAGTTCGTCGTTGATTTCTGCTCAGAAACCAACTCCTGGTGTGGTTATCCATGCCAATATTGCTCTGCAATTGGTGCGAGGTGCAAAAACGGGGAAAAATAGTTTACGTGGTCTATCTGGCTCTTTTCTGCTAGGTTGGGTGTGGCTATGGTCGGTAATTGGTTCGGTTGGTAGTTGGTATTTAGCTAGTATACCCAACAAATACCGAATTCCAGGGGGAAGGATTCTCTGGTCAACCCTGGGAATGGGTGGGATTTTGCTGGTTGGTAGTTACGGGATGTTTACGATTGGTTGGCTAATTCCCCTCACACCTGCCTTATTATCTTTGATTGCTAGTGTGATCGCGACTACAAATGCGTATAAACAGCAAAAATTAGAAGCTGCAAATCAACAATTGGCAATTAACAATGAACTATTGCGGGATTATTCTAAAAACTTAGAAATCAAAGTGGAGGAGCGCACCCACGAGTTATTGTTGGCAAAACAAGCTGCGGATGCTGCGAATCAAGCGAAAAGCGAGTTTATCGCTAATATGAGCCATGAATTACGTACACCCTTGAATGGAATTTTGGGTTTTGCTCAAGTCCTAGATAATTCGGAAAACTTGAGCAAAAAGGATCGGGAAGGAGTAAGGGTGATTCATCAATGTGGTTCCCATCTGTTGATGCTGATTAACGATATTCTGGATTTATCTAAGATTGAAGCTCGTAAACTGGAATTGGTGACTGGTAGTATTGATTTGGCAGACTTTTTGCGTGGTGTCACGGAAATTTGTGGGATTCGAGCCAAACAAAAAGGAATTGACTTTGAAATTAAAATTAGTGATCGCTTACCTACAAGTATTAATGGTGATGAAAAACGATTGCGACAAATATTAATTAATTTGCTGGGAAATGCCATTAAGTTTACTGATAGTGGTTACGTGACATTTAGGGTCGATATCTTGACAATAGCTGGGGAAAATACGGAATCTCCCCAAGCTACCATTCGCTTTCAAGTTGAAGATACGGGTGTGGGAATGAAACCCGAACAATTGGAAAGTATATTTTTACCGTTTGAGCAGGTTGGTTCTGCAGGACACAAAGCAGAAGGTACTGGTTTAGGATTAACCATCAGCCAAAGGATTGCCAAGTTAATGGGAAGTGAAATTAAAGTCCGAAGTAATTTGGGGGAAGGAAGTGTATTTTGGTTCGAGATCACTGTCCCAGCTGTATTTTCCCGTGACTGGAATTGTGCTGGTAATTTTAGCCCCCACACTAACCAGTACAAAATTATCGGTATCAAAGGTGGTAATATACCCCGCATTTTGGTTGTTGATGATGATATCAACCAATGTCTAATGTTAACCAGCCTATTAACGGATATCGGTTGTCAGGTGGAATCTGCTCACGATGGTAAACAAGGATTGGAATTAGCCAGTCAAATCCAACCGGATATGATTTTGCTGGATATTGCGATGCCAAATATGGATGGGTTTGAGTTTATGGTGCATTTGCAAGCCAATCCTCAAACTAGCAACATCCCCATTATTGTTTCCAGTGCCAACGTATTTGCTGACAACCGTCAACAAAGCTTAGAAGCTGGTGCTGCTGCATTCATTCCTAAACCCCTGCAAAAAGATGAGCTGCTGACCGCTTTAGCATCCCTGTTAAACATCGATTGGGATGTCCAACCAAACCCGGTATCTTCACCCCCAACTACTACCAATCAAGTTGAGTTGGTCTTACCATCTCTAGAAATTTTACAAGAAATTTATCACCTGGCCATGATGGGAGATACTACGGGTATTGAAGACATCCTGGAAAAACAAGTGGAAACAAATCAACAGCTAATTCCCTTTGCTACTAAGTTAACCCAAATGACCAGCAACTTTCAAACCGCAAAAATCCGCAAGTACATCAAGTCCCTATTAACTTCAGAGGTAGTCTAATGAATAACGATTCCCCACATCAACCGATTCATATTCTTTTAGTCGATGATAATCCCAATAATTTGAAAGTGCTATCGGAAGCAATTCAAGGATATAGCTGGAAAGCACTCATGGCTTGCGATGGGGAATCAGCCATTGAACAGGCAGAATATGCCCATCCCGATTTAATTATTTTAGATGTAATGATGCCTGGTATTGACGGATTTGAAACTTGTCGCCGATTAAAAGCAAGTAAAATTACCCAGGATATCCCAGTGATTTTTATGACTGCTCTGTCGGATACCTTAGATAAGGTAAAGGGATTGGAAATCGGTGCGGTTGATTACATTACCAAGCCATTTCAGCAAGAAGAGGTAATTGCCCGCTTGAAATTGCATTTAAAATTATCCCACCTGACCCGTACTTTAGAACAGCAAGTGCAAACACGTACCGCAGAACTCACCGAATCATTACAACAATTGCAGCAAGCTCAATTACAAATGATTCAGAATGAAAAAATGTCTGCATTAGGTAACTTAGTCGCTGGGATTGCGCACGAAATGAATAATCCTCTGGGGTTCATTTCGGCGACCCTGAAACAAGCAAAACCTAATATTCACGATATTCTGGAACACTTGCAGTTATATCAAGAGACTGTACCAAATCCTAGCCCAAGAATTATCAAACATGCTGAAACAATCGAGCTTGATTTTTGT
This sequence comes from uncultured Calothrix sp., assembly GCA_937973965.1. Classification (GTDB taxonomy): domain Bacteria; phylum Cyanobacteriota; class Cyanobacteriia; order Cyanobacteriales; family Nostocaceae; genus NIES-3974. The sequence continues at coordinate 15,416 of CALJJQ010000043.1, read as the reverse complement.
GTGGAAGACTTAATGAAGATGATTGATTCCATGACAATGGCTTGCAATCGCATTGAAAATATTAGCAATAGTTTAAGAAATTTTTCCAGAGCCGATCAAGACTGCAAACAACCATTTAATCTACATGAAGGCATCGATAGTACCATTTTAATTCTCAAACACCGCCTCAAGGCTAACGAAAAGCGTCCTGCAATTGAAGTTTTTACCGAATACGGGGATATCCCAGAGTTAGAATGCTTCCCAGGACAGTTAAATCAGGTATTTATGAATATTCTAGCTAATGCCATTGATGCTTTAGAAGAAGCCAGCCTAAATCGCTGCTACAAGGATATTGTTGCCAATCCGAATCTAATCAAAATCACCACGTTCACCACCGAAAAACAGGTAAAAATTATTATTGCCGATAATGGGCCAGGCATGGAAGCATCAGTGAAAGCACGGATATTTGACCATTTATTTACGACCAAGGCTGTGAATAAAGGTACAGGGATTGGACTTGCGATCGCCAAACAAATTATTGTTGATAACCATCATGGCCAAATTGATTGTGATTCCACCCCTGGTCAGGGAACTAAATTCACTATCACCCTACCATTTTCGCCTTAAAGGATACCTGTATTCAATTATTCCGTTTATCATACTCAACTATCCCGTAATCTAGCTTGATAATCCGGTCGGCAACGGGGAAGTAATGGTCATCATGACTAATCACTAATACGGTTTTACCACGCTGTTTCAAGTTGAATATTATTTGTTTGTAGAAAATTTCGCGAAAAATTGGGTCTTGGTCAGAAGCCCATTCATCAAATAAATAAATCGGACGGTTTTCCAGATAGGCAGTTAATAGGGCTAATCGTTTTCTTTGTCCCTGGGAAAGCTCAGTTGTTGATAAACGTGAGTTTTCGATCTGCACTTTTTTTTCTAATTGTAATTGACGTAAATATTCACGGGCTTGAATATTCGCAAAAGTATTCTCAATTCCATATAATTTATCAAATAAATAAAAATCAGAAAAGACCACTGCAAAATGTTGTCGATACCACTCCCGATTATCGTCATTAATGACTTTTTTATTAAGTTTTATTCTCCCAGTTTCAGGGGTATAAAGTCCGGTAATTAATTTGGCTAAAGTTGATTTACCACTGCCATTACCACCCACAATAAATACTATTTCTCCTGGCACAAAAGTCAAACTCACAAGACCAAGGGTGAACATATTATCCTTATCCTTCCCTTGTCCGTTATATTTATGGGTTACTTGCTCTAATTCCAGTCGATTCCAATTTTGAATCATCGGTTGGGATATGAAGCTAGAAACTTCTTTTTGGTCTGCTAATTTTAAACCAATGGTTTCAATTTTTTGCAGAGCAACGCTAGCTCTTCCCAATGCTTGTAATTTATCAAGAATACTTTGCATTGGTAGCATAATATAGGTCAAAGTTAAAATAAAAGCAGATAAAATGGAAATTGGAATATCTACCAACTGAGGTAAAAAAAATAGCAATACCCCCACCAACACAAAAAATAATAAATTTCCCCAACCCGTAGATATGGCGAATGTCAATAATGCTGATTTATTATTATCCCGTGATTTTGCTGCTGTGTGGGTTAACTCATCACGAAAAAATTCTTGCCGACGTAAACTATTCAATTTTAACTCTTTAATGCCATCGGTTATCGCTCGAAAATGTGTAAATAAATTATCCTGTTCATCACGAGCGCGGGCTAAAAATAATTGAGCATGATTAATTAAAAATTGGATACTACCCACTCCAATTAAAATTACCCCAATTGTAAAGGCAAACACCACCCCCGACAACCACAACATATAAAACAAACAACCACTAATCACCGCAATATCCACACAAATAAACGGAATTGCGTAAACCGTATTTGATAAAGTGGCCACATCATCTGTTAAAGTTGCTAATAACCTACTCGGTCCTAAATTTTCCAGATGACGCAAAGGTGCATTTAAGATTCCCCGACTCAGTTGTAAACGCAACTCAAATACGGCATTTTGGGATAAATTAATCAGTAAAACCTGAGAACACAGGCTACTCACCAAAATAATCACCGTCAATAATGGAAACAGCCAACCCAAATCTGAGTTATCGTTACCTGCGATCGCACTATTAATTAAGGCAATCAAGCGTGCTGTTGTCCCCCCGCTAATCAACCCCATCAGGATTGCTACTACCACCTGCAACCAGGAAGCACGTAATAATAACCAAATTAAATTCATTGGCAATCCTGTAATCGTTTAGTTTGGTTTACGTCCCACTAACAAGGCAAGTTCCAACCACTTCCAATAACAATCCACATCCCCAAAGCCGATTTCCCTCAACCAGTCTAACTGAGTTTGCACATCCAACAATTGATTCGACGGATCATCCGGTTCCTCCTCCAGTCCCACACAGCGTCGGAAATACTCATGAAGTGCAGGTGTCGGAGAGGATACATGTTCCAAGTTGCAAAAAATCCCACCCGCTTCTAAAATCTCAAACACCTCCCCATACAACTCCCGTTTACGTCCATCACTCAGGTGATGAATCGCAAAACTGGAAACAACCGCAGTAAAATTTCCCAACTCCGGTAGGGGTTCATCCAAATTATGGGCAATTATCTGCACATTTCCATACTCGGCAAAACGTTGAGTTGCAGTTTCTAACATGGTCGGCGAAAAATCTACCCCGATAAATTCAGTCTGCGGACGGTCAGCCCTCAATAAAGACATTAATCTACCGCTTCCTGTTCCCAAATCCAAAATACGTTTTCCATCTTTAGGGATTAAATCCAGTAGTACACCCTCTCCTTCCTGACGATGGGGTATGGTATCTGCCCGTGTCAAGTAATTTAACGCATGTTCCGGCGATCGCCATAAATTGACACTTTCCATTTTTCCCTTGACTCTCAACCTGCATCTACAGGACAACTCCCACCCTAACAAGTATTTTTGCCAAAGGAATACTGAGGATATATTTCTTAATAAAAACATAATTTTAGTAATTTCATATACATTTACTGACGTTGTTCGCGACATGCTTCCCGGATTTCTCACAAATCCTTAATACTTGCTTCTTAGTTGAGAGTAAGCCTACTGGTCTATCACATTAATTTTTTTGCATGAGATAAATCCTGAACACCTTCGCAATTATGACCATGATTGTTTGTCCTGGAGACACATAAATATAACCTGTTTTCCCCTTTTCACCCCTAACAAAACCCTGAATGCGCCAAAATCTTAAGATTTCATCAAGAAACTATTAAAAAGTATATAAGACTAGATAAAAGAATAAATAAACATGAAGAAAAAAGGAGATTTAATGATTTTTAGTAACCAATAACCGTTATTATCGATAACAGAATCACAAATTTTCGTATTTCCAAAAAAAAATAAAATCAGTGAACTATTTTCGGGTTTCAACATTTGAAAGAGATTATCATCTCAATTTGGTTGGCGACTACGGACAAGCGGTTCAAATCTCTATCCACTATCCCACGGCTTATATCGCAGCCAACCGTGAACGAATATTTCCGGACTGGAAAAACCAATATACTCTGTGGATGATTGGGATTTTACAACAATCATTATATCCATTGATCAAATCAACTCCGGCGATTGAATTAGAAAAACAACGATTGCGCAAATCGTTTATGAAATTTGGTTTAGAATTAGCATTTACCTTGGAGGATGTAACACCACCGACATTAAAACCGCAAAAATACCGTACAGATATTATCGATCCGCGCACCGGATATCCACTCCTTTCCCGTCCAGGGGAAACACCCCATGATGATACAGCAACGGTCAAAGCATTACTCAACTATCCGATTATTTATAATCGCTGTCGCGTTTTAGTCCATCCCCATTGGGGAACAGCAGTTTATCCGGGAATTATGATTTCTACCGCACCTCCCCAGGAAATCATGACAGTGATTCCAGATGTAGCACGTGTATGTGGGTGGTATGAGATGGTGGATTTTCAAACGTTAATTTCTAATGTTTAAATTTTGTCTCGATTGTAGTTATAGCGTTTAATTTTAAGTTTTACTGTACTCTAAAAACGAACATTTCGACTTAATCATCTGGAAACTGCCAAGACGAAATGCTTTCTACATCTTTGCTGCTGCACTGAGGACAAATAACATCAAACTTAGAATCCATCCACTCATAACCGCAGGTACGACAGTGACAGAGAATATTATTACGATTGGCATTTTCTATACCCTGATGCCATTGTTTTAGTTGGTCGGGGTTTTGAAAAGGAAAATTATCAGACATGCTCATGGGATTTTGCGATCGCCACAAATCGTGTTCAACAAATACTATCTCACTGAAGTCGGTTATCGTCTAGAAGAGTGTTTAGGTTGTCCTGACGTAGTTCTTGTCTAGTAAGGCTTTCGCCAATCCCATCCCCAAGCTTGCTCCCAATGCAGGTATATACCAAATATACTGACAATTTACATGTAGTATAAATCACTCTATACTCTCTCAGTATTTCTTTTCAGTATGCTGTATATTTTACCTGACTAGAAAGCATGTTTTGTTTGACATATTTTTTTATTTCTTAAGTAAGAATACAGATGCTTAAATATTTTGAGCAATGCCATATTTAAATTGTCCGCATTATGGCTGATTTTGCGGCTTTATTTGCGGAATTACCAGAAAATCACCATCAAAATCATTTTTAGTTATTAATTGCTAGCCAATCACAATCTTCACAATGTGACAGATGGAAAGGAAAATCCTACAAATAATTATCAAATCTCTCAATCTCTATGAACATGATTACTGTTGATGAATCTGATATTAAATTATTTGGGAAGTTTGTGGAAACGTCACCACTACATGAACAATTAGCAATTGTCATCTGTCCCTATGCAATTCCCTTTTCTCAAAGATGGGGAAATAATGGTCTATCAGCAGATTTTATCGGTGAATATGCAAGCAGAATATTTAACGATAGTCTTCTGAGTATTGGCAATAATATGTTGATTAAAGATGTGCAAAACTCCGTTGCTTTTATTGCCAATGAATTACTGGAGAATGCGATGAAGTATTCTCACTACAGTTATAAATATCCCATTAAATTACGTTTAAATATTGATGGTAGTACTATTCGCTTACTCATTACTAATACCGTAACTCAGATTGCCGCTCATAAATTTCAAGACTATATTCATAAACTAGAATCTATGGATACAATGGAAATGTATATCCATCAACTTGAATATGGAGAAATAGAAGACAAAAATTCTTCTAGATTAGGGATATTAACGATTATTAATGATTATAATGGTAAATTAGGTTGGAAATTTTGCAAACTGTTCTCAGAGGTTTCTCCTATTGTGGAGATTACCACGATGGTAGAGTTAAAATTTTCATGAATTGATAATAATTGTCATATTTATTCTTCAATAATATATATAAAGGGTAATCATTAGCTAAACTAGAGGGATAAAACTCAAAATGATACAGGTATTTGGTTCCTTTCTGGATAGATTTTTAGTTAAAGACAGTCATGAAAACGAGTTAGCAAGCATTAACAGTAATGTGGAAATATTTGGTCATTATGTCGATCAACCCTTAAGGGACGAACATTTAACTTTAGGGTTTTCTCCTTCGCGAATCCCAATGAAGCGTCGTTGGCGAAATAACGGTTTATCTGCTGATTTTATTGCTGATTATTTAACAACATTTTTTCCACTTATGGAGAATGACCCGATTGGAAAAAAGCGTCATGTAGAAATAAAAAGTGTTGTGAGTTACGTGGCAAATGAATTACTAGAAAATGCCATGAAATATTGCAACTTACACGCACAGTATCCAATCACATTACATTTGCAATTAGAGAACGATTTAGTCCGGATTTTTGTGGATAATAGTATTACACCAACTAATGCAGAGATATTTAAAGCCTATGTGAAAAACTTTATTACTTCTGACCCAATGGAATTATACATTCACCAATTAGAACGAAATGCGGAGGATGATAGTTGTAATGCATCCGGATTAGGATTCTTGACGATGGTTAATGATTATAATGCTAAAATTGGTTGGAAATTTAGAAATGTTCAGGGAAATTCCCAAATTGTTGCTGTAACAACGATGGTAGAAGTCATCATTTAAGGTTACATAATTGAGGAGATTGATAACAATGGAAATTAAAGGTGATAACTACACAGTTTGGATTGATAATCATAACAATACAATTAATTTTACTGGGTCACTACGTTTAGGCGGTATGGAAGAATATGCACCTATATTAAATTTACTAAATTCTGCTGCTAATAATAATCCTGAAAGTGTAATTCTGGATTTACAAAACTTAAATTTTCTCAACAGTTCAGGAATTAGTATGCTATCTAAATTTGTGATTGAAATGCGTAAACGTAAAGCAGAAAATCTGAAGATTATTGGCTCTAATTTGATTCCTTGGCAAGGGAAATCTCTCAAAAATCTACAGAGATTGATGCCGAGTTTAGTATTAGAATTACAGTGAGAAAATTAAGTGTATTTCTCCATTACTAATGAATATTTACAGCAGTCAGAGCGGGATTTGTGAAATCTTAATTGCTATATGTGGAGACGTAATATATTACGTCTCTACCGACACAATTTATCTGTCGCATACCCTTTTCGAATTGGTATTACTTTTTCCTTCACACACTAGCTACCTGAAAACAGGTTGAAACCGGGAAAATTGGGAAAAGGAATGTTCAAACCGCTATCTTCCTGGTCAGAAGGATATTTTTTCGTAGTGATAGTTCCATCACTGACATCTTCGTGGTCAGAAGGGTATTTCTGGGTGACGACTCCACCTTCTACACCCTCTTGATCAGAAGGATAGGCTAATGTAACGGCCATTCCCCCACCGGAAATCGCTTCTATTTCTGCTTCCGATAAATCTTGCAACTGTGCTTCTAAATAGCGTGCAAAAAATGGGGTGGGAGGTTGGGGATGTTGATGATTTTGTTCAGACATAAAACGACTCCTGAGTTTAAAGGTGATATTTCTACTTTCTCTACTTAGACCAGAGAACCTCTAACTCATGCGTTTTTTTGATATAAGTATAAATTCCTTAACATGACGCGCAGCGTCTGAATAACTCTTCCCTACTCCCCATTCCCCATTTACGAGTTCAAAGGAAGAAGGTTCAATTAATTGAAAAATACTTGACCATTAGCATTAATGCGGACTGCACCTTGATTATCTCCAAACTCAGCACTTTCATCTAAAGTGAGTGTGAGGGTTCCTGGGGATGATTCTTTGGGGATGACTTTTAAAAAACCGCTATCTTGTCTCACTACAGTGATGGTAATTGGTGTGGGGAGATTGCGAAGTACAAACTCTTCCTTGGGGTTGAGAGTGCGAACTTCTGTTTGTCCGATTGCTTGATAGGAAATTCCCACACCTGTGCTGTTAATTAACTGGACATTGACCTGACTATCTTTGACTGTAACTGTAGTGATTGGGGTTTGGGTTTTCTCTGGTAGGGGAGGTTGGGTAATGGGTGAAGTGGGAGGTTGAATGGGTTGGGTTTCTGGGGTCGGTGGAGTGGTAGTTGCTTGTTGTTTTGCGGTAAACGCATTCGGAGGACAACCCTGGGGAACTAATACCCGGTTGTTGTGGGGTTCTTCGTAAAAAATTCCTGGACAGGGATTTATTTGTGCAAACGCAGCAGAACCAGTAAGTAGGGAGAAAAAGGGTATGGAGAACAATAATCCTCCCCGGGTTAAGCTGGATTTAATTTGGTGATTGGGGGTTTGAGTTTTTAATTTTTTTTCATCGTTGATTTCACCAATTCTATTGTGTTTATTTTGTTTGCAGATTTTGTTGGGATTATTTAAATGAAGTACTCTTATCCTCTTTTGCTGATCCTGGATTTCTCACACAATTCCAAAGCTTTCAGGGATTAGTCCGTGATGGGAGAGACACGATATATCGCGTCTGTACGGGAGTAGTAGGAAGAATAACCCATGACTCAACCCTTATTATTCACTTGTGAGAAATTTAGGTTATGTAGTCAGCAGAGGGTAGAAACTTGATAAATTGGTATTGTTTTGCGCATCCCGTACTTATTTTCAACAGAAACTAAAGGGCTATACATCTACCCTTAGTAATTCTTTCTATTTATCTTTCGGTTGAAAGTATATTTACTTTTGATGATTGGGGGGACTCCGATCACGGACTACCCGCTTTCCCTTCAGTTGGGGAAAACAAGTCAAAACCATCACCAAAAATCTTGGTCATCCCAGGCTACTATGGACTAGAAATGGCAAAAAGGCAGAGATTGACGAGATTATATTATGACAGGCGTTGTCAAACCTACTTATACAAACGAACAGATCACAGCATGGATACGTGGTTTACTATCTATAGCATGGGCTGATGGTGATTTTGATGCTCAAGAACAGGAAATGATCGCTAGTATTACCCAAGCGGAACTAGCACCGGGGATGAATATTGAAACATCTGAAGATATTTCCCCGGAAGAACTAGCTAGGGTTTTAGGTAAAGGTACACCTTTGGCTGAAAATTTTTTGCGTACAGCAGTAATGGTCGCGATCGCTGATGGTATGTATACCAAAAGTGAAGATTATATCCTCCACGAATTGTGTAAAGCTTTAGGGGAACCGGAAGATATTCTCGATGCTCTACGTCATACCCTGGAAAACTCTGACCTGACTCCAACTACTCCCACTACAGATGGGTCTGGGACTAGTAATAATAATCATGGAATTGATGCGATCGCTCCTTTACGGGAATGGTTGGATGGTCTGGAAATTCATGACCCCAGTTTAGCTCGGTTTTTGTGTAAAATGATTCCTTCCCAATGTCCGTTTGAACGAGATGTGAAACTATTCGGACGCAAAATCGTTCATATTCCCCCTTTGTGCAAACTAAATCCTCTCTACGAACAGTTGGTGAGTTTGCGTTTTCGCGCTCTATCCTATCTTGCTGATGAATGTCAGGAGGATGTTACTCCCTATCTTTAAAGAAGGAGACGGAAGACAGAATAATTCAGGAGTACCCTTTGCCAAAATCAAGTTTGTAGTGGGAGCATTTCTGCTCCCTAACTGCTATCTTCGAGAGTATACACATTAGGGATGCTCTCTCATTCAATTAAGCAATAAGCCTTGAGTAACGGGTTAATTTTACTTGTTACCCCCTACTCTCCAGTCAGAAGCTAGTTTTAGGGATTTACTGAGATATTCCAGTATACTACTTCACTCTTTTTTTGCATAGGTAATTAATTGTTGAGCTTCTCCATAGGCTGTTGTCCCAGATTTTATCGTTTGTAGTAAGGCAATCAGGCCAGGCTATTTAATTCATTTTTGAATTGTTGATGGCTATCAGGAGGATTGGCAAGTAAATGTTGAGTTTTTGTATTAGCATCATCGAGAATACGTTTGGCTTCAATTTCCATTTTGATTCGGGTTTGAATTACACCTAAATTGGTTTGGTAATCCGCCAAATATTTCTGTGCTTCCACGTATCCGGCTTCTTCAACCCCTATTTTTTCTAATATATTAATTGACCGTTCCCAAAGGCTAGCAATTTGTGACCATTTTTCGGCTGAATGGGGCGGATTCTGGGAATGAGTTGCAGCTTGAAAGGCGATTTTTTTTGCCGCTCCTATATAAGTACTACTACTTTTTTGCGTTGCCGACTTTTCTAATTTGACTTGATAGTTAGCAATTAGCCTTTGTGCTTCCAAATAGCGAGGATTTTCCTGGGGAATTTGGTTTAAACGACTTATTGCTTGCTCCCACAATGATGTTGCTGTTTGTGCTTGGGTAGATTTGATTTTTTCCGCTTGGAAATCAAATTCTTGGGCTGCGGCTATATATGTACCAATTTGAGTATTGACAAATTCATGCTTATAGCCTTTAACTTTAATTTGAGCATTGTTTCCTGCTAAAGTTTCCAGGGGTATTGCATCAAACAAGTATATTGCAGCTTGCCAAGCAGCGATCGCTTCTTCCTTTTCCGGGATGGTTTTGGCTTGTCGGTATTTCTGTTTAGCTGCGATGAGTTTTTTTTCTGCTTCTGCAAGGGGTTCGAGGGCATTTTTTCCTTGAAAGGCGATCGCTTCTAATTTTGCCACTCTTCTGCGGGCATTTTCAAATTCGTCAAAGGTAAACTGCCAAGTGCAGCTAAAAAAACGACAACACATCTGAGGATAATAGCCTAGAAACCAAACCGGTAAGTTATCTAGATGGCGTTGGGCTGATTTCACTTTTTCTGTTTCCAGTTCAATAGGATTCCCCTTGAGGCACTTCCAAACATCCCTAAGTAATCGAAAAAATATATAGTTAAATATGACACTTATCATCTGTGATTTCTCACGAGTAAGTTGTAAGCCTTGAATAAGGGATTGATTTTCCTTCTACTCCCTACTCCCGTACAGACACGATATATCGCGTCTCTCCCATCACGGACTACTCCCTACTCCCTATGGGTTTTAGGATTTTGTCAGAAATGCGGGTCATGAGTTCGTTAATTTTCTGCCATCCAAGTTAAGAAAGCGAGAATTTGTTCCACAGGTGGTAGGGGATAATCAAATAAATCGATGGTCAGGAGTTTTTCTTGCAGTTGCATAAATCGCCATTGTGTACCGTTACTGACACAACCATAGATAGTGGTAATGGGTTGACCCTTGAGGGAATTAAATATCTGTGCTGCGACCATTTCTGCTGCACATTGACCTAAACCGCTTTTCAAATCTGCTTTTTTTGCTTCTACCAAAATGAAAACGGGTGCTTCGATTTCAATTAACTCCGGTGAACGACTCAACACAAAGTCACATATACCATTTAATCCCTGCTGCTCATCAACGGTAAAATCCTCTCCGGAAAAAAAACTAATGCGTTGCTGCAAAATTTGTCGAACTTCCAACAACACAGGGCTAATAATTAACTCCGAACGAGCTTTTTCGCTTCCCGTCGCGATCGCCACTGGTAAACTGTATTCTAAAAAGCTTTTTAGGGTCTGGGAGGGTTGAACTGGTGGTAAGTCAGGTAAAAAACGCACCCCCTCTTGGGTCATAATCCCGAATTTTTCCTTAACGCTAGCTAGAGTTTTAAACTGACTGTACGACATAAATGCTAAGTAGGTGGGTGTTAAAAATTGTCGTTGAAATCAGGGAATAGCGAGAGACGCGATATATCGCGTCTGTACGGGGGTAAGGCTTTGAGTCGAATGATTGGTTAGGTTGCGGTTTTATGTTTAATTGCACCTACCTACTTATTCATCAATGTTGGTTTTATGGTCAGACAATAAAACTCTCTCTTCGCCAATACTCTAATTTTACTAACAATTTCATAATTTTCTGTGCATAGCACGGCAGGGTCGTCCCTCTCAACTCCCTACTCCCTCTAAATCCCCAATCTGCTGTTTAATAGTGTTGGTGTTTGTGCTGCTAGTGCAGCGAAGTAGGAGTCTAAATGAATCGCAAAGGTGGTTTATTCCGATTTGTAGCTTTGGGGATGGCGATAGTGCTGCATTTCGGTGTTTGCTTGAGTTTCCCAAATTATGCCTATGCTATCAAACCCTTAAAGTCCCCTGGTGGAGCGGTTTTTGTTGCTAAACAAGCACCGGTGATGGTATCGATTTTTGCTAATCCGGAACGGATTGAGGAGTTGGTCAAACATGTAGATTTTTCCCCCTGGAAAACAAAGCTGCTGAAAAACACTGGTATTGATTACCGTCAAGATATTCAACCTTGGCTGGGGGAAGAAATGACTTTTGCTGTCACCACTTTGGATATTGATCGGGATGCCAGTAATGGACAAACACCAGGGTATTTAATGGCACTAGCTACCCAGGATGGGGAGAAAAGCCGTGAGTTCTTGCAGTTACTGTTTTCGCAGCGAGTTTTGGCGGGTGCGGATTTAACTACGGAGGAGTATGCTGGTGTGAAAATTATTGCTGATAGCGCCAGTAAAACAGGTGATAAATTAGCGGGTGCGGTGGTTGCGAATCAATTTGTCCTCTTTGCTAATGATAGCAAGGTTTTGCGGGAAGCGATTAATAATGTTCAAGCTCCTGATTTAAATTTACCTAGTAATCGCGAATATCAAACAGCTGTAGAGCAGATGGGTGGTAATGCCATCGCTGTGGCATACTTAAATCTCGAAGCGATCGCAACTTGGCAAGGTCTAAAGTTACCTGTAGGAAATTTCCACAGTCAACTGGTGAGTTTGAATCTTGATCCCCAGAGAATCATTCTGGAAACCGCAGCTATCCCCAACCACGAACTTCCCACTCCTTCCCCATCCCTAAATAAACCAGTTGCTGCTGTTGCCTATCTTCCTGATACTACTATTATGGCGGTTGCTGGTCAGGATTTAAGTTCCTTACCCAATAGTAATTTAGCTTTATACTGGCAACAATTGGCAGGAGCTTTAGCTGGGAAGGAGGATGTGGGAATTGGGCAAATTGTTCAACCCCTAGCAGAATTACAAACCCAAGCCGGGATAAATTTAGCAACAGACCTGTTTAGCTGGGTTAATGGTGAATATGCCATCGGTTTATTACCCAACCAGGACTCCCCCAATCCCGATTGGATATTTGTCACCGAAAAATCTCCACAAACAAGCACGGGTATTGCCAAATTTGACGAAATTGCCCAACAACACAATTTAGCGATTAGCTCCTTTCCCCTGGAATCCCAGCCTGTTACCGCTTGGACTCAATTAACCACCCAACGCACCCCAACCAGTAATAAATCCAAATTGACCATCAACACCATACCCCTAGCTCTCCACACCAGCATTGACAAATATGAAATTTTTGCCTCATCCCTAGAAGCAATGCAAGCAGCCTTAACCAGTCCCCAAAACTCCTTATTGGAAAATCGTACCTTCAAAACCAGTATTGCCAATATCCCCAAACCTAACCAAGGTTATGTGTATATCGATTGGAATAGTAGCCAATCCATCCTTTCCCGACAAATACCCATCCTCCAATTTATCAAAATTCTTGCCCAACCCCTATTTCAACAACTGCGATCGCTCACCATCAGTAGCTATGGTAGCAGCAATCAAGTCCTTAAAGGCGGTATCTATCTATATCGCAAACAATAAATATGCTAAAAATATGCCAGATGCCATACTGACACAACCCCTAACTTCTTCAGTGTTTACCATCGGTATGATGAGTATACAAAAGCACTAAATATCAATCAAGATGAGGAAAGGTGGGGTGAGAAATATTTATCTCCGATGGCGAAGGAAAAGTTTCGATGGTGAAAATAGGAGTAAAAACCCCAAAATAACCGTATTTGGGATAAAAGAGGGATTAAAAGCCAGTATTATTGGCATATTCACGATAATTGCCGCCACACCAGTCATGGGGACTAAGGCTAACTTTGGGACTCTACGTTTGACACCAGGATTTGACCCCAGCAAGATAATTGTATCTGGTTATACTGGTGGTAGTTATTCCCTATCGACAATTAGTAACCGCGATCGCGATCGCAATATATGTGTTGGTTATGCCGACCCGAAACCAGACCATATCGTGATTTTAGAAAAAGACTTTGGGAAATTACGCTTTTTGGTCAATAGTGAAGGTGCAGACACAACCATTCTCATTCAAGGACCCGACGACAAAACCATCCGTTGTGGGGATGACACAGGGCGAAAGAAAGACGCAAGCTATGAAGGAAGCGATTTCCAAGCTGGAACCTATCGGGTATGGGTGGGAATTTTTAATCCAGGCACCAGGGTCAACTACACTCTTTCTGCTCAACAACCATAATCCCTAATGGATTTTGAGGAGAAGGTTTGAATAGTAAATCCGATGTAGAGCTTGCGGAAAAATAGTAAAACTCTGATGTTGTAAGTTTTGGAGAGTATTTTGGTCGCAGAACATGCAAAAAATAGGTGTATAGAAGCTCAAAAACCTTGCGTCTTGCGTCCATCATTTTATGAAGCCTAGGAAAAGTAAAATTTTTGGGTTAAAACCATTCCCTGTAGAGACGACCCGTTCCCTAACCTCCCTAAAAGACCCTTTCCCCAGACCCTATGTAATGTTGTTTTACAATTCGACAGATATTGGTGAGGAGTGAGTAAAATAACAAATATAACTACCTGTAGTTTTTCGCCCATGCATTAGCTAAACTAGGATTATACTATTTTTGCAAGTCACCGTAGCTAAACCTAAATAGTTGCGAGGCTGGCTATGACTACCAATCATCAACATTCAAACCCATAATTAAGGAAGTTTCAACGACTACTACATGCCAGTAACTGAGAAAAAACGTAATCGAGATCTGCCACAAATTAACGAGCGAATTCGTTTCCCCAAAATTCGGTTAATAGACACGGATGGCTCCCAGTTGGGGATAGTAACACCCCAAGAAGCGTTACGAATGGCCGAAGAGAAAGAATTGGATCTGGTGCTGCTCAGTGATAAAGCCGACCCTCCAGTCTGTCGGATTATGGATTATGGTAAATTCAAGTTTGAACAAGAAAAGAAAGCACGAGAAGCCCGGAAAAAGCAGCACACAGCAGATGTAAAGGAAGTAAAAATGCGCTACAAAATCGAAGCGCATGATTACAACGTCCGTGTAAAGCAAGCAGAAAAGTTCCTGCGCGATGGTGATAAAGTAAAGGCAACAGTCATGTTTCGAGGGCGAGAAATTCAACACAGCGACATGGCCGAGGAATTGTTGCGACGGATGGCTACCGATTTAGATGCAGTGGGTGAAGTCCAGCAATATCCCAAGCGTGAAGGTCGAAACATGATGATGTTGATATCACCGAAGAAGTAGATATAAAGCTTGGTTAATGGTGATTACTGAATAATTCAATGTGAATATTCGATATCCTCTCTTCGGTGGGTCGAGGAGGGGATATTTTTGTGAATTTGATTGATTAGTTATTTTAATCTGTCAAAATGCAAAATTGTGTGTTACGTCGTTTACGCTAATGGTTGCTAAATGGTTGCTACATATCAGGAGCTATAACCTTTGATTACTCTAGTTTCATTTATTGCAAAGTACAAGATAATCGATATTACCTCAGTTTGACGATTTTTTGTCAACATTAACGTGAGTTCAATGAGTTATAAAGCCTGAAACTCTTGTCCAGGATTATCCCTCTTTTGTCACTCTAGGCAGAGGAAAAGTGGAAATAAGGGATATTGCAGTTTTGAAAAATTGACCGAGTTAGATTGTTGACAAGCATTTGAAGTTTAAAAAATCCCTCAAATAATTTAGGAATTTTCAAAACTTGTAGCCAAGGTTTAATCAGGTTAAATAGGTTAAATATTTATCTCCTGGTAACAATCTTTCTTGAGGTTTATAGACTTCAAATATCAGAGGAAAAGTCATTCCAGATCAAACACCGTATGCTGTAACCGCAACAATACCATTGTCTGTTTTACCGAAGTTTCCAATATA
>CALJJQ010000042.1 GCA_937973965.1 uncultured Calothrix sp. | reverse complement strand
ATATGTATCTACACCAGGAGCAGTAGCACCATTGGTTTTATCGGGGGGAGTAAGTGCAGTAGAGATACATACTCAGGTAGGTAGGTATACGGAGTTTCAGCGTTTGTGGACTGCGATTGAGAAGCACGCCCGAAGACTGAAAGTGGTTGCGGTTAGTTGTCCTGATGGAGAAGGTATAATAGATTACCTAAATTTCCTTAGTAAAATGATTTTGCCACAGGTAGGGACAATAGTGTGGCAGACCGACGGCAGGGCAATGAGTGGAGATATTGGCGACGGAACCACTCAAGCCACAGTCAGGCTCGGTCAGAAAGTTTTGGCAGCAAATTTACCGGGTTATGTGCAATTGGCAGGGGGTACGAATGGGTATACCGTAACCAAATTGCGATCGCTATCCTTATTGAAGCATAATTCTGGGCAATCTTCCTATATAGCGGGGATTGCCTACGGTAGTTATGCGCGAAAGTTGCTGTCACCGGTTATCCATGCATTAGAAGAAAGGGAGGTGAATCAAACTGGAATTCGCAAAAGTATTTACTTAGAGCAGGAGCCAGATTTACTATGGCAAGCCGTCAAGCTTGCTAGTTCGCTTGTTTCCCAACTCAAGTCACAGTCACAGCCGACGCGTATATCGCGCCAATTGCCGTAATTAAACACGTCACCATTAAAAGCATGACGATTACAGACGATCTCCAAAAGCTTTTAGATATATTGCCGCAAGACCTGCAAGAGATTCTTGCCCAACATTCGCAGTTAGATAGTTTAGTGGAAGTGGTCTTGGATTTAGGTCGTCGCCCAGAAGCTAGGTTTCCCAACGGAGCCGAGTATCTGAGCGAACATCCCGTGACTCAAGCACAGATTGATATTTGCGTATCAAAAGTTGGTATTTTTGGTGGAGATAATCGAGCCGGGATTGAACAAACCCTGCACCGGATTAGCGCCATCCGCAATCGAACTGGAAAAGTAATTGGTTTAACTTGCCGCGTGGGTCGGGCAGTTTACGGAACCATCGGGATGATTCGGGATTTGGTGGAAACCGGAAAGTCGATTCTCATGCTTGGCCGTCCTGGAGTCGGTAAGACTACAGCCTTACGGGAAATTGCCCGTGTTTTAGCGGATGAATTGCAGAAACGTGTAGTAATCATTGATACGTCTAACGAAATTGCTGGGGATGGGGATGTTCCCCACCCGGCGATTGGTAGAGCTAGACGAATGCAGGTTGCTCGTCCGGAACAGCAGCATCAGGTGATGATTGAGGCGGTGGAAAACCACATGCCAGAGGTGATCGTCATTGATGAAATTGGGACAGAATTGGAAGCCCTAGCCGCCAGAACCATTGCGGAGCGGGGTGTACAGTTAATTGGTACAGCCCACGGCAACCAAATCGAGAACCTGATTAAAAATCCGACCCTCTCTGATTTAGTGGGAGGGATTCAAGCTGTGACCTTGGGGGACGACGAAGCTCGACGACGGGGTAGTCAAAAAACAGTCCTGGAGCGTAAAGCTTTGCCCACCTTTGATATTGCCGTGGAAATGCATGAGCGTCGCCGTTGGGTGGTGCATGAAAGTGTGGCTGAGACGGTGGATACTTTATTGCGGGGAAGACAACCCACTCCCCAAGTCCGGACTGTGGATGAAAGCGGCAAGGTGAATATTACCCGCCAATTAACGGCAGTTAATGGTAGTAATGGACACGTTGTCAATGGGGAAGAATCACTAGTATCTGCCCGTCAACCTTCAGGATGGAGAGCTTCCGGGAAAATGCTTCCCCTGCAAGCTGTTCCTAATAATACTAGTTATCCGAGTGCGCAAAGCGAGTTTGATCGGTTACTGGATCAGTCCTGGAATAACGATAATGATTTTGGGTTTACCGAATCGGCTAAATCTGGTGCAAATGGGGAGGATTTGCCTTTGCATGTATATCCTTACGGAGTTAGTCGTCACCAGTTAGAGCAGGTAATCAACGTTTTAAATTTGCCAGTGGTATTGACTAAAGATATCGATAGTGCAGATACGATATTAGCATTGCGATCGCACGTGAAAAACCATGCTAAATTACGGCAATTGGCGAAATCCCGTCATTTACCATTACATATGATTAAGGCTAGTACCATCCCCCAAATTACTAGGGGGTTGCGACGCATGTTGAATATCGATGAACCGGGGATTACGGATGAGCGGGAATTGCAGTTACTGTTACATAACGGGACAGATGACGAAATGGACGCTTTAGAGGAAGCGCGTTTAGCAGTAGAACAAATTGTCATTCCCAAAGGACAACCAGTTGAATTGTTACCCCGTTCTGCATCTGTACGGAAGATGCAACACGAATTAGTTGAGCATTATCGTCTCAAATCCGATAGTTTCGGTGAAGAACCCAATCGTCGATTACGGATTTATCCAGCTTAATTGATTTGTAGTTTTAATTCCAGACGCAACCTACTTAACTCTCAATGCACTTTTGTTTGAGCTAGGTAGGTTTTTCTTTCGTTTGTAAATTAGGGAGTGGGGAATAGGGAGAGACAGGATATACCGCGTCTGTACGGGAGTGGGAAAAGCTACTTTCAGAATTTGGGAGTTGTTCTCTAACTAGGGATTTACTTCCACTACCGACCAGTTGTTGAACTGATCACATTCATAGAGATAACGATTTTGGGGATTACCCCGTAGTTGCAAATGGTCAACTTTGAGCGGGTTGAGGATTAATAGACAAAAATTATCCACAGGTTGATGGGGGTTTGGGGGGTCTACTGTAAAATTGTCGTTGGGGTTCCGTTTTTCACCTGGGTTTGGCCAAATAAACTGTAATCTCGCTGATTCCGATAAATCTTGCCATGTGCGATCGCGTAGTAATTTGAAATCATCATCTGTTGGTGTATCTTTGTCAACAAGTATTAATTTTCCGGCAATGCGAAATTGTTCACGGGTATCGGTAAAATACCAGCAAATTTCCCCGTCAGACCTAGTTCGGATTGAGTCGTATTTTTTACTCCGAATATCCGTGATAATTTTGATTTGATTGGTACCATCGACAAAACCCCGAAACACCACAGTACGATTTGCTGGCATTCCATCCATTCCAATCGTAGCCAGTTGGAAATAGCGAGCAAAGGGTTTCCGATTCCGGTGTAAAGCATGACTCAGGGAAGAACGCCAAGGAGCAAGGGATACCATTGGGAATTACAGATGATCAACAAAATAAAGGTAAAAACAGAGATGACCCGACTCGATGGGAAGCCACACTAGGCGCATCTAGGGGTTGTCTCTACTCATACCAATTTAATCTGAGGTTCATCGAACTCACGTTAACCGACTACAACGATAATTTTTCCCCGAAAAACTCCGAACCTGTACCCAGAATGAGCCAAAATTTTTATATATCTTGGCAAATACAGGTGACAAAAAATGGATATCAAAGACGGATTCATCGGTACAGTTGGAAATACACCCCTCATCAAACTCAAAAGCTTTAGCGAAGAAACGGGTTGTAATATCTTGGCAAAAGCCGAATTTCTCAATCCCGGTGGTTCTGTCAAAGACCGAGCAGCATTGTATATTATTCAAGATGCGGAAGCAAAGGGTATTCTCAAACCCGGTGGAACCGTTGTGGAAGGAACTGCTGGTAATACGGGTATTGGATTAGCCCATATTTGTAATGCCAAAGGATATAAATGTTTAATTATTATTCCCGACACCCAATCCCAGGAAAAAATGGATGCGTTACGGGTGCTGGGTGCGGAAGTACGACCAGTTCCAGCTGTTCCCTACAAAGACCCAAATAATTACGTCAAGCTTTCTGGACGAATTGCGAGTGAGATGGAAAACGCAATTTGGGCTAATCAATTTGATAATCTGGCCAATCGTCAAGCTCACTATGAAACTACAGGTGCAGAAATTTGGCGACAAACCGATGGTAATGTGGATGCTTGGGTGGCTGCAACGGGAACTGGTGGTACTTTTGCTGGTGTGGCCATGTATTTGAAGGAAAAAAATCCCCAAATTCGCTGTGTGGTCGCCGACCCAATGGGTAGCGGTTTATATAGCTATATTAAGACAGGTGAAATCAAGATTGAAGGTAATTCCATTACGGAAGGAATTGGGAATAGTCGGATTACCGCCAATATGGAAGGCGCACCCACAGACGACGCAATTCAAGTCAATGACCAAGAGGCACTGAGGGTAGTGTATCAGCTTTTGTATAAAGATGGGTTGTTGATGGGTGGTTCTACGGGTATTAATGTGGGTGCTGCGGTCAAACTTGCCAAACAAATGGGACCAGGACACACAATTGTGACGATTTTATGCGATAGTGGGACGCGTTACCAGTCACGCATCTTTAACCGTGAATGGCTGAAATCTAAAGGACTAACCCCGGACTGGGAGCAAATTCCTAAAACTTTCAGTGAGTAGGGAGCGGGGAGTAGGGAAACAGAATCACTACGAAAAATTCTTAACGAGCAGTATTGCATTCCTCCTTGGGAAGAGATACAAAGTCATGCACAAACCGTGACCACAAACTTCTTCCAAGACTCTGACTTGGAATACAGATCGGGAAGCTCTGCTTCCTGATTCGAGTCAGAGACTCGTGAAATGCGTCCCCACGCGGAGCATAGGGACGAGAGAAAACCGTCATCCTGGAAAAGCGATCGCAATACCCCTCACCACCAACGAATAATCGTAAAATTGTCATTGTGGAAAAGCGATCGCAATACCCCCCACCATCAACGAGAAAAGCGATCGCACCATCTTGAAATAGGACTTGCTGAAAAATAGTAATAGTAAAGACGCGATATATCGCGTCTCTATACTTTGTAAGGAATTAAGGGGATTTTAGTCACCCAAAGTGCTTTCCAAATAGGTATGTAAGGCTTAAACCTCCTCGATGATCAAAACTGTTAAACTTGTTCCAAGACTCTGGCTTGGAATACAGATTGGGAAGCTCCGCTTTCTGATTTGAGGCAGAACCTCGTGGAATGCGTCCCCACGCGGAGCATAGGGACAAGATAAATGGTCTAGATATGTCCACCAACCTGTACTAATATTGCCGGATTGTGTTTGTTATGGTGGAGTACGGGTTGATTATGTCAAGAGCATTATTAAATCCCATTTGCAACTTAACCAATCTGTGGATAAAATTGTTTATCCCCGTGAGATTTATTGGATTTAAGAGTCTGTAGATGATATTTACACTGCCAATTCGTGTCATACTAATTACATAATTTGGCTGGAATTTTGTGGAACTTGATTTGACTCAATCTTGCTATCAAAAATCAATTCCATATCTCCATATAATCACAAAATCCTGACAAATTTACCAATCTAGTCACCACTCACTTGTTTAGAGGTTTACGTGTGTCACCACAAGCGCAGTATCCAATTAATATTCAACAGTTAAGGCATAATTTGAAAATCAAGTGGCTGACTTACTACCAGCAAAATTATCATTGGCTGGAAAAGATGCAAATCTGGGGAGATTACAATGGCGATCGCCGACCTCTATCTGGGTTTATTTTGGCAACGGTAGCGGTTCTAGAGCCAGATTTAAGCCAAATTTTACCTTTGATTGCAGATTTAAATAATAATCCCGATCAGGTGATTGCTGCTTTAGGTTTAGATTTTAACCCCGATAAACATTTGCATTTGCTGAACCAGGAAAATTCCCCCCCATTCCCTCACTCCAATATATCTGATTCTGGTGGAGAAAGGAATCATGGGGCAAATGGAAATCATCAACTGAATGAAATACATGCACATTCTGCTGTAACTCGGATTATTTCCCCACTAACTAAGCAAATGACGAACCAAAATATTCATCACGAAAATAATGAAAATGGATATCATGGCAATGGCAAAGTTCCTATCTCTCGGACTTCCACAGCAGTTTCAATTTCCCCATCAAATCAGGTTATGTTCAAACAATCTGCTCCCCCCACAGGAAAAATTATCCCCACCCACTCTCAACCAGTCGCAAATGAGGTCAATAATTCGGCGATTTTGAGTCCACGAAATTTAGCAAATTGGATTGATGATTTTTGTCAGGGTCGGGATTGGGATCCTGATGAAGCCGTGTTTATTCCCTTTTGAGGATAGGTAAATAATTCGTAATTCGTAATTTGTAATAGCCTGCGGCAAACCGCTTCGCGTCTACGTAATTAATACTCAGTTTTTCTCCTCGAATGGATAAATCCAGCAATTCCATCGGGTGCATTAGGGGAATTTTCTCACCCTGAGCTTGTAAATATTTGCGAATTTGCAGGGAACAACCGGGATTTGCGGAAGCTATTAATTGCGCACCCGTATTGACAAGATTTTTGGCTTTTTGGATTCCTAATTCTTCAGCAACCTCTGGTTGCAGCATATTGTATACTCCCGCACTACCACAACACAAAGCTGCATCAATCGGTTCCCGAAGTTGGACATTGGGAATCTGTTTCAGGATTTGTCGAGGTTGAACGCTTATTTTTTGACCGTGGAGCAGGTGACAAGCGTCTTGATACACCATCGTTAAGGGTGTGTCGGTTAACGGGGAAAGGGTCGCTGTTAAACCGACTTCCGCTAAAAACTCCTGGACATCCCGCACTTTGCTTGCAAATTCCCGCGCTTTTTGCGCATATTCTGGGTCATCAGCCAAAATATGTCCGTATTCCTTCAGGGTATGTCCACACCCTGCCGCATTAATAATCACATAATCTACATCCGTATCGGCAAAGCTATCAATCATTTGTCGTGCTAAACTTTGGGCTTGGGCTGTTTGTCCCTGGTGTTCGGGTAAAGCCGCACAGCAACCCTGGGATTTGGGTATGACCACCTCGCACCCATTGGCTGTTAAAACCCGTGCTGTGGCTGCGTTGACAGGAGAGAAAAATAGTCTTTGCACACAACCGAGAATCATGCCGACTCGGTAGCGTTTTTGACCTTGAGCCGGAATCAGGTCTGGAAAATCGGCTTTGAAGAGACTTTGCCAGGATAACTGCGGTAGGATGGATTCCATTGCCGCAAGACGGGGGGAAAGGTGTTTGAGTAAACCTGTTGCGCGAACTATTTTTGGTAAACCGAGTTTTTGGTAGATGTATAAGGGGATTAAAAGTATTCTTAAGCGGTGGGGATAGGGAAAAAGAGAGAATATGAGTTGACGGAAAATTTGATCAAACCAGTTACGGGAATAGTTTCGTTCTACTTGGTGTCGAGTTGCCGAAATTAGCTTATCGTATTGGACTCCTGACGGACAGGTAGAGACACAAGCAAGACAACCTAAGCAAGAATCAAAATGTTGTGCAGTTGCTTGATTAAGGGCTATTTCTCCCTCGTTGATTGCATCCATGAGATAAATTCGTCCCCGGGGTGAGTCCATTTCTTTCCCAAGGACTCGATAGCTGGGACAGGTGGATAAACAAAATCCGCAATGAACACAGGTATCAATTAATTTGGGGTCTGGTGGATGATTGGTATCAAATCCAGGTAGATTTTTGATACTAGCGGTAGTTTGCTGGGATTCTTCAAAGGTGTGCATGGATGAATCTGGGAGTGGGAGAAAGTTGTACGATTTTGGATTTTGGATTTTGGATTGGGGAATCCTTTGTTATGTATTGATTACAAATCCCTAAAAGTAGAGACGACCCGTAGGGTCATCTTTACAGGGAAAATCGACTTGTTACTCGATGTTTATCCCTCACAGGTGAGAAATACAGGTTATTGACCGTGTTAAGATATATATTAGGGTTTTATTTTGCTATGTGTCGCATTCTTTTTTTCCGATTGGTATTACATCTGTCTACCTAATTATCCCATTTTTATCTGTTCTGGTGTATTCCATTTCATTATGGTTACTAGTAGGGAATGGGACACAGAGTTAAGAGACAGGAAACGATATTGTAGACCTACATTCATCATTTCGCTCGTGAATGGGGAGGGAGGGGAAATGGCGTGCATACCAGTTGTTATTGCTTGGTGACAGAAAATCTGATCATGACATTGGAAGTATCCTGGATTTTTCACGAGTAAATTGTAAGCCTTGAGTAACGGATTGATTTTTCTTCTACTGACTACTGACTACTGACTACTCCCTGTGAGTTTTAGGGTTTTGTGAGAAATGCGGGGTATGGTCTTCAGCAATCGACGGATTCATTTTGAGTAATGGATTTTGCGATCGCTACTTTACAAGAAGCTGCTGCGCGTCTACGCTGCACTCGCAATGACAAAATATGTATTTTTTTATATATTTGGGATGCTCCCGGTAGGTATTTTGTATTAGGTATTTTGTATTTAGTCATGTCTATTTCAGTTGATGCTTAAATCCTGAAATGACTAAAACAGGTTAAACAATTAATTTTTTGTCAAATATTGAAGTTGCTTGCTAATTTGAATTTGATCACAGATTCAAGCGAATGTCAGTAAAGGACTGAGTGGATAAATTATATTGGCTAGAACTGATTCCGGAAAATCTTCATGGCGATCGCTCTGATTTCGATTATCGTCAAATTTTGGGTGAGCAGATATTACATTTAGCTCAGTTGCACCAACAGGGGTATCCTATACTACCTAGTTTTGTGATTGGTGCTGATGTTTGGCAGGAATTTTTTCAGGGTTTATTCAGTTCCGAGGAAGTATTTACAGATTTACCTCATGTTTTATCTCGGTTGAATTTGAATAATTGGCGAGAATTACAACAATGGGCGAATTTTGTTCGCGATCGCATTTTACATCAGACCATCCCCAATCCTTGGCTGGAATTAATTTTTCAGGGGATACAACAATGGCAATGTCGTTGTGTCAGCTTGCGTCCAGTCTTCATCTTACCGTCCGATATTCAATTTCCAGAATACATGACCAGCTTGTTGGCAATGGATAGTTGTATCTGTGATCTGGATGCGATCGCCAACGCACTGAAACGAGTTTGGTGTCGAGTATGGAGTGCTACCAGTTTAGTTTATTGGCAAAGTCTAGGGATTAATATCGGTCAAATTCAAGTCGCAACTTTAGTCCAGCCTTTGAATGATATAGTAAAAAGCGGTAGCCTAATTGCTAATTCCCAAATGTGGGAAGTACGAGCAACCTGGGGTTTAGGGCTGGCGATCGCTCGTGGTCATGTGATTCCTGATATCGACAAAATTAACCCCCTTCAAGGTCGGGTAATCGAACGCAAATTGGGACACAAAACTGTTGCTGACTGGGTTGTCACTGATACCAACAAATTGGAAGAATATCAAACACGAGCCATTACACCCCTCAATCCCCAAACTTGTATTGCCACATGTATCCTAACCGATGAACAACAACAGTTTGCCCTGTCACCCCAAAATCTAGAACAGCTAACCGTTTTAGCTGAACGAGTCCGTACAAGTATGTGGGGGAAAATTTCCCCACCCCAAGACTTTTTTCCTGACTTTCACTTGGAATGGATCGTTGTTGCAACTCCAGAGGGCGAACGTTTACTTCTGACCAATGTCATGATTCCTTCACAGCGAAATAAAAGTGATACATATCACATCTCCGGATTAGGGGCAGCCAGTGGACGCGCAACCGGAACTGCCTACGTAATCAGCAATTTAGATTCCCATGTCCAATCCGTACCCTCCGGTAGTATTTTAGTGGCTCCCAATATCGCTGCTGAATGGCTACCATTGTTAACTAATTCCGTTGGTATTATCACGGAACAGGGAGGATTTACCAGTCATGCTGCTATTTTAGCGCGGGAGTTACGGATTCCGGCTGTAGTTCGGGCCAAAGGGGCAACTGTACAAATTCATACCGGTGATCATCTATTGATTGATGGGGATAAAGGTGAGGTTTTTTGCAATATGATGACTGGAGGAGAGGAAGAAGATTTTGATTTGAGCCATGAGCATCTCAATTTTGAAGATGATATTACCGATGCACAGGTCAGTAATTCAGATGTCACCCAAAGTATTGATGTGAAGAGGAATTCTTCTCTATCCGATCTTTCCCTCCCACCAATTGCAACCCAATTATTTGTGAATTTAAGTCAAATCCAAAGCTTGGAAGGAATTCAATCTCATCCAATTGATGGAGTCGGTTTATTACGTTCGGAATTAATGGGAATTCCCCTATTGGAAGGACGGAGTTTAGAAGATTGGTTAGGTCAAAGTCGTCGTAAAATAAAATTACAGGAACGCTGGAGTGAATACATCTGTCGATTTGCTAAGGCTTTAGCTCCCAAACCAATATTTTATCGCACCTATGACGGACGGTATTTACATAGACAAACACCCACCCCAACAGAAATAAACCTATCAGATCCCCACCTTGACCACGGGACATTAAACTATATTCGCAATCCAGAGTTATTGGAATTTGAACTGAATGCTTTAGGGGAAGTATTTAAAGCGGGATATACCAATTTAAACTTGATTTTACCCTTTGTGCGGAATGTGGAAGAATTTGTATACTGTCGTGACCAAGTGATTGCTAAGGGATTGAAGCAGAACTCGGAATTTCAACTGTGGATTATGGCGGAAGTACCTAGTGTATTATTTTTATTACCAGAGTATGTCCGTGCTGGCGTGCAAGGAATTGCCATTGGCACAAACGACCTGACGAGATTGCTATTTGCCATTGACAGGGATACATCCATACCCGGATTAGATGCACATCATCCAGCAGTTAGAAGAGCTGTGCAACAGTTAATTAACGCAGCCAAAACAGCAGGGATACCTTGTTCAATTTGTGGATATGCAGTGAGTCAATATCCCGAAATGATTGAAGATGTGATCCGGTGGGGTATTACAGCCATATCCGTTGAACCCAGTGCGATCGCTGCCATATATCATGCGATCGCACGGGCTGAACATAGATTAATCCTAGCAGCTGCGCGGGAGCAAATTTAACCCCAGATTAACCGCAAATCCACAACTAGGTTGAGATTAACGCGCTCCACTTCCTTCCCCACAGCAAGAGCAACAAGCATAATTTGTAAAAATCTCTATTTTGGGATTAAGTAGATGGGTGGTAATAATTGTCGTTGAGAGTAGGGAGAGACGTGATATATCGCGTCTGTAGGTTTTGAGCCAAATTACCGGTTACGTCGCGGTTTTATGTTTAATTGCACCAACCTACTGAAAACAATTGAAAAAATATTTTCTGTTGGTAGATATATTGAGGAATACCGACATTTGTCGGTCTACATATCTAAGATACAAATATAGAGTTTCCCGATGAAAAGATGCGAGATGAAAGTACTCCCAGAGACTTTTGGAACCCTTTTGAACCAACGAATAGAGACATTCAAAGGACGAAGGTATTAGCAGGAAAAAATCCAGTAATTGCAGGTGTTATCACATTTCTATTTCTGCCATTGGGAATGATTTATCTGTCTCGTGGAGTCAATAATTTGAAAATTCTTCTCTATTCATCCATTGCATCTTTCCTGATGGGAGGTTTTATTATTTCTATTTCGAGTTCCGAAGCAGAAACATTGAAAACGGCTAATAAATTAGGCAATCTCATGGGTTTAGCAGGTGGTATTACCATCGTTGCTGAAAACGTCAGATGTGTCACCCTTGCACGTCAGCGTTTAGATTCTAAATAAAAATTAGTTGGCTTTAGATTTGCTATATCTACCTAATTGTTTGTTTTCCAGGGATTATACATACAGCGATTATCAAGATAGACGGTTACAATCAGAACCAGGTGCATCTTGCAGAAAATCAGCCCTTGATGCTGCTACGTGACACCGACCGCATCGGCTAGACGATGAATTGCTTTCAGTAAAAATACGGGAACGGTTTCGATTATGTCGCAAGCTGTCACGCAAAATACCAGTCAAATGATGGCACAAGTCCCCTTTGATGTGGAACTGCGGAATGTTTTTAAGTTTTTTAATCAGGAACCTGCTGTTCACGGGATTGATTTAGAAGTGCGACAGGGGGAATTTTTTAGCATCCTTGGTCCTTCCGGGTGTGGTAAAACTACTACGTTACGCTTAATTGGTGGATTTGAAACTGCTGATGCGGGAAAGGTGGTGATTTGTGGGGAAACGATGACAAATACACCTCCCTATCGTCGTCCGGTAAATACGGTGTTTCAAAGCTATGCCCTATTTAAGCACTTGAATGTGGGGGAAAATATTGCTTTTGGTTTAAGGTTACAAAAATTACCAAAAGTGGAAATTGAAAAGCGTGTCAAGGAAGTTTTAGCAAAAGTTAAATTAGAAGGGTTGCGATCGCGGTTTCCCCATCAGTTGTCGGGTGGACAGCAGCAAAGGGTGGCTTTAGCACGTGCATTGGTCAATCAACCGACGGTAATGTTATTAGATGAACCGTTAGGAGCTTTAGATTTGAAGTTGCGTAAGGAGATGCAGCTGGAATTAAGTACTTTACAAAAGGAACTGGGGATGACTTTTGTGATGGTGACCCATGACCAGGATGAAGCTTTATCCATGAGCGATCGCATTGCGGTGATGAATCGGGGTAAAATTGAGCAGGTTGGCACTCCTAGCGAAATTTACGAACGACCCCATACTGCTTTTGTCGCTCAATTCATTGGTGATACCAATTTGCTGACGGGTGATATTGTCGGTGTAGATAGTAATTTGATCCAGGTTTTGACTAAAGGTGGATTAAAGTTGACTGTAACCAGAAATGGGGATACTCCCAGCGAATTAGGTAAAAATATATCCGTTAGTATCCGTCCGGAGAAGGTGCAACTTTCCCTTTATAAACCCAGTGTTTCCAGCAACTGTTTTGAAGGTAAGGTCGTTAACACCATGTATATGGGAACTCATGTGAATTACGTCATTGAACTAGCAAATCAAACCCAAATCACGGCAATGCAACCAAATACGGTGGGTGTTCTCCCCGATTCTGATACCCCCATTTATGCTTTTTGGTTAGAAGGGGATTGTTTGGCTTTTTGCTAGATGGTGATCATGATTCAAAAAATGTTTGCACATGGAGACGTAATATATTTTGCATATGGAGACGTAATATATTACGTCTCTACAATTTGGCAACATCCAAAATCCAAAATCCAAAATCTAAAATCCTATAATGTTTCGTCGTCAATTTATTCAAACAATTAGTGCATGTGCTGGGTTAACCTTGACAGGCTGTGGTTGGCGACTTGCGGATGTCCGTGCAACTACACCAATTAAAGGTTCCCGTGACCAATTGTACCTGTATACTTGGACTCAGTATGCGGATGAGAAAAGTATTTTAAAGAATTTTACCACCCAGACGGGAATTAGATTGTTTGCGGATGTTTACGAATCTAATGATGCCATGTTGGCAAAAGTACAAGCGGGGGGTGGAGGTGCTTACAGTGTTATTTACCCCTCTGATTATGTGGTCGAGCAAATGTTGAATGGGGGGTTGTTGGCAAAAATTGATAGTAGTCGGTTAATTGGATTAGAAAATCTTTTACCCCAATTTCAAAACCCCATCTACGACCCCAATAATAGCCATAGTATCCCCTTTACCTGGGGAACAACAGGTTTAATTTATAATTCGGAGATTTTGTCACAACCACCAGAAGACTGGGAATATCTGTGGCAAAATCGCGATCGCCTAACTAAACGGATTACCCTCCTGGATGATAAACGGGAAGTGATGGGAGCGGTGTTAAAAATGCTGGGCTATTCCTATAATTCCACCCAGGAAAGGGAAATTGAACAAGCTTACAATAAATTACAGGAACTAAAGCCGGCAATTGCAGCTTTTGATACCGATGCTTGGCGAAATCGGATTTTAGCAGGAGATTTGTATATAGCCATGTGTTATTCCGGGGATGCAATTAAAATTACTAAGGAGAATCCCAAGTTTAAGTATGTAATTCCCAAAAGTGGTACATCACTGTGGACGGATACGATGGTTATTCCCATCACCGCACCTAATCCCGATGGTGCTTATGAATGGATTAATTATATTCTCCAACCAGATGTATCTGCAAAATTTGTCACTACCCAAAGTTTAGCCACCCCTAACCGTCTCGCTTTTGAATCCTTACCCGCAAGGTATCAAAATAATACCAGTTTGTTTCCTCCCGAAGAAGTTTTGGAAAAATGCGATCGCATTGCGGATATTGGTGATGTGGATGCAGTGTATGAGCGGTATTGGACAAAGTTAAAAAGTGGGTAAGATAATTTGTAATAGCCTACGGCAAGCCGCTTCGCGTCTACGTAATACCCGCTACGCGGGAAGCAAGCTACGTAATAGCCTGCGGCAACGCTTCGCGTCTACGTAATTTGTAATCGCCTACGCCTACGTAATACCCGCTACGCGGGAAGCAAGCTACGTAATTTTCAAAAACGGGTAGACTAATTTGTAGTTCGTAATTTTTAAAATTGGATAAACTAATTTGTAATTTGTAATTAAAATGGGTACATATGTTTGTAGTCTATCCAGAATATCAGACGCGATATATGGCAATATAAAGATAGTAATATATAGCCGTTCCTAAGATACTGAGATATATTTAAGTCTTGTATGAAAAGGTTATTAGCTTGGAAAATGTAATTCACCAGATTTGTAAGTGCTATATCAGTGCTATATCAATTCTGTGGCAAACAAAATTCATCTGTCACATTCCTTTTTCAAATTGATATTAACTCCTGAAAAATCCAGGTAATCCAAAATCTAAAATCGAATAATCCAAAATCCAAAATCTAAAATCGATTGTGGCTACCCAATTACCCCTTGATTCCTATCCAGAAAACAGTGAAGTGAAATACCCGGTCAATAAAAGACGGGTAAAATTGCTAGAACCTCTTTTATTGCTAGCACCAGCTGGTTTTTGGTTGCTACTCATGTTGGTATTACCAACCCTAATTATTTTTCAATTAAGTTTGGTTCCGGGGATTCGTCCAGGAGAACTAGTTAACCCCGGTGGTGTATCCAGTTTTTGGGAATTTATACTCCGATGGGGTGAGGACGGTTACTTAAGACGGGTGTGGTTTGCACTGACGGAGAACTATCGACGCATTCTTGACCCACTTTTTTTACAAGTTATTTGGCGATCGCTGATTTTAGCCGCCAGCACGTCTATAATTTGTTTATTTTTGGGGTTTCCCGTGGCTTATTGGATTACCCAAATCGCTCCTAAACGTTGGCGAACACTACTATTATTAGGTTTTGTCCTCCCTTTGTGGACTTCCTCCCTGCTGCGTACCTATGCCTGGATTACGATTTTACGTCCCTCCGGCTTGTTAAATCTGTTTCTGAATAGTCTGGGATTACCATCGCTGCAAATTCTTGATACTTTACCTGCGGTGGTCATTGGTATGAGTTATAGTTTACTACCCTACATGGTACTAATTTTGTACGCATCCCTGGAAAAACTAGACACCAGACTCTTAGAAGCTGCGGCTGACTTGGGAGCAAATCCCTTCCAAACTTTTTGGCGAGTTACCATTCCCCAGGTGAGAACAGGTATTTTTGCGGGGGGGTTTATAGTATTAATTACAGCCTTGGGAGACTTTGTGAATCCGGAATTACTCGGAGGCGTATCCAGTATGACCGCAGCCCGATTAATTTATACCCAATTCCTAGGTGCAAGTAAGAATTGGGGTTTTGGATCAGCCTTAAGTATGACCTTGATTTTTGCAGTGAGTATAGCGATCGCGCTGTTAATTAAGTTTGGGGATACCAGTGTGAGGAGTAAATGATTACCCTAGATAGGGTCTGCGGAAAAGTCTTTTCCTAAGGGTGGGGAATAGGGAGAGACGCGACATGTCGCGTACAGGGAATAGTTTTAAGCTTTCCCCTTCCAGTTTTCACAAAACCCAAAAAAATGACAAATGCCAGGTTTTTCAGCCTGAAATACCCACTTGGAAAGCACTTTTGACAACTGAAGTCTTCTCAATCCCTTGTGAAATATAGAGACGCAATATATCATGTATTTCAGCAAACCCTAGATAGGCTTTTTGATTACTAAACCATGTCCCTGAATTGAGAACTGTAGTTTTCATTCGCGATTATTGAGATTGCTTGCTTACGACCCTACGGTTGATCCGCTACACGCCTACCCAATGACGAAAAATCCAGTTTTGATGATGGACGAGGTTTAATATTCTCGAATAGGCTAAATAACTGGTATCCACTGTTGAGAGGTGGGGACTTTTGTCAGAAACTCTGCTTGACTTAGGCTTAAAGGCTAACCGGAAATTAGTGTACCTCACGTGCCTCAAAAGTGCTGTATTTGTGTGATTGCGAAGCAATTTCAAATGCGTGGGTTTACTGGGTTTTGCTGAGTTGCTTTTGCTACACACTGTGGGTTTACTTAGTATGGGGAAGCTAATACTGTACATTTCTTGAGAGAAGCATTAGCTAGTAGTGACGATACACAGTTAATTAGGGTCTGCTGTTCACGAAGCGCAGCGCTAGCTGTAAAAGTCTTTTCGTGAGGGTAATGATTATAGATACTAGTGGTCTGTCCCATAAGTTCTGAGGGGTTTGTAGTAGTAGCTTTAGTATAGAAAAAGTGTTAAGATAGGGGCTCTAAAGCGCTACTACGAACCTTTTTTCACTCATTAAAATTAAATTAATGGGACAGACCACTAATAGGCTTAAGGTTCAATTTACCGAGCAATGCGTCGCATATAATTGCCCCATAAACTAGCAGCTTGGGCACTGCTACCATTAGTAGGGGAATTATCATCGTTACCCAGCCAAATTCCCGTGGTTAGTCTCCGACCGGGGACAAAACCAATAAACCACAGGTCTACATTTCGATCGGTTGTCCCAGTTTTTCCTGCTTCTCCTTGACCAATACTTGCAGCGCGTCCGGTTCCAGAGGTGACAACATCCTGTAACATACTAGTCATGGTATTAGCCACATTGGTGGTAAGAACACGACGGTTAGCATCCGGGTCGCGGTCAAAGGAATAAATCACCCGACAGGTTTTTAAGTCATTGCGATCGCGGCAATCACTACTATCCAAAATCCGACTGATGGCATGGGGACGGTTCCACAAACCATTATTGGCAATACTGGCAAAAGAACCTGTCATTTCCAACACATTGACGACACTTTGCCCTAAAACCAAACCGGGTACCGGGTCAAGGGGAGATTTGACTCCCATGCGTTTGGCTTCCTGGACAACCCGATCTAAGCCCACTTGTTGAGCAATCCGTAAGGCAATTGGGTTTTCCGACAGGGCTAACCCTGTACGCATAGTCATACTCCCCGTAGCTGTGCGACAGGGACGATAGCGAAACCCCCCCCAAAACAAAGAATCACAGGAATAAGCACGGGTGGTAGGGATACCCTGGGCTAAAGCTGCACTATAGGCAAAAATCTTAAAGGTGGAACCGGGTTGACGTTGAGCTTGGACAGCGCGATTGAATTGACTGGTACGAAAGTCCGTTCCCCCCACCATTGCTAATATTGCCCCATTACTGGAGTCAAGGGTGACAATGGCTCCCTGAGAATACCTGAGTCTGCGACCTTCCGTTTGTATGGCATTATTGAGAGCGGTTTCTGCCTGTTTTTGCATCGTCGGGTCAAGCTGGGTTTCGATAATAAAATTTCCCTCCCGTGCTAACTCCTCCCCCAGTATCTGCTGTAGTTCCTGAAACACATAATTATAAAAATAGGGAGCAATTGTATTCGCCTGTTGTTCACAAACTTTAGCACTAATGCCCACAGGCGATCGCCGGGCTGTATTATATTCCTCCTGGGAGATTTTCCGCATTTCCAGCATCCGTCGCAAAACCCGGTTGCGAAACTCAATGGTTTTAAACCGTCCCGAACCGCAATAATCAAAGGCATTCGGTGCAGGTAAGATGGCCACCAAAGTCGCAGATTGAGCTAAATTCAACTCCTTTGCTGATAAATCAAAATAATATTTGGCCGCATCTTCAAAGCCAAACACATCAGCACCCAGGAAAACCCGATTTAAGTAAGTACGGAGAATCTCGTCCTTGCTGTAAAAAAACTCCAACTTCAAAGCTACCACTGCTTCCCGGAATTTACGTCCCAAGGAATCCTGTCGTCCCACATACTCAGGAAATAAACTTCTGGCTACCTGTTGAGTCACCGTACTTGCACCCTGCTGGACATCGCCACTACGGGTATTAATCAATAATGCCCTTGCTACCCCTAACGGATCAACACCGATATGCCAATGGAAACGACTATCCTCGGAAGCAATCACCGCATTGGGAATATAGCGACCAAAATCTGCCAAGGTTGCCAAATCTTGGTGGGAGATATTACGGGGTTCCCGCAGGGGAGTCACCCCATCACGGGCAAAAATTACCACAGGAGCGCGGGTAGCGGTGGGTAAAGGACGGACACGCACCCGCAAGGACTCAACCCCCACCACCAAAGCTAGTAAGGCTGTTACACCCGCCACACCATAGGTAGTCCAAGTAGCAGCTTTCACATACCAAGGTGGGGGATCATGGTACTGTAACTTGACCGACGCAGCTAATTCTGGTGGTCCCAGGGTTAAAATATCACCGTGACGCAATTCTAAGGTCGTGATTCGACGTTTACCACGGTAAATCCCATTGGTGGAATTTTCGTCCTTGATGGAAAATACACTTTGACCTTGGGTCGAATCCCGCGACAAGGATAAATGGATTTGACTGACCACGGGATTGCGAACGACGATATCACAGGACTTGGAACTACGACCCAGTACATAGCGATCGCCCAACAAAGGATAAACTTCCGCTTGAGCTGCTCCTGCATCTTGTACCCAAAGTTCGGGAACTCGCGCATTCGGCTTTAGTGCCAATTTGGAGAAATCGACACGAGCTTGAATCGTATGTACTGCTTGGGTTAGTTGACCAAGCAAGGTTTTCGGCTTTTGTGGGGGTTGGGGGGAACTCATGGGCAATTCACATCACGGTGATTATTGACGAATTGGGAAAACTGCGTAGACGGAAGTCGCGCTGTCTTTTGAAGATGGCGCTGTAGCACTCCCCGTGGGAGGTTCGCGATGCTTATCTCTCACCATTGTACTCATAACCCTATGAAGTGGGCTGGCTATACGTAGTTCCAATTCCGCCAATTCAAAGATTGAGATTGAGAGAGATTGAGAAATTTATATTCAGAATAATATATATCACGGGATTTCATCTGGTTAATATTGTTACAAAAATCATCAGTAATTATTTTTGCTATTTACGTATTAAGTTGGTAGTTTTATTCACTTATTTTGTCCAAAGTTACACTCCATTCTCGAATTCCATGTGTTGCTATCAACCATCAGTCTATAAATTAGACTTTCAACTATCATGATTCAAAATTTACTTTCATCGACCCATAAATATTTTCTCAGCCCGAAAATACATCCCTATTTAGACAGATTTTATATTCAAATTTGTTTGATTTAATTGACCGAGTTATCTCTATTCAGGTGTGAAGGTCAAAATAATATGAAGGGAAAATATATCACCCTAATCGGAACAGCACTAACATTAGCATTGAGCAGTAATGTGGCAATGGCTCAATCCACCAAATTTCCTGAATTACAAAAGGAAAATAAGGAAGAAACCACCCCATCCGCAGAACGAGAATTGCCTCCAGATGTCATGGAAATTTTGTGTAAAAATTTCCCCTTAAATTCCCGTTGTCCGGGTGGTAGTACTGCATCTACACCTAGTGTCACTCCCAGAACTCCTGATGCGTCTCCTCGACCTGAGAGTATTGAAATACCAACCAAGCCCCCCGAAGGTACTCCTAACCCTGGTAGCGAGACTCC
The DNA here is from genome assembly GCA_937973965.1 of uncultured Calothrix sp. Lineage (GTDB taxonomy): Bacteria > Cyanobacteriota > Cyanobacteriia > Cyanobacteriales > Nostocaceae > NIES-3974. The sequence goes on along the minus strand of CALJJQ010000042.1, from coordinate 25,494 downwards.
CTCAACACCTCCAGGAACAAATGAAACACCTAATCCGACCAACCTGGAACAAAGACCACTGATTACCCCCGACAGCGCACCACCTAGCGGGACTACTGATTCACCATCAGGTGGTTCTACCACTCCAGAAAATACACCTGCTGAACCCACACCCAGCAACCCTAGCAATCTTACTCCTTCTAACCCCGGTGGAGTAAATAACGATAGCACCAAACCTGAAACCAAAATCGAAGTTCCTGGAACCAGAACTCCAGAAAACACCCCCTCCGTACCGGGTGCAGACCAACTACAGTCACCAGAAAGCAGCACACCTGATCAACCTTCTTCTCCCTCCAATCCTGGTGGAGTGAACAACAACAGCACCCAACCTGAAACCAAAATCGAAGTTCCTGGAAATAATCCAATCAACGAATCCCAACCGAGTACTCCTTCGACACCGGGTGCAGACCAACTACAGCTACCAGGAAGTAACACACCTGGTCAACCTTCCTCTCCTTCTGGAATGTAATCACCTTTAGCAAGGTTCTAAACTCATTTCTTACCTGTCTTGGATGATTCAAGACAGGTTTATTTCTGATTTTGGGGTAGTCTACATGTAGCTATCAAAATAAATTGAACTCAGTATTACTCGTACACAATTAATTTTGTGTAGTGCTGAGTGACTTTAACTCCGAAAACGCTTTACTATGGAGCGGTTTACTATAGAGCGCTGCTACTACCCACTAATTAATGTGAGTTCGATGAACCTCACCCCAACCCCTCTCCATAAACGGGGTAGGGGGTTAGGGGGTGGGGTTCCAACTTATGTATACGCGCTGATATATTTCCCTTTTGGTTTGTTGACCGAAAAATAACTAGAGTCAGGGGATACGATTCCCTGACTAGATATCCTAATCGGATTATTACCCATTCCCGACTCCCGACTCCCGACTCCCAATTTTCAACTCCCAAAACTGCTGGAGTAAACAAACAATTTCCCGACTATGGGTTTGCACCAAATCATGGTCAGCACCGGGAATAATTTCTAATTTAGCGTTGGGAATCCGCTCTGCATAGGTTTGACTGTGCCATAACGGTATATGTCTATCAGCACCACCCGCAATTACCAAAGTCGGTGCGTTGATGCAGTGAATCTGATTTTCCACCGTATCTACAGCATCCTCCGGTTTGAGGCGATCGCACAGTAAAGATTTTGCCGCAGGTTGTCGAATCAGTTCCATTCGAGCTTGTCGAATCCCTTGAAAGGCTTGCTGTTTTCCTGTAATATTAGCGATGGGAGCGATCGCATTTAAAGCCAGATCAACTAATTTAGTATTCCATAGCAATGGTTTGAGATGATTATACCTACCGACAAAATTATCATCTCGAATTCCGGCTGGAGCAATTAGGGTCATTCCGAGTAAGTTATCTCTATCTTGTTGATTGCGATTACGATTAGAATTAAACAAAGAAATAGCATAGGCAGCAGCTACCCATGCACCATAGGAATAACCAACTAAATGAAACTTTTGGACTTGTTTCTGCACCAAAAAAGTTTTTAAAAACCCCACTTGATGGTCAATCAAATAACGAATATTCGGTTTAGAAGAATCACCAAACCCTAGCAAATCTAAACCAATACAACAGTAATTAGGCTGCAACCGCTCCATAATTGGTCTTAAAGTCCAACCATCACCGAAAAAACCATGTAGAAAAATAATCGGTTCACCCTCACCCAACACACTATAAGCAGCAGTATACTCACCCAAATTAATAGTTTGTTTCGGTAGATAACTATCCATTTACCCCACCCCAACTTTCACTTTTTCCATAGTACACCCTCCACCAAATCCGCAGCTTGGACAACTCCCCCAGATTGACGAATTTCAGCTTGTAATTCCAGCGCTTTTTGTTTATACCTTGGCTGATTTAAAACCCGATTAATCACCAATTTCAAATTACTTACCGTCAGCTGACCCAAAGGAACTAATTCACCCACACCACACCAAACAATCCTCGCAGCAATTCCTGGTTGGTCATTGGTGATAGGAATAGCCACCATCGGAACTCCGTAGGTCAAAGCTTCCAACGCCGAATTCATCCCCCCATGGGTAATAAATAACTTTGCCCTTTGCAGCAATTCTAATTGCGGTGCATAGTTAACAACTAAGGGCTTTCCCGGTAGATTTTCCCATCCATCTAAATCCCCCGAACCACCCAAGGAAATAACTAATTGAACATCTAAATCCGCACAAGCACCAGCAATCTTAGCAAAAACCTGTTTTAAACCAGTTTGCAAGGTTCCCATCGAAGCATAAATCAACGGCTTACCTTCAACTAATTCATTCCAAGGAAAATCAACTTTTCGCCGACTTTGTTGACTATGATAGGGTCCGGTAAAATAAAAGTGTGGAGGTAAATTTTGCCGGGGATACTCAAACCCTGCTGGTTGATGACTCAAAATTAAATAGGGAGAATCGGGAGAAATTTCCCTCGGTAAATTCCACTGCTGTCGATATTTTTGACGTAACTTTTGACTAGGTAAATTAAAAGGATTAATTAACTGATAAACTAATTGATTTCGCCAACGATTCCACATCGATTGAGAATACACCCAAGTCGTAAAAAAAGGAGGAATACTCGGCTCCTGCATCATCGGTAAAGCACTACATACAGTTACAAACGGAATCCCCACAAAATCCGCAACCGTTCCCCCCTCCGGAGTAATCTGATCCACAATTAAAATATCTACCTGCGCATCTTTCAAAACACTTGGTGCTTCTTCCAAAAAAACCTTCCCACTCTCCCGAATCCAATTCAACGTAAACAACAAAGCCCTAATCCCGCTCAAAGTTGTTAACTTGGCAAACATCGCCTCCGTCCTCCCCAGGGGAAACTTGGTCGCACCAATTGGCATAAAATCTAACTGCGCTGTCCGGACCTTTTCCTCCGCATCCGGTACACCCAAAAAAGTCACCAGATGTCCGCGTCGTTGTAATTCCTGTCCCAACGGTAACATCGTATGCAGATGGCCAGTTTCCGCAGGACAGCATAGACCAATATGGGGCATAATCTCGCAAGCTGAAGGTTAATCTTTAGGTAGAATACTATAGATGAGGTACATTCCCATCTTTGTATTTGACTTTGATGGATGAGGAAAGGTTCGTAGTAGCCCTTTAGCACCTTGATATTCAAACTTCAATGTTAGGCATTAGCCATTTAATATTAATCTCTGCAACGACTCCACAGCGTGTTCGTAAAATTTCCAGTCAAAACGCTAGACAAAAAGAAAAGCATGATTTATATTTTTAGATTGTGACCAAATTTTACGAAATGCGATCGCAATCTACTAGAGTATTGTTGGTTCAGTTTGAGGTTAATATAAACAAGCCACAGCGGAAACAATACTCAGGTGAAATGCGCGTTAAGCCCTAGGCTCATCGCCACCCACCAAAGTTATGTGTTAAATTTGGTGGGAGTGGAACTTAAAGTAAATTTGTTTCCAAAGCCGACGGGTTCCCCCAACGCAAGTTAAGGGTAAATGGTATAGACAGAGTGAGAATGTTGGTTTGGGCATTATCATCGAAAACTCTGTGTCGTGGATACTGAACAGCAAGCTGTTTAAGTCCCTAAACCCTTCGGAAAGTGCCAAGACAATAGGTTTAGATGTTCTTGATTGACAGTATCTAAATTCATTGTTGCACGTGACACATTCACCGTTTGTATTGTCATTGGATTGTCAACACAATTTTTTTGTGGATGAATTAAGTTCGATCTGCAAACGTGAAGTGTGTTTGTTCTACACGGATTCGCCAAACAAATCTTGATGGTTGGAAATCATCAACCGAATCGGACGTGTAATTCATATCCAACTTAAGTATAAAGGAGAACCAGTAACTGTGTCTGTAGGTATTCTCGGCACCAAACTGGGCATGACCCAAGTCTTTGACGAAGCTGGAGTTGCGATTCCTGTAACTGTAGTGCAAGCGGGTCCATGTACCGTTACACAAGTAAAAACAAAACAGACCGACGGTTACTCTGCGATTCAAGTTGGCTATCGGGAAGTGAAGCCAAAGGCGCTCAATAAACCTTTGTTAGGTCATCTATCAAAGTCATCAGCACCGCCATTGCGCCACTTACGGGAATATCGGACTGCAAACGCAGAGGAGTATTCCTTAGGTCAACAGATTACGGCAGATATTTTTAGTCCCGGTCAACTAATAGACGTATCAGGAGACAGTATCGGACGGGGTTTTGCTGGTTATCAAAAACGGCATCACTTTGGTCGAGGACCCATGTCCCACGGTTCCAAAAATCACCGTGAACCAGGTTCAATCGGTGCTGGTACTACCCCCGGTCGTGTATTTCCGGGTATGCGTGGTGCTGGTCGCCTTGGAGGCAAAAAGGTGACGGTCAAAAAATTAACCGTAGTGCGTGTTGATGCGGAAAGGAATTTAATTTTAATTAAGGGTGCGGTTCCCGGAAAACCTGGAGCCTTGCTAAATATTGTCCCTGCCAACCTAGTTACTCGCAAATCCAAGTAGTTGTTAGCTTGTATTGATGAATACATTTATTTTTGAGCAAAAAACTAACAGCGAAAATTGAAGGACAACAGAAACATGTTTGAATGTGTAGTCAAAAATTGGCAAGGCGAGCAGGTCGGACAGACAACGTTCGAGTTGCGGGTTGCCAAAGAAGAAACCGCCAGTCACGTAGTCCATCGGGCTTTAGTGCGGCAGATGAACAATGCCCGTCAGGGAACCGCAAGTACCAAAACCCGTTCGGAAGTGCGGGGTGGAGGACGTAAACCTTGGCGGCAAAAAGGAACAGGACGAGCGCGCGCGGGTTCGATTCGGTCTCCCCTATGGCGAGGTGGTGGGGTGATATTTGGACCAAAGCCACGGGATTATGACATCAAAATGAATCGCAAAGAGCGGCGTTTAGCACTACGGACAGCGTTTGCTAGTCGCGTGGATGACATCATCGTGGTTGAGGAATTTGATAGTCAATTTGAACGCCCCAAAACCAAAGAATTGGTGAATGCGATCGCCCGTTGGGGGTGTGATCCAGATAGCAAAGCTTTATTGATTACTGGTGAGAAATCAGAGGGAGTGTATTTATCAGCTCGGAACATCGAGAATGTCAAACTGATTTTGGCCACCAATCTCAACGTTTACGATTTATTACACGCAGACAAAATTATTGTCACCCCATCCGCGCTTGCAAAAATTCAGGAGGTTTACGGTGGGTAAGTTAGTCACAGAGTTTGACCCCCGGTCACTCGCGGATTTAATTCGTCGTCCGATAGTCACCGAGAAAGCAACGCTGTTGATGGAGCAAAATAAATATACCTTTGAGGTTGCTCCAAAAGCCACGAAACCGGAGATTAAAGCAGCGATTGAAACCATATTCGAGGTGAAGGTGACTAAAATCAACACCCTAAATCCCCCTCGGAAAAAGCGGCGCGTCGGTAGATTTATTGGCTATAAACCCCATTATAAACGGGCAATTGTCACCGTTGCGGCTGGGGATGAGGAGAAAATCCGTCAGGTTCTATTCCCTGAAGTCTAAGTCAATTGTGAATTTTAGCTGGGGGGTTAATTGGGTTCATCCCAAATCCAGAAAATACCAGTCTCAAATTCAGTAAATTTCCACTTAAAAATCTAGAACTAAACTATGGGTACTCGTTCATTTCGTCCCTATACCCCCAGTACGCGACAACTAACGGTTTCAGACTTTTCGGAAATTACCAAAAGTGAACCAGAAAAATCATTAACGGTTCATAAACACAGAGCCAAAGGTCGTAACCGTCAAGGTGTAATTACCTGTCGTCACCGGGGTGGTGGACACAAGAGATTATATCGAATTATCGATTTTAAACGGGACAAGCGAAATATCCCCGCCAAAGTAGCAGCCATAGAGTATGACCCTAACCGGAACGCTCGCATTGCCTTGCTATTTTATCAGGACGGAGAAAAACGCTATATTCTCCAACCCAACGGCTTAAAAGTGGGAACAACCATCATCGCTGGTCCCGATGCACCAATTGAAGACGGCAATGCCTTACCCTTGATGAATATCCCCTTGGGTACAGTGGTTCACAACGTCGAGCTCACACCCGGAAAAGGAGGACAAATCGTCAGAGCAGCAGGTGCAGGTGCTCAAGTGGTCGCGAAAGAAGGCGACTACGTAACCTTGAAACTGCCCTCAACGGAAGTACGGATGGTACGACGTGAATGTTACGCCACCATTGGTCAAGTTGGCAACACAGATTATCGGAACCTCAGTGCTGGAAAAGCAGGACGCACCCGTTGGAAAGGTCGTCGTCCCCAAGTCAGGGGTAGTGTGATGAACCCAGTCGATCACCCCCACGGAGGAGGAGAAGGACGTGCGCCAATAGGACGTTCTGGACCAGTGACACCTTGGGGTAAACCAGCTTTAGGTTTGAAAACCCGGAAGCGGAAAAAAGCTAGTGATCAGTTCATTGTACGCCGTCGTCGTAAAGTATCCAAGCGCGGACGTGGTGGACGGGAATCCTAGCCGTAATTAGCCGATTGACACTTGATATACCGCCAGCAAGTTAGTCACAACAGCAAAACAAACAAAAAATATTGTGAATTGCAGTTAATTCAAAACAGAAACAACTATGGGTCGTTCACTGAAAAAAGGACCATTTATTGCCGACCATCTGCTCAAAAAAATCGAAAAATTGAACGCGAACAATAAAAAAGAGGTAATTAAAACCTGGTCGCGAGCATCCACGATTTTGCCGATGATGGTAGGACACACAATCGCCGTTCACAACGGTAAACAGCATGTTCCCGTATTTATTTCCGACCAAATGGTGGGTCATAAATTAGGTGAATTTGCACCCACCAGAAACTATCGCGGACATGCCAAAAGCGATAAGAAATCAGGGAGATAATCATGGCGACAAAAACATTAAAGCCCAACGAAGTCAAAGCGGTAGCCAAATTTGTCCGCATGTCTCCCTACAAGGTTCGTCGCGTTTTAGACCAAATTCGGGGCCGTTCCTATCGCGAAGCCTTGATTATTCTGGAATTTATGCCCTATCGGGCTTGTGACCCGGTGTTAAAACTGTTGCGTAGTGCCGCAGCCAATGCCGAACACAATGCCGGACTAGATCGAGCCTCACTGAAAATTACCCAAGCCTATGCAGATGGAGGTCCTTCCCTACAACGTTTCCAACCTCGTGCCCAAGGACGAGCCTATCAGATTCGCAAACCAACTTGTCATATTACCCTAGCGGTTGCGGCTGAGGATTAATTTTCTCGCTGGATTGGTGTAAATACATACAGAGACAAAAACTCTACAGTCAGAAATTTTGAGAGGAAATAGTTCGTGGGACAAAAGATTCATCCAGTCGGTTTTCGGTTGGGGATTACTCAAGAGCATAAATCGCAATGGTTTGCAGAACCGAGTCGTTATCCAGAACTGTTGCAGGAAGACTACAAACTGCGCAGTTACATTGAGGAGAAATTGGGCAGATATGCCCAGAATAATGCGGGTATCTCCGATGTCCGGATTGAGCGTAAGGCCGACCAAATTGACTTGGAAGTACGTACAGCTCGTCCTGGTGTGGTTGTTGGTCGTGGTGGTCAGGGAATTGACTCTCTGCGGACAGGATTACAGGACTTGTTGGGGGGAACCCGACAAATCCGGATCAACGTTGTGGAGGTACAACGGGTTGATGCGGACGCTTACCTGATTGCCGAGTTTATTGCCCAGCAATTAGAACGTCGGGTTTCCTTCCGTCGGGTTGTGCGTCAAGCCATCCAACGCGCTCAAAAAGCTGGTGTCCAGGGGATAAAAGTTCAAGTCAGTGGTCGCTTGAATGGGGCAGAAATCGCTCGAACAGAGTGGACAAGGGAAGGACGAGTGCCTTTGCATACCTTGCGTGCGGATATTGATTATTCCTACGTTACCGCAAAAACCATCTATGGGATTCTCGGTATTAAGGTGTGGATATTCAAGGGTGAAGTGATTCCTGGTCAGGAAGACATTCAAGTTCCCCCAGCTAATCGGGAACGGGAACCCCGTCGTCGCCATCAACAGCGTCGTCGTCAGCAATTTGAAGACCGCTCGAATGAAGGATAAAAGGATTTTGGATTTTAGATTTTGCAGAAAGTTGGGAAGAGAAGTTACTGGAAAGATTTTCTTCCGGTAAACTTCGGGGAGATTTATTCTTCCACCAAACTTTCCAAGACAGATTTTGGATTCGTGTTTGATCTGGTTTGAAGTGTTGGGGTTGGTAAGTAATGTTACTTGCTAGTAGCTCACTATTTACTACTCAGCCTTTCCTAGTATCGGCGTGAATACTGAGTCTGGGTCTGAAATCAGGAAAATCCAAGTTAATTGGTATTTAGAGATATGTTAAGTCCAAGAAGAACAAAATTCCGTAAGCAGCAGCGCGGACGAATGAAGGGTTTGGCGACGCGGGGAAGTACGATTAATTTCGGTGACTTTGCACTGCAAGCTCAAGAGCCATCCTGGATTACCTCCCGACAAATTGAAGCCTCTCGACGAGCGATGACACGTTATATTCGTCGGGGTGGTAAAATCTGGATTCGGATTTTCCCGGATAAACCAGTAACAATGCGACCAGCAGAAACACGGATGGGTTCCGGGAAAGGTTCACCCGAATATTGGGTAGCAGTTGTCAAACCCGGTCGGATTTTATTTGAAATTGCCGGTGTTGCCGAAGAAACTGCACGGGAAGCAATGCGACTAGCTGCTTACAAACTACCCATCAAAACCAAATTTATCGTCCGGGAAAAGGACATTGTTTCGGAGGAGGGTTAAGAATATGGCACTTCCAAAAATTGCCGAAGCACGCGAGTTGAGCGATGAGAAACTAGCAGAAGAAATTTTGGCGGTGAAAAGACAGTTGTTTCAACTGCGGTTGCAAAAAGCAACACGTCAATTGGAAAAACCCCATCTATTCCGCCATGCTCGTCACCGGTTAGCCCAGTTGTTGACGGTAGAGGGGGAACGGAAACGAGCTGCTGCTCATCAAGCTAGTGATAGTAGTGATAGTTAAGTGTAATTTGGTACTAACAAGAGTTAGAGAACTATGGCTGTAAAAGAACGGGTAGGCTTGGTTGTCAGCGACAAAATGCAGAAAACGGTAGTTGTTGCCGTTGAGAACCGCTCTCCTCATCCTAAGTATAAAAAAATCGTCGTCAAAACCCGGCGGTTTAAAGCCCATGACGAAGACAACAAATGTAAAATCGGCGATCGCGTCCGGATTCAAGAAACCCGCCCTTTGAGTAAAACCAAACGTTGGCAGGTGATGGAAATCCTGGCGAAGTAGCGGATTCACAGTAATTGTTGTTGAGCAACTTGACTAAAAATTAGTGTGCCGAGGAAACAGTTGTGATTCAACCCCAAACCTATTTGAACGTTGCTGACAACAGCGGAGCTCGTAAACTCATGTGTATTCGAGTTTTGGGCAAAGGTAATGCTCGTTATGGCTTTATTGGCGATCGCGTGATTGCTGTTGTCAAGGATGCCATTCCGAATATGGCAGTGAAAAAGTCCGATGTCGTCGAAGCAGTGATTGTCCGTACCCGTCACCATATCCGTCGTGATAGTGGGATGACAATTCGCTTTGATGACAATGCGGCAGTGATTATTAACAAAGACGGAAATCCACGCGGGACAAGGGTATTTGGTCCAGTTGCGCGGGAATTACGCGACAAAAACTTTACCAAAATCGTTTCCCTCGCACCGGAGGTGCTGTAATGGCAGCGAAAAAGCAAAAACCCAAATTTTACAAAATGCATGTCAAAACCGGTGATACCGTTCAGGTGATTTCCGGTAGTGACAAAGGCAAAGTGGGCGAAGTAATTAAAGCTTTACCCCAGGAAAGCAAGGTAGTAGTTCAAGGTGTCAACCTGAAAACCAAACACGTCAAACCCCAAGCGGAGGGTGAATCGGGACGAATTGTCACCCAGGAATATCCGATTCACAGTTCCAACGTCATGCTTTACTCCACCAAGCAAAACGTTGCTAGTCGTGTTTGTTATACCTTTACCCCGGAAGGGAAAAAAGTGCGAATGCTGAAAAAAACCGGTGAGATTTTGGACAAATAGGTGGGTTCGTTCGGTGGGTGATTAATTAGATAGAAGCTAATAGCTAATCCCTCGCTACACAAAAATCCAAAATCCCCCATAGCCCTGACCAAGACCAGGGAACTACAGGAAAAAAACAATGGCCACAAGACTAAAAAAGTTATATCAAGAGACTATTGTCCCGAAACTGATTCAACAGTTCGAGTACAAGAACATTCACCAAGTACCCAAAGTGACAAAGGTGACAGTGAACCGGGGTTTAGGGGAAGCGGCTCAAAACGTCAAAGCTCTGGAAAGCTCCTTAAATGAAATCGGTATTATTACTGGTCAAAAACCCGTAGTCACCCGTGCCAAAAAAGCGATCGCGGGCTTTAAAATCCGTGAAGGAATGCCCGTAGGAATTATGGTGACACTACGCGGCGATCGCATGTACGATTTTCTCGACCGTCTGATTAACCTGTCCTTACCACGTATCCGTGACTTTCGGGGGATTAGCCCCAAAAGCTTTGACGGACGGGGGAACTATACTTTGGGTATCCGTGAACAGTTAATCTTTCCAGAGGTCGAGTACGACAGCATCGACCAAATTCGCGGCATGGATATTTCTATTATTACCACCGCACCAACCGACGAAGAAGGTCGAGCCTTACTTAAAGAAATGGGAATGCCCTTCCGGGAAAATTAGAAGAGAGCGAAAGAGGAAATAATGGCGGTAAATGACACAGTTGCTGATATGCTAACGCGCATCCGCAATGCCACAATGGCACGGCATCAAACCACAATCGTGCCATCGACAAAAATGACCCGCAGTATCGCTAAAGTTTTGCGCGATGAAGGATTTATCGGCGACTTTGAAGAATCTGGCGAGGGAGTCAAAAAGAACCTAGTAATTTCACTCAAATACAAAGGTAAAAATCGTCAGCCCCTAATTACCGCCCTCAAACGGGTGAGTAAACCAGGATTACGTGTATATTCCAATCGCAAAGATTTACCACGGGTGTTAGGTGGGATTGGGATTGCGATTATCTCCACCTCCAGTGGAATTATGACCGACCGGGAAGCCCGCCGCCAAAATTTAGGCGGAGAGGTGCTTTGCTACGTTTGGTAAGACAGGAGACAGGAGGCAGGAGAAAGGAGGATTTTCCTTCTCAACTGTGTCCAAACAACTCCCTACTTCCTACTCCCTACTCCCTACTCACTAACTGAAACAGAACTATGTCTCGAATTGGTAAACGTCCAATTACGGTTCCCGCCAAAGTTCAACTCACGATTAATGGCAATAACGTAATTGTCAAAGGTCCAAAAGGGGAACTTTCCCGCAATTTACCCATGCAAGTGGAAATCAAACAGGAAGGGGAAACCGTTACCGTCACCCGTCGGAATGACTCACGGGTAGCAAGACAAATGCACGGTTTAAGCCGCACCCTAGTTGCCAATATGGTGGAAGGAGTTTCCACTGGGTTTCAACGCCGTTTGGAATTACAAGGGGTTGGTTATCGAGCTGCTGTCCAGGGGAAAAATTTAGTACTGAGTGTAGGTTATAGCCACCAGGTACAAATTGAACCACCGGAGGGTGTGCAGTTCGCAGTCGAAAATAACACCAACGTCATCGTCAGTGGTTTCGATAAAGAAGTAGTCGGCAACACCGCCGCTCGCATTCGAGCAGTACGTCCACCAGAACCCTACAAAGGTAAAGGTATTCGCTATGCGGGTGAAGTGGTACGGCGTAAAGCTGGTAAGACTGGTAAAGGTGGTAAGAAATAAACTATGAAATTAACCAGGAAAGAATCAAGAATTCGTCGTCATCGCCGGATTCGTGGCAAAGTCAAAGGTTCACCAGAACGTCCCAGAATGGCTGTTTTTCGTTCCAATCAGCACATTTATGTACAGGTGATTGACGATACTCAGCACCATACCCTAGCAGCCGCATCTACAATAGATCCGGAAGTGCGGGAAACTATTAGTTCCGGTGCGAATTGTGAAGCTTCTGTCGCCGTCGGTAAATTAATTGCCCAGCGATCGCTATCCAAGGGTATATCCAAAGTGGTATTTGACCGAGGTGGCAATCTGTATCATGGACGCATCAAAGCTTTGGCAGATGCGGCTCGTGAAGCTGGTTTGGAATTTTAACCTCAAATTGCAAATCCAGCCCTGTTAGGTAGAAAGTAACTTAAGGATATAGATATGGCAACCGGTGGTCGTCGTAAGGCAAGTCGAGCCAAAAAAGAAGAAACTAATTGGCAAGAGCGGGTAATCCAAATCCGTCGTGTCAGCAAAGTAGTCAAAGGTGGGAAAAAACTCAGTTTCCGCGCCATTGTTGTCGTCGGTAATGAACGCGGACAGGTGGGTGTCGGAGTCGGCAAAGCCTCAGATGTGATTAGCGCCGTCAAAAAAGGGGTCGCTGATGGCAAAAAACACCTGATTGATATCCCCATGACCAAATCCAATTCCATTCCCCACCCCATCAACGGTACAGGTGGTGGAGCCAAAGTTTTAATGCGTCCAGCCTCTCCTGGTACAGGTGTAATTGCTGGGGGCGCAGTGCGGACTGTATTAGAATTGGCAGGAGTGAAAAACGTCCTTGCCAAACAGTTGGGTTCTAATAACCCCTTAAATAACGCTAGAGCCGCAGTTAACGCCCTGGCGACCCTACGTACATTTGCGGAAGTTGCCGAAGATAGGGGTGTGCCGATTCAGAACCTCTACGCTCAATAATCACGAATAGGAAATTATTCATGAGACTCAATGATGTGAAGCCGCAAGCCGGCTCAAAAAAACGTGGTCGTCGTGTCGGACGTGGTGTCTCCGCCGGACAAGGGGCGAGCTGTGGAGCCGGGATGCGGGGACAAAAAGCCCGTTCTGGAGGCGGAACCAGACCCGGATTTGAGGGTGGTCAGCAGCCTTTATATCGCCGTTTACCCAAACTCAAGGGGTTCCCACTAGTCAACCGAAAACATTACACTACGATTAATGTCGAAAAATTGGCCACCCTCGCCCCCAACACCGAAGTCACCCTAGAGTCCTTACTCGCAGCAGGTATTCTAACTGATGCCAAAGGCGCTCTTAAGGTTCTTGGGAATGGTGAGTTAAATGTGGCACTGCAAGTCAAAGCGGCGGCGTTTACCAACTCCGCCCGCACCAAAATTGAGGCAGCTGGCGGAAGTTGCGAAATCGTCAATTGATTTGGGTCAGATTTAGATCAAACTTAAATTAGTCCCGCTTCACATCGATTTCTCTTCTGATGGAGATGATTCATTGGTGTATTTCGCCACAACCGCCGCGCCGAGTCCATTCACGAGGTAGCCCCTATGATTAGTCGAGATAGACCACCAACTGCTCAAGAAACCTTTATGCAGATGGCTCAAGCCGCCGGACTGCGCGGTCGGTTGCTTGTCACCGTCGGAATTTTATTGTTGATTCGTCTGGGGATTCACATCCCTGTACCAGGGATTAACCGGGAAGCCTTCGCTGATGCGATCGCTAATAACAATCAAATATTAAGCTTTTTGGATATTTTTTCCGGAGGTGGACTGTCAGCTTTAGGTGTATTCGCGTTGGGAATTTTGCCTTATATTAACGCTTCGATTATCATCCAATTGCTGACTGCGGCAATTCCGGCATTAGAAAACTTACAAAAAAACGAAGGGGAAGCGGGACGACGGAAGATTTCCCAGATTACGCGTTATGTGTCCTTGGGATGGGCAGTTCTGCAAAGTGTATTTTTGGCTGCCTTTTGGTTGCGTCCCTTTGCCTTGAATTTTAGCCCCCTTTTCGTCGCCGAAACCGCGATCGCCTTAGTAGCGGGTTCCATGTTTGTCATGTGGGCTTCGGAATTAATTACCGAACGAGGTTTAGGAAATGGAGCCTCTTTATTGATTTTTGTGAACATCGTTGCCACCTTACCCAAGGCATTAGGGGATACGGTAAATTTTGTCCAAAGCGGAAATCGAGAAGTAGTCGGTCGTGTAATTGTCCTGCTGCTGCTGTTCTTGCTGACAATTATCGGTATCGTTTTTGTGCAGGAAGGTATCCGTCGCATCCCCATTATTTCCGCTCGTCGTCAGGTTGGTCGCCGGATTTTAGCAGAACAACGTAGTTACCTACCCCTACGTCTCAATCAAGGTGGAGTAATGCCCATCATTTTTGCCACCGCAATTCTCAGCTTACCCCTGATTGTTGCCAACTTTATCAAAAACCCGGAGTTAGCTCAAGTCGTTAATACGTACCTCAGTCCTGGTGGTTCCCAGTCTTGGGTGTATACCCTGGTTAACTTTGTCTCGATCATCTTCTTTAGTTATTTTTATTCTTCCCTGATTGTTAACCCAGTTGATGTTGCCCAAAATTTGAAGAAAATGGGTTCTAGTATCCCCGGTATTCGTCCTGGTAAAGCCACCAGCGAATATATTGAGCGTGTTTTGAATCGCTTAACCTTCCTGGGTGCAATTTTCCTGGGCTTAATTGCAATTTTGCCAGCTGCTATTGAACGCGCACTCGGTGTTCCCACCTTCCGAGGTTTGGGTGCTACCTCCTTGCTAATTTTAGTTGGTGTGGCAATAGATACGGCAAAACAAATACAAACCTACGTTATTTCCCAGCGCTATGAAGGAATGGTGAAACAATAATTAATCACCAATGTGTTTTTGGGGTATACATTACCCTGAATAGCTCACTGGATTGGGAAATCGCCCTTTTCCAGTGACATCCTTAACTGGAAAATAACCAGTAGGGGGTAGGAAATAGTGAGTATATCTCTATTTTTTTAATATCGGGAAAAAATCCAATCTCAGGTTAACTTTGAAAGTTAAGACTAGTTTAAGTTTGAGGTTTTATTTGCCCATAAAAACTAAAAATTGAAACTAAAACGATGAAATTTAAGTATCATCAGCCTTCCGGAGACTAGTTTCAAATCAACTAACAACTCCCTACTCCCTTGGCATCAAGCAATTCTCCTACCCACCAGGTACAGCCTTCTCCGTAGAGAATCCTGAGAGAAATGTTATTACACAACCAAACCATGTTAATCACTCATTTCTGGCTTGAAAGTGTAGATGCACAAGCGGTAAGACAAGAGACTGTAGAGAGTAGCGATTACTAGGAAAAAACCACTTTCATCTCCAATACCGGTTCTGGTGTCAGCAGTGCATGTAGGCTACTCCCCACTTCCTATTCACTACTCACTTGCTTTACAAGTGATTCATCCAAAATCCACAATCAAAAATCGAAAATCGAATGACAGCAACGCGACTTATATTTTTAGGGCCGCCAGGAGCGGGAAAAGGTACTCAAGCCAAACAATTGGCTCAAGCCATGAGTATACCTCATATTTCTACTGGTGACATCCTCCGCCAAGCTTTAAGTGAGCAAACACCTTTAGGTATTCAAGCTCAAAGCTATATGGATCAAGGTGAGTTAGTACCTGACCAACTTGTCCAGGAAATGGTTGAGGAACGATTGGCACAAACTGATGCTCAAGGGGGTTGGCTATTAGACGGTTTCCCTCGTACCGTCAAACAGGCCGAGTTTTTAGAACACCTGCTGCACACCAAAGGTGAAAACGAGGAAAAAGTGATTAATCTCGATGTACCTGATGATGTTGTCGTTGAGCGCTTAATCGCCAGAGGTCGCAAAGACGATACGGAAGAGGTAATTCGTCGTCGCCTACAGGTTTATCGCCAAGAGACTGCTCCTCTAATCGATTATTACAAACAAAAAGGTCAACTCTTGAGCGTCAATGGGAATCAATCCCCGGAAGTGGTGACAGAGGAACTACATCGGTTGATTAATTCCTAGTTGTAGTAGCCTTTCCATCGGGGATAAATTTCCAAATACCCCCGATACCAAGCTGTTGATTGCTGAACTGACAATGCAAATTGCTTTTAAATAAGATATATTAATAAACTGTTGATATATTTGTCGAAATGTGTATAGTCTCAAACGGACTGGAATAAGATGATGACTGATTAAAAAAGAAACACGCGATCGCTCCATCTCGAATTGATTTCACTAATAATAAGGGATGAGGTGACATCTATCACCATAGTTTGATTTTAAAGAATTGGTATTACCTTTTCCATCATAATTTAACTCTAATACAGCGCCAGTAAAATCCGGAAATATTATTCAAGTTGAGGAAACAGCAAATTGTCTAAGCAAGACCTAATTGAAATGGAAGGTACGGTGACGGAATCATTGCCCAATGCAATGTTTCGTGTCGATCTAGATAATGGGTTTAACGTTTTGGCCCATATTTCTGGCAAAATTCGCCGTAATTACATCAAAATCCTACCTGGAGACCGCGTGAAAGTCGAACTAACCCCCTACGACTTAAGCAAAGGTCGCATTACCTACCGATTACGGAAAAAGTGATTTAATCAGGAGGATCTTAACACAAATTTATCAGTGATGAAAAATTTGTCTTCGCCACCTGGTTAAATCAACAGAAAATTTTCCTGGAAAATGCTATAATTTTATATTTGGAGTCATCAAAAAGCAATGAAAGTACGAGCTTCAGTCAAGAAAATATGTGACAAATGCACCGTAATCCGCCGTCGTGGTCGGGTGATGGTGATTTGTTCCAACCCCAAACACAAACAACGCCAAGGGTAGTCAGCGAGAAAGCGTCAGCAAAGTATCCCCACACCAGTAGATACTTGACGCTGCTGCCAGGAACGCAATTGAAACAGAAAAATACAAGTTAAGTAACAAGCAGGGAGATATTCATCGTGGCAAGGATTGCCGGAGTAGACCTTCCCCGGGACAAGCGGATAGAGATTGGTCTAACCTATATATTTGGAATCGGTTTATCGCGATCGCAAAAAATTCTGGCAGCAACGGGAGTAAATCCCGACACCCGCGTCAAGGATTTAAGCGATGCGGATGTCGCAGCTTTACGGGCAGAAGTAGAAACAAATTACCAGGTCGAAGGTGATTTGCGTCGCTGGGAAGCCATGAATATCAAGCGTTTGATTGATATTGGCACCTATCGTGGTCGTCGTCATCGGATGGGATTACCAGTACGTGGACAACGTACCCGCACCAATGCCCGGACTCGACGCGGTAGAAGACAAACCGTCGCCGGGAAGAAAAAAGCACCAGGGAAATAAACTTGATCCGGGAATTGTCACTAGCAAGTTAGCCCCCCATAGAGGCTGGACACAACTAAATCAGAAAACGACTGTAACCTCTGGGGAACAAGTCTCGCCTACCGCTAGAGAGTTTTTTATTCTTCCCCTAACCACCACTTGCAAACGATTCCCCCATGTAGGCACAGCCTTCTCTTGGGGAAGGTTTGTACACAACAGTTCTGACGTGTGGCAAAGCCTTAGTCGAGCAGTTGCAGCTTTAACTTCAGCCCTTTGCCACTAGGTAGCTGGCTGACTACTCACTACTCACTTTTTAGAGATTAATTTGATTACACCAATATGGCGCGACAAGGAACCAAGAAAAGCGGGAGCAAAAAGCAAAAACGGAATGTACCCAACGGAGTTGCTTATATCCAATCTACCTTCAACAATAGTATCGTCACAATTACCGATCAAAACGGAGATGTGATTTCCTGGGCTAGTGCTGGTTCAAGCGGATTCAAAGGGGCAAAAAAAGGCACTCCCTTTGCAGCGCAAACCGCCGCCGAAGCAGCAGCACGGCGAGCCATTGACCAAGGAATGCGGCAAATCGAAGTGATGGTCAGTGGTCCTGGTTCAGGACGGGAAACAGCGATTCGAGCATTACAAGGCGCAGGTCTGGAAATTACCCTGATTCGAGATATTACCCCAATCCCTCACAACGGGTGTCGTCCACCGAAACGTCGGCGAGTTTAGCCTGATTTACCCTGCTAATGCGGGAACTCATCACACATACTCCAAGCAATTAGTCCCTATGATACTCAGAAATGAAGCCGTCGGGACAAAGCAGGGAGTTAGGATACGCAGGGGAAAGAGATTTTTGGTATCAGGCAAAGTTCCCTTGCTAAACTACTAGGGCCGTGTTTGTTCGTAGCACCTGAATTAAGGGAGGTAACTCCGTGGCGCAATTTCAAATTGAATGTTTAGAATCAGCTAGCGAAGAAAGTCGCAATCATTACAGTAGGTTTATCATCGAACCACTAGAGCGGGGACAAGGTACAACCGTTGGTAATGCATTAAGACGTGTTTTGTTGTCCAACCTGGAAGGAACGGCGGTGACTGCGGTGAGAATTCAAGGTGTGAGCCACGAATTCGCCACCGTTCCTGGCGTTCGTGAAGACGTGTTAGAGATTTTGATGCGGATGAAAGAGGTAGTCCTCAAAAGTTACTCAAATCAACCGCAAATAGGTCGATTACTCGTTCACGCTCAATCCCCTGGTTCTACAACCGTCACCACCGCCCATTTTGATTTACCGAGTGAAGTTGAAGTCATTGATCCGACCCAATATATTGCTAGTTTAGCCGAAGGGGCCAAACTGGAAATGGAATTTCGGATTGAACGGGGTAAGGGGTATCGGACGGTGGAAAGAAGCCGAGAAGAAGCAACTTCCATCGATTTTCTGCAAATTGACTCTGTATTTATGCCCGTGCGCAAGGTAAATTACAGCGTTGAGGAAACCCGTGGAGAAAACGGTATTCCCAAGGATCGATTATTGTTGGAAGTCTGGACAAACGGCAGCATTAGTCCCCAGGAAGCACTATCATCGGCAGCCGGGATTTTAGTCGATTTATTTAATCCTCTGAAAGACTTCACCTACGCCGAACAAGATACGGGTATAGTTGAAGACCTCGACCCAACTGCCCAAATTCCGATTGAAGAGTTGCAATTATCGGTACGGGCTTACAACTGTCTGAAACGGGCCCAAGTGAATTCCGTTGCGGATCTATTGGATTATACCCAAGAAGACCTGCTGGAAATCAAAAACTTTGGGCAAAAATCAGCCGAAGAGGTGGTAGAAGCCCTGCAAAGAAGATTGGGAATTACCCTGCCAACGGAAAGAGCATCTAAACATGGTTAGTCACGCAAGGTCAGGGAGTAGGGAGTATTAAATCTGACTCAGGTGGAAGATGGACGTAGCAAATAGAGATTGGGAAGCTTTGCTGTATCAGCTTGGTAAAATCTAGAAGCGAAAATCCAACCTAGGGTAGGTAAAACCCGCTCTTTGATTGCGACAACCGAGTTGAGATTAAGGGGTATATCCAAACAGAGTGGAAGATGCTGTTAAATTTTGTTGTTATTGTTTAATTGTTGAATTGTTATGCGTCATCGTTGCCGAGTGAAAAAACTGGGTAAACCAGCCGACCAGCGTCGTGCTTTATTGCGAGCGCTGACGACGGAATTAATCCGTCATGGGAAAATCACCACTACTTTAGTCCGTGCCAAAGCCGTGCGGTCGGAAGTGGATAAAATGATTACCCTAGCCAAAGATGGTTCATTGTCTGCCCGTCGGCAAGCAATGGGATACATCTACGATAAACAACTAGTTCACGCCCTATTTGAGCAAGCTCCGACCCGTTATCAAGAGCGTAACGGTGGATATACCCGGATTATCAGGACCATTCCCCGTCGGGGAGACAACGCCGATATGGCAATTATTGAACTGGTTTAGGAAGCCAAGTCATAGGTAAAATGAGCGACCAAGAACCAAGTCCAGCCACCCAGCGAGTAGCCCTAGTGATACAGTACTTGGGTACTCATTTTCATGGTTGGCAGCGACAACCCCAGCATCGAAGTGTTCAAGCCGAAATTGAAACGGCGATCGCAACTGTTGTGGGTAAAAAGGTGACACTCCACGGCGCTGGTCGGACAGATAGTGGAGTTCATGCAGCCGCTCAAGTTGCCCATTTTGACGTGACAAGTAAAATTCCCCCGCACAAATGGGCAAAGGTACTCAATTCCCGACTACCAAAAGACATTAACATATTGGCATCCGCAGCCGTCGCCCCAACTTGGCACGCTCGTTTTAGTGCTAGTTATCGGCGTTATCGTTACACCTTGTATACGGGTGAACGACCGAACCTATTTATTGGTCCCTATGTGTGGCATTATTATCAGCCTCCCCTGGATGAGACCCTAATTCAAGCAGCCCTCCAACCTTTAGTGGGAAAGCACCACTTGAGCGCCTTTCGCCGTTCCAACTCCCTCCGTCCCCATTCCTGGGTGGAAGTCCAAGGCGTTAAATGCGATCGCAATGGAGATTTGCTCCAGATTGAAATTCAAGCGAACGGATTTTTGTATGGCATGGTGAGGTTATTGGTGGGAATGTTAGTTCAAGTAGGTTCTGGTACACTTTCCTTGGTCAAATTTACAGACCTCTGGAAACAGGAACAAAGGGAGGAAATTCGCTATGCCGCTCCCCCCCAAGGACTGTGTTTGCTGCGTGTCGGTTATCCCGATTTTCCCTTTCCCCCGGAAGTTTGGTTTGATACACAACCCCACTTCCACTTCCATTCTGAGATATTTGCCTGAGTGTTTTCTTTGAATCTATGCTTTACACGGTCAAAAAGTGTGCTTTGGGTTGAGATGGTTAATACTTACTTAAAGGTCAACCATCAACAAACTAAAAGGGAAAAATATCAGCCTGTAAAGAATATCCAATCCCTCGCAGTATATCTCACGAAGATGACAACAAAAATTATTTAGGAAGACTTAGAAACAAATGAACGGAGAAAAAACCTACTTACCTCCCCACGGTAATCAAGGAGACTGGTACGTCGTCGATGCCGCAGAACAGCGTCTCGGCCGTTTAGCCAGCGAGATTGCCCGGGTATTGCGTGGCAAGAATAAGCCTGAGTATACTCCTAACATGGATACAGGAGACTTTGTCATAGTTGTAAATGCGGAAAAAGTTGTAGTAACTGGTAAAAAAAGTAGCCAGAAACTCTACCGTTGTCACTCCGGTCGTCCCGGCGGAATGAAAACAGAAACCTTTGAAAAACTGCAAGCCCGTCTACCTGAACGGATTATCGAAAAAGCAGTCAAAGGCATGTTACCAAAAAACAGTCTAGGTAAAAGCCTATTTACCAAGCTCAAAGTATACGCCGGACCAACCCATCCCCACGCAGCCCAAAAGCCCAAAGAACTAAACATTCAGACAATTCCAGGAGAAAATAATTAATGCAAGCAACCGAAACCAATAGCGGACGGGCTATGTACTTTGGTACAGGTCGTCGTAAAGCCGCGATCGCTCGTGTGCGTCTAGTTCCCGGCAGTGGCCAATTGATTGTCAACGGGAAACCAGGAGATTTATACTTCCAATTTAATGCCAATTATCTTGGAGCAATTAAAGCACCATTGGAAACCCTAGGCATGGAGAATGATTACGATATTCTCGTTACAGCCGAAGGCGGTGGACTCACCGGACAATCCGACGCAGTTCGTTTAGGGGTTGCTCGCGCCCTTTGTCAACTTGATCCCAATAATCGTCCGCCTTTGAAAATCGAAGGGTACCTCACCCGTGACCCCCGCGCCAAAGAACGGAAGAAATACGGATTACACAAAGCTCGTAAAGCACCCCAATACTCCAAACGATAGGCTAGAATAGGGAATAAGTAGACGTAAGACCACCCTGAATTCCCCATTGTAACAATGGCAACAGTGATTATACTTTACACGGTCAATAACTAAGCTCTTTGTTTTGATGGTTAATATCTGAAATGACTTAAGGATTGCGACATATCTACTGTCACCAGTTAACTGTCAACAAACCAAAAGAGAGATATATCAGCGTGCCAAGTATAACTCTTACCCAGAAATTTTTTTCCCAAACTCAAGATATAATTCAGTAATACCAAGAAGTAAACCACATCAGGAAAATGGCAAAACCAGGAATTCATCCGGAGTGGTATCCAGAAGCAAAAGTCTATTGCAACGGACAAGTTGTGATGACCGTCGGCTCAACCAAACCCGAATTACATGTTGATGTCTGGTCTGGAAACCACCCCTTTTACACCGGAACCCAAAAAATTATTGACACCGAAGGTCGTGTAGAACGCTTTATGCGTAAATACGGCATGTTTGACACGCAATCCTCCGCCAAAGAAGACAAAAAGTAGCGGCTTGGCTGGTGAAAAATGACGACCCTGCATGTGCTGGGTCGATCGTTATATTTGACCGAGCCAATTTGTTATTTTTGTTATAGGAGTATTGCCCATCATGGCTGAACAGTATTTATTGGAGAAACTCAAATCCGTTGAGCAAACCTTTCACGAATTGACCCGTCGTCTAGCTGATCCCGATACAGCCAAAAACCAAGACGAATATCAGAAAATAGCCAAAGCTCGTTCTTCCCTGGAGGAAGTAGTCAGTACCTACGAGACATGGAAGCAAACCCAGGAAGAACTAGTTGGTGCGAGGGAAATTTTAAAAGAGGCAAGTGGCGACCCAGAGATGCAGGAGATGGCATCTAGTGAAGTAAAGTCATTGGAAGCGAAGGTCGTCGAGTTGGAACAGCGTCTGAAGATATTACTGCTGCCTCGTGACCCCAACGATGATAAAAATATTATGCTGGAAATTCGCGCTGGAACGGGTGGTGACGAAGCCAGTATTTGGGCTGGGGATTTGTTGCGGATGTACTCCCGTTATGCTGACAGCCAAGGTTGGCGCGTAAAACTTGTAAGCGAATCATTAGCGGAAATGGGTGGCTTCAAGGAAGCGATTCTGGAAATTCAAGGCGATAACGTTTACAGCAAACTGAAATTTGAAGCTGGTGTGCATCGGGTGCAGCGAGTACCTGTCACTGAAGCTGGGGGAAGGGTACACACATCAACCGCAACGGTAGCAATTATGCCGGAGGTAGATGATGTGGAAGTAGAAATTGACCCGAAAGACATAGAAATGAAAACAGCTCGTTCCGGTGGTGCAGGTGGACAAAACGTCAACAAGGTGGAAACTGCCGTTGATTTGTTCCATAAACCAACTGGTATTCGTATTTTCTGTACTGAGGAGCGGAGTCAGTTACAGAACAAAGAGCGAGCCATGCAGATTTTGCGGGCAAAGTTGTATGAAATGAAACTTCAAGAGCAACAAGCCGCGATTACATCCGCCCGGAGATTACAGGTTGGTACGGGTTCCCGCTCCGAGAAAATCCGGACATATAACTATAAAGATAACCG
The DNA here is from genome assembly GCA_937973965.1 of uncultured Calothrix sp. Classification (GTDB taxonomy): domain Bacteria; phylum Cyanobacteriota; class Cyanobacteriia; order Cyanobacteriales; family Nostocaceae; genus NIES-3974. The sequence goes on along the minus strand of CALJJQ010000042.1, from coordinate 2,345 downwards.
GGTGACTGATCACCGGATTAATCAGAATTTTTCCCTAGCACCGGTTTTAGAAGGAGATATTGAGGATATTATCCAATCTTGTATTTCCCAAGACCAACAAGACCAGTTAGCTGAACTTGCGGCTTCTGCAAACAAATAATTTGTCTGAATTAATTTAAGTGTAATTAGGATCGGTGAAAAAATCGTTGAGTCGAGGGGATAACATATAACCAATAGCCATTAAGGCTCCACCACGCAGTTTTTTGAATAGGTTGATCATTACCGTAAATAGGGTGAATAGGGAGAATTGGTAGAGACGCGACATGTCGCGTCTCTTATTTACGTAAATAGGGTGAGTGGGGAGTAGGGAATATTTTACAATCCAAAATCCTATGACCTTAACCTTGGGGTTCCAAACGAATTAATTGGCCATTTTGCGCATCAGTTAAAACGTATAAAAAGCCATCAAGACCTTGACGGACATCTCGCACACGTTCACCGATGGGAATGGATTCCTGACTTAATATATTACCCTGATTGTCCACTTGAATCCGACGGATATCTTGGGAAACCAACCCACCTGCAAATAAATTTCCTCGCCATCCAGGAATGCGATCGCTATTATAAACAGTCAGACCAGAGGGAGCGATCGCAGTTTCCCAGATGATACGAGGATCAATCATCCCAGGACGCGATCGCTCGGTGCTAATTTCTGGACCAAAGTATTCCCGACTATGGGTGACAATTGGCCAACCGTAATTTTCTCCCCGTTTAATCAAGTTAAGTTCGTCACCACCCCTAGCTCCGTGTTCCGTTGACCAAACCCGATTGGTTACTGGATCAAAGGTCAACCCTTGGATATTGCGGTGTCCGTAACTCCAAATTACTGGGTCTGCTTGAGGATTATTGACGAAGGGATTATCTTGGGGGATGGAACCATCATCGTTTATCCGAACTATTTTACCAAGATGACTGCGGAGATTTTGAGCTTGTTTACGAATTAATTCCCCAGCTAATTGAACAGGAGGATTGCCACCATCACCAATCGCAACTAACATGGTGTTATCGGGCAACCAGGTAATTCGGGAACCAAAGTGTTGTCCACCAGATTTAGCTTGGGATACTTCAAAAATTACTTTTACATCCTGAAGGGATTTCCCATCGAATGTTGCACGAGCTACACGGGTACGATTCGCGTTCTCCGTACCGTGGGCATAGGTGAGGTAGATAAAATTATTTTCCTCAAAACGTGGATGTAAAGCAATATCTAGTAAACCACCCTGACCAAGATTCAGAACTTCTGGGACTCCTGTAATCGGTGTCGGGTCAAGTTTACCGTCACGGACAATTCGTAACCTTCCCGGACGTTCAGTAATTAATATTGTCCCATCCGGAAGCCAAACCATACCCCACGGATTTTCTAAACCATTAGCTACGGTGGTTTTGGTGATATTTGTCGCTGTCGCTGTAGTGGTCGGGGATATTTCTGGGGAGATGGGATTAGATGCTTGGGTATTGCAGGCAGATATTACCAGGATTGCAAGACACAAGGTGAGGGGAAGACTGGGACGAATTGCAGAGATGGATATGATATGCATTTGTATAGATTTTGGGGAAAGCTTTTAGTTAATAACTGTTTCCATCTTAATTCGTCGATTGTTTCTGTTTTATCATTCGCAAGTTAGTAATTGACAGTAAAAAATTTCATTCAACTGTCTGGGGGAAGAGTTCTTAGTTCCCACTTATTTTTCCCGGTTTATGTTCCAGAAAATACCATGCTCCTAGGGAACTGTGACTTAAAGAGAAGTTGCGCTACACTTGTCTACTGACATCTTGTAGCAAGAAAAGTATTAACCAACCTGAGTTCGGGGATAAGAAATCCTCAAAATCCTTGATTCTTCGTTGTTTAGTTTGAAGCTCTGTTTTAAACTCTTCTCAACAAGGCATATTATTAAGATTGGTCTCATTTGTGAGCCTTATTGACAAAAAAGTCGTAATTTAATTACTTGTCTTACTACTTAGAGTTTTTCCCAATCCTTACAGAGTAGGCTTTTTAGCTTCTGGCTTAACCCGAGTTCAGGTTAACCAGTATAAATCTAGAAGTATTGACTTAGCAACAAAAATGAACAATAGTACTGTAAGTACTGTAGCTTTATGAGATAGCTTTTTTTCAGAGCTACAAGCCTTGTATATTAGTGGTATATTAGTGGTTATGATAAATATAGTTTCTGAGAGGGTGACAAGCGTCATCAACTCTTTGTAAGGCAAGCTTTTCAGACGATAGATACTGAAAAGATCAAAAGCCAACACTAATGTTTTTCTATCCACCAGTGCTTAAAACTCCCATTCTCCCGTTGAGCGATCGC
>CALJJQ010000041.1 GCA_937973965.1 uncultured Calothrix sp. | reverse complement strand
ACGTCATCAAAATCAAGGTGGTATAGAACCATTGCTTGATGATGTTCAACAAGCGTATCTTTGGCAAGCATTACAGGAACCGCCAGCAGAAGGGGGACTATGGAACGGTCGTAAAGTCGCAGACTGGATTTCTCAATTAATTGGTCGTCGCGTGAGTCGTCAACGAGGGTGGGAATATCTGAAGCAAATGCGCTACCGATTACGAGTCCCGCGACCGGAACATACAGAGTCAAGCCTTCAAGAGCAGCAGGAGTGGAAAAAAAAATTGGCGACCGAAGTCGAACAAATCAAGCAAGCCAACCCAGACTGCGACGTGGAAGTTTGGGCAATGAATGGATGGATGAACATCGTGTTGGACTCAAACCAGTCATTCGTCGTATTTGGGTTGATGAATTTGCAGTACCAATTGCAAACGTAAACTGGCGATTTCAATGGTTATGGTTGTATGGTTTTGTTCATCCCAAATCTGGGCAAACATATTGGTGGATTTTACCCTAGGTCAATATTAAATTGTTCAACAGAGTACTTGAGGATTTTGCTCGCCACTTTGGTATTGGTAAAACTAAGCAGGCTGTTTTAGTTTTAGATCAAGCAGGATGGCATACAAGCGACCAAGTTAAAGTACCAGACGGTATCCATCTGTCATTTTTACCGTCTCACTCACCTGAATTACAACCAGCAGAACGTTTGTGGACGCTTACAAATGAGCCAATTGCCAATCACAGCTTTGAAAATTTGGATGCGGTTGAGGAGGCTTTATTTCAGCGCTGTCGCCAAATCCTTGAGCTTCCTGATTTCATTCGCGGTTTGACTCATTTTTACTGGTGGCCTGAATTTGCCGGTTAATTATGGTTAATTAACCGGACATCATATTACTGTGCGTATATATATATCCGCAAGAATCCTATGAGTTACCGCTAACCCCTAATCCTTTCCATTCAACTTCATGCGATCGCTCATGAAGTTGACAGATTACCCTCATCTGCAACCAACTCTAACTTGTCTTCCGGTAGTTCTATAAAGAGTGTACGCTTGGTGACTTTAGTGCCTGGGTGTACTAAACGCCAAGTTTTATTTCTACCCCCCTTGCTGCAACCACCATCGTAAACTACATAGACATCCCCATAGCGTTTATCCTTAATTCGTACCTTAGAGCCAATATTTATTTTTAGGTTTAAAGAACTAGTGTGAGAATTGTCGTCACACTCGACACTCGCCTTGTTAGGCAGAAGCTAAGGGTTGCTCGTTAACCCATATGATCTTGAAATGAAGCAGCGATCGCATGGTGATTGTGCAATCGCACGGCTTTATAACCCTTCCATTCGCATGGTTGACTAAGCGGTGTTCAGATACGGATATTTCCACAATCAACACTCAATTCTTCAACCGTAGCTTCTACTTCAGGAGACTCAAAATTCTGACGATGAATAAGTCGCTGTTGCACATTTTTAGAGACTTCTATTCCAGTCGCATATTTTACGTCTTCTGCTGCACGTTGATATGATAACGAGGCACTAGCTCTTAAACAACATGCTTCTAAGTATGGGCTTAATTGACTATGGGGTCTAAGTTCTAGCTTTTGTGCCTGATAACTTGTAATTGGTAGTTTTCCAATAATACTTTTTACGAATCGCTTGTATCCTGTGCTTTCTCCTGTGACATTTTCGATAAAAAACCCTACCTATGGCATTACATGTTCCTGTATTTGACTGCGGACAACTTCTTCGATCTTGCCTAAACTTGTTAGTTCCTCAACTGGAGCATTTTTGTAGAGTATTTTTGCGATCGCATCTGCGTGTTCTTTCAACAGTTGCTTTTCTTCTTCTGTCATCACGACCCCTTTTCCTCGCGATTACATCTACTTTTAATACTCTTTATTTCTCTCTTATTGGAGAATAAAAACTGGGATGCACCCGTCCGATTGTTTCCCCAACTGGTTTCCTAGATGACGGAACGCATAAGCCTGACTCACCGGGCATTTATTTGTGCCGCAACAAAAAACTACGTAAATTTTTTGCAAATCCACCTACAAGCGTTGAGTCTTTTGAGTTGGTGTCAAACTCTTCCGATCCACCCACAAAATTTTCGCTCATTTTTCGCTCACTCAGATTATGTGTGTTTGATTTAAGCGAATACGAACTACGGTAAAATAGGGGCTTCGGGCTTAATGGGGTTCAAATCCCTCCACACTCGTTTTAAAAGGCTAATCAAAAAAATCGCAGCTACTGACAAAAAAAATGGTAGGTAGTTTATGATTCTATTTGCCTCCTATTTATCTGCTTTCGCAGGATATCACATGGCTAACGGACAGACATCAAACGAAAGAATGAAATTAGGGAGTATAGTGAGGTCGTTCGGTGCTACTCTGGAAATGATATTGCTTTTTAGTCTTTTCGACCCGAACTGAAAATATAGCTTCAATAACTTAGGCTCAGCATGGTCACCACTGCAGAAAAAACAAACGTTGGTTATATTACCCAAGTAATTGGTCCGGTTGTGGATGTGAAATTTACCGGCGGCAAAATGCCCCCCATCTACAACGCGTTGACCATCAAAGGCACAAATGAAGCCGGACAAGAAGTTTCCGTGACCTGCGAGGTACAGCAACTTTTAGGCGACAACCAAGTACGGGCGGTAGCAATGAGTACTACCGACGGTTTGGTGCGGGGAATGGAAGTTGTCGATACTGGTGCGCCAATTAGCGTTCCAGTTGGTAAAGCTACCCTCGGTCGGATTTTCAATGTTCTTGGCGAACCAGTTGATAATAAGGGTCCTGTTAACACCCAAGACACCTTACCCATCCACCGTGCTGCTCCTAAACTCACCGAATTGGAAACCAAACCATCGGTGTTTGAAACCGGAATTAAAGTCGTTGACCTGTTGACCCCCTACCGTCGTGGTGGAAAAATCGGTCTGTTCGGCGGTGCTGGTGTGGGCAAAACCGTGATTATGATGGAGTTAATTAACAACATCGCTCAGGAACACGGTGGTGTATCGGTGTTTGCAGGTGTGGGTGAACGTACCCGCGAAGGTAATGACCTTTACAACGAAATGATTGAGTCGGGAGTTATCAACAAAGATAACCTCAACGAATCGAAAATCGCCCTTGTATATGGTCAGATGAATGAACCACCCGGTGCGCGGATGCGTGTTGGTCTTTCGGGTTTGACAATGGCGGAATACTTCCGTGATGTGAACAAGCAAGACGTGCTGTTATTTATTGACAACATTTTCCGCTTCGTTCAAGCTGGTTCGGAAGTATCAGCCCTACTCGGACGGATGCCTTCTGCGGTAGGATACCAACCCACCCTCGGTACGGATGTGGGCGAACTCCAAGAGCGGATTACCTCCACTAATGAAGGCTCCATCACCTCCATCCAAGCTGTATACGTACCTGCGGACGACTTAACTGACCCCGCACCTGCCACCACATTTGCTCACCTTGATGGTACAACCGTATTGTCTCGGAGCTTGGCAGCAAAAGGTATCTATCCCGCAGTAGACCCATTAGGTTCTACCTCCACCATGTTGCAACCGAGTGTGGTGGGAGAGGAACACTATAACACCGCTCGCGCCGTGCAATCGACACTACAACGGTATAAAGAATTACAAGACATCATTGCAATTCTCGGATTAGATGAGTTGTCAGAGGAAGACCGTTTGACCGTGGCAAGGGCACGTAAAATCGAGCGTTTCTTGTCCCAGCCCTTCTTTGTGGCAGAGGTATTTACGGGTTCACCAGGTAAGTACGTGAAGTTGGAAGATACAATCAAAGGCTTCAAGATGATTCTGTCCGGTGAATTGGATGATTTACCGGAACAGGCGTTCTATATGGTTGGTGATATTAACGAAGCGATCGCTAAAGCTGAAAAACTCAAAGGCTAGATCGATTTTGGATTTTGGATTTCTCTAAATTAGAGCCAAAATCCAGAATCTAACCGTAAGAATTTGCTTGTCAAAAGGAATAATATGACGCTAACAGTTCGTGTAATCTCTCCAGATAAAACTGTTTGGGATGCGGATGCAGAAGAAGTAATTTTGCCAAGCACCACAGGACAGTTGGGTATTTTGAGTGGACACGCACCACTTTTGAGCGCGTTAGACACTGGAGTGATGCGCGTGCGTGCTAACAAAAACCAAAATTGGGTAGCGATCGCTCTAATGGGTGGATTTGTGGAAGTGGAAGAAGACGAGGTAACAATCCTCGTCAATGGAGCCGAACGTGGAGACGGGATTAATTTGGAAGAAGCTCGTGCAGCCTACACAGAAGCTCAAGCCAAATTGGAGCGAGTACCCGTCGATGACCGTCAAGCCCAAATCCAGGCGACACGGGCTTTTAAACGGGCTAGAGCGCGTTTTCAAGCTGCTGGTGGCATGGTTTAACTTGGGTGATATTTTTTGCTAACTTTTCCCCAATTCTCATATAAATAAAAATACTGAGGACGCGTTTATATGCGTCCTTTTTTGCCAAAGAGATTATGGATTAAGCTAGAAAGAGGTAAACATTACGAGAAAGAGCTATGATTTTGCCTGGAGCTACCGTTCGTGTAAAAAACCCTGCGGACACATACTACCGCTTTGAAGGACTAGTCCAGAGGGTGAGTGATGGTAAGGTTGCCGTTTTGTTTGAGGGTGGTAACTGGGATAAGTTGATTACTTTCCGTTTATCGGAGCTGGAAGCAGTGGAAACAAGTCCAGGAAAGAAAAAGAAATAGATTGTTGATATTTCCCTAATATCAAGCTTAATAGCCGTAATTTTGTTCCCAGGTTCATGATTACGGCTTTTTTAGAGATTAATACTTGTTACCATTTCACTCAAATTTTGCTCATATTACCTCACGAAAGCTTTCCCCGCATCCCCAGTCAATTCTGTCTCCTAGTATATGCGTCTTCCCCTTCCCCAATTTAATCGCAGCGATCGCGACCCGACCCACATTGCTGAAGTAATTGAAACCTCCACCAGCGAATTTTTAGCCCAGTGTTTGGAACCAGATGATTTAAGTTTCCCAGCAATGCCAGCTTTTGGTAGTTGGGTCAAATCCCAGGATGAGGAAACCGGGAACCAAATCTACGGCATTGTCTACTATGCTACTACTATGCCCATTGATTCAGTTCACCGCGCTAGGGCTTTAGGTATGTCTCTACAGGATTTACGGGAAGAACAACCCCAAATTTTCGCGATGCTGAAAACCGAGTTTCGTGCTGCCATTGTCGGTTTTGAAGAACCAAGTCCTATTCCCGACGCTCCCGGTAATTTGTATCAATATCTACCACCCCGTCCTCCACAAATTCACCAGGCTGTGTATCGTTGTTCCCCAGATACAATTATTCGTTTTAGCGAGAAGTTAGATTTTTTACGTACTTTGCTCAATGTCGCAGGCGCACCCGTAGAATCCCTAACGGCAGCCGCGATTCGGGAAATTTATCGATTGCGTCAAGCCGATCGAGCATGGTTAGTCGAAACTGGACGGATGTTGAATATTTTACTTAAGGATGACTACGACCGCTTACGTTATATTCTCAGTCAAATCCACCCCTAGTATTTAACCACACTAAAATTAACGCGGGGAGGGAAACTGGGGATGCAAGTGGAGCTTTCGGGAACTGAGGGAGCAGGGAGAGTACCTGGATTTCTCACGAGTCAGTTGTAAGCCTTGAATGACGGACTGATTTTCCTTCTCCGGACTATCCGTAAGTTTTAGGGTTGTGCGAGAAATGCGGGAGTAGTCCTGTGTAAAAATTAACTATATGAGCAAAAAAGCGATCGCCATCAAATTCAATCCCAAAAACCGCAACTTGGTATATTATTTAATCGCAATCACTAGAGTTAATCACTAAAGGAAGTACATTGCGCGTCTATCATTTGTTAATCATAATCATATTGCTGGCTATTTCACCCTTTATCTGGAGATTGGTTTTTCCCAAAAAACCCGAATCACCCCCACCACCAGCAACACCAAAATCGACCACAAGTTTGGTAACAGTTGCGACGGTTTCCCTAAATTCGACCGTATTTAGCCGTAGTTTCACCCGATAACCAAGCCCACATTTGATCACCATAGGAAAAATGCCACCATTCCCGTGGATTGCGGACAAATCCAGCTGCTACCATCACATCACACAGTAGTTGACGGTGGTGGGAAAATTCTTTGGCTTGGGGATGGGAAGTATGTTCACGGTAGTAGTCCGGTAAGGAACGTTCCGACATTTCGTCAATCGGTGAACCCATATTAATTACTTTCCCTTTATCATCCATCAAAGTAATATCCACCGCAGAACCCGTACTGTGGGGTGGAGGAGTAGCCAAATCCAAGCTGGGAGGGGCCCAAATTTGATACACCTGTTCCCAAATCTGCTCTAGTTGGGATGGGGGGATTTGGGATATATCTTGACTACTGAAACCTTTCATTTGTAAGGCTTCGGCAAAAGCATAATCCACCATAAATTGTTGTACACTCACGGGACGATAGGCATCAAAAATTTGGATTTGCCAGTTTGGGTGTTGTTGTTGCAAGTTATTTTGAGCGATTAATAATTTTTCCACCACGGTTTCCCGCAAAAAATAGGGTGAATATCCCCCATAGGGTGCGCCAAGTTTTTCATAGGGGTGGGGTGTTTCCACTGCAAATAATTCCCCTGGAATCGGAATCAGTGCTTCGTTACATTCTTGGATGGGAATATGGTGATAGGGACGTTTAGGCATTTTTAATTCGTAATTCGTAATTTGTAATTCGTAATTCGTAATAGCCTATAATGAATTTAGCAATGTTACGAACCTCATGGAAAATTCACAATCCACAATCGAATTATTTTCTTCTTTGGTATAACCGATGCAAAATTTGGGGGGAAACTCCGAGAAAATAGCCAAAAATTATCATTTGATTAATTAATGTTGTTTTCAGGATACCCCTGGACAACCACCGACGTGCGGAAGTAACTACAGGAACCGGAATTAAGGTAATTTTACCAAGACGTTGGAGAGTGCGCACCAAGATAAAATCTTCCATAATGGGAACAACAGGAAACATTCCCACCTGAAAAAATATATCGCGAGTTAAAAAAATTGCCTGGTCGCCGTAGGGAAACTGAAAAAACTGTGATCGCATTTTCACACCCCACTCAATTAAACGTAAACGATATTGGGGTGCGTCGATTTGTAGGGCAAATGCACCCGCAACTGTCCCCTTAATGGCCAATGCATCTCGCACCATCGTGTCATATCCTGATGGTAACTGGGTATCCGCATGGAGAAATAGGAATATATCCCCCTTCCCAACCTGCGCACCCCTATTCATTTGCATCGCTCTTCCTGGTGCTGATACCATTGCTTGGACGGGAAATTGCTGGACGATTTCTAAGGTTTTATCATCAGAACCACCATCAACGACAATAATTTCAATATTTTCACCTCCCAATGCACTTTTGAGTGTAGTGTAAATGTTTTCTGCTTCGTTGAGGGTGGGGATAATAATGGAAATCTTGGCTTGGTGGATATTTGTTGGTAATTGATTGGACACAATGAAAAGAATACGGTCATCAGAATCCAGAATACAGTAAAAGCCTTATTTTCGCTGGAATGAGAAGCTGTTTTTTGAAGATAAATATTTAGGACTTACCCATTGACAGAAAAATAAAAATAAGGGTGTGGGTTTCCACGCTTCGAACTTGATTTTTACGTTCCATACCATGGGATAAGCGCAGCTTAATGCCTTCGGCATATCGCAACCAACCAAAGGTGGTTTATAAAAGCCTGAAATCAGGTAAGATTAGATTCGCTAAAAGCAAAATCCATCAACCTCAATTGCCAGTTATTAATGAAATCCCCGCGTCAATTTTCCCAATGTTTAATCCATCCTGAATTTAGTCCTACCGCACTCAAAGTCGCTTTAGTTGTCGGTTCTGCTCTATTTGTGATTAACCAAGGTAGTGCTGTTATTACCGGACAAATGAATCGTCAGCGCTGGCTTGCGGCTGGTATAACCTATATTGTGCCCTATTTAGTGAATATTCATGGCCAATATGTAAGCAAAATCCGTCATTGAAAAGGTTTTGTCTCAAAGCCCTATGATGAATGGAATTGCTTTTGAGGAAAGATACCGACAAACAAAAAACAGCCCAAACTCAACGCCTGGACTGGATTAACTACTAACACACAGAGTCAACACACTTAAATACTGGAATCAATTTTAACAGTTATTTCCATAGATGGCTAGCAGTTTTATCGAAATAGCGGATTAAATTTATGCAAAAAATGCATAATAAATTAAGCCATTACCATACCCCCATCCACATTAAAAACTTGTCCGGTGATATAGGCTGCTGCGGGGTCTGTAGCTAGAAAGCGCACCATTCCCGCAATCTCTTCCGGTTGTCCAAAGCGTCCCAGGGGGATTAACTTGAGGATTTCCTCCGTATTCCCCAAATCATTCGTCATATCGGTGACAATAAATCCAGGTGCGACCGCATTTACCGTGATTCCCCGTGAGGACAACTCCTTGGCAACGGTTTTTGTAAAACCGATTACACCCGCCTTCGCCGCACTATAATTAGCTTGCCCGGGGTTGCCCATCAATCCGGCTACAGAGGTAATATTAATAATCCGTCCACTGCGTTGCTTCAGCATGATTTTACTGGCAGCTCGAGTACATAAAAATACACCAGTCAGATTGAGGTCAATTACAGCTTGCCAGTCTTCCGGCTTCATGCGTAATAGTAATGTGTCGCGGGTGATACCAGCATTATTGACTAAGATATCAATACGTCCAAATTTTTCGATAATGGCATTAATCAGGGTGTCTACCTGATCAGCTTGGGAAACATCAGCTTGGAGGGAGACAGCACTTCCCCCAGCACTAGTAATCGTTTCCACAACCCCATCCGCAGCAGCACTAGAAGCAGCGTAATTGACGACAATCGTAGCTCCATACTTGGCTAATTCCAACGCGATCGCTCGACCAATTCCTCTAGATGCACCCGTAATTAGGGCCACCTGTGTGCGTAGTAACTGCAAGTTTTCTGGTAATAGTTCCATACACAAAAATTTCTGGTAATTTTTCCCCAAAGGAATATCTTATGGTGATTTGGGGACTGATGGCAGAGGAATATATCTTTAGTTGCTCCCCAGTGAATCAAAAGCTAAAAAAAATTCGGGTTTTACCATACCATAAGTCGGTGGCAAGGATTACCATTGAAATTAAACTATTACAACTGGTACATGTTATATGGCGATACAAAAGCAATTTAGTAGCTTTGAAGAAATGCTTACTAGTTCAGATTTGCCAGTGTTAGTCGATTTTTATGCAGATTGGTGCGGTCCGTGTAAGATTATGAGCCAAATCTTAGAACAGGTGAACGCCCAACTTCAGGGGAAGATTAAAATTGCCAAAATCGATACGGAAAAATATCCGCAGCTAGCAAGTCAGTATCAGATTTATGCTTTGCCCACATTAATTCTGTTTAAAAATGGAGAGCCGATAGATAAAATCGAAGGTGTGATGCAAACACCTGATTTAGTTCGTCGTGTTCTCAGTTTAATTTAATTGTTTGGCAAAAAGTCGGGTTTTGATGTTTACCAAAAACCGGGTGTTGCAGAATACAAATATGAATTGAAAATTTTACATTGTGTGTAGAGACGTAGCATTGCTACGTCTTTAGGTCAAATTTTGTCCAACAATCTAGCTAATTGTTGATTAATCACTGCCACATCAAATCGCTGACTAGCGGTATAACGAGCATGTTCAGCAATCATGGCGGTTTTCTCTGGTTGGTGAATACAGAGATTAATCACCTCAGCTAATTCTTCCACATTTCTAGGTGTAGTCAAGAAGCCGTTTACCCCAGGTTCGACTAATTCCATCGCACCACCGGCTTTCGCTGCAACCACAGGTTTACCACATAACATTGCTTCTACGATGACTCTACCAAAGGGTTCTGCGGCTGTGGAAGTATGGGCAATTAAATCACAAGCTGACATTAATTGGGGAATATTGTGGCGAAAACCGAGAAATTTTACCCTTGTTTCTAAACCTAATTCTTGCACTTGGGTATGTAATTTTTGCACATATTCCTCTTCTCCAAATAGGGCATCTCCCACTAAAATTAAACAAGCTTGTTCGGGAACTTTTGGTAAAGCCGCAATTAAAATATGTTGACCCTTCCACGGAGAAAGACGACTAAAATGACCGATAATAAATTTATCTGTTAAGCCTAATTCTTGGCGAATTGCTAAACTTTCCTGTTGAGGTATTTGATATTTATTTAGCTCAAACCCATTATAAACAATCTCCACAATATCCTCTCTTCCCCCAGATGCGACAAAAGCCTGTTTACTAGCCAAGGAATTTGCAATCACCAACTGGGCACGATTTGCTAAAGTTACGGCAATGCGGCGGTTCGTTGTACTAAAATGTTCTGGGGAGAGAATATCATGTAAATGGTAGACCAGGGGACGACGAGCCAAAAAGCTGGCGACGGCGCCAACAACCAATGCCTTTTGGGTATTAGCATAGATAATATCAAAATTCCTGGCTATGCGGACAACATTTCTAATCAAGGGTAGTAATTGGCCTAAACTCGCTAAACCCTGGGTGAAACCGCTTTCCTTGCGCACTTGGATAGTTTGCTGGGTGAGGACTTGTACGGGAATTTGCTCTTGTTCTAGTAATTGGCGAAAATCACCATCTGCAAACAACCCCACCAAACAGCAATCGCGTATTGGTTTGGCGATATCAATTAAACATAATTCTGCCCCACCGGGCTTTCCACTTTGGTCTAAAAATAATATTTTCATTAGTTAGGATGGGAGAATACAGAATACAGGATACAGGATACAGAAGAACAAGATACTGTCAATTTTCTGGAGATAATCTCAGGAGATGTTTTAAAATACGATTTTAATACCTAACAAGCTCGTTTTTTGGGAATCGGAAAAGACGCGATATGTCATGTCTGTAAAGGAATAGTTGATAATATCACTTGTTTGTAGTTGTGCCTGAGAAAATCCATAAAAGCACGTAGTGCGGATCGACCGAAGAGTAATCCAAAATCCAAAATCTCAAATCTAAAATCCCATGATTTCCACATTACCGAATGCAACTTCAATACCCAATCATGCCAATATTCGTTTAGATATTCGCACATTACAACCACAATTGGTGGAATGGCGACGTAATTTTCATCAAAAACCGGAATTAGGCTTCCAAGAACAACTAACGGCGGAATTTATCTGTCAAAAATTAAAGGCATGGGGAATTGAACATGAATCAGGTATCGCCAAAACCGGTATTGTTGCCATTATTCGTGGAGAAAAGCCAGGTTTCGGTAAGGTTTTAGCAATTCGAGCAGATATGGATGCTCTACCGATTCAAGAACAAAATCAGGTTCCCTACCGTTCCCAACATGATGGGATCATGCACGCTTGCGGTCATGATGGCCATACCGCGATCGCCCTAGGTACTGCCTATTATTTACACCAACACCGCGATCGCTTCAATGGTATCGTCAAAATTATTTTTCAACCAGCCGAGGAAGGTCCCGGTGGTGCAAAACCAATGGTTGCAGCGGGTGTCCTCAAAAACCCCGATGTGGATGCCATTATTGGCTTACATCTGTGGAATAATTTACCTTTGGGAACCGTAGGAGTACGGTCAGGTGCCCTAATGGCGGCGGTGGAGTGTTTTGATTGTACCATCCTGGGTCAGGGTGGACACGGGGCCATGCCTCACCAAACTGTTGATTCCATCGTCGTGGCTGCTCAAGTGGTGAATGCCCTCCAAACCATCGTCTCCCGCAATGTCAACCCCCTTGATGCTGCGGTTATCACCATTGGTGAACTTCATGCGGGGACAAAACGTAATGTTATCGCTGATACAGCGAGGATGTCCGGGACAATTCGCTATTTTAATCCCGATTTAGCAGACTTTTTTCAAAATAAAATTGAAACCGTGATTGCAGGTGTCTGTGCCAGTAATGGCGCGAAATACGATTTTCAGCATTATTGTCTCTATCCCCCGGTGATTAACCATCCTGATATTACCCACCTGGTTCAATCTGTTGCAACAAAAGTGGTGGAAACACCCCTAGGCGTAGTTCCTGAATGTCAAACAATGGGAGGGGAGGATATGTCATTCTTTTTACAGGAAGTCCCCGGTTGTTACTTTTTCCTTGGTTCTGCCAATCCGCAGCTAAATTTAGCCTACCCCCACCATCATCCCCGTTTTGACTTCGATGAAACAGCCTTAGCAATGGGTGTGGAAATCTTTGTCGGATGTGTGGAGAAGTTTTTGGGGTAAGTATTTTCCCTTATATATCGTAGAAAAAGTGTAAACAAATTAGGTGTATGGAGATAAAAAATCTTGCATCTATAATTTTTTGGAGGTTGTGAAAGTTGGAATTGTTGGGTTAAAACTACTCCCATAGAGACAACTCGACGGGTCGTCTCTACCAGCGACGTGAACCACAAACCCTAATTAGCAAATAAATTATTAATTAATTCCTCCGCAGGATTAACTTCAGCTGCTGGATTGGGGGATGGAGTTGGCAAGGGGTTAGATTTCTCGCTTTCTTTTTCTTTTTCTTTTGCTGCTGGGGGAGGGGAAACCTCCGGTTGGGGAATCAGATTTTCTGGAATCTTTTGTTGAGAAAGTCGTTCGTTAGCTCTTTGTAACAATGGATTAATCTTGTCGCGCCAATACTGAATATTGGGAGAACCCTGGGGATTTTTTTGAAGTTCCTTGACTTTATCCCAATTTCCTTGAGCGATCGCTTCATCAATATCTCGAAACACCTTTTCAGCCTTTTCCCATTCCTTTTGCCATTGGGAAATGGTTTTTCGGGTATCCTCTATCCCTTGGGGAACCGACCGCAGTAAATCTATTGCTCCTTGAAAATCACCCGATTCATACTTTTGTCGTGCTTGTTCCAATACCTCCACCGGGTTTATCCCAGTTGGTTGGTTATTTGGGGTCTGCTGTGGTGCAGGTTGGGGAGGAATTCTCACATTTGCAACTGGTTTCGGAGCAGGACGGTCAGCAATCAAATTATCATCATTAACAACCTGAATTGCCACACCGCGATCGCGCAAACAAGTTCCCCATTCCTGATTGTTCGCAATTACACTCGAATGGGTCCAAGCTGTCTGACCAGAATCTAAACGTAACTGCACCCAACCTTTCTTGGTACGAGTTCCCGTCACCTCCAACTTTGTTCCGCGATTGACGGTTTTGAGAATTGTTTGGGAATTAATCGCACTCGGTTCCGAACGAATATTCGCTGTCCCGCCAATTTCTGCCATACAAGCTTGGGAAGACAATGGATCATTTTTTGTCCAATTCGCTGTCAAAGCTTGAAAATTCTGCACCAACATCGGTGTCACTGCGGCAGTTCCCCCAGCCAAGAGTAACAAAACAAACAGTTGGAGAAAATCAAACTTTGCCTGCTCCCGTTTTACTGGTGTCGGTGTCGCCACAACCGCAGATGCAGCAGGTTGGCGATGTTTAGGAGCAACAGCTAAAGTTTGTTGACGAGAATAGGGGGAATTAACCCGAACCATTGCTCCAGTAGGTGTTGTCACAGAACCCGAACTCGCCAAAAATGCTTGGGGTGCGATCGCATTTAAAGCTCGCAAAGCTTCCCCAGCATTTTGATAACGGTCTTTAAAATGGTAACGCACCATCTTCCGTAACACTTCCGCCAACTGGGGACTAATGGGAACCAAATGTTGCCAGATAAATTCCCCCGTATTCGGGTCTTCCTGTAAATCCATTGGTGAAACCCCAGTCAAAGCCTGAATCGCAATCATTCCCAATGCATAAATATCACTATTCGGTCGGGGTTTACCCTGTCCCTGTTCCGTTGGCATATATCCAGGTGTACCAATCGCTACCGTTGCCGTTGATTGTCCCCCCATATTTACCCGCGCTGGATAACCCCCAGGAACCCGCAATTGTTTTACCGCTCCAAAATCCACCAACACTAATTTATTATCTGTGGTGCGGCGAATGATATTATCTGGTTTAATATCCCGGTGAATTACCCCCTGAGCATGAACAAAATCCAGAATACTTAAAATTTCATGTAATAAATAAAAAACCTGCGCCTCGCTCCAGCATTGGCCAACCACCAATTCTTCACTTAGAGTATGCCCTTGAATAAACTCTTGAACTAAATAAAATTCCTGATTTTCATCAAAATAAGCTAACAACCGGGGAATTTGGTCATGATTACCCAACTTTTCCAGGGACTCAGCCTCACTTTGAAACAACCGCTTGGCAGTTTCAAACAACTTCGCATCATTACTTGCTGGCTTCAAATGCTTCACCACACAAATAGGATTACCAGGTCGCTTAGTATCCTCCGCAATATAGGTTTGACCGAAACCCCCAGTCGCCAAAACCTGAACAACTCGATAACGTCGGTCTAGTAGTGTGCCAATCATACTTCCTCCCTCCCCTGTCCAAATACCGATTTAATCGTGGATTTAATTGTGACGGTAATGAATATCTCCAAATCTTTCACGGTAAAATCCGCTATGTTGAGAAAAGATTTAACCAAAATCCAGTTTTTTATCAATACACATTTCCATAGTCGCATTTATAACCATGCCACCAAAAATCACTGACCCTGTTATGTGGAAGCAAGCCGAACTGCTGATGCAACCCGCCTTTATTCGTGTGATTGATAATATCCGCAAAGCATTGGATACATCAGCATGGAAAGGAAGCTATCAAGAAGTAATGGTTTGGGCTGAAGATACAACGGAGGATGTAAAATTACAGGTCAAACAGTTGCAAACTGAATTAGAAACTGCAATCCCCCAACGAGCTGTCGAAATTCGTCAAACCCTAGCCAAACTACCGACACCCCATCCAGGATATCATCTGTGTTTGCAGCGTCAAGAGCAGCAAATACAGGTTGATCTATGGGAATTGTGCTATCAAGTCTGTTTTCTCGATTACGCACCTAATCAAGGACACGTACATATAGATACTAGTCTAATCGATATTACGGGTGATGTGGATTGGAATGCCCTCGATTTTAAAGCCAAAAGGTTAATTACCAACTTGTTTGCAAATCTACCCGCAATTGAGGAATAGGAACCACGGGTGCTTTCTGGAGCAGGGGAAATAGGAGCAGGACTTACGCAACGCAGACGCGCTATGTGCGTCTACACAAAAATCCTGCGATTGCTTCCCGAAACGCAGTTTCGGTCGCTGCGGACAAATCTTCTTGGCGTCAGTCCTGTGAGTATTATTAAATTTTCCCTCCTTTTTTTTCCTCCTGATGACCCTATTCTTTCCCCAAAAAATTAGCAAAAATTTCCGGATTCATATTTAGTATTTGTGGTTACAAACTGCTGTAAATAGATAATAAAAATAAGTTTATTTTTATTCCTAAAAAACTAAATATATGCCAAACTGGCAACATTCATAACTTGAATTTGTTATTCATGAGTATACCGGGGTTGTCATCGATTTTTATCTCCCAAAAACTCTGACAAAATCAAATTATGATTCTATAATCATCTTGATTAACTGATTTAGGGAAAAATAGAGAACTCCTATTTGAATCGCGATGTCCCTGCTCCGTAAAGGTATGTTTCTCAGTGTACTTAGCAAGATGCAAGTAGGATTGCTATACAATTGTTAGTGCAGTTTATTCGCATTTGTGATTATCGAACTCTTAACACAAAAAAATAACCGATGAACTGATATGCAATAAACATGTATCAAAAACCCAAATCGGCTATACTTTACACGGTCAATAGGTGAGCTTTTTGTTGAGATGGTTAATGCTTTGTCAACTGTCAACTGTTAAAAAGCCCAAAGGGAAATATATCAGCGTGCAAAGTACATATATTATTGGTTATTAATTAAGAGTGATGGTAAATTATCTTATTACCTACATTTCTCACCCATCCCGATAACTTGCTTCTGAATAGGGAGTCCCACTCTTGAGCAATCCAGAATTAGCATCAGTGGATCACAATTAGGTCAATTCAGAATTTTAACCACCAGTTTAAGCGCATGATTGGTCAGTTACTAGCAGGACATTATCAAGTTCTTCAGGTCTTAGGTGAAGGTGGATTTGGACAAACCTATGTTGTCGAGGATATTCACCTTCCAGGTCATCCCCAGTGTGTACTCAAGCACCTCCAACCTCCTAGTACAGACCAGGAAAGCTTACAGATAACGCGAAATTTGTTTCAAAAAGAAGCAGAAACCCTACAACTGTTGGGTCAACACGAGCAAATACCTCGCTTACTTGCCTATTTTGAAGAAAATCAAGAATTTTATTTGATTCAAGAATATATTTGTGGACACACCTTACGGGAGGAATTAATTCCTGGACAGTCATGGATTGAAAGCCAAGTCATTGAGATGTTAATTGAAATTCTCAAGATATTGGAATTTGTACATGGTCAGGGGGTGATTCATCGTGATATCAAACCAGATAATATTATTCGCCGTCAATCTGATGGAAAATTAGTACTAATTGATTTCGGTGCGATTAAACAATTGCGAAATCAAACTGCAATGGCGATAGGTGGGCAACGGATGACTTTTGCCGTAGGTACACCCGGTTATATGCCATCCGAACAAACCCGTCGTTTACCCCGTCCTAGTAGCGATATTTACGCGTTAGGGATGATGGCAATTCAAGCATTAACGGGGGTAAATCCGCGAGAATTGAATGATGACCCGGATACGGGGGAAATTCTTTGGCAACATTTAACTCCTGTGAGTCCTGGTTTAACCCAAGTTCTGGAGAAAATGACGCGGTATCATTTCAAAGACCGTTATCAGAGTGCAACGGAAGTTTTAGCTGCTTTAGAGGAATTATCGGCTTTAGTGGAAGCTCCAACGGTGGTACCTGCTCAAGGTGGACAAACGATACATGAGTTAACTCTGTGTTGGCAGGATGGGGGGGAAACAAAAACCTATACAATTTTAGAAAACCAAAATAGTAAAAATCCCGGACGGATTCGGATTGGACGGGACCCCCAGGTGTGCGATATCGTCATTCCCGATTTATCCGTATCAGCCTTACATGCGGAAATCTTTTTCCATCCCCAGCAAAATCAGTTTTACTTACGTAATTTACGACAAAAAAATCCTCCTATCCTCGACGGTAAATTATTATTAGCTGGGGAAATGCCACTGACGGCTGGGAGTAGTTTACGCTTAGGGAAACAAAGTTTTAAAGTCCAAGCGATCGCGATTAAAAAGTATCCCCTCGGTTCTCCCTTACCAGAAGAAAATACCCACCAACCTGCACCATCGGGATACGAACCTGTGGTCAAAACCGCACCACCCCAGAAAATTGTTTATTCCCGTACCCGCTCTGGTTCTCAAAATGTCTCGATTAAATCCCGATTTAACCGCAAAAATTCCTGGTTATTGGGAACAAGTAGTGCGATCGCTCTCAGTTTAGTTGGTGGTCTGATGTTTCTTCAACCCGGTAAATCCGGTAATTCTTTCTCGGAAACCAATTTTATTGCTCTCCAACCCCAATGTCGGGAAATCAATCCCACCGGTGGTAATTTCTTAGCAAAACTCCGTCCTGAACCCCAAACAGAAGTTGGTTCTATGAGACAACTTAGCCACGGTGAAAAGGTTTTACTTGTCAAAGTTCAAGGGGATTTCGCCCAAGTCAGACTCGCAGATGGAACCCAGGGTTGGCTATTTGTCGATCAGGTTCGTCGCTGTCGGTAGTAGACCTGAATTGAAATCGATCATTTTCCCCCCACACAAAAAAGGAAGACTTAATTATTTTCAAGTCTTCCTGAATACAAATTATTGAGCAAAAAAACTCAATCCTAACCTTCCACAATCACTTTACCAACCATTCCAGCACCGCGGTGGGGTTCGCAATAGAAAGTATACTCACCTGCGGGTGCATCTGCGGGGAAAGTTGTTTCTAAAGCCTGTCCGGGATTCATCATTAATTGTTTGTGGGAAAGTGCTTTGGCTAAATCGGCACTTTTCGCTGGGTTTTTCACACTATCAAAAACGATGTTGTGGGGAGGTAACTTGTTATTCTCCCATTTTATGGTGTCACCAGGCTTAATCGATATTTTCGCAGGCTCAAATGCCAACATGCCTTTGTCACTTCCTAACTTAACTGTGTAGGTCTCAGCTGCTGCGGTGGGAGCAAATATCGCCAAAGTACCAGCCACCAACACCAAAGTTACCACCAATAAACCAATACGTCGGATTTGTTCTGCGATCGCTTTCATTAAATTCTCTCCTGAACTAGTTTAAACCATCTTTTTTTTAATCCCATATTAAATAAATTTACACCTAAATATGACAAATTGTCATACTTAAAAGTTTTTTTAATTTAAGATAGCCCAAATCATGAGCCAGACTCACTTCAACTCAGATTGCTCACAACAAATCTCTCATACCATTTCACTCAAATTTTGAGACATTTTCTTGATCCGCTCCCGAAAGCTCACCGTCAGGTATCAACTCCAAAGTCAAACGGTATCACGCTGACAGGGAGCATAGGGCAGTACGGACGTGACATGTCGCGTTTCTGCTAATCTTTACTTACGAAGCCGCGAGGCAAATTTAACCGACTACACGAAAATCATCGTCCATCGCGTTACCATTGCACTCGCGTTTTCAGCCACAGGGATAGTTAAGCAAAAACAAAACACTCAGGGATTAACATCAATTAATCGAGCTAGTTGAGCATTTTAGTAGTAAATTTTACCACCGCCCCATTTTTCACCAACTACCTTGGGTTGCATGAGGATATGTCCAGCGATCGCGACTAGATCCTCTTCTTTGAGGTTGCGCATTTCGGTGAAGATATCTGCACTTTTGAGACTGGGGTGAAGTTCGGAAATTTCCTCTTCTCCGTCGTAGGTGGTGGGATTTTTCATATAATCCACCAAGTTTTCAACATTATTGCGAGGTGGTGTTGCCAACGCCAAGGTTTCTGGGTCGAGACCCACGTTTTGGTTCGTTTTGGTGACACCACCTGCATGACATTGCGCACACGCATACTGGAACAGTTGCTTACCTTCCTTCACTTGTTTGAGGGAGAGGGTGATTGTATCACCTTTCTCATTTAAAGGCACGGTACGAATTTTCGCATCAAGTTCCACCGCATTTGCACTGGCGATCGCAAACTGAAATGTTAATACTACCGTCGCCACAAATACGCCAATGATTCTTCTCAACATCTTTCCCCTTAACGATATTTGACGCTCAACACAGGATTTATTTAAAAGCAACTTAATGCAGTTGGCAATTTGTACGTCATTCGTGAAAACAACACACAAAATACCTGTTTCATCAGATAATGCCAGTGAAATTAAAAAGTCGTATTTAAGCTGCTGTTATACAAATATCACGTTCAGCGTTCAATTTGTCGTCCCAGCTACGATTACACCCTCAAAGCCTTCTCCCTCAACAGTTGCTCTACAACCTAATTCATTAAATTCCATGTCAAAAACTGTAATAAATTGTAATAAATTACCGCTTCCAGAAATTATCAAATTACCCAATGGGGAACCCACTCCCCAAGCAGAAATTCTCCTTTACAAGGACTTTTTCTCCGGCGTAAATGCCCAGTCAATTTATCAAGAATTATTAAATAATATTAAGTGGCGACAAGACCCCATCAAACTGTATGGGAAAGAAATATTGCAGCCACGATTAACCGCTTGGTATGGAGAACCGGGGGTAGTTTATACCTATTCAGGGATAACCATGTATCCTCAGCCGTGGACAGATATCCTACTCCAGGTCAAACAGCAGGTAGAAATGACTGTAAACATCAACAACACAGAGGAAGACAAACAAATCGAGTTTAACAGCGTTTTACTCAATCGCTACCGTCACGGTCAAGATAGCATGGGTTGGCATAGCGACGATGAACCCGAACTGGGAGCAAATCCCCTCATCGCCTCCGTTAGTTTTGGGGAGACCCGGAGATTTTTGCTACGTCATCGTCACGACAAACATCTACCCAAATTAGAAATTCCCCTCAATCAGGGTAGCCTACTAATCATGGCAGGGCAAACCCAGCATTATTGGCAACACCAAATCCCCAAAACCGCCAAACCCATCGGCGAACGGATTAATTTAACATTTCGGGTGATTCATAAAAACCTGTAGAGACGTAGCACCGCTACGTCTCTACAAATATGGTTGACGGATAGATAGGTATAGGTAAATTAAATTACATCATCCCCATACCCATACCACCCATGCCACCCATACCGCCCATACCGCCCATACTACCCATATCGGGAGCAGGGGCTTTTTTCTCAGGCTTTTCCACCACAATAGCTTCGGTGGTTAAAACCATTCCCGCAATCGAGGCAGCATTTTGGAGTGCAGAACGGACAACTTTGGCAGGGTCAACAATTCCGGAAGCAATCATGTCTTCCATTTGACCAGTAATAGCGTTGTAACCCACATTAAATTCCGTATCACGGACACGGGAAACAATCACCGCACCTTCTGCACCAGCATTATTAGCCATTTGGCACAAAGGGGCTTCCAAACTACGGGCCAGAATATCAGCACCGACGATTTCATCTTCATTGGTCAGAGTTTGTTTAAACTCAGCCACCTTTTTCGCTAAATGGATCAAAGTTGTTCCACCACCAGGAACAATTCCTTCCTCTACCGCCGCCTTCGTTGCATTTAATGCATCTTCAATCCGTAATTTCCGGTCTTTCAACTCGGTTTCCGTGGCTGCACCCACCTTAATGACGGCCACACCACCAGCCAACTTAGCGATACGTTCCTGGAGTTTTTCCTTGTCATACTCTGAATCCGTTTCCGCCAGCTGTTTGCGGATTTGAGCAATGCGCGCTTGGACATCAGCCGCATTATCACCAGCAGCGACAATAGTGGTACTTTCCTTGTCAATTTCAACTTTACGAGCGGTTCCCAGCATTTCCAGGGTCGCAGTATCCAGGCTAAGACCAATTTCCTCGGAAATCATTTGTCCTTTGGTTAAAACCGCGATGTCTTGGAGCATGGCTTTACGACGTTCGCCGAAACCGGGGGCTTTAATGGCACAGACATTTAAAACACCGCGAGCCTTATTGACAACCAAAGTTGCCAAAGCATCACCTTCAACGTCCTCAGCAATAATTAACAAAGGCTGACCACTCCGGGCCACTTTTTCCAGGACGGGAACCAACTCTTGGATATTGCTGATTTTTTTATCGGTTATCAGGATGCGAGGATTTTCAAACTCCACCGTCATCCGTTCGTTATTGGTAATAAAGTAGGGAGAAATGTAACCGCGATCCAGTTGCATCCCTTCCACAACTTCCAACTCTGTCGATAGGGATTTCGACTCCTCAACGGTGATGACTCCATCCTTTGTCACCCGTTCCATTGCCTGTGCAATCATCGCTCCCACTTCTTCGTCGTTACCAGCCGAGACAGTAGCTACTTGGGCGATCGCACTTCCTTCTACGGGTTTAGCTACTTTGGCAATTTCCTCCACCAAAGCTTCCACCGTCTTATCAATCCCTCGTTTTAAGGCAATTGGATTGCTACCAGCAGTGACATTTCGCAAGCCTTCACGAATCATTGCCTGTGCCAAAACAGTGGCAGTTGTGGTACCATCACCAGCAGTATCCTTGGTTTTAGATGCTACTTCTTGAATCAGGCGTGCACCTGTATTTTCGAGGGGGTCTTCCAACTCGATTTCCTTGGCAACCGTAATCCCATCATTGACAATTTGGGGAGCGCCAAATTTTTTCTCCAGCAGGACATTCCGACCTTTTGGTCCCAAGGTAATTTTTACCGCATCTGCAAGGGCGTTAATACCTCTTTCCAATGCCTGCCGAGATTCATCATCAAATGCTACAATCTTCGCCATATTTCCGTCGTTTAGTTTTGCAGTCAGTCATTATCATAGTTGTCTACATAAGACAATTTAGCACTCACTGGGTGAGAGTGCTAATAAATTGAGGACAGGAAAATGAGAGATATATCTAAAAATTATGAATTTATCAGTTTTTGGGTATTAAGAGTTGGAAGTAGGAATTAGGCTTGATGTACATAGAGGAGGTATCTTACCATACCCTATGTCTTCTTATGTATTTAAGTTAGTCCGACCGATTGTCAGGAGTGCATTTAATTTAATTGTTCACCTATTACCTATTCTCCACTCCCAGCTCCCCGAAATATAGTTAGATTGTTCTAGAATTGCCTTGGTAAAAAAAAACTTCTTGTTCCACACTACCCCCATGAGATGATGGATATCTACAGTTCCCTCAAAGCGCTGGGCATTGCTGAACCGCGTGGGTTTGGCTGGTTAGCAGTCGTATTTACATTTCTATTGGCTTGGATTGTCACTTGGCGGTTTATTCCTGTGGTGCGGAAATTTGCTCTGCGGGTCGGTTGGGCAGATCAACCTAATGCTCGACGTTTGAACCGGGAACCCCTACCCAATGCTGGAGGATTAGCTATATATGCTGGTGTAATTGCAGCTCTAGTGTTGGCTAGTTTACTACGCCCCATTGAAATCCAAAGTGTACTTGCCCAGGTTTTAACAATTTTGCTCGGTGGTTCAATTTTGGTACTGGTGGGATTTATTGATGACCAATTTGGATTACCCTCTTCAATCCGTTTACTGGTACAAGTTTTTACAGCCCTGCTACTAGTTGCGAATAAAATTAGTATTCAGGTGACAATTGGCACACCCTTTGACCCCACCCTCTCGACCCTAGTAACGGTATTGTGGGTAGTGGGTATTACCAATGCCATTAACCTGATGGATGGAATGGATGGGTTAGTCGGGGGAATTGGTTTTATTACTTCTATGAGTTTGCTGGCGGTATCTGCCCAGTCTTTTAACCGCGCTGCGGCTACATTAGTTTTAGCAGCCCTTGCAGGAGCCGCTTTGGGATTTTTGCGCCATAATTTTCATCCCTCTCGTATTATTATGGGGGATGCGGGAGCCTATTTTTTCGGCTATGTGCTAGCTGCAACCACTATCCTAGGGAAATTACAGGCATCAACGGTTTTTGCCCTATTCCCTTCGGTTTTGTTTGTATTATTACCAGTTTTGGACACCACTCAAGTGATAATTCGCCGACTCATGGCTGGTAAAAATCCTCTAAATACTCCAGGAAAAGACCATATCCACCATCGTCTCCTCGCTTGGGGTCTATCTCAAAGACGAGCAGCTTTAACTCTGTGGTTAATTGCTCTGGGTTCTAATATTTTGGCCATGTGGTTACAACATATGAGCTGGTTCCAGATATCCGCCACCACAACTGGTATTGTCATACTGCTGGCATTCACGGTTTGGCAACGGGTTCGTGCTGCTCGCATTCCTCCTTCTCCCCCAGATATGATGGTCAGCGGTGCTGTTAAGGATGAAGGCTAACAGATGACAGTTAACCGTTAACTGTCATCCATCAAAAGTAGTGAATATACAACTTAAATGCACAACCGCTTAATATATTTCTAAGTATTCTGAGTAAGTCGGTGGAAATAAACAGAACTATGTAACGAAATTTAAATCCACTTTCAACCCTTACCCCTACTGCTTAGGCTGTTTACTTTGTGCCTTTTTTGGGGTGACAAATTCATGCACAAACCGTGACAACAAACTTGTTCCAATACTGCGGCTGTTGATACATATAGGGAAGCTCTGCTTCCTGATTTGAGGCAGAGCCTCGTGGAATGCGTCCCCACGCGGAGCATAGGGACGAGATCATCACAAAAACTGTGTGAACTAAAATATGGGTAAATTTCAACAAAATACACAGCCCACCTACTGCCTACTGTCTTGTCCTAATTACAATTTTCAACGCCGACCTACTTAGTATTATCAATTATTTCCCCTTCTTCCCTCCTGTTTTCTGTATTCTGTCTCTGACCTTTCCCCTATTCCCTGTTCCCTTTTAAAATCTAAAATCTCAAATCGGCTATTATTTTCTCCCACAAACCAAGCCAAAGCGAATTAATCCACTTTCGTAGCCTTGACGCATTAAACCCAGGGCTAAAGCGCCTTGAATGGTTGTCCATCCAGCTCGTAACAAACCAAACAAGGCTTGGGGTGTGAAAGCAGAATCGATAACGACGTTCCAAAAGGGAGCAACAGCTGCTGACCAATCGGCTGTTTTCAGGTCTTTTAATGGTAGTTGTGTAGCAATTTCGGTATATTCGGGTAGGGAAATTACGTAGGGCAAGCAGTAAACTCGATAAATATCGGCTAATAATTTTTGTTCATTTTGGTTGAGGGGGGATTGATCGGTGGGACGGTGACACCAGGTGGCCATAATTAAGGTTCCTCCAGGTTGTAATACGCGATAACATTCTTGGAGAAATTTGACTTTATCAGGCATATGTTCGCCACTTTCTAAAGTCCAAACCAAATCAAAACTGTTATCCTCAAAGGGCATATTTAAAGCGTCGGCTACTAGGAAATTGGTTTTGGCTGATAAACCCTGTTCACTTGCTCGTTCTTGAGCGCGTTGAGCTTGGACGGGACTGAGGGTAATTCCAGTCGCACGAGCATGGTAGCGCTGGGCAAGATATAATGAACTACCACCAATACCACAGCCGACATCTAGGAGATTCGTGACAGGATTTGGGTTTGACCAGTGGAGTAATTCTTCAATTAGGTCGATTTGGGCTTGACGACGTTCTTTTTTGGAGAGTCCGTCTGCGCCATAGTAACCATGATGCATATGTTCGCCCCAGATTTGTTCCCACAGTCTGGAAGAAGCATCGTAAAAGTTTTGAATTCGATTGTTGAGGCTAGTATTCATATTGCACCACGAGCAAAAGAAAAAATGCAGATCAAAATACCCATACTCGTAGGCTACCATGTGTGTTTTGATCTGTATGGAGGATTTTTCTGCGTCAAGTCAATTTTTCGATTGCTTGTCGCTGTTTATCTTCTGTATTTGTTTTTACATGTCTGAATATGACTGTTTCTCGGACGATTTGTTTTGGGTTCCTAGCTGTAATTTTGCTGGGAACGGTGTTGTTAATGATGCCGTTTTCGACTAACACAGGTACTTGGAATGACCCAATTGTGGCCCTATTTACCTCGACTTCGGCTGTGTGCGTTACAGGTCTATCGATAGTGGATGTGAATGCCCACTTTTCCTTTTGGGGTGAATTATGGATTATTTTATTGGCGCAAATTGGTGGTTTAGGGTATATGACCACCACCACATTTTTAATTTTATTGACTGGTCGCAAATTTGATTTGCGGCAAAAAATTGCGATTCAACAAGCTTTAGACCGTCCGGGGATGAGTGGGAGTAGGCAAATCATTCGTTCGATTATTGCGACGACGCTGATATTTGAACTGACGGGTGTATTTTTGTTAATGACTACCTTTGTTCCCGAATTTGGCTGGAGGAAGGGGTTATGGTTGGCGATTTTCCATAGTGTGAGTGCTTGGAATAATGCTGGTTTTGGTTTATTTAGCGATAGCCTGGTTAAGTACCAAACCTCACCATTGGTTATATTCACAATTGGTATGTTGATTATTTGTGGTGGGATTGGTTATCAGGTATTGATTGAAACCTATATGTGGTTACGCGATCGCATTTTGCAGCGTCAAGAAAAACTCATATTTTCCCTGGGTTTTAAGGTAGCAACTAGTACAACCCTAATTTTATTGGTGTTGGGGACGGTTGCTTTTTTTGGTGTAGAAACCCGTAATCCATCAACTTTTGGTGGCTACAGTATTGCTGATAAATTTTTATTAGCTTGGTTTCAATCAGTGACAACCCGTACTGCTGGTTTCAATAGTGTGGATATCGCTAAAATGACGACTGCGGGTTTATTCATTACCATTGCTTTAATGTTTGTCGGTGCAAGTCCCGGTGGTACGGGGGGAGGGATAAAAACCACAACGTTACGGGTTTTAACTAGTTGTACGAAAGCGATTTTGCAAGGCAAGGAAGAAGTTTTATTATATGAGCGGAAAATACCTTTACAGTTAATATTAAAGGCTGTTGGTGTTCTAGTTGGTTCGATCGCTGCTGTTTTGAGTGTCACCATACTGATTGCTTTGACCGATCCCAAATTGCCTTTTATCCAAATTTTATTTGAAACTGTTTCGGCATTTGCTACGGTTGGCTTATCTACGGGAATTACTGCTAGTGTATCTACTGCTGGCAAATTAATTCTAATTGTCACAATGTATATGGGACGTGTTGGTGTGTTATTGCTAATGTCGGCAATTTTGGGAGACCCCAAACCAACCAGAATTCATTATCCCGAAGAAAACCTCCTTGTGGGTTAATCTCAATTTTTTTACGGTTTAGTACACTCATTATAAAAATACTCGTTGAAAACCCTTCACTTTTAGGCAAGGGATGAAAACGGTCTCAGTCCTTTAGGACTCTCTGATTCCATCGACGATGAATGTAGAATCCCCTCTCTAGCGAGACGCTAACGCGAATGGCTAAGGACAGGGGAGTGTCAATTGCACGATATTCTTAAGGACATAACATTGTGGATCTGTCATCATTGGGGTTTTTTCGTAGCCTACGCAAAGATAATCACCAGTTTGCTGTTATTGGCTTGGGTCGATTTGGTCGTTCCGTTTGCTCCACCCTGCATCGATTAGGTTATCAGGTTTTGGCTACCGATATTGATGAAAAACGGGTTGCTGATGCTTTGTCAGAAAAAATTGTCGGTCATGCGGTACAACTAGATTCCACTGAACCAGCAGCGCTCAAAGAAGCTGGGTTATTTGAGTTTGATACCGTGATTATTGCAATTGGTAATTACATTCAGGAAAGTATTATTACTACCTTAAATGTGAAGGAAGGTGGAGTACCCCATGTAATTGCTAAGGCTTCCACGGAGGTACATTGTAAACTGTTAAAGCGGGTGGGTGCGGATCATGTGGTATTTCCAGAGTATGAAGCTGGAAGTTCCCTCGCTCGAACTTTAACTAAACCATCGATTTTGGAACGGTTTGATTTAGACCCAGAACACAGTATCGTAGAAATTATCGTTCCCGATGAGTTTGATGGCAAAACTGTGGCGGAATTGCAGTTAAGAAATCGCTACGGGTTGAATTTATTGGCAGTAAGTCAAGATGGTAAATTCAAAATTAATCCAGACCCTTACCAACGTTTATACAAGGGTTCTGCAATGGTGGTGATTGGTTGTAATAAGGATATTAATCGTTTACCGATATAGTAGAGTTTCCAATCAATTATTTCCCCTCATAGGAGGAGACTGTATACAATCTGAACGTTTAAGACAATCGATCGAAAGTTTCCAATCAATTATTTCCCCTCATAAGAGGAGACCCCTTGATTTTAAACCCTGATACAGCAAGGTGTCCAGAGGCGGATTGCCAGGGGGTCTAAAAAATTGTCGTCGAAGCAGTAAAAATCCAGGAGAAAAATCCTTCAAACCCTTACACAGCAAGGCGGCGAGGGGGTCAACGGAAAAAATAGTCTTTCAGCGATTTTATGACCCCCTCGCATTATTGGTGTGACAATCGGAAAAAAGTACAGGGGTATAGACTACTTCTGCACAAAACAGACGGCCAGCTTTTTCCGCACTTATCTGTAGTCAATATTTAGAGAATTGGCATAACATATACTGCTAATGATGTACCACATTTACCTGCTATTCACTGTCTATCCACCCAATTAAAAAAACATTTTACTCACAAACAAGGGCTATTTCTCCTGTATCCTGTCTCCTAACCGAAAAAATGGGATTCAAACCTAGACTTTCTGTTCCACACCAAATCCTACTAAAACGACTTCTTGAAGGGGTTGATTATCCTCTGGACGAAGATAGTTGATAATTTTGCGAATGCGGAGATTCGGGTTAATCAGGGTAATCGAGTCCACTGCGACAACACGGGTGTATTTAGTTGTCATTTGTAATTCACACTTATTGATGTCAAACTGAAAATCGGCGACTATGGGTCGATCTTCCTCATAAGCGCGATCGCGTAGATATTGTCCGGTGATAATTTTCCCATTACCTTCTGTGACAAACAGCATATTCAACTGCTGGGAAACTTTTTCACCCGTTTCGGAGACAGTTTCAAACTCTAGATGATATCCGGGAAGGATTTCCAGATTTGTGGGTATCGGGAATTGATTGTCCTGGAGAACTTGCAGTTTAGCCGTATTTGTAATTGGCTCCACCACAAAATCCGTATGCGATCGCTCTACTTCCTGTTTTGTGAGGTAATGATACGTCCGCTCCGTACTCCATTTTCCCACACAGCAATCAAAAAAAGCCTGAAATTCTTGAATAGACATAGCTTGATTAATCCAGTTTAATACACCCAATCAAAATCATATCCCCAAATTAACCTCCTAGTACTCCACCACACCAACTTTGATGGGTTAAGAAAGGCACTTAGTCGCGCTTTAACGCTTGATTATCAAGCTTTTTTGAGGCTTAATTTGAATTCCAATGTAGCTCTAGCAGAAATAGTATCTGCCCTAGGTTTCAATCCCTAATAGGGATTAATTTGAATTGCAATGATTATCAAACTCAAGTTTCTGCAACTCAGCTTGGTGAGTTTCAATCCCTAATAGGGATTAATTTGAATTGCAATCGAATGTACACACTACCATTAGTTACGAAATACTTTGTTTCAATCCCTAATAGGGATTAATTTGAATTGCAATACCCCATCCCTCAGCAGTTCTCTTGTGTATGAATGTTTCAATCCCTAATAGGGATTAATTTGAATTGCAATCCGATACCCGTGGGTTTGTGGTGTCTGTCGGGCTGGGTTTCAATCCCTAATAGGGATTAATTTGAATTGCAATCTAGCATTCCACACACGATCGCAAAGGTCAGAGTCTTCGAGGGTTTCAATCCCTAATAGGGATTAATTTGAATTGCAATTCGCTCGCGGCCAACCCCGGTGTGGGTCTTGGTGTGGGTTTCAATCCCTAATAGGGATTAATTTGAATTGCAATCCCTCACAGTGGCGACGTGATCATCGTGGCGTACGTTTCAATCCCTAATAGGGATTAATTTGAATTGCAATTATTTGTCGATCACCGGGCCGTGTGGTATGTACAAGTCGTTTCAATCCCTAATAGGGATTAATTTGAATTGCAATTGTTTGACGCGCTGGCTGCTGGGCTCAACATATTCGTTTCAATCCCTAATAGGGATTAATTTGAATTGCAATCACCTCGATTCGAGCTGCTTGTAGATCAGGGAGGTTTCAATCCCTAATAGGGATTAATTTGAATTGCAATAATCGGGGATACATCCCCAACATCACATTAGTAAATGAGTTTCAATCCCTAATAGGGATTAATTTGAATTGCAATGACTTCTGGCTGATATCCACAATTAACGCAATGAGTTTCAATCCCTAATAGGGATTAATTTGAATTGCAATTGAAAGACTCCCACAAAGGACGGTTGAGCGAATTAGTTTCAATCCCTAATAGGGATTAATTTGAATTGCAATGAAATGATGTTTCTACCCCTATCCATGATGAATTGGTTTCAATCCCTAATAGGGATTAATTTGAATTGCAATTTGTTCCC
>CALJJQ010000040.1 GCA_937973965.1 uncultured Calothrix sp. | reverse complement strand
TCTGAAAACTCACCGTCTACGTACCCTCAAGGGACATACGAATACAATTACAAGTATTGCTTTTACACCAGATTCCCAAATTATTGCCACCGCAAGTCGAGACCATACCATCAAACTCTGGGATGGGAATCAAGGGAGACTATTGCATACCTTAGATAGCCATACCGATTGGGTCAGTGGTGTGTGTTTTAGTTCCGATGGCCAAACCCTATTTAGTTGCAGTCGGGATTGTAGTATTATGGCCTTTGATGTGGGTACTGGTAAATTTATCCGTGCCTATACCGGACATCAGGATTGGGTGACAGCAATTACCATCAATCCGGTGAATAATTTGCTAATTAGTGGTAGTCGCGATCGCACCATTAAAATTTGGCAAATAAACAATAACAATAGGGAAATCCAAACCCTCAGCGGACACGTTCGAGCTATCACTTCCTTGACCATCAGTCCCGACCACCGCGATATTATTAGCGCTAGCGATGACGGTACAATTAAAATCTGGCGTTTAAGAGAATATTTGTAGGTAGGGATTGCGGAAAAATACTGAAACTCTTCTTATATTGTTGACTGTTAACCGTTGACCTGCTATTTTGACAGCAAACGTTCCGGTTGGGATACCCCAGGTCGTTCGCTGGAAACATCTAAATTTTGAGTGGGGACAGTATTATTTAGTAATGGTAAAGTAATAGTGACGGTTGTACCCTGATTTAAACCAGCACTAAACAGGGTGATTGTTCCACCCATCATTTCAATAAGATTTTTAGAAATTGCCAATCCTAAACCCGTTCCTTTAAAGCGACTGTGGGTCGTATCTTCCACCCTGACAAAAGGACGAAATAGTTGCTGTTGTTGACAAGGGTCAATACCAATCCCCGTATCTGTAACTGTAATGATCACGCGATTAACTTCTTGATTATTTTCCCTGTGATTATCAGTGGTGACAGTTAAAGTAATACTACCTTCTTCCGTAAATTTGCTAGCATTGCCAATCACATTAATTAAAACCTGTTTGAGCTTACCGCGATCAACCTTAACAGTGATTTCCTCTTCTAGTTGGGGAACATTAAATTTTAAACCTTTAGTTTGAATATTGACAGATTGTAAATTAATCGTTTCTTTAATAATTTCCCGCAAATCCGTGATTTCCAAATTAACAGATAGTTTTCCGGCTTCAATTTTCGAAATATCCAGTAAATCATTTATCATATTTAATAAATGAAGAGTTGCTTGATTAGCAATTTCCAAATATTCCAACTCTTCTTCCCGGTCATCACAAAGACCATCTTTAACAAATTGAATAGAATTAATAATGGCATTTAAAGGATTACGAATTTCGTGGGATGTAGTTGCAATAAAACGACTTTTTAATTGATTAGCTGTTTTTGCATCTTTCCAAGCACTTTCAATTTCTTCAGCCCAAACATTTAAGCGTTCAGTCATTAAATCAAAAGCCTGTGCTAACTGATTAAACTCACGAATTTGAAAATTGTAGGGTTTTTTCTGAGTTTGAGGAGCAATACCAATTTGCAGAGCATAGTCACATAATTCATCTAACGGGTGGGATACATCCTTCGCTAAATATAGGGAAGCAATCACACATGCAGCAATCAACCCAATTGTCAACAAAATTAAAATTACCTTAATATCCCGCAATCCATACAAAGCAGTATCAACTGTTTTCGCATCAACAATAATCCATTTTTGTGCTGGATTGTCACTGATAGGACTGGGAATCGCTGTATATCCAGCAATTAACTGCTGCTCCTGGTGGTCCGAAAAGAAATGGAGATGGTCATGGGAATTCGCGATCGCGCTGCTGATGATTCTTCGTAATCCCTCCCCATATGGGTGTTGATTGATATTCGTACCCACCAAATGAGGTAGGGGATGGGATAAAATTTTTCCATCTTCCCCCACCACAAAAGTGTAACCAGTTAATAAATTATCTGATTGCTTGACTTGTTCTCGCAATTGAGCGCGAATAGCCATAACATAATTAAGATTGCCCTCCATATTGAATACAGGTGCAGAAATCAAAATTTGCAACCTATTTTGTGTGGGGATACTATCATCAGCGAGAGAGTTGGTCACCACCTTCGGAGGAATAACAACTTCACTCTGTACTTCCCCCCAATTGACCACAGACCCATTAGAAAACTCCATATTCCCGGTATGGATCGGTAATATAGGTTCATCCCCACAGGTACTAGCAAGGGGTTGTTTTTTTGACAAATCGAGAACTTGTATACATTCGATTTGCCGACGATGATTAACAGCAAAATTGTCGATAAATGCTTGAACTTGCTCTGGATTACCGCTTCTGACAACAATGGTTTGACTTGCGCTGTGAAGATGACTTTTAAGACTACCAATCGTATCAGAAATCCTCTGGGCTTTCAAAACTACCCTTTCGTGAAGATTGCGACTCGCCGTTTCCAGCATACTATGCCGTGCTTTTTTAAAGACTACCAATTCCCCGGTTAGCAATACAGGAACCGATAAAACTAAAAGTCGCGATACCAAGATTCGACGGAATGATGATTGACGGGGTTTAGCCATCGGTAGTCTCGCTCAAGGTCTGTACATTACAACAGCTGCATCCAATCCAAAAAAACCTAAACGTACAATATAACAGTATCTCAAATCGAATTATTGAAATTGCCCAGGGAAACCCGAAGTAATTTCAGAAGCAATGCTAAAAACAGCCAGAATTTGACGAGTATAAATCACTATAGTCACCTGGAATTAGGATTCTAGCTAACCATTCACAGCATACCTAGACAAACGTTACGAAGACAGACACAGAACTTGATAAATCAATAAACTTCAAACCAATTCTTCAGAATTATTACACAAAAATAATGCATCTGTGTATACAGACTCACAGTTGATGCTACGCATTAGTCCCAAAAACCATTTGACTACTTATTTTCAGGTTTTTGTGAAAACCGTAACCAGGGAAAGGGTGGTGTATTCCCCCAAAGTCTGCAACTGCAATCCGGAAAAATAGTGACAGATAATCAAATTACTCCCAACCCACATTTCTCACAAATCCTGGAGACCGGTGGGAGTAGGGGGAAAATCATTTCGTAACTCAACTTTTACCATTCAGTTTTTGATGATAATGACACACACTCGTCCCCAAATCATTGCGATTCTAGCAGTTAGTGCAGACGGAAAAATTGCAGATTTTCGCCATTCCCCCGCACGATTTGGTTCAAAAACAGACAAAGCACACCTGGAAACCCAAATTGCTGCTGCGGATGCAGTCATATTCGGTGCGAATACTCTCCGTGCCTATGGTACAACACTTACCGTCACCCAGCCACAATTACTAGAACAAAGAACTCAACAAGGTCAAACACCTCAGCCAGTTCATATAGTAATTACGCGTAAAGCCAATTTAAATCCGGAAATTAGCTTCTTTCAGCAACCAATTGAACGCTGGTTAATTACAACAGCAAATAATGCTTTATTTTGGCAGCATCGTTCCGAATTTAATCGAATTTTAACTTTTCCCCTCTTGTCCGATGAATTTGATTTAAACTTGATGATGAACCACCTCGCGAATTTGGGAATTCGACGTTTAGCTGTATTAGGAGGAAGTGAACTAGTTGCATCATTCTTAAATACGAACCTCATTGATGAAATATATTTAACAATTTGTCCCTTGATTCTCGGAGGAAAAACCTCTCCCTCCCTCGTTTCCGGTCAAGGATTTTTAGAATCGACCGCTCCCAAATTAGAATTACTATCCACAAAAGTGGTTGAGAATGAAGTGTTTTTGCATTACCGAGTTCGGAGACCATGAATTTTAGATTTTGGATTACATGTCTTGTTTTTGTGTTCCTTCCCTTGACTATAGGGAATAGGGTATAGGGAGTAGGGAGTAAAAACTACCCGGTGGATCGTCTCCAGGGAATGAACTATTTTCTTTTTTGGTTGTGTCCAAACGACATAGGGGAATGACTTGAGAGTGGGTAGGAAGTCAGAAATGAGGGCTACCGCTTTCGTTCACGAGACTGGAGCTTCGCAGATTCTACTCCCACGCGGAGCATGGGAGCTAGGGGAATGGTAGGCGTATTTCCGCCGACTTAGACTAGCTAAAGCTTTCTAACTGGTCGAGACGAAGCCAGATATTTGGGGTGGGTACTTTACCGAACTTAACGAAGGCGTAGTCTCCTTTTATATCCATAACTTCCCCTTGACTTTCGTATATATACGTAGGGAATCGGGTATCACTTGCTTGAGCTTCGAGGCTGTTTTCGAGTTTTTCGCGAATCACTCGTACCATTTCGCCTTTTTTGACTGCCATAGAAGAATCCTTGTGGATGATTGAATTATAGTATATGCGGTTTTGCTATTTAGGATTCTAGCGCTTGTGGGGGAATACTCTTGGGAAGTCGTCTTGCAAACTGAAAAGTCTGCATCTGGTGTTGTACTCCCGTACAGACGTGATTATCGTGTCTCTCCCTACTCCCCACTCCCTCTACATCAAGCAAGCATGGTCTTAGCTTATCTTTGACACTGTAGGCAAAAATGGCTGGAACGTCCTCCTAGTCGTATGCGTTGAATGGGGGAGCTACAAACACGACAGGGTTGACCGGTGCGATTATACACCCACGCTTGACCGCCATAATTACCGTTGACACCCTTGACATTTAAAAAATTGCTGAAGGTGGTTCCCCCTGCGGCTATACTTTGGCTTAAAACTTGAATAATTGCTGGTTGCAGTTTTTCCACTTGGGATTGGGAAAGATAAACACATAGGGTGTCAGGACGAATTTGGCTCAAAAATAGGGCTTCGTCAGCATAGATGTTTCCCAGTCCAGCGACTACCGATTGATCGAGTAACGCGGTTTTGATAGGACGACGACGGCTTTTCAATTTCTCCCAAAGGTAATCTACCGTAAATTCCTCGGCAAAGGGGTCTACAGCTAATTTCCCTAGACCTGTCATCACTTTTTCTACGGTAGTATTGGGGGGAACATACCACATCTGTCCAAAGGTGCGTTGATCTACAAACCTCAATTCACGGTTATTTTCTAAAAATAAGCGCACACGGGTATGTTTAT
This sequence comes from uncultured Calothrix sp., assembly GCA_937973965.1. Classification (GTDB taxonomy): domain Bacteria; phylum Cyanobacteriota; class Cyanobacteriia; order Cyanobacteriales; family Nostocaceae; genus NIES-3974. The sequence continues at coordinate 37,238 of CALJJQ010000040.1, read as the reverse complement.
GTAACGGTTCATCCCGTTCTAACCATAGTAGTTGTCCAGTCATCCGCAGATGTACCCCTAAATAGGGAGATGAACCCAGGTGATTATTCCCAGCCTTTTCCCTACTATTCCCAGTTTCCCCTAATTCTGCCAATAAATACTTACCCCGACGATGCCATCTGATGATTTGATGGTTCACCAATTGACTGAGAAAAACCGTAACTGAAGGATTGGCTATGGTACGCTCTAGCAACACATCCCCACCCACGATTTTTTGGTTGAGGGTCAATTGATTAAGTCCGCGACGGACGGTTTCCACTTCCGGCAATTCGGGCATTGGTTACACAATAATATATCTATTGATAGATGCACAAAAAATTGGAGATAGGAGTAAGAAAAAACATCGTTTTTCCTTAGCCCTATCTCCACACTACCGCAAAAGGCGGATTTTTGAATATCTAATCGCCTTTGATTCCGGCTGATTGCTTCAGCTTATTTAGCTTTAGCTTTAGGTGCTTCAATCTCGATTAACTCGTCTTGAGCAAAGTTATTGGTGTTGATACCAGAGTAGTTCACTTTATCAAAGCGAACAATCACAGGATATTTAATCCCGCTTTGATCGATGGATGCGACTGTTCCCACGTCTTGATACCAGTAGGACTCAGGACGAAGAATACGTACTTTAGAACCACGTTGAACCATGAGTTTCTTCCCTTTTGGTTATAATATTGCCAAAATGTACGGCTGATTTATTTCACTCTAATATCTTCGGAGCTTTCTTTGGTGATTTGTTAAGTTATTTATCTGGAAAGTTGGTAGATGGAGTTGCTAAGGATTAGAAGATAGGCGATCGCTTTGGCTTGTGATTTAATATTTGAATTATCGTTTTTGGAAATGGGAAGAGACGCGACATGTCGCGTCTGTACTCTCGAAGGAAAAATCAGCTTTATAACCCCATGTCCAGAGTCAGGACGGTAGTCAAAATAGTGATAAGTAATACTTGATAAACATCCTCTGAGGAATACGGGTACAGAAAGCGTTTACAATTCATGCCTGAATTCAACAATGCCAATTTGTTTTTAACTCACCCCAGGTGCAAAGTCTCAATCAAGAATCATCCTAAAGGATGATCGATCGGGGATAGGGTAGCCTTGTAATCTGGACTACAGGCTCGGAATATAAATCATGAACGACTTTCACGCAATTATCGATACATATACCCGTTCGCAAACTCAAGGCGAATCGTGTTTTCTCGCAACAATTGTTAACACTCAAGGTTCGATTTATTACCGACCTGGGGCGAGAATGCTAATAACACAGACCGGAAATGTTGCTGGTGTGATTGGTGGGGGACATATTGAATCAGAGATTATCCACCATGTCCAGCAATGGAGATTTGCAGATACACCCGTTACCTTTGCTTACGACATACATACCCTGGATGACATTGCCTGTGGCTTTGGCATTGGCAATGATGGCGTGGTACAGGTGTTGTTAGAACCCCTGAAAGCTGATTCTTGGCTAAATCCGATTACGTTTATTGCCGAATGTTGGGGAGCAAAGCAGTGGGGTGTGTTAGCAACGGTATTTACGAATAATGGCATTGAATATATTACCGTTGGTTCCCGTTTAACTATCGGTGCAGATGGGAGCGCGACAACTGATATTAAGGATATTGGGTTGGCAGAAAGAATTGAAGCCGATGCGCGTACAGTTCTATCTAGCCGTCAATCAGCCGTTTACCGTTATCAAGTTGGCAAAGGGATGATCGATGTATTTATTGAAGCTATCCATCCCCCCTTAAATTTAGTAATTTTTGGCACAGGGCGGGATGTGGAACCTGTGGCTAAATTTGCCAAGGCTTTGGAATGGGAAGTCGCCATTGTTGATAGCCAAAGTCAGGAAACCACACCCCATCGTTTTGCCAAGGTGGATCGGGTAATTTTGACATCCCGGAATCGAATTCGAGAGCAAGTAAACCTAAACGAAAATAGTTTTTGTGTCGTCATGACCCATAATTATTTAGATGACGTAGAAATCCTCAAGTTTTTATTGCCTTCCCATGCACGCTATATTGGCATACTCTGTGCCAAACATCGTTGTACTCGGATTATCAACGAAATTTGTGCTAGTGGCATAATTCCCACTCCCACCCAACTAGACCGCTTACATGCACCGATTGGTTTAGATATTGGTGCAGATAACCCAGATGCGATCGCCCTGGCAATTATTGCCGAAATTCAAGCCGTTAACAGTAAACGTCAGGGAGGAATGTTAACCAACAGCAGCGAAATCACCCACAAACCCTATCCGATCCAAATCTCCAGCAACTCGCAATTTAATAACTTGTTAATGTTGGAAAGATAATTGGATTTTGGATTACTCTATGAGAAGCCGCTTCGCGTCTATGGATTTTGGATCACCCCTGCGGTCGTCCGCTCGCGTCTAGGGATTTTGGATTACCTGCGAGTATACGCAGCTTTCGCAGACAAGCCACATAAGTAGCAGTGCAGAATTAATTCTACATTCCGAGACACTGAAATCACAAGTGAATTGCTAACGTTCCACCCTACGGAAAGTAAACTACGCTGCGGACAATATATATTTAATTTTGCATAAGCACTTATGTGCGTATATGTTGGGCATAGTAGTACGTATAGACTGACTCACAGATTAGTCTCCCATGTCATTAAGACACAACTAAACAGGAAAATAGCTGATTCCTACTCCCTGTTCCCCACTCCCTACTCCCTATTGACAAGCTAGGCTAAGAGATTCACCAATCCCCTACAGACAATTAGGTTAATAATTGGCTATAAAAGGGAACAATAATATACGGAAGGATACTGAAGCTTGATGAAATCTTGAATAATACCGTTAACATTGATTAGATTGATTTAGCAAACTGGTCGAGCGAGTTAATTAGTTCATATCAAGACAATATCTAGAAAAATTCTTACTTTTTGAATCTCTAAAAGCCTATGAAAGCAATTATGGTCGTGGGGACGACATCCCACGCAGGTAAATCCCTAATCACAACAGCTATTTGCAGAATACTATCCCGTCGGGGTTATCGTGTTGCTCCTTTTAAAGGGCAAAATATGGCTTTAAATGCCTATGTCACCCCCAATGGGGGAGAAATTGGCTATGCGCAAGCGGTACAAGCTTGGGCTGCGGGGGTTGTTCCCTGGGTGGAGATGAATCCAATTTTACTAAAACCCCAAGGGGATATGACTTCCCAAGTGATAATTAAGGGTCGTCCGGTGGGGAAAGTGAGTGCCCAGGATTACTACGAGCAGTATTTTGAGTTGGGTTGGCGAGCGATTGAAGAATCTTTACAACATCTGCAAACCGAGTTTGATCTGCTGATTTGCGAAGGTGCGGGAAGTCCGGCAGAAATTAACCTCAAGCACCGTGATTTAACGAATATGCGGGTGGCAAAGCACCTGAACGCGGCCACAATTTTGGTGGTGGATATTGACCGAGGTGGAGCGTTTGCCCATGTGGTGGGGACTTTGGAATTACTGGAACCGGAAGAACGGGCTTTAATTAAGGGTGTAGTGATTAACAAATTCCGGGGACAGCGTTCTTTGTTGGAACCGGGGATTAAATGGTTAGAGGAGCGGACAGGGATACCGGTTTTGGGTGTGATTCCCTATATGGAGCAGATTTTCCCGGCGGAGGACTCCTTAGATTTACTTGATCGCCAAGCCAATAAGGCTAATAGCGATATTAATATTGCCGTGATTCGTTTACCACGCATTTCCAATTTTACTGATTTTGACCCCTTAGAATCAGAACTCAGTGTAGGGGTGAAATATCTCAGTCCGAAACAGGATTTAGGGCACCCCGACGCTGTAATTTTACCAGGAACCAAGGCGACTATTCCCGACCTGTTGATTTTACAAAAAAGCGGTATGGCGGAAGCGATTCAAGAGTATGCAGCCGCCGGGGGAACAGTTCTGGGGATTTGTGGCGGTTTCCAAATGTTGGGGCAAATGATTGCTGACCCAGAGGGGGTGGAAGGACAGGCTGGCAGATTTCAAGGGTTAAATTTATTACCAATAAAAACGGTGATTACGGGACAAAAAATTGCCCGTCAACGGCAAGTAACTTCTAATTATCCCCAGATGGGATTACCCGTCACCGGATTTGAAATTCATCAAGGGCGATCGCGCTTTGAACTTCCTGCTAATGATCCGCAAGCCTATCAACCCCTATTTGATGATCTAAATTTGGGTCTGGTGGATAGTTGTCAGTCGGTATGGGGTACTTATTTACACGGTATTTTTGATAATGGTCCGTGGCGACGGGCTTGGTTGAACCGTTTACGTCAACAGCGTGGTTTAAAGTCCCTACCTACGGGTGTCGCCAATTACCGCGAGCAACGTGAAAATATGCTTGATTCCCTAGCGACAGAAGTAGAAAAACATCTGGATTTAACGCCATTTTTGTCCTAGGGGAAGAATATATGTGGAGACGTAATATGTATGTAGAGACGTAATATATTACGTCTCTACGTCATTCATCCGTCCCCCTATTTATCAGCGAGGTTTGGCGATTAATTCAGATGAAATTGTTACAACAGGGTTGGCAAGGTTTCTTAAATTTGTTTATGGACAGTAATTGTCCTAGTTGTGGACGTACGACATCCACAAGTTTGTGTGTGTATTGCACTCGCAGTTTAGCAGCTTGTCGTTTGGAAAATCCGACTATCCGCAGTCAAGCTGACTACCCGGTGTTGGTGTGGGGTGGATACCGGGGAACCCTCAAACGAGCGATCGCAATGATGAAATATCATCATCATCCCGAAATCGGTTTACTTTTGGGAAATTGGTTGGGGGAAATCTGGTGGGAATATGGGGATTTATTTCGCAAATCAGGTCATCCTCGTTCCTGGGGTAATTACATTGTGATTCCCATTCCCTTACATGCACAAAAGCAAAAAGAACGGGGGTTTAATCAAGCAGAAATCATCGGTAAAGGTTTTTGTCAAATTACCCAAATGAAACTAGTTCCCCAGGGATTAGTCCGGGTACGGGATACCAAAGCTCAACATTTACTGGGAGAACGCGATCGCTTGACTAATCTAACTGCTGCTTTTCAAGTCGGTACGGTTCTCGCACGTTATCCTTCCCGACCAATTATCCTGGTGGATGATATTTATACAACGGGTGCAACCGTTTCTGCGGCAATGGAAACCCTGGTTCAACATCGTCACCCGGTGGTGGGTGTGGTTGCAGTTGCAACATCCACTTCAGAATCCTTAATGAAGAATTGATGGGCAAGCCGATGGAGATAAAACTATAATTAAGCCAGCAAACCTGTATTTGTGGGATAATTTTTGGATGAGAATTAGGAATTTGCTGGTGGGATTGAAAAAAATTACATTTATACCCGTAACCTTATTTGTTTTAAATATAGCTTTACCTGTAAGTTGGGCACAAGTAAATAAACTGTATAACCCTTTACCATTACCCTCCACCAACAACGAAGTCGATGATTTTTTGTCTGATAAGGATATCCCCACCGGACAGGGAGGTTTTGCACGGGATTATCTAGTCAAACTCAACAAAGGCGATAATTTAGCGATTGACCTTTCTTCCGATAGCTTTGACACAATTATTACCTTGCTTGGACCTAACGGGACTACGGTGGCTGAAAATGATGATGGTCCGGATGGTACTAGTAATTCCCTGTTGTTTACACGGATTACCGAAACGGGAACCTACGTAGTCCGTGTTCGCTCCTTCGGGGAAACGGGAGTCGGTAAGTTTAAATTGAGGGTGACAAGGTTACAACCTGTTAAGTAGGAGATAGAATACAGGAGATATTGCTCTGGTCAAGTTAATGTTGTTAATCCACACAACATCAGGGTTTCTGTCCACTCAACTACTGCTCCATAGGTGTCTCCCGTGTGTCCTTGGAGCTTGTAGTTAAACCATGCTCCAGTGATAAATGCGATCGCTATCCCCAAAATTAGGGTTACGAAACTGATGATTTGACTGCTGGGATTCAGTAGGTAATTCATCATACTCATGACAATTAACACTAAAAAACCCGGTAGTAACCACCAAGCAGAATCAATGGCTTGTTTGTGAAAAGCTCCTTTTCCCGTGGGTTTCAGATAAGGATACCGCCAAATCGCCCACACCTGTCCCCACCGACTCCATCCACACACTGCCATTAAAATAAATCCCCGATATTCCGAAATTTCACTGAGGGACACAGTTTTTAACAAAAGGATAGCGATCGCCACCATTGCTCCAAATGCTCCCGTTGCACTATCAGCCATCACTTCTAAACGACGTTCCGGATTTGTCACCGCCAATCCATCGGCTGTATCCATCGCCCCATCTAAGTGTAAACCCCCAGTTATTCCTAGCCAAATCACCACAATTATGGCATTTTTTGTGATATTTGATACGTTTAATAATCCCAGTAAGCTATCCGTAGTACTTAAAATCAAGCCAATCAGTAATCCCACAAAGGGTGCAAACCTGGATACAAATTGAAAATCAAGATGGGGCAAGTATGGTAATGGCAAGGAAGTGTAAAAACAGAGACTAGCATACAAACCCGCAACCAATTTGTACCACCATTGCCAGACAGTTTTCATCCTAATTTCACTTACTAATTATTTACATAGCTTTATTAATATTCAGTTAACTTATCATCATCCGCAGAACTACGGCAATCTTTTTAAAGGTTTAAACAAGATTAATTCTAATTGGCTGCGACGGTAGCGTTTTTTGTTATCCTGATAATAGCATTTACAAAAACAAAGTATAAATCAACACTTTGCAACTCCAAAAACAGGAATTACTACTTCCATTTGTATAGGTGTATGAAAAAATTCAAATATTGTCAATTTAAGTCAAAAATTGTTTTTGGGTATTCAAAAAATTATTTATTCGCATCCGTTATTAACTATAATTAATTGGGTGTCTATTCAAGATATGCGAAAAATACTCAAAAAAGCTGGTGAAGACCTTCCAGCAGCGCTGAAATCATTTGTATTGACAGGAGAATTTGCCGCTAACTCAAGTTAGCAAAGTGAACCTATACATTTGTATTGATATTTTGAAAGAAAAAGTAAAGTATCGGTTTTAATTCAAAATAATCCTCAATTTATTGTTTGCAACAAACCTTGAAGTTCTAGATTATGACTCACCATCTACCTGAAACCCACATACCAGCCCCATGTATTATTAATACAGGTGTTGTTGTTAATAAACTGGATATGCGCCGATTGCTATCCGATTTAGGACGTGTGCATTATACCTACACTCGTGATGGAGAACTGCATAGTCAAGGGGAAGGAGATGTATTAGAAGTTTTTTCCAGTCCGCAGCGTTCCACACTGGTTGCGAATCAAGCTTTATATTTAAACGTTAATAGTTTTGATTACCTGGAACTTAAACAATCACCGGAAAACGAAACCTATTTTGATTTAATCCAAGAAGGGTGGTGTCTACGTCTTATTCCCCAAACAACACCCATCCAAGAACGACGCGATCGCACCATGACCGTCACCGCAATTGAAGCCATGATGGAGCAGGTTTTATCGGCAAAATGGGATGCGGAATTTGACGATGATACATCTGAACCATTTTGATGTTCCTGGAATTCGCCCAAGGGGGATGATCAACTGAGAATAATGGGTTGATTTTCGTACTACTCCCTACTCCCAGTTTCCTACTCTCTGAAAGTTTTAGGGGTTGATGAGAAATCAGGGTACTGACCTTCAAGCATTAACCATCTCAAAAAGCTCACTTATTCACCGTATAAAGTATAATAGCTAATCTGAAATCGCAAATCGGAAATTCCCAATTGAGTGACAGCCAACTTTACCTTTCAACCCTTAGCAGCTTGTAGTCAAACCAAAGCCCGTGCAGGCGTATTTTATACACCCCACGGCATAGTTGAAACACCTCGGTTTATGCCCGTGGGAACCCTAGCCAATGTCAAAACAATCACACCCGACCAGCTGAAACAAACGGGTGCGCAAATGGTACTTTCCAACACTTACCATTTACACCTCCAACCCGGTGAGCGAATTGTGGCTGGGGGAGGAGGATTACATAAATTTATGGGGTGGGATGGGCCAATGTTGACTGACTCCGGAGGGTTTCAGGTATTTAGTTTGAGTGAAATGCGAAAAATTACAGAAGAAGGAGTAACATTTCGCTCACCCCACGATGGTCAAATCATCAACCTGACCCCAGAAAAATCGATTGAAATTCAGAACACCCTGGGGGCGGATGTAATTATGGCATTTGATGAATGTCCGCCCTATCCCGCTACTCGCAGTGAAGTGGAAGCTGCTACAGCCCGCACCTATCGCTGGTTAGAAAGGTGTATAAATTTTCATCAGCGTTCCGACCAAGCTTTATTTGGAATTGTCCAGGGAGGGGTGCATTTAGACTTACGCGCGAAAGCCGCAGAAGAGTTGAAAAAACTAGATTTACCAGGGTATGCGATTGGTGGGGTCAGCGTGGGGGAACCACCGGAACTCATTGCGCAGATAGTCAAAGCGACAGCACCCCTATTACCCTATGATAAACCCCGTTATTTGATGGGGGTAGGAACCTACAGGGAGATGGCGATCGCGATCGCAGCTGGAGTAGACCTATTCGATTGCGTAATTCCCACAAGATGGGCACGTCACGGGACGGCAATGGTACAGGGGGAACGGTGGAATCTGAAGAATGCCAAGTTCCGGGATGATTTTCAACCCTTAGATGAAACCTGTCCCTGCTATACCTGTCAAAACTTTAGTCGCGCTTACCTATCCCATCTAGTGCGATCGCAGGAAATTTTGGCTTACACACTGCTAACAATTCATAATATCACCGAACTAGTCCGCTTTACCCAAAAAATCCGTCAAGCCATCATCAATGATACTTTTGCATCCGAATTTGCTAGTTGGCTGGATTGGTCAACAGCAGATCAAGTAGTTATGTGATTTTTAGCTTATTACCCTATCCCCTGTTTTCAAGCTAAACTGGATATTCGTGGGTGAAAACAAAGGTTAAGCGACAAATGGGTGTTGAGTCAACTGCTGCATCGGAATCAGAAAAAGAGGTCAATACAGCCACCAATGGCAAAATTCAGCGTCGTTCCCAGAACGACCATGCATTAGCCAAAACCAAAGAAACGGTGAGTGCTATCGATACATTACCTCGTTCCTGGACAATTGAAAAAAGTGAGGAACTGTATCGAATTGATGGATGGGGACATCCCTATTTCTCGATTAATGCTGCGGGTCATGTGACGGTTTCCCCCAAAGGCGATCGCGGTGGTTCTTTGGATTTGTTTGAGTTGGTTAATGCTTTAAAGTTGAGAAATTTGGGTTTACCGTTGTTAATTCGGTTCTCAGATATTCTCGAAGACCGCATTGAACGTTTGAATGCCTGCTTTGCCAAAGCGATTGCTCGTTATAATTACCCTGGGGAGTATCGGGGTGTATTTCCGGTAAAATGCAATCAACAACGCCATTTAATTGAGGATTTGGTCAAGTTTGGTAAACCTCACCAATTCGGTTTGGAAGCTGGTTCAAAACCGGAATTAATGATTGCTCTGGCTTTACTAAATACTCCAGGAGCTTTACTCATATGCAATGGCTATAAAGACCGTGAGTACATCGAAACAGCCATGCTTGCGTCCAAGTTGGGACAAACACCCATCATCGTCCTGGAGCAAATCGAAGAATTGGAATTGGCAATTTCCCTGAGTCAGCAACTGGGAATCAAACCTGTCCTCGGTGTGCGCGCAAAACTCAGTACCCAAGGAGTGGGACGCTGGGGAACCTCAACCGGCGATCGCGCCAAGTTTGGCTTAACAATTCCGGAAATTATCACTGTTGTCGATCGGTTACGCCAAGCAAATTTACTCGATTCATTACAATTATTACACTTCCACATTGGCTCACAAATTTCCGCCATCAGCGTCATTAAGGAAGCAATTAGAGAAGCAAGCAGGATTTACGTCGAGTTAGCCCTATTAGGTGCCAACATGAAATACCTGGATGTGGGGGGTGGTCTAGGTGTCGATTATGACGGTTCCCAAACCAATTTCTACGCATCCAAAAATTACAACATGCAAAACTACGCCAATGATATTGTGGCAGAATTGCGAGACACCTGCACCGAACGCAATATTCCCGTACCCACCCTCATCAGTGAAAGTGGACGTGCGATCGCTTCCCACCAATCCGTACTGATTTTTGACGTTCTCAGTACCAGCGAAATTCCCTTTGAGTCTCCGGAAGCTCCCGTCGAAAGTGATACCCAGGTGATTCATTACCTCTGGGAAACCTACCAATCAATTAATCGCGAAAACTTCCAAGAACTCTACCACGATGCAACCCAATTCAAAGAGGAAGCCATTAGCAGGTTTAATTTAGGTATCCTCAGCATCACCGAACGGGCAAAAGCCGAACGCTTGTACTGGGCTTGTTGTCATAAAATCCTCAGTTTGATACCCCAAATCGACTACGTACCGGATGACCTCGAAGACCTGGAAAAAATCATGGCTTCGATTTATTACATCAACCTCTCCGTATTTCAATCGGCCCCCGATTGTTGGGCAATTGATCAATTATTCCCGATTATGCCCATCCATCGTCTGGGCGAAGAACCAACTCAACGGGGTATCCTCGCTGATTTAACCTGCGATAGCGACGGCAAAATTGACCGATTTATTGACCTGCGGGATGTTAAATCCGTCCTTGAACTCCACAAATTCAAACCCGGTGAACCCTACTACCTGGGTATGTTTCTTAACGGAGCTTACCAGGAAATTATGGGTAATCTCCACAACCTTTTTGGTGACACCAATGCTGTCCATATCCAATTAACACCCAAAGGGTATCAAATAGAACATGTAGTTAAGGGTGACACCATGCAAGAAGTAGTAAGTTATGTACAATATGATGCCGAGGATATGGTGGAAAATATTCGTCAGCGTTGTGAACAGGCTTTAGAAGAGAAAAAAATCAGCCTCGCAGAATCTCAGCGATTACTACAAACCTACGAACAAAGTTTAAGTAGATATACTTATCTAAATAATCCTTCTAGTCACTCTTAGAGGGAGTGGGGAGAGACGCGAAGGAAGCGGGGGGAGCAGGGGATGCAGTGGGATTCCCCCGTGTTTCAACCAGAGGAGATGTCAATCCTAAATTACCCCAGCTTGAAACACCCGACCAATCACCTCCTCAACAGGGGGTTCAGTCACGGTTAAATCCACCACATCAAAATCATCGAGAATCCGGGAAACTGTGCGTGTTAACATATCCTGTTCCACAATCAAGCTGACCGAACGTCCCTCAATATGTTTCACATCCCCATACAATTCAATTTTCTCTGGATGGGGGGGATGGGATAATTCCAGGTGAATTTCTCGGTAGGGTGCAAACCTTTCCAGCAAACCATCGAGACGACCGTCATACATGAGTTTACCCTGGTGAATCATCAACACGCGATCGCATAATGCGGTAATATCGGCCATGTAATGGCTTGTTAATAGCACGGTGGCTCGGTATCGTTGGTTATATTGCCGCAAAAAATCCCGTACCCCCACTTGAGCATTCACATCCAACCCTAAAGTTGGTTCATCCAAAAATAATACCTGGGGACGGTGTAACAGCGCTGCTAACAGTTCCGCTTTCATCCTTTCCCCCAGGGAAAGTTTTCGCACTGGTTGGGTCAGTTTCCCATCCAGAGATAACATTTCCGTTAGTTCTCCGACCCGAATCCAAAATTCATGGTCAGAGATATCATAAACTGCGGCATTAATTTTTAAAGAATCAAGTGCAGGTAAATCCCATAATAATTGCTGCTTTTGTCCCATCACGAGGGTAATTTTTTGCAAAAATTCTGCTTGACGACGAAAGGGTACATGTCCTGCAACCCGTACATTCCCGCTGGAAGGATGAATTAAACCCGATAACATTTTTAACGTGGTAGTCTTTCCTGCTCCATTTGGACCTAAAAACCCGACCACTTCCCCAGGAGTAATCTCAAAGGAAACATCTTGAACTGCAACTATTCTCCGATAGGTTCTCCGGAAAAAGTGTGACATGGTTCCCTTGATACCTGGTTCTTTAACAGCAACTGGATAAAATTTGCTCAGATTTTGAGCAATGATGATGGACATACACTCAACCTGCGGTAATGCACTGGAAATATCAATCGTGCTACATCTAAATCCTATTGCCAAATCCTAATCTATTTTTACTAGTTTGAAAATACAGGAAACAGGAGATAGGAAATTATCTATTACTTGCTCCCACCGTATCCTCTGCTCCCCCTGCTTCCTGTAGAGACGACCCGACGGTCGTCTCTACTCCCTGACCACAACAACAATTTTCACTATCCACCTACTTATGAATGTTTTTATCGATTTAGAAAGCAGTTGGTACGAATTGTTACGAAATTTAAATATTGGAAATTTTCCGGAACATCCAGCAGCAGAAATTTACAAATTAATTACTCGTGCTTACTTTGATTCAAGTCGCTACTACCATAACCTGAACCATATTAGTGATGTTTTGCAATCAATCCAACTTCTCCATAAATACGGACAGGATTTAACCTCACTGAAATTTGCTGCCTGGTTTCATGATATCGTTTACAATCCTAAATGGAGCAATAATGAAGCTAAAAGTGCTAAATTTGCCAGGGTTTGTTTACAAAAGTTATCCATTGATGAAAATATCATCCATTGTGTGAGTGAGTTGATTTTATTAACCCAGCATCATCAGGTTGATAGCAATGATATTGATATTGATGGGCAAATCTTATTAGATGCGGATTTAGCGATTTTGGGTAGTGATTGGTCAAAATATCGGCTGTATGCTCAAAATATTCGCCGGGAATATAGTTGGGTGAGTGATGATAATTATATTCTCGCCAGAAAAGCTATTTTAGAAAAATTTTTAGCACGTCCACAAATTTATTTTTTCCTCAAAGAATTGGAAGTAACTGCACGTCAGAATATGCTTTATGAATATCATCATATCAATAAAAAAGCCCAGTTGAGTTAACAACTAGGCTGTAATATCACTCTGTCACACTAATTACGGTTCGCCAAAACCATTGTCCCACTATCAAACTTTAATTTTCACCTAAGCTGACTTTGACAACTTTATTTTTTTCTTCCTCAGCTTTAGGTAAGGTCAAATTCAAAATACCATTTTTATATTCAGCAGTCACATTGGTATTTTGAACCTTAGTTTTCAGGGGAATTACCCGTTGATATTTACCATAGTAAAACTCGGAGTGAGTACCTTCTTGATGCCCTGTTTTACGTTCAGCAACTACCTTAACTGCATCCTTGGTAACTTCGATATCAACATCTTTCGCTTCCATTCCCGGTAGTTCTAATTTCAGGTGTAAAGCATCTTCTGTTTCTATCAATTCAGCTGCGGGAACTCGAAAAGATGGTGTTTGTAAATCTTCAAATAACCGGTCAATTTGACGTTGAATAGCATTCATTTCTGCCCAAGGGTTGTAACGTACAATAGCCATATCCTTTAACTCCTAGTTTTACCTGTTTGCTTGAGATTTAATTTGTTTCTTTGATTCCTATATTAGTGATGATTCAAAGGAGTGTAAATTCGGCTTTTATCACCTATTAATTGATGAATACCGACCAATTTAATCAGGAGAATTAGTCGGTTCGGTAAACTGGAAAAATTTGAGTACGGTTAACTTGATTTTGAATTTTGGATTTTAGATTTTGGATTTTGAACCATTTATATAACCCACAAAAATTTACACAAAAAAACAGGGACAAACATTTGTTTACCCCTACTGGCAATAAATTAATCTACCTAATCTACCGATTCAAAACCTTTTGATATAAGTAACATGTTACGTCTCTACCTTTATTCTTCATCGATAAAATCATCCATATCCTCATCCTCCTCTTCATCCTCCATACTCCGATTAACCGAATTCGCAGACACAACCGCACCTAAATCCAGTTTTTCCCGTACCTTGACCTTGATTTCCTCAATTAACTCTGGACGTTCTTCCAAATACTTAATCGCATTATCCCGTCCTTGGGAAATATTCTCACCGTTGTAACTGTACCAAGCACCCTTACGGGTCAAAATATTCGTCTCTTCCGCTAAGTCAACGATACATCCCAGGGTGGAAATACCCTTACCAAAAATCACGTCAAACTCTGCAATCCGAAAGGGAGGTGCTACTTTGTTTTTTGCCACCTTTACCTTCACGCGAATTCCAAATTCCTCGGTTCCCTTTTTCAAAGTTTGAATGCGTCGAATATCCAAACGCACCGAAGCATAATACTTCAGCGCTTGTCCACCAGTGGTGGTTTCCGGATTCCCATAACTAACACCTATTTTTTGCCGCAACTGGTTAATAAACAACACAGTGCAACCAGATTTACCAATATTTCCAGTAATTTTACGTAGAGCCTGACTCATCAAACGAGCCTGCAAACCCACGTGGGAATCACCCATTTCCCCTTCAATCTCCGCACGGGGTACAAGGGCAGCTACGGAGTCAATCACTACCAAATCCACCGCCGCCGACCGAACTAATTGGTCAACGATTTCTAAAGCCGCTTCCCCCGTATCTGGTTGGGATACCAGCAAATTATCTGTATCCACACCGATGGCAGCCGCATAGGTGGGGTCTAGAGCGTGTTCCGCATCGACAAACGCAGCAATTCCGCCATTTCTTTGAACTTCCGCGATCGCATGGAGAGCCACCGTTGTTTTGGCCGAACTTTCCGGTCCATAAATCTCCACAACCCGACCCTTGGGAATTCCTCCACCCAAAGCTAAATCTAATGTTAATGCACCACTGGATATTGTTTCCACCTTCATCCGGGTAGCATCACCTAACCGCATGATTGTACCCTTCCCAAAGGTCTTCTCGATTTGGTTGAGTACCATGTTCAGCGCTTTTTGCCTTCCTGCGTTATCTGTGGTATTTACAGCCATTCTCGCCTCGAAAATATATAAAGTTCAGGAGCTATATGCTAGTTCTTATAGAACGAATATACTATTTTAACTGCAAAATGCTCGATTAATATGACTTAATTTGAAAAATTTGACAACATCCTAGCGCGATCGCAACTAAATAGGTGTAGTTCATGGAAACTATGATAGTCTGTAATCACGGTGGCAGAAAAATCTTACACTCAACACTTTTTACTCCCATCATAGTCTGTAATCGCTCAGAAAATTTGAGATTTTAGATTTGGGAAGAGGAAAGTCGCTTGCTTGTAAGTAGGGAGTAGGGAGAGACGCGATATATCGCGTCTTTACGGGGGTAAGGCTTTTCGCCGAATGATTGGTTAAATTGTGGTTTTATGTTTAATTGCAGCTACCTACTTAAATAGGGAGTAGGAATGAGTTATTTAGGCGTTTATCTACGCAACAAGCTCAAGCTACTGACTCAATCTAAAATCCATAGACGCAACCAGTGCAGTTTCTCGCAGAGTAATCCAAAATCCTGAGGGGTGACAAGGTGGATGTAACCTAGGTAGGGTAAACCTTTCATCCTAACGGCTGCTGAAAAGATGAAAATTAATTTTAGCGATCGCTCAACGGGAGAATGGGAGTTTTAAGCGCTGGTTGGCTTTTTATCTTTTCAGTATCTACCGTCTGAAAAGCTTGCTTTATAACGAGTTGATGACGCTTGTCACCCCCTCAGTCCAAAATCCCAAATCCAAAATCCCAATGACTTCCCAAACCCCGAATCAAGCAATCTCCGTGGCTGGCCTAACTGAGTATATTCAGGCACTGTTGGAACAGGATCCGATTTTGCGTCAAGTTTGGGTGACAGGGGAGGTTTCCAGTGCCAACCATCACCGTGTAGGTTTATTTTTTACCCTGCAAGACCCCGATAACGGTGCCTCGATTCGTTGTGTGGTTTGGCAGGGAATGATGGGTAAATTATCCCAACAACCCCAAATTGGCGAACGGGTGATTATTTTAGGTTCCCTGCGTTTGTATACCCAACGGGGTGAGTACCAGTTGCAGGTGTGGCAAGTTTTACCCGATGGAGTGGGTTTACAAGCCCTGCACTTCCAACAACTGAAAAATCGTCTCCAGGCAGAAGGTTTATTCGCTCCTGAACGCAAACGTTCCCTACCCGTCCATCCCCATACTATCGGCGTTGTTACCTCCCCCACCGCAGCTGCTTGGGGTGACATGCAAAAAACCTGGCGATCGCGCTATCCTGGTTTACGGGTGATTTTTGCCCCTGCCACAGTTCAAGGAGATACAGCCCCCCAATCAATTGTCCAAGCCATCCAACGTATCGAACGCGATCGCCGAGCCGAGGTATTAATTGTGGCACGAGGTGGGGGAGCGGTGGAAGAATTGGCTTGTTTTAATGATGAGTTAGTAGTCAGAGCGATCGCAACTTGTTCTATTCCCGTCATTACCGGGATTGGTCACGAACGGGACGAGTCCCTGGCCGATTTAGCCGCCGACGTTTCTGTACATACCCCTACTGCGGCCGCAGAATTAGTGGTTCCAGCCCTTGCGGATTTATATCGACAACATCAGCATCGAATAGAACAGTTAATCGGTGCAGTAGATCGGGTTTATAGCCAGCAACAAATGCACCTGACAAAAATGCGCGATCGCTTAAATCGTATTCATCCCGATAAGTTAATTAAGCAGGAACTAAAAACCCTACAATGGCAACGTCAGCGCCTACTACAAATAGTGTCTACCCAATTAAAACAGCGAAGCCAGCATTTACAAATGTTACGGCAAAAACTCACCGTCCTTGACCCTAATGCCGTATTAAAGCGCGGCTATGCCCTTGTACGCAATCAAAATGGTGATATTATTCGTACTGCGACAGATGTAGAAATAAACGAGGAGTTAATCCTATTATTAGGCGAAGGCAAAATTAAAGTCCGAGTAGAAGATTATTTATGACGGTAGAGACGACCCGTCAGACCGTCCCCACTCTCTAACCCCATCAACCTGCAACATCTGCAAAATTCGCTCCGCACTCTCCAGATTACCAATTATACGACGCATCGGAGGCGGAAACACCTTCACTAGGGTTGGTGTCGCCGAAACCTGATTAATTTCGGCTTGGTCAGGATGGGTAAGGACATCAACCACCTTTAATGTGTAGGGATGACTTAAATGCTTTTCTAGCAACTCATGGAGAGTTTGCAAAATTCTTTCGGTATGGAGTGTGTGTCCAGCAATAAATAACCTTAAAACATAACCTTGAGCGCTGAATTCTGTTTGTGGTGATACCACCAGAGCAGATTCCGGATTTACAGATGGTTCCGGAATATTAACTTTGACCACCAAGTTGTGATTTTCCCACAGAGAGGCAAAGGAAGCACGGTAGGTAGATAATACAATCGGATCACATACCCCCTCTTGCCAAGGTGCAGGTTGCCAAGAAATATTATCAGTTTCAAAAACAATGTTGAGTAAGGATTGATAGGGAAGAAGGGGGGGATATGCTTCAGCAAAAGTATGAATTTTTTGCGTACGAGGGTCTAACCAATGGTCAATCGTCGCAGTATAACAGGGAACAAGAAAATGGGGTGGTTCGGGTAATCCCAGGATTTCCTGTAATGATGCACACAAATGTAAATGCCATCTTCCCTGTTTACTAGGGTCAATACAGTAAATCAAATCACCACCAGGGGTAAGCAAGGCTATACCCTTATATAATTGGGGATTTTTTGCGGGGTAGGTGAACGGTGTCAATGGATTTTGGATTTTTGATTTTGGATTTTTGATTTTGGATTTTTGATTGACCCGTAGAGACGACCTGACGGATCGTCTCTACGGGAATTTTCCCAACAATACCGATTACACCCGTCCGCGCAGGAATTGGGCCATTTCGTTGGGTGTTGGAGACATTTCCAGGGCTGTTTCTTCGGTAATTCTTCCTTCCTGGTACAAATTAAATAGTGATTGGTTCATGGTAATCATGCCATCAAAGCTTGCTTGTTTCATTAATTCCGTAATTTCATCATACTTACCGTCTTTAATCCAGTCTTTGACTGCATCTGTATTAATGAGAATATCGTGGAATGCAGCCCGTTTACCATCGGTTGTCCGACATAAACCTTGAGCAATTACAGCCACCAAGGATTCCGATATTGCCACCCGCATTGCATCCTGTTCTTCCCCAGAATACAGGTTCAAAATCCGCTCAATCGTCTTCACCGCACTGTTGGTGTGCAGGGTTCCCATCACTAAGTGTCCTGTTTGGGCTGCTTTTAAGGCTGTGTTTACCGTTTCCTTGTCCCGCATCTCCCCCACGAGAATCACGTCTGGGTCTTCCCGGAGGGAGGCTTTGAGGGCATTATCGAATTTACGGGTGTGTACTCCCACTTCTCTTTGTTTGATTAGGGATTTTTTACTTTGGTGGACAAACTCGATCGGGTCTTCAATGGTAATGATATGACGCGGCATCTCTTGATTCATATAATCTACCATTGCCGCCATTGTTGTTGATTTCCCGGAACCGGTTGGTCCTGTCACCAAAATCAATCCTTTGTGGTAATGACAAACATCCCGGAATACGGGGGGTAAACGCAATTCATCAATGGTGAGAATTTTCAACGGAATTAGTCGCATCACCATCGCATAACCCCGTAGGGAATCGAAGACGTTGATCCGTACTCGAGCAAAATCGTATTGGGTCGCACCGTCAAATTCTAAATCCTGCTCAAATCGCTTTACTTCCTCTGGTGTTAATGCTTCATGCAACCAACTCATGAATACTTCTTTGGTGGTGACGGGATAATTAGTGGTTTCAATTTCCCCCCGATTCCGGAAACGGGGTACTTCGCCAACCCCTAAGTGTACGTCCGAAAAGCCTTTATCGTAGGCTTCACGAATTAAACTGGCAAAGGTTAATCCTCCAGGTGCGGCTTTTACCGTTGCTGGGGTCGGTGGTGTTCCGGGTCGATGAGCTGGAGTAGCTACTGGTGTGGATGGTGTTACTACTCCCGCGCTGCGGTTGGTTCCTGATAAATCCAGGGTTTGGGTCGCTTGACGTTGGGTAGCTCCTACTGGTGGAGGTGGGGGTGGTGCTGGTGGTGCAGTGGGAACTTTACGAGTTGGCATGGTGGGAGTCACACCTGATTGTCTTTGTGTTTCTGTCATAGTCTTGTGTTAAGTGATTTTGATTGAATATAGTTTTTTCATCTCAGCACTGGCTGTCACCAGTTTTTTTTGCATGGCAATCCCGATTTGCAAACAAATGTTGCACAGATGTATCTGCCAGCCATATCAATGGCGTGTTTACTAAGTTGCAAATATTTTTTGTAACAAAAGTTCATCATTTGTCGTTGCCTACAAATCTATTAAACACGGCAAATTCCGGAAATATATTCAGTACATGTATGTAGATTTTGATGTTATTTAAAAAATAGTTACATTCGCATGATTACGTACATTAGATTTCTGAGAAATATGAGTCTGATTCCCTGGAAAAATTGCATTAGAAAAACATCTATTTTGCATAAGCTTTCTTGATACAAGCTAGTTTTCCCCACCAAAGTCTTTTATGAGAAAAACTGAATATTTTGTAAATACATGTAAAGAGGACTGGAAAACTCCTGGAAATTCTCAGATTACTGAGGACAAAAAAGAGGGTTATACCCCTTAAGATAGATGGCCAAATTGGCTCAGGGAAACTTTTTACGCGGGCAGCACCTATTCATATTTATGAGAGATAAATTGTAAAGAATATTGAAGAAATGCTCATTTAAGAAATTTGCTTCTATATACTTGAATTCACAAGCAAATTGATCCCCGGTGGCGATCGCGGATCAAAGCGCATTAAACCAAAGCAGATCCAAACAGTTTTCTGCAATGTATATGGGAGAAAATAAAATGGCGTTATCTCAGACTTCCGATTTAGGAAAAGCTTACTCGATGTTAATGCTAAAAAGCTTCTTGATTTGGACGTTTACGTTATCTGTATGCTTATTAGTTGTTGGTTTTCCTTTTGTGGTTCTCATGGCTACGGTCGGATGTCTGTTGTCGGTTGTTTTGCAGTCTGTTATGCCTGTGAGTGCGGTATTGTTAGTTGCTGGTAGTATCTTTTTTATGAATATTGCGGCAGTTATGATAGGTGCGGGTGTGTTGACAGCAAAAGGTATTCATCCTAGCCAAGTTAAATGGTTGAGTTGGTTGCATGGCGAAAACGAAGAAGTGCAAAGTGCCGTTTATGCAGCTTGTCCCTTAACCTGTGAAATGAAGTAATTTTCTCGTAATTTTATCTTTTATCAATTTGAGGTTGACTTTACCAAGATATCTCAAGTCAAAATTTTTCCAGCTTAATACAGTCAAAAAAAGCGCAAAATTCAGTTAGACAATCAGCACATCCGCCCGGTCAAGCCGGGCTTTTTCGTGCTAATATCACTGTTCCGAGGAGGATTCAACTAATACCTGCTGTGCTGATATTTCCCGTTTAGGCGCTAGTTTTTTCTTGCGGAATGAGAGGTTGGTTTTGTCCGCATCCACGATGATTGTATCTCCAGCCACAAAGGTATTTTCTAAAATTTTTGTGGCAATGATATTTTCGATTTCCCTTTGAATTGCCCGTTTGATGGGACGTGCGCCGTAGGCCGAGTCGTAGCCTTTCTCGACGATTTGACGGCAAGCCGCATCCGTAATTTCCACAGCAATTTTTTGCTCGGCGAGTAAACTTTCCACCCGTTTAAGTTGGATACGGACGATTTTTGCCATTTCCTGCTGTGTTAGGGCATGGAAAATAATTAAATCATCAATTCGGTTTAAGAATTCGGGACGGAAGTTATTACGTAGCGCATCTAACACCCGATTACGCATTTGCTCGTATTGGCTATCATCTCCGGAAATATCAAGGATGTGTTCGCTACCGATGTTACTAGTCATGACAATGACAGTATTCCGAAAATCCACGGTTCGACCTTGGGAGTCAGTAATTCTACCGTCATCTAAGACTTGCAGCAAAATATTAAACACATCTGGGTGGGCCTTTTCCACTTCATCCAATAGGACCACGGCGTAGGGACGGCGGCGAATTGCTTCCGATAGCTGTCCACCTTCTTCGTAGCCAACGTAACCAGGAGGCGCACCAATTAACCGGGATACGGAATGTTTTTCCATATACTCGGACATATCTAACCGCACTAGGGCATCTTCCGAGTCAAATAAAAATTGTGCTAAAGCCCGTGCTAATTCGGTTTTTCCGACTCCTGTGGGTCCCATAAATAGGAAGGAACCAATGGGACGACCGGGGTCTTTCATCCCGGCTCTAGCTCGACGGATGGCAGCAGAAACGGCGGCTACGGCTTCTGTTTGACCGACCACCCGTTGATGGAGATGTTGTTCGAGTTGGAGGAGTTTTTGGCGTTCCGATTCCAAGAGGCGGTTGACGGGTATTCCTGTCCACTTGGCGACGATTTCGGCAATATCGGCTTCGGTGACCTGTTCCCGCAGCAGGGTGGCTCCACTACTTTGCAGGTCAATTAGCTGGGTTTCTTTGGCTTCCCGTTCCCGTTGTAAGCCTTCAAGTTTGCCGTATTTCAATTGGGCAGCCTTATTTAAATCATAATCCCGTTCCGCTTGGTCGATTTGTAAACGGATTTTTTCCTCTTCTTGTTTTAAAGCACTAATGGCTTCTAATAGTTGTTTTTCCCCTTGCCATTGGGAGTTTAATTGGGTTTGTTTGTGGGTCAAACCTTGAATTTCGTTTTCAATACTTTGTAGACGTTCCCTGGTTTGGGAGGTGGCTTTTTCTTCCCCTGCAAGGGATAATTTTTCCATTTCCAACTGCATTAAGCGACGCTCAATGGTTTCTAATTCAGCTGGTTTGGAGGTAATTTCCATTTTTAACTGGGCTGCGGCTTCATCTACTAAGTCAATGGCTTTGTCTGGTAAAAATCGGTCGGAAATATAGCGAGATGAGAGGGTCGCAGCTGCTACTAAAGCCGAATCGGAAATTTTCACATTGTGGTGGACTTCGTAACGTTCCTTTAACCCCCGTAAAATGGAAATGGTATTTTCCACACTCGGTTGATCCACATACACCTGCTGAAAACGCCTTTCTAGGGCTGCATCCTTTTCAATGTACTTGCGGTACTCATCCAGGGTTGTGGCCCCGATACAGCGCAATTCTCCCCGCGCTAACATGGGTTTAAGTAGATTTCCCGCATCCATTGACCCCTGTTGACCGGAACCAGCACCGACAACCGTATGTAATTCGTCAATAAACAAAACAATTTGACCGTTGGATTCGGTCACTTCCCGTAACACAGCCTTGAGACGGTCTTCAAATTCCCCCCGATATTTGGCTCCAGCAATCAAACTACCAATATCCAAGGAAATTAGCTGGCGATTTTTTAAAGATTCCGGCACATCCCCATTAATAATCCTCTGTGCCAAACCCTCCGCGATCGCTGTTTTGCCCACTCCTGGTTCACCTATCAATACGGGGTTATTTTTACTACGTCGAGATAGGACTTGAATCACACGGCGAATCTCCTCATCCCGACCAATCACCGGGTCAAGTTTCCCGGCTTTCGCAGCTTCCGTTAAATCCCGCCCAAATTTTTGTAGTGCTTCATACCGAGATTCGGGATTTTGGTCGGTAACTTTTTGACTACCGCGAATGGCTTTAATTGCTGCCTCCAGTTGATTCACATCCGCATTCAACACCCGCAAACAACGTTTTCCAATCCGCTCATCATCGGCAAAAGCCAGTAAAATATGCTCAATCGAGATATATTTGTCGTTCATGCGATCGCGCACTTCCTCGGCTCGATCTAACATGACATCTAAACCCCGTCCCAGGTAGAGTTGATCGCTTTTGCCTACCCGTGGTTGACGACTGGTAAATTCTTCTAGTTGTTGTTGTAAACGGTGCGAATCGATATTCGCACGGGTGAGAATCCGCAGGGCAAATCCATTGTCCTGTTCCAATAGAGCTAACACTAAATGCTCAACATCCAGTTGCTGCTGTTGATAAGCACGCACAATATCCTGCGATTTGACAATCGCTTCCCAAGCTTTATCCGTAAATTTATCTGGGTCTGTAGGTTGCATCTTCTAGAAGTTTCGATTTGAGATTTTTATTTTAGGCTTTAGATTTTAGATTATCCTGTAGCTGATGATTAAGCCTACTACATTCGGGCAAACTTCAAAGAGATGAAATCAGAGAGTCCTAAAGGACTGAGACCGTTTTCATCCCTTGTCTAAGGGCGAAGGGTTGAAAACGAGTGTTTTTATAAATTACTCAATACCAGCGATCACCTAGACACCCTTCAGCAGTTTCTCAACGCGAAGCCATTCCCCTGGAGCATCCCCTTTGGATTTCTGAGTTAAGGATTAGGATGCTCCCTCACTCCATCCTGTTTTGTCTTCAATTCGCAGCTATGGACTAGGGATTTTCCACTTCCCTATTCACATATTATACCGTGTCACCTATCCCTGCGAGCAATTCCTAACCATCGACTAAATCAATAAAAGCCTTTTCGACAACAACATCCGACAGTATCGCGTACTTCTTTCCAACTCCATAGACAACCCATCCACTAAATAAAAAGCCCCATCACAATCCTGTGCATGGGCTAGGGAAATTACGCACAGCATCGTCATGGGGACAGTTAGTCTTTGCATGAAGACCTTATTTTCCTACGGTGATTGGGTAGGCCGTCTTTGTCGTCACGCACTAATTTATGTATAACACTTTACTAGCGCCTCCACCAGTCGCTTTTTCTCAGGACGCTAATTTGAGGTAACTCATTTGAGGGACATGTTTAAAAAAATACAGAAAATCGGAAACATAACGGTGGCTGCGAATACACTGACATTACCAGATTTTTCAAGGTTTCCTGACATATACTTTGTCAAAACTAGTGGAAAAGATTTAAGTAAAAGTATCGGTAAATCAAGGCAAATACATCAAAGTATCTAATTTGGAATCCGAAAAAATTCCCAAAAATTCTCAAAATTTATGGATTCTATTCGGAAATATTACCTAAGTAGTTGAAATGTTCATTAAGCAACATTCATACATAAGGGTGAGTCAGTGCCATGAAAACAGTGAATAGAAAGCCTGACCAGCAGCCATTGCAGCGCGAAGAAATCTTGAGGATGCTCCTTGCAGGGTTAACAGTTGAATCCCCATCTCGCATCCTCCGCAATGGAGATCAAAACATCAACGAAGTAGTATTTGAGTCTGACATCGATGGTGAACACTACTGTTTGATTCGCTGTCGTCCTCACAAAAACCAAAGTGTCAGTTTGAGTCCACGGGAACAAGCGATCGCCAAACTTGTGGCTCAGGGATTACCGAATAAGGTTATAGGTATTCATTTACACATTAGTCCCTGGACTGTAGCCACCCACCTGCGCCGTATGTTTACGAAACTAGGAGTAACATCGAGAACAGCAATGATTACTCGTTTGCTGGAAGAGAATTTGTTGCGTGAGTCAAGTTGAAAGTATTTCAACGACATTCACTATTCCCTGAAGACAACAACAATTTTCCTTACTTACCTATAGGCTTGCAAGTAGACGAATTGTCAACAAACAAGCTAAAGTGGTAATGAGTATGTTTTAGTTCAATTGATGAAGATAGGTAATATTCTTTGAGCTTTTACCTTGACGTGCTAGTAGCATTATCGGGACGAGTCATCACCAGTCCGCTATTTACCAGATTCTCAAAATAGCCAAAAATCTAATTAATAATCACATTTATCAAATTTCCATTCCAACTAAAATATACCCATTAAAACCACATTTAGATTAAGATTCCTGAATAAATTGGCATATGCAAAAAAACCCAGTATCAAACAAGCCAATCCAATCCTTAGAAGACGCTCTCGAACAATGTCAGACCTTGGGAATGCGAGTTAGTCGCCAACGTCGATTTATCCTGGAATTATTGTGGGATGCCAAAGAACACCTATCAGCACGGGAAATATACGACCGTTTAAACCAGCAAGGAAAAGCAATTGGGCACACATCAGTTTATCAAAATCTTGAAGCCCTATCATCGAACGGCATCATTGAATGTATTGAAAGATGCGACGGGCGATTATATGGCAACATTAGCGATTCCCATAGTCATATTAATTGTTTAGACACCAACCAAATCCTAGACGTACACGTCACCCTACCAGCAGAATTAATTGCCGAAATCGAGACCCAAACAGGTGTCAAAATCACCGATTACAGCATTAACTTTTACGGATATCGGAATCAATTAGAAGATAGGGAGCAGGGAGTAGGGAGTAGTCCGTGACGGGAGTAGTCCAAAATTCGGCGTTGTTGAATACAAATATGAATTGAAAATTTATACGTTGTGTAGAGACGTAGCATCGCTACATCTCTACAGCGATTGTGGTTTCAATACAAAATGTAAATAATCATAATTCATACCCAAATTCAGCAACACCAAAAATCCCTTCCACCCGTGGTAGTATGTCAACCTGTATTTGGCTCGTAGTTTTGCTTTAGCGCTATAGACGAAGCAGGGATTAGGGAGTAGAAAGTAGTCAAAAATTATTGCCTATCGATTATCAATTTGCGCTCGTTGTAAACAGCCAGAAAAATCGACATAAACAGTCTTCCACTCCGTAAAAATATCAATCGAAGTACTACCAGCCTCCCGATGTCCGTTTCCAGTTTGTTTGACACCACCAAAAGGCAAATGAACCTCAGCACCAATAGTTGGTCCATTAATATAGGTAATACCAGCTTCAATATCCCGCATGGCAGTGAAAGCAAGATTCACATCACGGGTATAAATAGACGAAGATAACCCATAATTAGTATTATTCAAAATTGCGATCGCTTCTGCAAAAGAACTCACTTCCATTAATGCCACCACAGGACCAAATATTTCCTCCCGCGCTACCCGCATATCTGGAGTCACACCATCTAAAATTGTCGGTGGAAAAAAGTATCCCTGCTGGAGATGGCCAGTCTGCACAACCTCCCCACCCAATAACACCTTTGCTCCCTCTGACCGAGCAATATCTATATATTCACAGACCCGTTGCAACTGCTTGGCATTAATAATTGGACCAATATCCGTATCCCCTTGATCCCCTGCCCCTAACTTTAACTGTTCAGCCCGTTCCTGGAACATCTGGGTAAACTTTGACTTAATATCTCGATGCAAAATCAACCGACTCGTCGCCGTACATCTTTGTCCCGTCGTCCCAAAAGCCCCCCATATCGCCCCATCCACCGCCAAATCCAAATCCGCATCATCCATCACAATCTGGGCATTTTTCCCACCCATTTCCAAACAAACACGCTTATGCATCCGACCACAGATTTCACCCACAACCGACCCAGTTTGACTAGAACCCGTAAAGGAAACCAAATTCACATCCGGATGTTCCACCAAAGCTTGACCAACCTCTTCTCCCACCCCATGCACTAAATTTACGACCCCCGCAGGCAAACCCGCTTCCGCGAAAATCTCAATTAACTTTGTCGCACAAGCCGGTGTATCCTCAGCTGGCTTGAGAATAATCGTATTCCCACACACCAAAGCCGGCATCGCCTTCCAACAGGGAATCGCCACCGGAAAATTCCACGGAGTAATTAAAGCACATACCCCCACCGGAGTCCGCACCGTCATCGCCATCTTATTCGGCATTTCCGAAGGAGTAGTTTGTCCAAACAACCGTCGTCCTTCCCCAGCGCTGTAGAAAGCACAATCAATCCCCTCCTGCACATCACCCCGCGCTTCCACCAGGGGTTTACCCATTTCCCGACAAATGAGCAACGCCAACTCTTCCTTATACTTACCCAGTAATTCCCCCACCCTGTAAATATACTCAGCACGAGCAGGCGCAGGTACAAGCCGCCACCGTTGATAAGCTTCACGGGCTGAGGCAACTGCCCGATTCACATCAGCCAGGGTCGAACGGGGAAACACCGCAACCACTTCACTCCTATTAGCGGGATTGTAGCTATTTAAACAGCTACCATCACCACTTGCCAACCATTCCCCATGTATAAAATTCCGACAGGTTAGAGGAGTCACCATACCCAAACCACCAGTTAAATTCTTTATAAACCCATTTTAATCGAACTTAAAAATCACTCTCCCAGGAGATAGTGACAGACTCCTATTTTCCAATTTTTCCCAAGGAACTTCCATTACGGGTATACTTCAAAATGATTAGGTGTGTTCGGAGTGACGGAGGAAAATCCAATTGCTTACCCCCAAAGCGCGAGTTGTTCGCAAGCTGCGACAGATCGAAGATTTATTACCCATCAGTAAGCCATTCATCGCCAAGTACGACCTACTGAGAACCCTAGTACGTCGTGATTTAGAAGCACGTTATAAAGGTTCAGTCTTAGGAAATTTTTGGCCCCTACTCAACCAATTTGCCCAGCTTTTAATTTTGACCTACGTTTTCTCAGTTGTCCTCAAGGTAAGACTCACCCTGAAATCTTTACCCGATAATAACTTTACCTTTGGACTTTGGTTATTTGCCGGACTTTTACCCTGGATTGCCTTTAGTGGTGGTTTAATCCAATCGGCTAACTCAGTAATTGGTCAACCTAACCTGGTGAAAAAAGTCGTTTTTCCCCTGAGTTTACTTCCCCTAGTGCCAATTTTCTCATCCTTTATTGAAAGTTCCTTGGGCTTAATTGTATTAATTATCTTTGTGGCTTTTACTTCCCATACCCTCCATCCGACCCTAGCTCTTTTACCCCTAGTTTGGATACCTCAACTATTACTGACCGCAGGACTAGGTTACTTAGCCGCAGGTTTTACCGTATTTCTCCGGGATATCCCCCAAACCATCAGTGTTGTTTTAAATATCTGGATGTACGCCACACCAATTATCTATCCAGCGACCTCGATTCCCTCGGAATGGCGAGATTGGATATTTTGGCTCAATCCCATGACTGCCATTGTAGAAGTTTACCGCGACTTAGTGATCAACGGGGAAGTAAAACACTGGGGTGAGTGGGGTGTGAGTAGCTTGATTTCTCTGATGATATTTTGTCTGGGTTTGTGGTGTTATCGCAAATTACGTCCAGCTTTTGCCGATGTGTTGTGAGTTTTTAATGCCTCACTTAAAATCAAAACTAAACCCGCAATTACGGAGGTATCCCCATGACGGTAATACAGGGGAAAGATATAGATGGCGATAAGCGGAGCTTAACAGCTAAAGCCGTATCGCAATTTGTAGGGAGTTGGCAACAGGGATGCAGGGTAAGCAGGGAAGAAAAGCAAATTTATTCCTTTTTCTCCTGTATCCTGTCTCCTCAATCTAAAATCTAAAATCCAAAATACATTGACTGGTGTGAGAGTGTAAGGATTGGTGGCACAAGATGAGCGAAGAAATTGCAATTTACCTGCGCAATGTTTCCAAGAGTTTTAAACGATATCATCGTCCTGTTGATCGACTTAAGGAAATATTATTACCGGGAGAAAATCGCAGTGATGAATTTTGGGCATTACGAGATATCAACTTAGAAATACCTAAAGGACAAACATTTGGTATTATCGGGCGTAATGGTTCGGGAAAAAGCACAATGCTGCAAATTATCGCTGGAACTCTTACTCCTACAACTGGAGAAGTACGGGTGAAGGGAAGAGTTTCGGCTTTGCTAGAATTGGGAAGTGGTTTTAATCCCGAATTTACTGGGAGGCAAAACGTCTTTTTTAACGGTCGATTGTTGGGTTTAAGTCAAACCGAAATTGAAAATAAATTTGATGAAATCGCGGCTTTTGCTGATATTGGTGATTTTATTGAACAACCGGTTAAAACCTATTCGAGCGGGATGTTTGTGCGGTTAGCGTTTGCTGTTGCGGTGAATGTTGATCCGGAGGTTTTAATTGTAGATGAAGCCTTAGCGGTGGGTGATATTGCTTTTCAACATCGTTGTATGCGCAGAATGCGGAGTTTGATGGATTCGGGAGTGACAACATTATTTGTTTCCCATGATAGTGGAGCCATCAAAACCCTTTGTAATTACGCGGTAATGATTCATGATGGACAGATATATACATCTGGTTTCCCCAGCGCGGTGATTATCGAGTATATGAAGTTAATGACAAATATTGAAATTGGTTTAGAACAAAATGAGCAAACCGCAGAAAGTAATACTAATAATCAAACCAACGACGGTTTAAAACAACTAGTTGTAAATAATCAAATTGAACAATTAGATCGATTATTTAATGGTATCAGTCGTCGCGGTAATGGCAATGCATTAATCGAAAGAATTGAGTTAATTGGTAGTCATCATGAATTTAACCCAGAAAAAATCATATTTGGCTTTAATGAAGAAGTAACACTAGTTGCAGAAATCAAAGCCGTCAAACCGATAAAAGGGTGTGTACTCGGCTTTTTTATCTGTGATAAAAACGGGAATGAAATTCTGGGAACTAACACCTTTGAAGAAAGAGTAGATATCGGAGCTTTGCAACCAGAACAACGGGTGGAAATCAAATTTAAATTCAAATTACCACTGCGCACTGGTTCCTACAGTTTAACAGTTGCTGGTGCAGAAAATCCCCATGCAATTCCATTTGACTGGATTGATAATGCCATTGTATTTCAAGTTTTGCCTCCAGAAAGCGGTAAACAGATTCATCCCCTGGTGGACATACCCATAGATGTTAAGGCCGAGCAAGTTGAACAATCGGTCGTGAATGAGTATGTCAATTAAACAATTTTAGATGATTCGATTTGAGATTTTGGATTTTGTGGAAATTTGCTGGGGTCGGTTTACAAGAGGGATTTTGGATTACTCTTAACTTGACGCAAAGCGTCTAAATATGATCTTTCCTACTCCCAACTCCCTGTTCCCCACTCCCGATAAATTGTGATACGGCTTTAGCCGTTAAGCTCTGCTGATCGCCAGAAATTAACCCAGATAGTGTAACTTAGGAGCAGAATATATGTTTGTCCATTTTTTTGGGGATTTTGCCGTGATAATTGCTAATATTTTAGCAAATTCGGCCAAACGGTTGGATATTTCCGTAAATCTCCAGCAAGCATCCCGCAAAATGACACACTCACCAGGTTAATTGAATAGTTAACAAGTTGAATGTGTTGGAGCTAAATAAAACACGCAAAAACCATTATGTTCATCGAAAAAAACCCAAGTCTTAATCATCAAATTCCCATCAATGAAGCAGCAGCAGCAGTTAGAAATACAGCAGAGGAGTTTGTAAAGGCATACTTTTATACACCTGTAATTGATGGTAAACCAGCTTGGGTAAATACCTATTGGCAAGGTATACCTGCTTTAAAGTGTCCCCTAGACCTGTGGATTTATCAAGAAATTATTTTCCAGCAGAAACCGGATTTTATCGTTGAATGCGGTGTTTCCAGGGGAGGAAGTACGGCTTTTTTAGCTGATATGTGCAAATTAGCTGGTAAAGGTCAGGTGATTGGTATCGATATTCAGATGCTACCAGAAACCCGTGCATCCTTGAGTCGATACGATAATATCCAGTTAATTGAAGGGGATTCCGTGAGTCAGGAAATCGCAGAACAAGTATACGCGATCGCAGGTGATAGGAATACCATCGTGATTCTCGATTCTGACCATAGCAAGGAGCATGTGATTCAGGAATTAGAGACCTATCATCGGTTGATTCCTAGGGGAGGTTATTTCATTGTTGAGGACACCATTGTCAACAACCATCCCATCTATCCAGAGTTTGGTTTAGGACCAATGGAAGCAGTGGAAGAATTTTTGGTGACACATCCAGATTTTTATATCGATAAGCAGTGTCACAAGTTTTTGGCAACTTTCAACTCTAATGGCTATTTAAAACGGCTGTAGATATTATTAACAATACTTTTACCATCTAGCATCGGTTCCCGCATTTCTCACAAGACCCGAAAACTCACAGAGAATAGGGAGTAGGGAGTAGTGAGTAGAAGGAAAATCAATCCGTTACTCAAGGCTTACAACTTACTCGTGAGAAATCCAGGGGTTAATCAATCCTCATCAATTAGGTCATTAGGGGTGTATTTTTTCAGTGTTGAAGGTGTGGATAAATTTAAAATGTGGAGATGGGAAAAAATCACCAATATACTAGTATTACTTTGACTAATCAGTATTGCTACCTTTGAAGCTTGACTAGATTTATCAATTGCGACAGATGTCCATGTGAAAATTAGAGCAATCCAAAATCGTATAAGTTAATTTTTCCATTGAATTTGATGATAAAAGTCGAGGGATACAATGCATGACAGTTCACTAGATAAAATGAAGGACTTTCGAACCAAGTATTTACAAGGGAAAGAACATGAAAATTTGACTATCTTAGATATTGGCAGTTTTGATATCAATGGCACTTACAAACCGATTTTTGATTCCCCCCAATGGCAATACATTGGTGCTGATATGTCTTCCGGACCTAATGTTGATATTGTGTTAGATAATCCCTACAATTGGCAATCCCTAAAAACTAATTCAATGGATGTTGTAATTTCCGGTCAGGCTTTTGAACATATTGAGTATTTTTGGATGACAATATTGGAAATTAACAGGGTTTTAAAACCAGATGGTTTATGTTGCATAATTGCTCCATCGAGCGGTTGTGAACATAAATATCCCGTGGATTGTTGGAGGTTTTATCCAGATGGCTTTTCTGCTTTGGCTCGGTTTGCTAATTTACAAGTATTAGATGCATTTACCCAGTGGGAAAATCAAGGCTATCAAGACAGTAGTGATCAATGGCATGATTCCGTTTTAATCGCCAGGAAAAAACCCTCTTCATGGCAACAACAAGTCACTCAGAAATTAATGATAGTGTTCATAGGTATGTGGCTAAATAGTATTGAAGATAAGAAGTAGAAATAATTTTTGGTACAAGAAAAACTGGTTTTCATATTTTTATTTAAAATTTCAAAAAATGGATAATAGCTTAATTAAAAATTACCCAGAAGCGATAGATATAAAAATCGAAGATATAGAGGAAAATACAGGTACAAAGAAGATGTATAATCTGATTGAACCTGGGAAGAAAGTGATTGATTTTGGTTGTGCAACAGGATGTTTAGCCCAGTTGTTAGGACATAAGGGATGTCAAGTGACGGGGGTAGAAGTGAATCCAGAAGCAGCGAAAATAGCTCAAAGGTACTGCGAAGAAGTTGTAGTGGCTGATTTGGATTTCGTTTCCATTCCGGAAATATTGAAAGACAGAGAATTCGATATAGCGGTTTTTGGCGATGTTTTGGAACATTTGCGAAATCCTTGGCAGATTTTGCGAGATGTCAAACAAGTTTTGAAACCAGATGGATATGTTGTCGCTTCAATCCCGAATATCGCTCATGGTGCGGTACGTTTAGCTCTATTGCAAGGCAAATTTGAATATATGGAGTATGGAATTTTAGATAATACCCATCTGAGATTTTTTACCCGTACATCGGTAGAAAGTTTATTTGAGAGTAGTGGATACATTATCCATGAAATTGAGCGGACAACAAAACCCATATTTTCCACAGAAGGAATGTTATTGGTTCCCGATGTGAAACAGGAGGATTTTCCTGCTGATCTGGTTCAACAAATTCAAGCATCACCAGAATCGGAAACTTTGCAATTTGTGATTAAAGCAGTTCCCGAAACCCTTGAAGGGAGATATCAACAGCTACGTCAGCGTTATTCTACATTATCGACAAAACTAGAGCAAACTCAATCCCAATTACAACAAACCCAAATAGAATTAGAGCGATCGCAATTTATAATCCAGCAGCAGCAGTCCGATTTAGATGCGTTAAATTCACACCTGCAACAAACTCAAGCTCAATTAAACCAATCCCAACTCGAATTACAACAAACCCAAACTCAATTAAATCAATCCCAACTCGAATTACAACAAACCCAAACTCAATTAAATCAATCTCAACTCGAATTACAACAAACCCAAACTCAATTAAATCAATCTCAACTCGAATTACAACAAACCCAAACAGATTTACAAACTCACATCACGAATATATTAGCAATGCAATCCAGCAAATTTTGGAAATTGCGAAATTTTTGGTTTTCAGTTAAACAAATTATGAGGATAAATACAAATGATTAATCATCAATCAGAGGAAGAGCAGTTACGACAACAATTACGGACTATCCAATTAGAATTAGAACAAACCAAAACCCAATTGCAGTCAACCCAAGCAGACCTAGCAAATTGTCAAGGTGTAGTTGCTTGGATGGAAACAAGTAAATTTTGGAAAGCTCGTCTCAAATTTATTAATTTACGACAAAAATTCAAACAAAAACTACAAACCCTAATTCCCAGACAGACTTCCCCTGTATCCCCAGCATCACCAGTCGATCAACCTGGGGAAAGTTACTCCCCATCACCTCTGAATATACCGCGATTTGTACCCAGCAAGCCCAATGTGCTACTTGTGGTAGAAGAAACCCTTCCCCAATGTATGCGTTATCGGGTGCAGCAAAAATTAGAGCAACTACAATCTTTAGATTACCAGGTGAATTGGGTTTCATGGCGCGATCGCCGAAAAGCGGAATTTTTATTACACTTTTGTCATGTGGTGATTTTCTATCGAGTCCCTGCATTCCCGGATGTTGTCCACACCATCAAATATGCTAAATCCCTCCACAAAGTCGTCTTTTTCGACATTGATGATTTAATTTTTTGTCGTGATGCTTATCCAGAACCCTACGAAAACCTCAAATCCCAGCTTTCACTAGAAGATTACGAAGGACTAATCAAAGGTGTAAAACTGTATCGGGAAGCCTTATCCTTATGTGATTATGCGATCGCATCCACTCCCACCCTCGCTAGGGAAATGGGAAAAGTCACAGGGAATGGTACTAGTTTTTGCCATCGTAACGCTCTCGACCGCAGGGTTTTAGACTTTTTGCGCTCCTCCCCTCCCAAATTACAGAGGGATTATTTATCCATATTTTACGGTAGTGGAACCAAAACCCACGATGCAGATTTTCAAGTTATTGCACCTGCGATCGCCCAAATCATGGCTAAATACCCCCAGGTGAGATTGACCATTGTTGGATATTTAACCTTACCCCACGAACTAGATGGTTTTGCAGACCGAATCGATCGAGTTCCATTGTTAACTAATTTAGAAGTTTATTGGGAGTTCTTATCACAAGCTGATATTAATATAGCTCCCTTAAAAATGAGTCTATTTAATGATTGTAAAAGTGAAATCAAATGGCTGGAAGCAGCAATTTTTGGTGTCCCATCCATCGTTAGTCCTACCCAAATGTACTTGGAAACCCTCGAAGATGGGGTAGATGTGATGATGGCACAAACACCGGAGGAATGGTTAGAAAAGTTAGATAAACTAGTAGGTGATAGGGAAATTCGTGCCAAAATAGCCCATTCAGCCAAACAAAAAGCCATGTCTAATTACGCACCAGAGACAATGGCTGATAATCTCCAAACCATCATCACCACAGGTATCGAAAAAGCCATCTCCCAAGGTAAAATTACCAGAAACCAATCCAAACCCAAACTACTATTTGTCAATGTTTTGTATCCTCCCCAATCCCTCGGAGGAGCTACAGGATTACTCAAAAATATTATTGATCACTTACAAACAGAATATGGCGATCGCTACTCTATTTCCGTATTTACCTATGACATTCAGAACCCAAATGGTTATGAATTATACGAGTATAACCAAGACGACATTCACGTTACCAGACTGAGTTTACCACCCTATCCCGGAATTGATTGGAACTATCAAGATCGAAGGGTATATGAAATCTTTCGTCAGTATTTAGAATTTAATCAACCAGACCTGATTCACTTTCACTGTGTTCAAAGATTAACAGCTTCAATCCTAGAAGCATCAGCAGATTTAAATATACCCTATTTTGTCACCGTTCATGATGCTTGGTGGATTTGTGACCACCAATTTATGCTCGATCGTGATGGTTTAGAACGCAACTATCAGCAAAATGACCCCCTGATTCTCGCTCGTTATGCTGATGATATCAACAGTTCCATGCAACGACTTCGCTATTTAGCAAAATACCTGAATAAAGCCAAATTAATCCTCGCAGTTTCCGAATTTCAAGCTGAATTATACCGTTTGAATGGGTTTACACAAACACAAGTAAATCGTAACGGAATTAAACCAATACCTGTATTACCCCGTAAACCATCTTTGCGAAACAAATTACGTCTCGGTTATGCAGGTGGAATTTGCGTTCACAAGGGTTATTATTTCCTCAAAGAAGCAATTACATTAGCCAAATTACACAATACAGAATTAACAGTTATTGATTTATTTATTTCAGGGGATGAAATCCGTCAGGAAACTTGGGGAAATACTCGCGTTACCTTTATCCCCAAGATAGAACCAGAAAAAATGCCAGAATTTTTCAGTAATATTGATGTTTTGATTGCACCTTCATTATGGCCAGAAAGTTTTGGTTTAATTACCCGTGAAGCCACATTATCTGGTGTTTGGGTAGTCGCTTCCAATAAGGGAGGATTAGCAGAAGATATTATCTCTGGAGTGAATGGAGATATTTTTAATCCAGAAGATATTAATGATTTAGTAAAAATTCTCCAAAATTTAGATCAAGACATTTATAAATATCAACAACAATTAGCTCTCACATCCCATAAAATTCGTAAAATTAGCGAGCAAGTAGAAGAACTTGTAGGTTTATATGATTCCGTTATCGCGTAGCTTAACGCCTTCATTTTCGAGAATTATTTTACCTGCATAAGCAATTAATTTTAGTAACCAAACCAGATTCCTATATGACTGTTACACGACAAGATTATCAAGTAAATCGTTTGAATTTTCTTCAGCGATTTATCAACTTAGAAACATCCCAAGGGTTGGAAATAGGAGCTTGCGATTTACCGACAGTACCCCTAGAAATCGGTAATTGTGAATTTGCTGATTCTCGCTCTTCAGAAGAACTGATTAACCTTTGGAATCTTCCCCCAGAAACTGTTGTACCGGTAAAATATGTCTTAGCAAAAGATACTCCAATTTATTTACAAATAGAGAAAAAATTTGACTATGTAATTCTTTGTCATGTGATTGAACATATACCCAATGTAATTGGTTATATTCAAGATTTACAGAATTTATTAAAGCCAGGTGGTGTACTTGTAATTGCATGTCCAGATAAACGTAGAACACCTGATAATCCTATAACTTCCACAACAGTAGAACACCTCATCCAAGATGATTATGATAATTGTCAGTATCCATCCCTAGAACATATCTTACATTTTGGCAAAGCTTGGTCAGAGGAGGTTAAACAAAAAAGCATTGAATCAGCTTCTAGCTTTTACGAATGGGGTCGTCAGTATTTAGAATCTGGAAACGCTGATATCCATTGTCACGTCTGGACAGATGAAGAATTTTTCCAGCAAATTGAGTATTTAGTTGATGGGAAAATCCTTGATGGTTTGAAGATAATCGATAAATTATACAATCGTCTTCCCTATAATGAATTTATCATTGCTCTCCAATTGGTAGAAGCTTCCACAACTCGTGAACTCAGTAATTCTCATCAGCATCCAACAGTGAAAATTCCCGCAAATCCAGCAGAAAGTCATCCCAGTCCTAGAGAATTAGAACTGATGCAAAGAATTGCAGCAATGGAAAGTAGTAAATTTTGGAAATTACGTACCCACTGGTTTAAATTTAAAAAAAATCTGGGAATTAAATGAAAGTCTTGAATTACGTAGGTTGGGTGGAGGTACACCGAATCAAATAAGAGCGATATTATTCACCTTCTGCACCGTAACCCAACAATAAACTTCTCGTGGAACGAAATAATTCAGGTATTTTAATTAATTTCCGGTTGATTGTTGATTTTTGTTGAGGGTTTACTTGTTTGACCTATCAGCTTTGTTGGGTTATACTGCGTTCCACCCAACCTACAATTATCTTTAACTAAACCGGATTGCGTTGTATACTAACTATTCCCGATTCCCTACTCCTTAATCCAAAAAAAGACAAGTTAAGTATTCAAAACAACTTTTTAAAAACCTCCCAGCTTTTTTATCTCATTCGATTTTCACAATTAAATTAGAATTACTCTTGATTTGATAATGGGAAATGACACTACCACCCCAACCAACCAAAATAATCAAAGTTTTAGCATACATCACAGCTTTTGAAGATATTAGCGCTGTAAAAAGATGCCTTCAATCCCTAGTAAATCAATCTTTTCCTGTTGCCAAAATTTTTATTATTGATAATTCCCCCAATCGACCAATCTCCCCCACAGATTATCAAGATATTTGTGCAGAAATGAC
>CALJJQ010000039.1 GCA_937973965.1 uncultured Calothrix sp. | reverse complement strand
CGATATATCCTTTCTAGCAGTTTCCAAGAAAGGGAATTTATTTCTTTGATAAAGAACATAATAAGACCTTATCCATAAAACAAGCTGAATCCATTTAATGGTATCATTTATTTGTGTAATTAATTCTGCTTAACTACTTAGATTAAAATCATCCCTTGATTATGCAATGCCAAAACTACAGATGCAAGGTTTTTGAGCTTCTATGCTCCTCCAAAGTTTGCACTTTCTGGAACTAAAACACCCTCTAAAGCTTACAAGACATAGAGACGCGATTATCGCGTCTTTACTACTTTTCTGCAAGCCCTAAGTTAGGAAACCGACTAACTAATACCATTGATTGCGTTGATACCAAAGAAAAAACTTGCAAATATTATATTTCTCAACAAAAAACGAGGTGGCAAAATTGCTACCCCGCTAAATTTGATTACCAATTCAATAATGTCGCTTAACGTTTACCTGCGAACTTCTTTGACATTTTCCGTAAACGAATTGATTCGGGTGTGACTTCCACCAATTCGTCTGGTCCAATGTATTCCAAAGCTCTTTCCAAACTCATTTCCACGGGTGCTTGTAACTGCACCAATTCATCTCCGGTTGCAGACCGGTGGTTGGTTAACTGTTTGGTTTTACACACGTTCAATTCCAAGTCTTGGGGACGGTTGTGTTCGCCAACAATCATGCCTTTATATACTTTTGTCCCTGGAGTAATAAAGAATACACCTCTGTCTTCCGCGTTTTTCATGGCATAGAAAGTAGAAACCCCTTCCTCAAAGGCAATTAACACGCCCTTGTTCCGAGCTTCAATATTTCCACTGAGGGCACGGTATTCCAGGAAACTATGATTCATGATTCCCTCACCACGGGTCATACGGATAAATTCCCCCCTGAAACCAATCAAACCCCGTGCAGGAATCACAAACTCTAAATTTGCGCGTCCGTTGGCACCCATTTGCATATCTTGCATTTCGGCTTTGCGCTGTCCTAATCGTTCAATACAGCTACCAACTGCATCTTCCGGTACGTCTAGGGCTAATAATTCATAGGGTTCGCAGGGTTGACCATTGACTTCACGGTAAATTACCTGGGGTTGGGAAACTTGGAATTCGTAACCTTCCCGACGCATGGTTTCGATTAAGATACCCAAGTGCAATTCTCCCCGTCCCGATACCAGGAATTTGTCCGGAGAATCCCCATCCTCTACCCGTAAAGCAACGTTAGTTTCCAATTCACGGGTTAGGCGATCACGAATTTGTCGAGAGGTGACAAATTTACCTTCCTGTCCCGCAAAGGGAGAATCATTCACCCAGAAGGTCATTTGCAGGGTGGGTTCATCGACTTTAATCAAAGGTAAAGCTTGGGGTTCGTTGGGGTCGGTAATGGTTTCCCCAATGTTAGCATCCGCAAAACCAGCCACCGCCACAATGTAACCGGCGGAAGCTTCTTCCATCTCCACCCGTTTCAAGCCTTCAAATCCCATTAATTTGGTGATTTTCGCTTTGACAATATTACCACTTTCGGTCACTAAAGCTGCCTGCTGACCCATTCTAATTGTGCCGTTGTGAATCCGACCGATGACAATCCGTCCTAAATATTCCGAATAATCCAGGGTCGTCACTTGCAATTGTAAAGGTTTGTTGGGGTCTCCCACTGGAGGGGGAACATGGCGTAAAATTGCCTCAAATAGGGGCTGCATGTCCTTAGGTTCGTCTTCCAGTTTTTCCTTCGCAAATCCTGATAATCCAGATGCAAATAGGTAAGGGAAATCACACTGGTCGTCATCCGCACCTAATTCCAAGAATAAATCTAGTACCTTGTCAATAGCTTTGTGGGGTTCAGCTTGGGGTCTATCAATCTTGTTCACCACCACAATCGGTCGCAGCCCTTTTTCCAGTGCTTTTTTTAACACAAACCGGGTTTGGGGCATAGGTCCTTCATTGGCATCCACAATTAGGATACAACCATCCACCATTCCTAGTACCCGTTCCACCTCACCACCAAAGTCAGCGTGTCCAGGGGTATCAACAATATTAATCAGGGTATCTTTGAACTTAACGGCGGTATTTTTCGCCAGAATCGTAATCCCCCGTTCCCGTTCCAGGTCGTTGGAGTCCATCACACAATCCGGAACGTCTTCGCCTTCGCGGAAAATACCAGATTGTTTGAGGAGTGCGTCAACGAGGGTGGTTTTGCCGTGGTCAACGTGGGCGATAATTGCGACGTTACGGATTGGGAGCGTCATATTTAACTCTAAAGTATGTTTTTCAGATATACATTTGTATTTGGCCGCAATAACAGAATTCGGATGTTTTGGGGAATTCTGTAAACAAGCCTTAACAATACTATCTTAACCTTAATAGTCGGAGTATGAATTAGTTATTTTTTGAGGGTAGTCGGAGGATGGGGTAAACTTTGATGTGCTGTCAGCACTTAGAATAAACCTTTCAACCCTAAATATGCGGATGAAATAAGCGTGATTATTGGTATTGTACTTTTTTCAGGGGAAAATCATTAGTCACAGTTGACAGAAAAGCAGAATCACATAATTCTAATTTATGGTTTAGAATTTTTGAACATTTTAGAATTTTTGAACATTATAGCTTCAGTTTATGGCAGAGCAAGAAATATCTTCGTGAAATCAGAACTGAGTATGATAAGTGGCACAAAGCTAATATGGAGTTAATTGGACCAACCTCTGAAGCCACTGATAAGGATGAAGAAATTATTACTAGACGAGTAGAACTTTTTGAGGCATACAAAGACTTTTTAGACCAACAGCACTATGCGGAAAAATTTGATTCTAGATCGAATCTTCATTCTAGTGTTTTAGAAGAATTTCTTTATTATCTATAATAAAGATTCAGTACAAGATTTTGGTGAAAATGCTCTCATCGGAAAGTCACACACATTTAAAGATATTTTCGCTTATTATCTAACTAAACATGGCTGATGGTAATCGTGTTGATGTGGGAAAGTATTTACCTATTTTTTTTACAGGTGATTACGGAAAAGCTCTAAGACCTGAGACCAAGCATCGATGGCTGCTGCTTGATTAATGTTAGGATTTTTGGCTAAAAATGGATACTTATCGACAAAAAGCCCAGCAAAAAAACCATGTCCTGCATCGTAGCGAAAAACACTATGGCTAATGTTATGTTTTTGCAGTTCAGCTTCGATTTTGGCATTATCTTCTGGGGAAATTAATGGATCTTGATTGCCAAAAAATGTATAGATTGTACCTTTAATTGCTGATGTTCGATTTAAAGTTGGTGTTGCTTCTCCGTAGGAGGGAACGGTAATTCCCCCACCGTAAAAGGAAGCAGTAGCTTTAATTTCTGGTAAAGTTGCGGCAATATAGGCAACATGACCACCAAAACAAAACCCGATACAACCAATTGCATCGGGTTTAACTTGGGGTAGGTTTTTTAAATAGGCGATCGCAGCTTGAATATCACTTATGATTTCGCTGTATTTGACCTGTTGGTAATATTCCATCCCCAAACGGTAGGCTTCGGGACTATAACCTGCATCTTCTGGACTAAATCCAAATTCAAATCCCGGAGCAAGTCGATGAAACATGGCTGGTGCGATCGCAATGTAACCTTGTTGAGCAATCAGGTCGGTGATATCGCGAATATTTTGATTAACTCCGAAAATCTCTTGGAACACAATCACTGCACCAAAGTTTCCTGCTCCTGCTGGTTGTGCAAGATACCCATCTATTTGTAAACCCTGGTTGGGAATCTGGACGGTGCTTGTCTTGATTTCTAGATTTGGCATATGCTTGTTTTTTGATATTTTGAGCAACTATGGATATATGGAGAATATCTGTAAGCTCTAGTACTCCATGTCATTAATCTTGATAGGTGAAAAAGAAGGTAGGTAGTTGCGCTTTAGCGCCTTGTACTAGAATATTGCCTATCTTCTCGACTCTTCTGCTATTTTCAATGTTCACTTCATTTACGCCATGCCATACAAGCTAAATATATGCTTTAATTCTACAAGCGATCGCGCGATTAAAATATTGATAAAATATCCGCAAACACGACATTGATTTCACCAATGTCCCAAAAATTTTTGAAAACCCAATCCTAATTGAGCTAAATGTATAAAAGGGTAAAATGTAGGCAGCTTTTTCCTCAAAGGGTTACATTTAAGCCCTTGTAAAATGAGATATTGATTATCATTATCACGTTGAGAACATGATAGCTAACAATACACCACCATATTAGCAAAAGTAACTGTTGCAAATCAACAATTTTGAAGTCTATGAGGAGATGAGGTATATTGAGCCACCGACTATCAGTACGAATTGTATCATCAGCCTGGGCGATACTCTCAAGCTCCCTTTCTCCAGACCTTTAGAGTTTTCTTCACCACTAAGGGGTTTGAAGTCAGAACTTGTGCGCGTGCAGTACCTCCGCATTACAGAGATAGGCGATACCGGAATAATCGTTGAAAAAATTCGCTGCGACCTCATCTGCAATCTTCAAAGCCAAATCCCGACTGGCGGTAAGCACCTCAATTTTAATGTTTGAGTAGGTGTCGGAAACGTTGGGTTGTCCTGAAGAGCGCACGTTGCGACTGCCTTTACCACCAGCAGCCACCACAGTATAACCGGTGGCTCCGGCTTCGTCGATGATCTGAGCGATCTTTTTCAGCAGTAACTTTTCCGTGACAATGACGAGCTTGCTGGCTTGCTGAATCATTTGGGATGCCTCTTGAATGCATTTTGTTGTGAATATTTCAAGCAAGAACCTATGGTCTTGCCTTAAAACTTATTTTTAGTTTATGCCAATATCAGTGAATACACTACCCTCTGATGAGGAAGATGAACTCAGATTAGTGAAAGTATTTCATAAGAAAATATTATTAGTTATTCACGATGACCAGTATTAAACATCAGATTCCATAAGCCTTAAGGGACAAAGACTCCAGGGCTTACAGCCCCATCTAAATGAAGTATTGAGAAAACTCTGTGGACTCTATTTAGTTAGCTTATCAAGTCAATATCAGGGTTTTCCGGAAAAACAAAAGGAAAACTTATGATTTCGATTTGACATTGCATTTGAAATTCGCGTTGAAGAGTGCAAAAAACACCCTCGTTTCAGGGTAGACTTAAACCCATAGAGTTCGATTCTTGACAAGTAGGAGTCGGTAGGAGATGACGCAGGACAGCTATCACTTGCCAACCATCTTCAAAGGAGGGTCCCCTCTGAATACCCTGCGACAGCTTATCGTGAATACCTACGCTGTGGGAGTGAAGCGCTTCACCCTTACTTGATGCAGATTTTTTACTAACTTATCATAAATTATCGCTCCTCGTTAGAGGAGCTAGAAGGAGGTACTCGTGGATTTCTTGTCCGGTTTCTTAATGCGCTTACTGGCTCAGTTGCAATCGCCGACACTCGGCTTTCTGATTGGCGGTATGGTTATTGCCTCCCTCGGTAGCCAACTGCAAATTCCAGATGCGATCTATAAATTTATCGTCTTCATGCTGCTCATGAAAGTCGGTCTAAGCGGCGGTATTGCGATCCGCAATGCCAATCTAACGGAGATGCTGTTGCCTGCGGCATTTGCCATGATAACGGGGATTCTGATCGTTTTCATCGGTCGCTATACGTTGGCTAAAATGCCGAATGTTAGAGTGGTGGATGCCGTTGCAACTGCGGGGTTGTTCGGTGCTGTGAGTGGCTCTACCCTCGCCGCAGCTCTAACGCTACTGGAAGAGCAAGGCATCAAATACGAGGCTTGGGCTGCTGCACTCTATCCCTTTATGGATATACCAGCCCTCGTAACTGCGATTGTTGTGGCCAGCGTTTATGTCAGCAAGCGACGCAGCACTGCAGACGAGTATCTTAATAAGGAAGAGTACCTAAGTCGGCAATCAGTTGCTGTAGGCGGGTATCCTAGCGAGCCGGAGTATTCCACTACTAGACAGGAGTATCTTAGCGGGCAGTACGGTAGCAAGTCAAGCAAGCGGGTAAAAATATGGCCCATCGTCAAGGAAAGCGTTCAGGGTTCTGCCCTATCGGCACTGCTGCTTGGTCTTGCTCTAGGTATTCTGACTAAGCCGGACAGTGTTTTTGAAAGCTTTTATGAACCCCTTTTCCGTGGACTGCTGTCAATCCTGATGCTGGTTATGGGTATGGAAGCTTGGTCAAGGGTTGCTGAGTTGCGCAAGGTGGCTCATTGGTACGCTGTATATGCAGTAATCGCTCCGTTGCTGCATGGACTTATAGCCTTTGGTTTTGGCATGATTGCCCACTTTGCCACGGGATTCAGCCTTGGTGGTGTGGTCATCTTGGCAGTCATCGCCTGCTCCAGTTCAGATATCTCTGGACCACCTACATTACGAGCCGGTATCCCTTCGGCCAACCCTTCTGCCTACATCGGCGCGTCTACAGCCATCGGTACACCAGTTGCGATCGCGCTGGGAATACCCCTTTATATAGGGCTTGCCCAGGCTTTAATGGGCAGTTGACATCAGAAAACATATGGTCTACCAGTGGTCTCCCGACCTGGTAGACCAAGGTGACGCTGTTCTTAATTTTGGATAAAGTCGAGCTAATATGTTGAGAATAAAATCGGTAAACCTGGAATCAGTCAGTTATTGACTTTGTTCTCAACTAATGAATGAGGTTACTTTGAACCTGAACTTTTAAAATTCGTCGAATTCACGTTAATTAGGGTTTTCTTGATTTAAAAACTTTTGTGAGTAGTCAAGCTATGTTTCTCGAGGTCATTCCCCACTGACATCCTAGTTGAGGTGGTTTAGGTGCTAGCACTTCTCCCATCGAAACCGCTCCAAAAAAATGTTCATCCCTCATACCTGGGATACTCTCCAAAACCGGGTGAACAATAAGGATATTTTTCTCTAAAATACTTGCAGTCAGGGGTTTAGAGGCTATGCAAACGATTATCATTATTACGACAAGAAAATAGCAAGCCCTTGAAGCCATATTCTGATATTAACAATAACCCCGATTTAAATCAACTCCTTTTCTGAATTTTTTGATTCCCCAAACAGCGATCGCGTGGTGCAGGTGTGGAAATACATCAAATGTTTGTTCGGGTGAGGCTTGGGATTTAATTTTACTAGAAGCACTGGAGTTATATCGATTCTCTTGTACTTTGCAATCAATGAAACTAGAAAAATCAATGGTTACAGCCCCTGATATGTAGCAAGCATTCGCGTAAACGATATTAATAGGTTTTGGTAAGAATTTATTGGAGATGAGTGCAGGTTAACACGGCAGCATAACAAGCGTCTCCAGATAGAAATGGATTGAAAGTGATCGCCTGATGATTTTCGGATTTAGTCCTCTTGTGGAGGACTTTTGCAATTACATCCGAAAATAGCGGGCAACTTGGTAAATCAATACAGCGTCTGAATCCACTCCCATTCTTGAGTTAAACCATCGCGCAGGGAAACCTGGGGTTGCCAACCGAGTAGTTTCTGGGCTTTACTAATATCTGCGGCTGTGTGGCGTG
Organism: uncultured Calothrix sp.; assembly: GCA_937973965.1. Taxonomy (GTDB): domain Bacteria; phylum Cyanobacteriota; class Cyanobacteriia; order Cyanobacteriales; family Nostocaceae; genus NIES-3974. Next base: position 136,487 of record CALJJQ010000039.1, on the reverse strand, counting down.
CATCTCCCATTGCTTTGCCGATATGGTTACGTTGAATGGGTTGGCCAACAATTTCCTCCATAGTTTGCAAAACCTGGGAAAGAACTACCCGACTCCCACCACCGATATTGAAAATTTCTCCCACCACATCCGGAGCAGTCGCAGCAGCTAAATTAGCTGCAACAGCATCGCTGACAAAGGTAAAATCACGGGTTTGTTCGCCGTCACCGTAGATGGGAATGGCTTGGTTGTCCAAAACAGCTTTAAAGAATTTGTGGAAGGCCATATCTGGACGTTGCCGAGGTCCATAAACGGTAAAATAGCGGAGGGAGACAAAGGGGACACCGAAGTTTTTGTGATACAGCAGACATAACCGTTCCGCCGCTAATTTAGTGATACCGTAGGGAGAAACCGGTGCTGGACAAATTCCTTCGTGGGTGGGTAAGGTTTCCGCATCGCCATACACACTGGACGTGGAAGCAAATACGAACCGTTGCAGGTTTTTGGCATCTTTGGCTGCTTCGAGTATTACCTGGGTAGCGTTAATATTGCGTTCAGTATACATGCGAAAACCCTGTCCCCAGCTTGCACGTACCCCAGCTTGAGCAGCTTGGTGGTAGACTACATCTGCATCCGCTAGCAACTTGTGCCAATCTAGAGTTTGGATTTCCGCTTCAATTAATTCAAACTGAGGGTGTTCTTGAAGATGGGCAATATTTTTGCGTTTGAGGTTGGTATCGTAGTAATCATTAAATTCATCAATTCCGATTACCTCATGTCCCTGCTGAAGTAAAGTATCTGTCAAATGGGAACCGATAAAACCACCTGCTCCGGTAACGATTTTTTTCGCCATAATTTTCGAGGATTTTGAATTTTTGTTTAGTTTAAGTCAACATTCACAAGGGTAATCTGGATACTCCCCTCCATGCTACAGAAATTGTCACCAAATAACTTGGAACCGATGACCCCGTGATGAAATCTCAAGTTTTCTTCCCCTGCATCTTCTACTCCAGAAAGCTTACCTTCACCCAGTATTTTTTAGGGTTGACTGAGTGCTATTGGTTCATCTCATACTTTCCGAGGGGTTAATAGTAGTGGCTTTAGCCACGAAAAAGTTTTAATATCAGGCGCTATACCCGCAGGGTTGTCGTAGACTAGCGCTGCTACGTGCTTTTCCTCACCCATCACAATTAATGTGGTGGACTACTACTTGCGATCGCCACTTCCTGAAAAATACCCAGTACATTTATGAAATCCCCATGAAGAGTACTGACAATGGCATGAAAATGTATAGAATTTTGAAGATAATCAAAGATAAATTTTGAAACATGTACTTATTGGAAGCCTCTGGGAACATGGAGCATTTGTTAATCTCGAAGCAGCAACAGCCTTTAAAAATAGTTGTTTTGGGGGACAGCCTTGTATATGGATTTGGAGACCCGGAAGGTGGTGGTTGGGTAGAAAGATTGCGACGGGAATGGATGTGTCCACAGCGTCCAGGTCATATTTTATATAATTTGGGAGTACGGGGCGATCGCACTAGTCAAGTTGCTCAACGTCTAGAAACTGAGTTTCGTCACCGAGGAGAGTTGCGCAATCGTGTCCCCGACTTAATTATTTTATCGGTTGGTGTCAACGATTCTGCACGGGTGGGACGTTTAGATGGTAAACCCTACACGGAATTAAGCCGATTTGAAACCCAGATAGGGGACTTGCTTGACCATGCAAGTCAGCTGTGTCCCGTCTTATTTGTAGGTATGGTTCCCGTGAATGAAGAAAAAATGCCATTTCTCGATTGTTTATACTACAATCATGCCGACCAATACATATATAAGGAAATTACTCGTCAAGCATGTTGCGATCGCCGTATCCCCTATTTAGATATATTTCAACAATGGATGGCACATTCCCAGGATTGGATTAACGCACGTTTAAGCGATGATGGTTTACATCCCAACGCTCTGGGATATCAAACTTTACTAAATGCTGTCAAAAACTGGGACGCAATTCCCACTCAATACTCCCCCAAAACCCTTTGTCAGGCTAGTATTTAAATATTCAAAACTTGTATAGATTTTAAGTATTGTGAGTAGGGAGTAGTAGATGATGGAGTTAAGTGTGTATAAGTAACGAGTGCGTAAGCTTTACCGTCGTTTGCAAACAAGACAAAAAGTAATCCAAAATCCAAAATCAAATGACTCCAACATTATTTGGCCGTTGGCAAACACGTTTACTACTATTAGGAACAGTGGGAATCCTAATTTCCCTACCCTTTGCAATGGGTATTATCGGTCCTGGTGCAAATTCCGTTTATTACTGGATACTTGGATATGTCGCCATTTTTGGTTTGGCTTGGGATATATTGTATAACCAGATACAAAAATACCGATGGGATCGGGATTGGCCAGCAGCGTATCAGTTAATGGCTGGTATCTGGGAGATGGTTTTTGTGTTTTGCGGAGTCAAGCTATTCGGCTTTTTACCAATTCCGATTCCCAAAGAAGAATTAGACTCTTTAGTCTTTCTATCCCACTACAGTCTAGTTTGGTTAGGGGTATTTATCTGTTCTCAAAGCTTGATGCGAATCATTTTCCCCCGTTGGCGTTTTCGGGGAGGACAATGGCTATAAAGGCAAAAATTACATGAATTGTTTGTATAGTTTCGGTGAATTAAGTAGTTTTTCGAGAATATATCGGTAATATTAAATTACTATCCTTGAAATATATTAATGTTTGAGTAGCAGTGATAGCCTAGAATACAAAGGTATTCTGAGTCAATTATTGCCTGATTATTCAATTTCGTCGGAGTTGCTGGGTCATCTAGTCTTGTGGAATGGGTTTTACTAATGAAAGTAGCAGCACAACACGATAACTGGCTGCAACTGAGCCGTTACTTGAATCGGGGAAGATTATACTTGTTTGCCCCGATGGTGGATTTTAATGTAATGGCAGAGGTTGGGGATGCTCCCCCTTGATATTGGGTGAGACTTGCCATTGAGTTCAAAAATATTTGCATCATTAATTTATATAAACAGTGTAACTCTGAGGAAGTGTTCATAAAATACAGGTGGAATTTTCGGGTGTCTTAGCTGCGCACCCCATATGCCTGTGTTTATTACAAGTGTGTGACAAGTGTTGAACAAGGGATCAATTTTTCTACTATTCCTGTTCCCTAATCCCTAAAAGATTTAGGAATTGGTGAGAAACCCAGGCTGAATTTTTGATTTATGAACATCTTCCAAGTTATGAGAGTTATATTGTGCTCTGTATCCATGACTAGGTAGCTGATTCGAGCCTAGTTGGGAACGCAATTTTTCCCGAATTATTTAGAAATGGACATGTCAGTATAATATTTGTTTAGCTTTCAATTTACTGACAGGTTGGCTAGCCTGAAAATTCGTCAAAAATAGTCAAAGAATAAAGTATTACTAGTTTCTAAATAATTCGAAAAAACTGTTATGGTGATGTTTGAGTGACTAATATCTAGATATTCAACAGATATCAATGTTTGATTTTGCGGATTTAGTACTAACTAGAAAAACCCGTTAACAGGCAATCTGGATGGATAAAAATATTTGGGAAATGGAACGTAAAAAGTAATATTGTTCATACTTTCTTTTGATTATCTGGGCAAATAACTGTATTACTTTTGTTGTCTAATACTCCAAAATTGATTCCTTGAATGCGAAGGGTAAAGAAAAACATATTTATTTGGAGGATAATTAACTGAAAAAGCCCAAATACAATTCCTAAATATCTCTATGCAGTTGATTTAAAATCCAAATTTATCTGCCATTGAGAATGAGGTAAAACTCAAGAAAAATAAATATCAATTCAAAACCCCAAAAGCCTATTTTAACAATAACTACGGGATGACATATGAGTAAATTAAAACGATTTTATGAATTGCTAATCACAACTTTGTTTGGCGCTATCCCCACCCTATTTCTGGGACCCAAATTACGAAATGTAATCTACAGAACCATCTTTGCTCGCTTAGGTAAATCGGTGTATATCCAAGACGGAGTAGAACTGGTAAATGCATATTGCGCAGAAATCGGTGATGGTGTGCATATTTTCCGGGGAGTCCGATTCAATGCTGCTGGTGAGAACAATCATATCCGTTTGGAAAGTGGTGTGGCTTTAGAAAGGAACGTTGATATTGGCTGTTTAGACCACACCGATATTACGATTAAGAAAGACACATTTATCGGTTCCGATGTTTGTATCACAGGACCAGGTGATATCGTAATTGGTGAAAGATGTTTAATTGCTGCTCACTGTGGTATATATGCGAATAATCACCGCTTTCACAATATAGAAGAACCTATAACTGCTCAGGGAATTAGTCGTAAAGGTATAGTAATTGAAGATGATTGTTGGTTAGGTCATGCTGTAACGGTATTAGATGGTGTCACCATTGGTAAAGGAAGTGTGATTGGTGCTGGTGCAGTTGTGACTAAGGATATTCCACCCTATTCGGTTGCAGTGGGTGTCCCAGCTAAAGTAATTAAAAATCGTCTTGTTGATGGTGAATCAAATCAGGGAATTAAATTTAGTGATTTGGCAAAACAAAGTTTGACTACTTCTAATTAAATCGCTAATTGAGTTAGTTATGTGAGTGATGATTTCAAGGGAATATTTAGTCATTGAGCCTTTGAATCATCACCGATAGAGAAGCAAATCTCCACAAATATCAACAACATTTTTTTGCATCTAGTTGATTTGAAAAGTACATTTTGCCATTTTTTTCGCAAACTTTTTCAGTAACATCTGTGTTCGCATCATGAATAGAAGAATTACGAATAAAAAAATTCATCGTCTCCTCGAATTTATCCTTCTCAACTTGCTTTCGGGAATTCCCACTCGGATTGTCGGTTCCCAGTTACGAGTGTGGTTTTATCGGTTAATTTTTCGACGGATTGGTAAAAACACCTGGATTCAACATAATGTGGATTTTATGAACACATCAGCAATTGAATTGGGTGATGGAGTGCAAATCATGAGAAATGCGAATGTGAATGCCATCGGGGATAACAACAGAGTCATTTTTGAAGATGGTGTTCAGATTCAATACGGGGTCGATATTCGTGCTTTGGATAACACATACTTTTTTATCGATAAGAATACATATATTGGTCCCTATGTTTGTTTTGCGGGTCCAGGAAATATCCGAATTGGTAAATCTTGTCTCATCGCTTCCCATACGGGTATATATGCGAACAACCATAATTTTGCCGATCCAACGGTTGACATTGCTTCCCAAGGAGTAACCCGGAAAGGGATTGTAATTGGTGATGACTGTTGGTTGGGTCATGGTGTCACAGTTATCGATGGGGTAACAATTGGTAAAGGTTGTGTAATTGGTGCAGGTTCTGTGGTTACTAGGGATATTCCCCCCTATTCGGTTGCGGTTGGGGTTCCAGCTAAAGTAATTAAACAAAGAAAACCATCCTTGAACCAGTCGGAGGAAGTGCAGCAAGGAGAAAGGATGGAGATAGAGCAGTTGATGAGAATAGAAGGCATTTCTGGTAGATAGGAATTACAGAAAAGGTGTTTTACCTGGATGTTGAACGAGTAAGTTATACTTCGTGTACTAATATATTTCCTTTATATTTCCTTTTTGTTGGGTTGACAGTTGATGGATGACAGTTTATTTGTGAGCATCATCCGTATTAATGAAAGCTCAGTGGATGAACGTGGTAAGTATATGTATTCTCATGAGTGAACGATAAACGTCGAGCAACAGCTTAATATTCTTTCCATTCCCTACTCCCGTCACGGACTATTCCCTAAGAGAAAATCCGGGATCAACCTGGAGTAACGGCTTGATTTTCTTTCTCACTTGAAAGTGAGTATTAAGGTGAATTCGACGGCTTTTAAACACTACAATCCTTGTGAATCAATAATTTTGTCAGTTAAGGTTTAAAGTAACCTCATTAATTAGTTGAGAACGAAGTCAATAAATTGCTAATTCCAGGTTTACTGATTTTATTCTCAACATACGAAGAGGTTTTTAAAAACCTTTATTTCCCACGAATAATCCTGGACAAGATTTTTAGGCTTTATAACTCATCGAACTCACGTAGTATTAAGTGGGAAAAACTGCTCTGATCTCAAACAGCAGATTGGGCTAAGTGCATCTACAGGTTTGGTGTTAGTAGTACATATAGGCTAATCCCTGCAAATTTTCGGGATTTGCTTCAATGGAGGTTTAGAGGGGATAGATCGGGAAACCTCGCAATTCAATTAACGTCAACAAGCACAAGAGTCAATAATTTGAGTTAGGAATTCATTCGCTGCTAACGAACTGTAAACATTTCTGAAACTCACTGAGTCACAACCGTTATTTCCGCCAAAAAGGGGTGAGATTTGGGTAAGATAGTTAGAGTTGTAGTTTTTGCATTGCCAAAGCGCTGAGGAAAAGGGGATTTTTCATGATTCCTGGAGTCACGAAAATTCCTGTTCTGGATACAGCATTGAGGTGAAAGGGGTGCGATTACTAGGTGTTTTCCCTGGTTTTTTCAACTCTATATCCTGGTTTTTGCTGTCATGAGCGCTTTCAAAATATACCCAAAGGAATTTAACGTCATGCTGGCTTTAAAAGTAGTTGTTTACATTGTTGTTGCCTTCTTCGTTTCATTGTTTGTATTTGGATTTTTGTCCAATGACCCTGCTCGTAACCCCGGTCGTCGTGATTTCGAGTAATTCTACAGCAATGTTTTCCAGCCCAATTTTGCATGTTTTACGTATTATGGCAGATTGGAGTGGAAGTTTGGCACATATGACATGCTGGGTATAATCGGTTTTCTCAGGGCGGATATTGTTGTGACTGATACATGAATCTCTTTCATCACAAATGCGATCGCTCAATGGGAAAATCTGTCTGAAAATGACAATTGAATCGAATTCCTAGCAAAAGTGTTGTGGCTTTAACTGAACAAATTGCTTGATGTTCAGGCAAAATTGTCGAGTCGGGAGGTTGTTCCTTCCGACTATTTGTTGACTACTTACTAAGCATAGCTTTGCTGCAATATGGTTTACCCCTTTGTGCCACCCCACCTGTCCTTAGCTGTGGCGACGTTTCCATCTGCAAGTGTGGTTTCCACTAGTGTAGATGCAAAGGATGACCAAATTCAACCCCCGGAGGTTGAACAGGTTAATTCCAAACAGCTAGATTCCCCATTATCCCCGACTGAATCTCCTACATCCAGCCATGTTGAAATTGTAGATGGTGCTGGACAGGTAAAATCAGGGGTTGATGGGTTAAGTTCACTAAATCAAAATGTCAATAAGAGTACTATAAATCCTAGTAGTATTCCGGAAATATTTCCACCGGAGTTTACTCCTAATTATGACAAACCAGTTCAAAATAGTGCCAAGTTATTAGGCTCTGGGCTAGAAATAGGTATCCCCATTTTACCTGGTTTAGAAAGTGGTAAATCTTGGCGATCGCCAACATCATTTGCCGTTAATCTTGATACTATCAAAAAAACTATACATAATTCTCAAAATCGGCCATCAGAGGCTGATCAAAATATTTCTAATTCTAATTACTTACCTTCACAAAAAACCACCTACACTAATTCTGCTCCCAATCAAGTAAGTGCAGGACAACCTCTAATGGTCAAATTTAGCACCCTGACCTCTGACGACAACCCCCGTCCCTCCACCCTGGAATTTAAATCACGGACAGGAACTAACAGTACACCGACAACGATTGATTTTACTTCCAAGGAGCAGCCAGTAATTCAAAGCCAAAACAATCAAAATAATCAAACACCAGCCACTAACCAAGATACACGGCGAATAGTCGAAGTGATTGCCGACCGTCAAGAATATGATGAGCAAAGACGGGTGGTGACAGCAGAAGGTAACGTCGTTGTCCGATTTGATGGTGCGGTGATGGATGCGGATCGGGTGCAAGTTAGCCTAGATAATTTAATTGCCGTTGGGGATGGTAATGTTGCTCTCACCCGTGGGGATCAAGTTTTGCGGGGGGGACGCTTTGTTTATAACTTTATTCAAGACAGTGGCGAAATTCAGCGTGGTAGCGGCGAAATATTTATACCTAGCGCGGGGACAGACTTGTCATTTACACCAAGTGTAGCTGGTGGGGTTCCCCATCAACCCTTGAGCGATCGCATTCGTCAACGCCAACCATTGACGGGTGTGGGGAGTCCGGGGGGAATTGATGTTAACTTGGGGGGAAATCCTGATGTCAGTAATCTGAACTTATCGAGACAGGGGGGAGAAGTGAGACGTATCCGGTTTGAAGCTGGACGCATTGACTTTTTTCCCCGTGGCTGGCAAGCTGAAGATGTGCGGTTAACCAATGATCCCTTTTCCCCTCCTGAATTAGAATTAAGGGCAAACCGTGTCACCCTTACCCGTGAATCTCCATTTAGAGATCGAGTTCGCACTCAAGGACAAAGATTAGTTTTCGATGGAGGTTTTTCCTTACCCATACCCTATAACCAACAGGTAATTGACCGAAGGGGACGGAATGTCACACCTTTAATCGCATCACCGGGATTTGACGGTGACAGACGGGGAGGATTATTTTTGGAACGGAGATTTGAACCGGTAAATACAGAAACCGTACAATGGAGTATCACCCCCCAGTTTTTTGCCCAAAAAGCAGTGGCTAATAATACTGGTAATTTTGCCTCCCTATTCGGCTTAAAAAGTCAAGTCACAGCTCTACTAGGTCCTCAAAGTCGAGTTGATGGTCAAGCAAGTTTAGAGAGTCTGGATTTAGGAGACATTGATAATAACCTGCGGGCAAATTTACGCTTTCAGCAAGTGATTGGGGATACCAGACCCCACCTATTCAACCTGGATTTTAATTACCGCGATCGCCTGTATAATGGAACCCTGGGTTTTCAACGTGTCCAAAGCAGTTTCGGAGCGGTAATTCTTTCACCAGTTATTCCCTTGGGTAAAACCGGCTTAAATGCAACTTACCAAGCTGGTGCCCAATATATCAACGCCAACACTGACCGTTTGGATCTACTGGAACCAATTCGTGATAATGATTTAATTTCCCTGGGAAGATTTCAGGGAAACGCCAAAATCTTTGGTAGTATCCCCATTTGGCGCGGTCAAACCCTACCAGCGACCTCAACCGAGGGACTAAAATATACGCCAAACCCAGTTTTACCCTATTTAAATGCCTTTGGAGAGGTTAATGGCACAGCTACCTATTATACCAATGGGGATAGTCAAAATACCTTGATTGGGACAATTGGATTGGAGGGACAAATTGGTAATTTTTCCAAACAGGTTTTAGATTACACTGGTTTCCGTCTGAGTTATTCCCAGGGGGTGCGTGATGGGAAATCACCATTTTTATTTGATCGATTTGTGGATAACCGTTTATTGAATTTTGGCATTGTCCAGCAAATTTACGGACCATTTCGCTTTGGTTTCCAAACATCCCTCAACCTGGATAACGGTAAAAGTAGCAGTACTGAATACTCCCTAGAATACAGTCGTCGCACCTACGGGGTGACACTGCGTTATAACCCGGTTTTGGAATTAGGTGGAATTAGTTTCCGCATCAGTGACTTTAACTGGACTGGGGGAACCGATCCGTTTGCAGGAGACGAATTTACCCCAGTTGTAGGAGGTGTGGAACAGAGATAGAAAATAGGAGGTATCTAATCTTACTATTCGTGTAAACCTGTTTTTGATGGCAAGAATATATCTGGACACCAGTATTTATACAGTATTTATAATCGTCCCTTTGACGACCAAACACAACCAAAGATTTTTTTGGAGACGCAAGCAGTTGCCATAATTTTTCAAGCAATTAGGACTCAGACTGTCGAATTGGTTAGTTCTTCGCAATACTACGTCTCTACGCGACAATAATTTTGGTGTTAATCCAAAATCTAAAATCCTTTCATCCCATCGGGTTAGCTTTTGCGATTCGCATAGGTTGCGTATTTATCCGGTAGGATACGTCCGCCAAATTTATGAGCGTACACCTGGGTAAATTCGGCTCCGAAAAATAAAATTTGGGCTGAATAATAAACCCAAGCCAATATAATCACCAGGGAACCCGCAGCACCGTAGGTAGAACCAAAACTTCCCCGTGCTAAATAAATTCCTAATACTGATTTACCAATGGTAAACAGTAAAGCCGTAATAATTGCTCCTACCCAAACATCACTCCAGCGAATTTTCACATCGGGCAAGAATTTATACATTAGTGCAAACATTCCCGTGATGCTGAAAAAGGAAAATAGGAAGTCAATAAACCGCCATATCCCAGGGATACCAGGTAGAAGACCGCTAAAGTAGGTATTAATCGCCGAGAGAATGGCACTGGCAATTAGGGATACCAATAACAAAAAGCCGATTCCCAAGACTGCGGAAAAGGATAAAATCCGCTTGCGAATTATGACCTTCAATCCTTGCTTGGGTTTAACTTTCACATCCCAAATGATATTTAAAGACTCTTGGAGTTCTGCGAATACACCGGAAGCACCAAATAATAAAGCAATAATACTGATAATGGAAGCCACATTGCTAACATCGGGTTGACTAGCATTTTGGATCGCTGTTTCAATAACTTTAGCACCTTCCGTACCCACCAAACCTTGAATTTGACCGACAATTTCCCCCCGTGCAGCTTCCTCCCCAAAAATAGCCCCAGCAATTGCGATCGCGATGATCAATAGGGGTGCTAGGGAAAAAATTGTGTAGTATGCAAGAGCAGCAGCTAAACGAGATGCACCGTCTTGTTGCCATTCATGAAATGTTTCTTTTAATAACCGAAAAATCAACCGTACACTCATTTTGGATTTTGGATTTTAGATTTTGGATTTATCAGGTGGTAAAAATAATTTAACTAATTTAACTATAATTTCGCGATATTTTATTTCTCGTAATTTTCAATAAACATCTAGGGAATATGTTTTTTGAAAAGTCAGGTGATTCAGCTTCGACTTAGTTAGTATAGGTATTCAAGTACAAATATTGCTCTATCTTGAGATGTTTATATGGTGATTCTTTAGACATAGAAATATTCTTCCACATCCATAGTCCAAACCTCTCACTAACCAACACATACACACAAATAAATTTGCAGTGATATTACTAATTTTCTGCACCTTAACCCGACATTTCAACCTCATCTTGTCGATTGATTCAGCGATAAATGTAGCCTATTTTGATTAATTATCATATTTATTGTTATGGTGAATTTATTTGTCTTCCATGTTAGTTTTGTTGGGTGCTCGAAAAGAAGCAAGCTAACACTTCGTTACACCTAACCGAATTGAGATTATTTATCACTACTCCCCACTCCCTGCAATTTTGACAAATCCCCAAAAACTAAGGTCATTAGCCGACATCCAAAATCAAAGCTGTAAACCAAATACAAAATTTGGATTTATAACTCTAGACTCTTGATTAACGACTAATGACCAGTTGCATTCAAATGTATTAGGTAACTAGAAAATAAGTACTACTTACCTAGGACTTTTGAATGCCTATCTGATACCCGCTAACTGACGATAGGGGACCTCGCGGTCGTAGTCAATGTTAAGCGGCGAAATCTTCTGTGGCATATTTACAGATGGGTTGATGCTTTGTGCCATTGCCAAGAAATTGCGTGGATCTCCCGCTTTGGGTTGTTTTTCTTGGGGTACATAGCTGCGGACGATGGTTTGCCAAATAATTTGAGGGAAACCCAGTTTTGCACGATAGTATTCGTTGTAACGGGGTGATTTGATGTTGAATGGCAGTTCACCTTCCGCACGACCGGGGAGAACGCGACGACGTTGGTAGGGTACGGTGGAGTAGCCAAAGTTCTCTAGATACTCATCGCTGTCTAGTAACTGGTCTACAAATCCTTTAATCCCTTTGGTGGCAACTACAATCGACCAAGCAATTTTTTCCCGTTCGCTGTAAACATCACGACCTAAGACCTTTTGGACGCAATGTTCCACGAAGCGGTAATTGCTGTTTAAATCGTAGAAGCTCTTTTTAAAGGTGTTTGAAAGCAATAATCCCCGAATGAAGTCACGAACGGTGATTTGTCCGCTACGTAGCTGGGATTCGAGAAATCTTTCCCGGTCTGCTTTAAAAGCGTGGAAAAAAATCTGACGATAGGCTGCTTCAATTAAAGCGTCCATATCCGAAGCCGAAAGCAAGTTGTCAGTCGAGAAAATTCTCGGTTGCTCTTCGTTCGGAACTTCGTAACCAGTAACGCGTCCGTTTTGACTTTTGGGTGCGTATTCTAAAAGAGGAATCGCCACAGAGAACCTCCCTTGAGGTTAATTAAAATTAACAAGTTTACAACATATCTTAAGGGAGTCTCCGGGGCCTATTCTGAGGAAGATGATAAAAATTAACGAAACTTAATTCAGTGGGGGTTAATTAGGCTGGGTTGAAGCCATATCCGATGGCTAGGGTGAGAATTGCGACAGCAGCAAAAATCATCAACACACCAACTGCGGCTTGCCAATTAGCATTGCGGAGGAATGGGGGATTGAAGGGTTGGGTAGCCCTATCTAAACGGTAAATCTTACCACGGGGTTGACTGTCGCGGTAGTAGGAATCGTATCTAGCCATCCGCGCAAAGGGTTGCTCTCCGATACTCCTTTGGGGTAGGATTCTGCGGCGTTGGTAGGGGACGGTATGAAAGCCAAAATTGTTCATGTACTCTTCGCTATTTAGTAATTCATCAATAAAGCTGTTTAGACCCTTTGTTGCCAAAATTATTGACCAGGCTAATTTTTCTTGCTCATGATAAACTTCCCGTCCCAGGATGCGTTGGATACACATTTGCACAAAGCGGTAGTTATTATTGGTTTCGTAATTATGACGACGAAATTGGTCAGAGGTAGCGAGTCCACGGATAAAGTCGCGAACGCAAATTTGTCCAGCTCGTAATTGGGATTCTAAAAATGTTTGCCGTGCGGATACGGTCATTTGTTGTTCATTAAAAATCTGTCGATAAGCAGCCGCAATTAATGTGTCTAATTCAGAGTTTGTGAGTAAATTATCAGTGGTAAAAATACGGGGTTGCTCATCTCCAGGAATTTCATATGCCGTCACCCGTTGATTTTGGGAAGAGGGTGCATAATTTAACAAAGAAAGTGCCATATTTACCGTCTCCACTGGCTTTGTGGGAAAAATTGAGTTTGATTTTATTAACAACTAATCTGTGGTCATTGATTGTTAATCCCTCACAATTTCCGATTAAATATTGAATAGGACGAAGTACGGCATCAGTACTTATCTGTATTTCTCACAAATTCCTAAAACTTACAGGGTGTAGGGAGTATAAGGAAAATTAATCTCTCACTCCAGACGTATAACTAACTCGTGAGAAATCCGGGTTATATGGTTGTCCAAACCAAAAAGCTAATGGGTCAATCATTAACTGACAATGGGGATAATTAGACAACCATGCTTCCATTGTTTCTGGTTCCCAAACTGGTAAATCCAGTCCTAAACCGAGACATAAATGGGTGAGAATCTTGGCAAACTGTTCCCCGTGACCAACATCACCCACACAAGCATGGGCATACTCATGGGCAACAATACCCAACCAATGATTGGGTGAGGTGCGACCAACATCGATTAAAATGGCGATAGGGTTGACAAAAATATTGCATAGCCCGTCAATCCCAAATTGCTCTGCTAGGGGTGTGGCGAAAATTTGAATTGCAGGGCGATCGCAAAGGGCAAAACACTGGTGACAAGCATCTAAATAATCTGTTAAGGTCGCGTTTACTGCTTGGATATTTTCGCCAATCCAGGTGCAAATCTCTCGATGGTGATGAGAATTGGCTAGACCTCCATCATCGATCACATCAATCATCAAGGGGGATAAAGCTAAACGGCGAACTTGTCGCAGGTAGCTAATCCCACGCCAAAATGCATCAACTTTTACATCAGGATGGCTCATCCAAACAGTAAGCGGTAATTAAATCATTCCATAATAACTACTTCAATACTTCACCACATAAATTTTCATGGGTAAGGAAAGGCACGTAGTTGCGCTAGTCTAGGAAAACCCTGTGGGTATAGCGCCTCATATCATATCTTTTTCGGAGTTAGAGCTACTACGAACCCCTCAGAGCTTGCTTATATGGTCAAGTACTTGGATTTGTTGACTGTTAACTGTTTAACTTGAAAACTACCAACCGAGGAGGGAGGGTTGGGTAATCTCCACGCTGCTGCTGGTCAAATAATTCTCATCACCATAGCGAGTTTCCACGCAGAAAGAGGCTGTGCTAAATCCACCGAAGCGCTTAACGGTACTGGTGCGCATCCGCAGATTTTCCCCGTTAAACCAAAATCGTTCGATGGAACTCATGGTTTCATATTCGGTGGTTAAAACTAATCCATCTTCCTCATCTAAATGAAATTGTCCAACCACGGGAACTATTTCTGCATAACCCCGTTCTCTGAGTAAACGACCTGCACGGGGATTACCCGCATCGGGGACAATCGCGAATATAGTTTTACCTTCGTGGTTTTCTTCTCCTTCCCTGTCCCAAGCCATTGTTCCTAGCCAACGTACCCGTGAACCACCGATAGATAGAGCGGGATCGATGTCATGCATTTGACACAGGTTAATAATTTCTGGGTCATCAGCCGTTAGGGTTTCAACTTGAATTTCTGATTCGCCAAATTCGGAGCGTTTGAATGCTAAATGGTGGGTTGTACGTGCAGATTTCCAGCGACCAGCACTCAGTTGAAAAAATTGCATTGCATCCATAGATTTTAATGGGGAATTGGAAACTCGCGATGATGTTTATATTTAACCCGCATTTCTCACAAATCCTGAAAAATTATTTCTTAATTGGGAGTCGGGAGTGGGGAGTAGGGATTAGTAGAAAAATTAACCCGTTACTCAACACTTATCGCTTACTTGTGAGAAATGCAGGTTAGGAATATTATTACAGTATCATTAAAAATATAAAACCCCGACCTCTAGTGGTTTGTCACAACAGAAATGTATAGATAAATATACATATAACTCAAATACGGGCAGGATGACCACACCACCATCTATCAAAATAAAGTTGACAGACCACTGGGCAGATGCGGGACAAAAATTGAAGTTTATGAAGGTAACGTAAAATATTGTTGACCGTGAACTGTTAACAGTCGGCAGTCAACAATATTCTTGGAGATATTTCCAAAATTACCAGTAGTTAAACTCGTTCTTCAATCACCTTATCAATTAAGCCATATTCCTTGGCTTCTTGGGCGGACATGAAGAAATCTCGGTCCATATCCTTTTCGATTTTTTCTAATGGTTGTCCAGTATTTTGGGCGTAGATACTGTTAAGCTGATGGCGAATGCGGATAATTTCGCGAGCTTCGATTTCGATATCACTTGCTTGTCCCCGTGTTCCACCGGAAGGTTGGTGAATCATGATGCGTGAATGGGGGAGGGCTAAACGTTTACCCTTGGTTCCCCCTGCGAGGAGAAAGGAACCCATTGATGCTGCCAATCCCACACAAATCGTCACCACATCGGATTTGATATGTTGCATGGTGTCATAGATCATTAGCCCAGATGTCACCATACCACCGGGGGAATTGATATAGAGGAAAATATCTTTACCAGGTTCTTCCGAGTCGAGGTAAAGCATAACCGCAACGATTTGGTTGGCGATTTCATCATCCACCTCGCGGGGAAGAAAAATAATGCGATCGCGATACAGGCGATTATAAATATCTACCCACTGAGTATACTGTTCTCCTGGCATCCGGTAAGGGACTTTCGGAACACCGATAGGCATTTTCTTTAACTCCAATTTTTATAGGTTTGGATCGGGCTATTTTTTGGTTGTTGAGCAAAGCAGAGAATACGGAATACAAAATCCCTCAGCAATTGATTTTCCGACTGCTCCCTACTCCCTGTAAAGTTTTAGGGGTTGGCTCAAAATCTCAGATTAGAGGATACTGGCAGGAATTTGGGCTTTAGCGATATCTTGTTTGGTCTCGAATACCCGGTCAATTATTCCGTATTCTACTGCCTGCTGGGGAGTAATATAAAACATCCGATCCATGTCTTTTTCGATTTTCTCCTTGGTTTGTCCTGTGGTTCGGGAGAGAATATCCAACATGGTGGCTTTATTCGCTAAAACTTCTTTGGCACGGATTTGGATGTCTGTAGCCTGTCCTTGGGCATAACTTTTGGGTTGGTGTAAAACAATTGTGGCGTGGGGTAAACACGCACGGCAACCCTTTGTTCCTGCACTCAACAGCATTGCTGCCATTCCCATCGCCGTACCAATACAGATGGTGTGGATGGGAGGTTTAATGTACTTCATGGTGTCGTAAATGGCGAAAGCTTCGGTTTCAAAGCCAACCGGGTCGCCACTGTAACCGGAAGTACCAGTGGAGTTAATATAGATTTTGATCGGTTTTTCGGGGTCTTCAGATTGTAAATACAGAAGCTCGGCAACAATTAACTCTGTCACCGCAGGAACTAAAGGCATTCCCAAGTAAACAATTCGTTCCTTCAGGAGCAATGAGGGGAGGTCTGGGGGTGGGGTACGGTAGAAGTTATCGCCGTAATATTGGGCTTGCACAGCTTTCTTCGGGGAAATATCCATGAGCTTCCGTTGCTTGAAATAATGCCGTTAACTGTAATACATCCTAGCGCTTTGGCATACCTGTGTGGAGGTGTGGATTCCTCGATATACAAGCAGCAATGCCAGGATTTTTGTGAATATCATGAATATATCCGCAATCTCAATTCTACTCAAATTATTTCGAGGGGGATTAGGGATGGGTGATGGGGGGTTGGTGGTTTTGAATTGAGTGCTAGGGATGGATAAAGATTATAGTGATTGAGTAACGATGTATAAAAAAACATCTTTTTCAAGTAGCTGATTAGATAATCTAGAACAAGACCTCAGCCAGAGGTTAATTAACGGCAAACATCCCCATCTCAGATCGAATATTTAAAATCCGTAGTGTTGAGATGAAGCGGTGAAGTTATTAAAATGTCAGTATCGCCTGGATAGAAAGGTTTATGAAGGTTAGCTTGCAGCCTGTGTTGAATGATGGCAACTTGGATGGAAATCAAGTTAATAGTCAACGTCAGTTAGCTATTTCCATTTCTGCGATCGCGGAATCGTTGGATCGGAGCGCTCCGTTAAATCTCTGTTTGATCCTCGACCATAGCGGATCAATGACTGGACGACCATTGGAAACCGTCAAACAAGCCGCTATGCGGATTGTCGATCGTTTAAGTCCTGGCGATCGCTTGAGTGTGGTGGCTTTTGATCACCGAGCAAAGGTACTGGTTCCCAATCAAGTAATTGAGAATCCGGAAAAAATTAAGCAGCAAATTAAGCGCTTAACTGCTGATGGGGGAACGGCTATTGATGAAGGAATGCGTTTAGGGATTGAGGAGTTGGCAAAGGGTAAAAAGGAAACTATTTCCCAGGCTTTTCTACTTACCGATGGCGAAAATGAACACGGTGATAATAATCGCTGTTTAAAGTTTGCCCAACTTGCCGCTAGCTACAATTTAACTTTAAATACTTTGGGGTTTGGTGATAATTGGAACCAAGATGTCTTGGAAAGTATTTCTGATGCTGCTGGTGGTTCCCTAACCCATATTGAACACCCAGAAGAGGCAGAAACTCGCTTTAGTCAACTGTTTGACCGGATTCAAACTGTTGGTTTAACTAATGCCTATTTGTTATTTTCCCTCATGCCAAAGGTGCGATTTGCGGAACTGAAACCCGTGGCTCAGGTCTCCCCTGATACCATTGAACTGGCTACCCAACAGGAAGCCGATGGACGTTTTTCCGTGCGCTTAGGGGATTTAATGAAGGATGCGGAACGGGTGGTTCTGGCCAACCTTTATACAGCCCAGTTGGAACCTGGTTTACAAACCATTGCCAAACTCCAGGTACGTTACGATGACCCAGCCATCAACCAAACTGGTTTGTTATCGGAAACCATTCCTGTGGAAGTTAATGTGCAGCAGGTTTATCAACCCCAACCCAATCCGGAAGTCCAACAACATATTCTCGCTCTAGCTAAATATCGCCAAACTCAATTAGCAGAGACCAAATTACAACAAGGCGATCGCGCTGGTGCTGCAACCATGTTACAAACTGCTGCGAAGACAGCTTTGCAAATGGGTGATCAAAATGCAGCTACGGTTTTACAAACTTCTGCTACCCGTCTCCAAGCTGGTGAGGAGTTATCTGATGCTGACCGCAAGAAAACCCGCATTGTCTCCAAGACCATCCTTCAAGATTCTTAGGAAACCCAGGGAGTAGTCCGTGACGGGAGTAGGGAGTAGGGAAAACACTGCTTCATCAGTTCTCGTGTCAGCAGTACATGTAGCCTACTCACAGCAAAGCTAAACAAAAAAATAGCTCATTCCTACTCCCCTATCTTAGGAAGCAGAAATAACTATAATCAAACAAATTATCAATAAGCCACAAATTAATAGTAAACTTTGATAACGCCGCATCCATGTTTGTAAGCGTTTTCCCCAACTAGGTTGCTGAGTGGCTTCCATGCGTTTATATTGGCGTTGTTCCCAATCGTCATAGAGGGTACATTCTTTCGCAAAAGGACGCTGGGGAAAATTACAACTATCATCTCGATCGTAGGTACAACCCGGACACAGATACCTATCTCCCTGCGCTCGATGTAAAGTAATGCCAGGATGACCAAACGCCTTTAATTCCGCTTGACAGTAAGGACAAGTCACAGCTTGGGAATCAACTTGTCGCTGACAACGATGACAAAATGTACTACTCAAAGTTTGATACCGTTTCCAGATTGGGTGTCTACACGTAGTTTAACTTCAAGATGACATCCTAATTGACCCTGATATTTTCGATTTTACACGGGAATAATAAAATAAAATTGCGAAGGACAGGGGCAAAATGGTGGTGGATATGCGGACGATTAAGATAATTCGGGCTGCGTTTCGAGAAATCCAAAAGCTACCTCCCGGTGACTTGCAGCGTGTGTATCAAATTTTGCATCGTTTGAGTAATGGTGACGAACGGCATACTAAGCCGTTACGCGGGTTTGAAAATTTGCTGCGAACTCGGTCGGGTCGATGGCGAGTGATTTGGCATCGTGAAGGGGAAGAAACGCTGATTGTGATTAAAGCTGGTTTACGGGGAGGTGTTTATGATGACGCCTTCGATCGCGATCGCGCCCATCCCCAAGTGATTCAGGAGTTACTAAATCCCCAGGGTACGGAGTTATCTGAAAACCCTGCCTATCAGTGGAATTACGAGCAGGAAGGGGACTGGTATCGGTTTGTGTATGGCAGTTATCGGTATTCACCAATTTTGACCCACTATCAACGTCATGTTTTAGATGAACCCTTACGGTTACTATGTTCCCATTGGGAAACTGCAACCATTGACGAGTTTGAAGATAGTTCCTGTGTGGTGATTCAAAGCGCACCGGGTACGGGGAAAACGGTGTGCGCAACCCTATTTGCTTGTGAAATTCACCGAGCTTTTAACTGGAATACCATGTTAATTGTTCCGGAAGCGTTGCGACGGGATATTTCCGAATTTGCAGAGGTAAAAACGGCTTTAGCTGATGAAAATTTTTGGTTAGGAACCTTTCCCCAATGGTTAGGAAAAATTAATCCAGATTTACACGAAAAACTGGCTTCACCTCAACAGGAATTAGCCGCGTTGCGTGCAGCAATGAAATATACCAAGGAGGGTGAGGTGAGTAAAAGTGATATGTTGTTGTACCAAGCTTTTGTGTTGGAGGAAAATCAACAGCAGCAGCAAAAAAATATTATGTACCAAGCGAATAGTCAGCGTTTGGAAAGTTTAATTAAAATCAGTAAAAAACATTTTTATAAGGCTTTAGCTTGTCGAATATCTCGATTAGATGCAGCGAGAATTGTGCAAAATACAAGTAATATAAATCCGAGTAATTCGGAGTGTACGTTATTAATAGTTGATGAAGCCCAGGACTATCTATTAAGTGAGTTACAAGCAATCATTTCTGTCTGTAAATCATGGGCTGCACAAGGACATCAGACATTTTTATGGTTGTTAGGAGATTTAAATCAACGGATTCAACCAACGGATTTTACCTGGGGACAATTACATATTCGCAACACAATTGAACTATTACGTAACTATCGTAATTCTCGCCAGATTTTAGAATTTGCCAATCAATTTTGGCAACTAGCGCAACAAATTACATCCCAACATAAATGTAAGGAATTACCTACTCCCGCTAACCCAATTCATGCTTTTGAGAATGGCGAAACGGTGCGATTATTGGTATGTGATTCCCAAATGGATGCATTCAAATTTCTGGAAAAATTAGCTGGAGAATGTGGTAAAGAAGAAAATCGTCGCTATTTATTGCGGGATTTGGCTAAAGCAGTCAAAATTTTAAGTACCCAACCCATCGCCAATCATGATAATTTAGTGATTTTAAACCCGGAACGAGCTAAAGGTCGGGAATTTGAAGCTTGTGTGGCATTTTGTTTATTTGCAGGAACGGGAACCCCAACCCTGGAAGAAACCTTTCAATGGTATACCCTACTCACAAGAGCGCGATCGCGGTTATTAGTAGTCGCAACCCAAGCAGAAATTGACCGTTTAAATGGCAATGGTACTGATTATTTTCAAAAATGCGATCGCGTTACTCCTGACAATGCAATCAAGTGGATTACGGAAGTTGTCAGTGATGCTGATTTAAACCAAATTACTAGCGATGTTCAACAGCGATTGCTCAAGCGTTGTGAAAGTGGTTATTTATATTGGGATACCTATTTGGCTTTGCAATTTGCTGGTATTGTGGGAATGGAAAAATCAACATGGGAATTAGCTGCTATTTCCCGATTATCCCGTCATTCAGTTGACCATTTACAAGCAGAATTAGCCAAAACTCAAAATATCCCCTTGAGATGTTTATTATTACGTGCATTAGGACATAGTTGGCAAGCGGTTGTTGAAGCAGAATCACTTAAAGATGTAGATAAAGCTGAATTTGAAAGTATTTTAAAAAGTATTGCCCATGATTTTGAACGCAAAGGTTTACCCTATGAAGCTGCAAGGGTACGCGCTTTCATCTACGGTAATCATTGTCAGCAAAATCTGCCTTTTGGAAATAATATTATTTCCCACTCTTCACCGGAGAAGCCTTTAGTGAGTTTACTTTGTCAAGCATTTATGGACAGAATTAATAATTCGTAATTCGTAATAGCCTGCGGCAACGCTTCGCGTACGTAATTCGTAATTATGAATTCTGGGTTTATTACGAAGACCTAAAAATTTTAGGGATTAGCCTATGTGTAAGAGGAGGTTTGTCAAGTATTAATTATCACTATTTTGTCTATTGTCCTGACTCTGGATATGGGGTTATAAAGCTGATTTTTCCTTCGAGAGTACAGATGGGATATGTCGCGTCTCTTCCTACTCCCAAAAACGACAATTCAAGTATTAAAAATGACTTTTTAAACAACCTCTCAGCTCGACTTTATCCAAAATTAAGAACTTGACTTTCCTGATACGGCAAAAATCCTGGTTTTTTGGCAAAGACTTTTTCCATGTCACAGATTTGCACTCAAGTCCAAAAACTAAAACAACTATCTTGCAATGGTTTTAGCGTCGGGTTTTAGGTTTTTTAAAAATGAATACAGTCGAGGTAAGGGTTATACCAACTACTCCCTATTCCCTATTCCCTATTTTCTAGCGATAAATCATCATGAAAACACCTACAGATATCGAAATTGCCCAACAATTAGAACAACTAGCTCAAACTATTGAAACTGGGGTAAACTCTGCGAATGAGGTTTTAGCTCAAGCACAACAAATTCAGACAGAAGTTTATACGGAAACGGAAAGGCTAACTAGTTTGAAATCAGAATTATTACAGATATACCAGGAGGTGAAATCCACTGCAAGAGATATTCAAAATTTACAATCGGAATTTCAAACTAATGTAAATATCGCTCACGAATTCCATGACGATGTGGAATTACACCTTAACCAAATTAAAACCTATGAAAATCATATCTCCCAATTAAACCAAGAATTAATTAATATTCGTTCCAGTTTAGCAATCACCCAAACCCAATTAGAACACTTTGAACAACAAATTCCTACACTTAACCAAAGACTACCCCAACACCTGGAGGAAATCAAACAGATAGAAGCAAAAATCAATCAAGACCAAATTCAGCTACAAGCACAAATTCAACAAATATCACAGACAAATACTAAATCCCAAGAAATCCTCCAAAATCTGGAACGTATCTTCACCCAAATCGGAAGTCAGCAAGGATTAGAAAAAATCCAACAGGACTATGCAAATAATCACCAAAATATCCAAAATGCCTATTTAGCAATTGAACGTCTAGAAACGAAACTAGATACACAAATTCAAAAACAGAATTTCCTGAAAATTTGGTTACTCATCCTTTCCATCAGTTTTGTCATCATTCTCGCTCTCTTATTTCAAAAATAACCACCATCCCCCATCCAGTTTTCAATTTCTCCTTTATCCTATATCCTGTATCCTGTATTTACCAAAAACATGACTTCCGTAGATATTTTGATCCTTTCCAATGGTCCAGGTGAAATCACTACTTGGGTACGTCCAGTGGTAAAAGCTTTACGGCAAACATTAGGTCATGACCGCAATACCCTACGTATTTCCGTAATTCTCTCACCTTGTCCTAATGCTAGCGGGAAAGAAGCACAAATCGCTCTATCCTATCCCGAAGTCGATCGAGTCCAGGGTGCAGAAGGTTTTTTTCGTTTTTTAATCTCTGGAGAAACCCAGGAAAAATGGGATTGGCGTAAACAGGGTATCATCATTTTTCTCGGAGGTGATCAATTTTTCCCTGTCATTATTGGCAAAAAAATGGGCTATAAAACAATTGTCTATGCAGAATGGGAAGCTCGATGGCATAGTTTTATCGATCGATTTGCAGTCATGAACGCCGATGTCGCGGCCAAAGTTAAGCCCCAGTATACCCATAAGTTTACTGTAATTGGTGATTTAATGGCGGAAACTGATTTCCAAGACTCTAGTAACGATAATCATAATCAATCAATTACTACTACCCACCTTATCGGAATTTTACCCGGTTCTAAAGCAGCCAAACTAGCCCAAGGTGTACCATTAACCCTTGCGATCGCTGAACATATTTACGCCAAAAAACCGGAAACAAAATTTATCATTCCCGTTGCTCCAACCCTGGATTTGGAGAAATTAGCTAGTTTTGCCAATCTAGATAGGAATCCGGTGGGTAAATATTTTAATTTCCAAGGAGCAAGTTTAATTACTGACAATCCCAAACAACCTATTTTACAAACATCCCAAGGATTATCAGTGGAATTACATACTCATCATCCAGCCTACGATCGGTTAGCAAGATGTAGCATTTGTTTAACAACGGTCGGTGCAAATACTGCCGAGTTAGGTTCCCTTGCCGTACCAATGATTGTACTATTACCAACTCAACAACTGGATGCCATGCGTTCTTGGGATGGTTTACCGGGGATTTTCGCAAACTTACCTGGGGTGGGTTCGAGTTTTGCGAAGTTAATCAATTGGTGGTTTTTGCGACGTAAGGGTTTGCTAGCATGGCCAAATATTTGGGCACAAAAAGAGATTGTCCCAGAATTAGTGGGTAAATTACAACCCCAGACAGTAGCGGAAATGGTGATTGATTATTTAGACCATCCCCAGCGTTTAGAGGCAATACGTGAGCAACTTCGTCAAAGTCGTGGTGAACCAGGTGCAGCAACAAAGCTTGTTGCTATCGTTCAAGAGGAGATCGAAAGGATGGGGAGTATATAACATATCCCTGATTTTTAATCTGTTTTGATGTGCTAAGTTGAGCTTATTGCAGAACAATACGAATAATCAATCCCAGAACTATTAAACATGCAAATAATATACTTGTAATTCCTTTCGGCTGTAATTGTTGATTTATGAGATATGCGATCACTTGAGCATCACCCTGCTGTGCTAGCTCCAAAATACGTGGCTGTGACATCAATGGTGCATTCAAATTTAAGGAATAATATCTAATTTCAATATTCCCTATTTCTCAACAAAAATAACATTCGCGGTGATATTTTCCTAAAATCACTCAAACAACCTGTATTTTCACAGAGATATCGCTATTTCCCCAAGGTGTAAGGTGTCGGCTCATTGTATTTTAATGATTCGCTGGAACATTCATCTTAAATTTATTTAATTTCATCCTATCAATATAAAGATATTAAATCTCGTCCCATAAATTACACATAAATATATTAAATTATCTGGCAAATCAAATATTTTATTTTTCCGTATAAATTCTCTACAAACATTTCTCGGTGCTGATTATATTAAACACAGTTGTACTCAAACTAACTGAAAATAAGCAGTTATTGACACTGAGTGCAGAGTGCTATGAGCGTTGAAGACAAGACTTTTTAACCATCATCTGTGAGTGATTTGTGCATAAATAAATTGAATCAGCCGAATTATATCTAGAAGGTTTGTTCCCCCAACTAGACGATTCGGCTACTCCTTATCTACATATTTGTCGGAGTTTGACGTAGACGCGTATAGCGCAGTTTCTTGTGGAGAAGAAATTTTTAAAAACTTTTGAAACAAAAATTGCATCGATTCAAAAAGGCAACAAAAATGAATTCAAATCTCTGTAAATTAACTTTACTCTGTTCCATCGCTGTATTCGCGATCGCATCTCCATGTTGTGCGCAAACAAACCCTACCAATAGCAAAACAGATACCACCTCCACTGCTGATATTTCCGCAACAGCTAGTATCGGTAATCCAGATACACCTTTAACTGCACAATCAACCGAAAATCCAGATACACCAGCACCTGTAACAGCAGCACCCGTTAATCCCCGTATTCCCATCCCCAGTAAACTTTTCCCCTTCACTCCCTCAATGCAACAGTAGGAATGCAGGAGATACAATTATTATAAGGGATAAAGAAGTTCTTAAATACCAATTTGTAAAAAGAATGGGAATGGGACAGATGGGAAGATAAAACAGGGAGTTTACAATCCCTGGTGGACGAAAACGTAGTCGAAAACTAGGAGGATACTTAGTTAAATTTATTTTGATATTCCCCAAGATGCAAGATATCAACTATTCAGTTTGAGAACCGTGGTTCCTAGCTGCGATTATTGAGATTACTTTTCCGATGTTGCAATGACGAAAACTCCGGTTTTGATTATGGACTAGGGTTGAAAAAAGGGTTTTCAATCCTAAATCTAATTCAGGGTATCTGTAATATCCTTTACGCTAATAGTCGCTACATACCAGGGGCTATAACTGTTGATTATTCTAGTTTCATTTATTTCAAAGTACAAGAGAATCGATATAATCTATTCCTGTTTTCTCAATCTCAATTCCCTGTTAAAACTTGTTCATAGCGCTTTCCTGCACTTTCCCAAGTAAATTCCATTTCCACCATTTGTCGTGCATTTTGAGCTAATTCCTGACGCAAAGCCGAATTTTCAAATAATTGACAAATTGCTTGTACATACTCTTGAGGTTGGTTAGCACGCAATGCTCGTAAAGGTACTTTACCATCATCCACAACCAAACCTTCCAAACCGCGATCACTTCCCACCACCGGTACACCCGCAGACATTGCTTCCAAAGTTTTATTTTTAATTCCAAATCCGGTTCTTAAGGGGACAACGCAAACAGTAGACTGGTGTAAATAATCAACCATCGACGCAACTTTCCCTGTCACAATCACCCCTGGACGATTACCTAACTCCTGAATTTCCGAAACAGGTCTTGCACCAACAATACTAAAACTAGCATCCGGATAGCGATCGCGGATATAGGGAAAAACTTCCAGAGCAAAAAATTTCGCTGCATCGATGTTGTGGGATGCATCCATTGCTCCGACAAAAATTAACCTATGTCCCCCTTGGTCATATCCCCGTTCGGGAAATAAATCTAAATCCACACCATTCGGTATAACTTGAATATCCAAATCCGGACGTAGTTTTAAAAACTCACTTTTATCATCCTGGGTAGTCACAACTAGATGGGAAAACTTCCGACTATAACGACGTTCGTAACGATTGAGAATTAAATTTAAATACAAGCGATCGCGTAACACATTTGTGGAAGCTCCAGCAGATAGATGGTCTCGTGTCCACCCATATACGGAGCTATGGATGTCCACTACTGTTTTTAGCCGATGACAAAATTCCGGACGGATATAAATTTCATTCACACTGTGTTCACAAGTGATGACATCACATTTTTGTTCTAAAACGTATTTGTCAACAATGGCTTGAATTCGTGGTGAGTAGCGATATAATACGTTAGCTGGAGTCGCAGTGATGACAGATGTTGCGAATCTGTTTACTTTCCCCAACCAATTACGGGAAGAATTACTATCGCTGATTAGGGGTTCGACAATTAATTCTCTTACCCATTGACGTAATTCCTCAACTTCTGTACCACTCACCCCTTCATGACGTTGGGTGACTAAAGTAATATCATGCTTAAAGTGTAAATATTTAATTAAATTAAAAGTTCTAATTTCCGTCCCTCCCCGACTCGGTGGATAGGGAAAGGTGGAAGATAGCATTAAGATACGCATATAGGTTGAATATTAAGAGATTGTTTGAATATAGTTGGAATAGTTGTTGTTATAGCTTGATTTTCTGTTTGTTGGGAGTAGGGGGTAATGATACCAATTTGAAAAAATATTGTGACAGATTAATTTGGTAGAAGCGTAGCATTGCTACATCTCTTTTGGGTTCATACCTGATGGAAAGCAGGGGAAGTAAATCTAAATCTTGCACCTTACCAGTAAATACATCAATACTTATTTAGTGATAATTTTAGTGATAATTACTCTCCTTATCTGTGTTTTATTTGTAGTCGATTTTAACTGACTTTAAACCTGAGACAGTTATTTTCAACCCCTATCGGACGAGAGGGTAGTTGAATATTTGGAGATTTTTCGCTCCCCTGTTAACAGCATCTCTAAACTGTCGATTTTCTTTTGCGGTAATATTCGCTAGCTGATAATTCCTATATCCGGTCTCCTGTATTCCTAAATTGACTAAATCAGTTTTAACATCGAAATCATATTTGTCTATCGCAAAAACACTTAAATACAAAAAAACAAGAGGTTTCTACCCCTTGTTTTCCCATAATGCATCAAAAATTTAATTATTAACTCATGGAATCTAAATCCAAAGAACTCATCCCTCGACTTTGCATAAATGTCATCATGCTACCTAGTTGTAACCAAATCAGTAAACAGGTCAAAATACCCATCGGTAATCCCACCCCGTAAGCAAGTAAGGGGGGAAAACCAAAGATTTCTAATCCCGATACTAAAAACACTCCCACTCCCAATGTAATTCCTAAAAATGGGAAAATTAAGGGTTTTTTGGTCAGTTGAATTTCCGAATTTTCCGCACCTGCATTTTGCCAAGTTGCAACAAGGGATTGTAGTGTTCCGGATAAAGCTGCTCCAGATGTGACTGCTGTGAATAATCCAAATGCAAGTAAAAGATATGGTGGTTGGGATGGGAAGTAGTACACGTAAGCTCCTGGTAAATTGGTAATTCGTTAAACAAAATTAATTGTACTCTCTGAGACAAAGACAGGGAATAGGCTACAGGAATCCGCTTTGATTTTGAAAATTATCTGTGAGGGTAGGGAGTAGAAAAAACTTTTTCAGTCTACGGAGTTTTTTCACAAATCGACGTGAGTACTCCTAATAAAAAAACTCGCAACTAGGAGTCACAAATAATAAAACCCTTGTCCAGTATTATTCCTCGAAAATAATTTTATTGCTCGGTAATACTGTTTCACTTTGGAGTTGAGACATTTAGGGGAGGAAGGGAAGTAGGGGATGCAGGGGGAGAAAATGTATCAAAATTTAGGTGAAATGGTATCACAGAATAATCTTATCATTATATTAGAAGTATGACCTTCAGCAATCGATGAACTCATTCTGAGTGATGGATTTTGCGATCGCTACTTGGCAAAAAGCCGCTGCGCGTCTACGCTGCAACCCTACGGTCGATCCACTATGCGTCTACGCAATCACAAAATATATTTTTACATTTTGGGGATGCTCCCAGTTTTTAAAAACCTCCTAATTAGGGCTTGCCGAAAAATAGTTATATCGATTCTCTTGTACTTTGCAATATAATGAAACTAGAATCATCAATGGTTACAGCCCCTGATATGTAGCAAGCATTCGCGTAAACGATATTAGACTTTTCATATTTTAAGCTGTTGAGGTTACTTTGGCTGAAAAAAGCGCAAATACATGGGTATATAAAACTTCAAAATCTGGCATTTGTAATTTTTTTGGGTGTTTTGAAAAGTGGAAGGGGAAAGCTGAAAACTATTCCCTATTCCCTACCCCTACTAAAAGACTTATTCAGCAGACCCTATTTAATTGACTTTGTTCTCAACTAATGACTAAGGTTAAGTAGGTGCAATTAAACATAAAACCACAATGTAACCAATCATTCGGCGAAAAGCCTTACCCCCAGTACAGACGCTAGACATCGCGTCTCTCTTGCGATTTTTACTGTTTGCTGTTTGTCGCTGTGGGAATGCCAAATATTGCTAGCAACTTAGTTTTGGGAATAATTGCCGCAACACTTTCCCGAGACACTTCTGCCAGAAAGTTAACCGCCGCACCAAATATTCTATCGGGTTTCAAGTCATTTTTGACCAAATTCCACAAACGTTCGACTTCTTCGGTATGCAGTCTATCATCTTCTGTCAGAGCGAAAATTAATTGACGACGAAGATATTTACCTTCGTCAGACAATAAAAATTGTAAGCCTAATTTGGCTGTGGGCAAAACATCAAAATCACCGTCGGCTCTAGCAATATTAATCAGGTTCTCCAATCTTTCCCACTGGAATTTATTGTCTTTAAAGAGGATATTGATTAAACGACGACGCAGTTCCGGTGATTCTCCAGTTAATAATCGCTGCGCAACGTAGGGATAGGCTACTTCCACTATTCTAAAGTTCTCATTTAAGGAAAGAGCTATACCTTCCTGGGTTATCAGTGAGCGAATAATTAAAGCAAATTTCGCTGGTACTCGGAAGGGATAATCAAACATGATTTCCGAGTACTTATCGGTGATGGTTTTAAAGTTGAATTCGCCGACGTTTTTACCGATGGCATCACTCCAAACCGCTTCCAGCGCAGGGATTATAGGACGTATGTCCGTATCGGGGGTCAAAAAACCCAGTCGAACGTAATCTTCGGCCAGTTCTGCGTAATCCTTATTTACAAGATGGACAATGGAATCAACAAGGGTTTCCTTCGTCATCTCATCCAGTTGATCCATCATACCAAAATCAATGTAGGCCATACGCCCATCTGGCATGGCAAATAAATTACCAGGATGGGGATCGGCATGGAAAAAGCCATGTTCTAGTAATTGTTTCAAACCAGATGTCACACCGATTTCGATGACTGCTTCCGGGTCAACTCCTGCTGCACGGATTTGTTCTGTATCATTGAGTTTAAAGCCGTTGATCCATTCCAGTGTCAACACCCGATTGGTAGTATACTGCCAATATATCATCGGCACTTTAACATGGGGATCGTCGCGGAAGTTACTCGCAAACTTTTCCGCATTTCGAGCTTCGTTCAAATAGTCAATTTCTTCAAATAATTTCGACCCAAATTCATCAATAATCAAGGTCAAATCGTGTCCTAAATTCAACGGTAACAACCAGCCAAACGTCTGAGCTGCCCAACGCAATAAATATAAATCCAGGGTCAATACAGAACGTAAATGGGGACGTTGTACCTTAACTGCAACCTCCTCTCCTGTCACCAGCCGACCACGATAAACCTGTCCTAAACTCGCTGCGGCAACGGGTGTCGGTGACAATTCCCGAAAAACTTCATCTATGGAACGCTCCAACTGGGTTTCAATAATGTGATAGGCGATCGCATTATCAAAAGCTGGTAGCTGATCCTGTAATTTAATTAGTTCTTCTAAAAAATCTTTCCGCACCAAGTCTGGACGCGTTGACAGGGCTTGTCCCACCTTAATAAATGTTGGACCCAAATCGGTGAGAATCTCCCGTAATCGAGCAGCACGTTTATACTTATTCGCTTCTTCCCGATCAAACCACCGATCCATTAACAACGCCAGGATAAATCCCGCAAAGTACCAGATTATCTTCAATGCTCGTCCCCACGCTCGCCAGGGACGGTATCGATAATACCGAGCGATCACATCGGGACTGTAGCGATTTAATTGAGCAGGTTGATACTGACCCACGCCGACCTTTGCCTCTCATTTACTAATGTACGCGACTTTTTGTCTGCCTGAATAGGAGTTCTAGTCCCCAGGTTTAAAATAACCGCAGCCTCTTATTTAAAACAACGAAAATATACGCATTTCCGGGCTGTAATCGGTGCAATTACCGCCGGGATCAACTTCGTGTTTTTATATCTTTTCATTAATTATAGTTCATAAAAGTACAACTCTCGCAGGGATGAAATCGAGGTTTTGTTTATGGTTAACATTCGTGATAACCCTATCTATACTGCCAATACGTCTATTCGTAGGTTACTCATCAGTTGTTATTTATTAAGTTTTATTAAGCATAAATCTTGATTTTTTCTTAAGATTAATTGTATTGTTTGAAGACAAATTGTTTTTTGTTAAGAAAGTGTTGATTCCCGCACAAAAATGGATAGCCATCTGTTTAGAAATAAATTAGTTGTGATGTCAGTGACCAATCTGTGATAAGATATTAGTACTATCTGTTATTTTGGGATTACTATAACCATTTTTAAGAAATTTGTATGGAGATAAATAAGTTTTAGCTGTGATGTCAGTGAATAATCCGTGATAAGATATTAGTACTATCTGTTATTTTGGGATTACTATAACCATTTTTAAGAAATTTGAAATCCGTCGGATTCACGTTTGATTATCAAGGGAGCATGAGCGCCACTACGAACCTTCCCTCACCCATGAAAATTAACGTGGTAGACCAGTAGTGCAAGAATTTTGGTTTCAAAGTCAAAATATACAAAGATTGCTGGAAGCATAAATCTCCCAGCAACCGCCACATCTAACACGACTTAGATTTAGCTTCTAATTCTTCCAGACGACTGCGCAGTTCTTGATTTTGCTGTTTGAGTTGGTCAATTTCTGTACGTAATTGACGTAGGGCAGTATCTTTTCCAATTTTTTCCTGAATCCGGTTAATTTCCTCATCAGCAAGTCTGCGGACACGACCATCAGGGGTTTGGTGGGAAAGCGATCGCAAAATGGTGATTGCTTTGGGTGTTTCCATTTTCCCCAGGCTTGTGCAGACTGCCACTTGGGTGAGGAAAAAGCTTTCTTGAGCCAGTTCGCTTAAACGGTTGAGAATCCGTTCTACATCTGGGGAAGCTTGTCCGGTGGAAATTTGACCGAGAGCGCGGATTGCAGCTAAACGTAGTGGTTGGGGTACACCGAGTTTGGTATACTCCAGGATTATGTCTAAGGCTGCACTGCTGGTTTTGAGTTCAGCCAATCCAGCGATCGCACCGCTGCGAACAACTTCGTTCCAACCAGCTTTTTCCGCTAAGACCTTGGTCAGGTGCTTAATGGCTTTGTCGGGTTGAGATTTATCGCTGTCAAATCCGGTGGTGACAGCACCTAGTCCCCGTGCAGCTGCGGCTTCCACATAGTAACTGCGATCGCCGTTTTTGAGTAAGTTTTTTAGGGCTTGATAACTTTGGTGGGTTTTGATTTGGGAAAGTGCTTCCACTACCGCTTTGCGGACGTAGGGATTTGTATCGCCTAAAGCAGATAATAAGGCATCAAGACTTTGGTCAAGTTTGATTTTAGCTATTTGTTTAGCAACTTCCACCCGCACACCCCAAAATTTATCCTGATGGAGGGCTTTAGTGAGGGCTGTAAGAGCTTCCAATCCACCTTTTTTGGCTAAAGCTTGGGCTGCAAAAATCCGCGATAAGGGGTCAGGATCAAGTTCTAATTGGGCTTTGAGTTCGACAACCGGGTATTTGAGGGTGACTGTCTTGAGGTAATTATTACCAATATCAAAGCTGATAAATAGGGGCTTTTCTGTCAGGGGAAAATAAAAGCTTTGTTCCGCTTCGTGAATCCGCACCGTAAACTGTTGCAGAGCCACCAGACCCTCCCCATCTTGATAACCAAAACCGATGGGTATGCGCAAATCAAATAAATTATGCTTACCCGGTTGAGTTTGCTTAACAGTTAATTTCGCTAAATGACTTTCCCCATCCCAACTGTAACTCACCTCATAATCCGGGTGTCCACCGCGATACACATACTGGTCAAACAAAAACAATAAATTTCGTCCAGTTGCCGTTTCAATGGCTCGCAATAAATCAACCGTTTCTACAGTTTTATGGGCATTGTCCCGGACAAATTGTTGAATCGCTGGCCAAAATAATTCCTCCCCCAATTCGGAGCGAATCATATGGTACACACACGCACCCTTTTCATAGATATGGCGGTCATATAATTCAATCGCTTCCCGATAAACATGAGTTACCATTGGTCGGCGATAACGGTCTGCATCTTCCGCCAAATAACTACGCATATCTTGTAACCGATAATACGCAGCTTCCTCCCTCCCATATTCATATTCAGTCCACATGGTTTCCGAATAGGTAGCCATTCCTTCCTTGACCCAAGCATGGGACCAGTGCTTAATCACCAGCAAATCACCAAACCACTGGTGAGCAAGTTCGTGAACTACCAAACTTTCACTATTACGATTATCAATTGCTGCACGTTCATCCAGCAAACAACGGTCTGTTAACACCGTCGTCGAGGTATTTTCCATCCCCCCAAAAATAAAATCATCCACACAAACCTGGGCATACTTGGAGTAAGGGTAGGGATAACCGTATTTTTCACTCAAAAACTCCATCATTCGCGGAGTTTTACCCATACTGCGTTTGGCATCCGCTTCCCGTCCTTTTTCCACATAATAGGTGACGGGTTTATCATGCCATGTGTCGCGAATCTCACTAAACCGACCCACGGTCAAAGTCATCAAATAGGTGGGATGGACTTCCTTTTGTAACCAGTGGTAAATCTTCTTCTCTGCCAATTCCTCCGTCTTGATTAATTCCCCATTGGAAACCGCCATAAAATCCTGGGGAACACAAACACGAATTTCGCTGGTAGATAACTGTCCTGGATAATCAAAACAGGGAAACCAAAACCGGGAATCCTCATCTTCCCCCTGGGTCCACACCTGAACTGGTTTATGGGGATAATGGGGATCTGGGTGAATAAAATAAATACCCCGTCGCGGATTTTGATTACTGTAGGCGATCGCAATTTCTAGGGGGACATTTATCTGGGTTGCAGTTTCCAAATAGATAGTTAGCTTTTCACCGTCATAATCACAGCGTTGAGGAACTTGATTGACCTGAATAGACCCAATGGTCAAATCAACTGCATCCAAGGTCACACTTTTGACCCCATCCCGAATTGGTACAAGGGTGATTGTACAAGTACCACTGTAGCGACTGTGAGGAATATCTAAATCTAAATCTAAAAAAATATGCTTTACCTGTCCAGGGCGGTCAGGATTATAATGGGGTCGCGCTCCAGGTAACTCAAAAGATTTATGATGGGGTTTTTCTGTATCAAAATAAGAATGCAACATTGACGCAATAAACCTTTAATGGGACTCCTCCGCAGATTTTTGTACTTTTGCTCCAGAACTTACGTAAACTAAACCTGCGCTTCACAATTGACAGCAGTATATCAAAATACTGGGTACGGCCATAGAACTGATGGAAAATCAGGCTTTCAGTTACAGATGATGTACCTGACGTTACTTGTCACCGTGATGTAGTACCCTTGTCACAATAATTCGTAATTTATCAGCTATGGCAAGGCTACACCTACGTAATTAGTACCCCAGGTATATAGTTTACTTCCCCATAGGGGTATCCGGGGACTGGGAATATTGATGCTACACAGTTTGGTTCTTCATAGATAAATTCAGTTGCTCCGTACCCTTTTTAATTACGAATTACGTACGCGAAGCGTTGCCGCAGGCTATTACGAATTAGTAATTATTTGAACAAGAGCTTATTTTTATACGTCCTGATGCCAGTCCACGCAATTCAGTTCAAAAATCAGGGTAGATCCCCACATTATACTTCAAATAGGAATAAAATGCCTGGATTGGGTTATGTGGCTCATAATATAGGTGATCGCGGTGTATTCTGAATTGCACTTCAACATGCGATCGCGTAACTAATTATTGCAAGAGCTATATAGATAATCCCATTCACTTCCTAAATAGAATCATTATAGTGGTTTCCCTATCGCGACTTTTGTCAAAAGTGGTAAATATATCTTCTTGGGGAAAGTAAAGGTGCGTTTAACAGGATTATGAATTGTTAATTATCTTGAGCTTCTATCTTCGTTAAGAAGTTGGATTTGGAGAATATATATCAATCTTACGAGATGAATTTACCAAACACCTGACCTCCATAACACTTGTTTAGTCTTAATCATTTTTACGATTCCGATGAATTAATTTGTTACAGCGTTCTCTTTATTTATACGGGATTGTCTCACAGTTTTATTACAATTCATATCAATTTCCACCAGTTGTCATCATTTCAAATAAATGGTAGTATGATATCCTGTAAATGAATGGTAGAGATTCATGGTCAAAGCTTTTAATTAATATTTGAGTTCCCTTGAGTTATTAGTGTTTCCGATAGTGCAGATTCCAGTTGAGGACAGTTTGATGAGGCTTGTGGGGTTTAGCGGAAACTAACACACTATTTGCTTACTGGGAGTTATTAGTTTAGTATATGAGAATGCTTTTTGGTTTTTTTGAATCTCCTTTCAACATCATGATGGAAATGTACGAAATGTACAGTTATCTCAAATCTTGCATATCACAAGTAAATACCTCAGCAAGCTAATTAGCCGTAGTCAATCATGCTGATTCATTTGCTGCTACTGCATTCCTAAATAATCTGTGGAATCTTACATGTAGGGTTGTTGATGGTTGACAGTCACCAGTCAATGACACGCTATTTTTCACTACTAAAATCAGATTGCTATATTTATGGTTCATTCTCATGGACTTACTTTTTGAGTCTAAAGTCATGACTACAAACATCTTGATCTACTTGATCTATATGTTGAGATTCCCTATTCCCTAGTTCAAGATGACTCGTAAACATGCGTAGTGTGGTTTTTCATGGAGTCGGTTTGTCTTTCCTTTGACTACTCACTCTATTTTCTAGGATGTTGAGATCGAAACTAATTAGTATATTTTGGATTTTATGTTTGGGTTTCTGTATAGGTTGGTTGATACTAATCAATACCTATACAGGTTTAGTAATCGCTGATGAAATTAAGTCCAGTACTGATAGTTCTACATATATTCAAAACATAAAAAAAGGACAGTATTTATATGAAGTTGGAAGATTTTCAGAAGCGGTGCAGATTTGGCTACAGGTAAAGCCAGATTTAGAGCAATCTTATCAAGCTTTGGTTTATAGTTACTTAGCCTTAGCAGAGCAAAATTTAGGTCAAACAAAATTAGCAGAAATTTATATTCAGAGGGGATTATCTCTGATAAAGGCTACGCAGAATCAATTTATTTATGCTCAAATTCTCAATCATTATGGTGAGGTTTTATATCGTCAGGGGAAATTAGAAACAGCTGTAGATATTTGGCAACAAGCTCAAAAAATCTACGGGCAATTAGGAGATAAATCTGGTGAATTAGGGACACAAATTAACCAAGCAAGAGCCTTACAAGGTTTAGGAATGTATCGTCGCGCTCGTAATCTCTTGGAGTCCCTGAGTATATCTTGGCAGAAACAGCCAGTTTCTTCACTACAGATAGATGGTTTGATTACATTAGGAAATATATTGCGATTAACAGGGAGTTTTAAGACTGCACAAATTAACTTAGAGCAAGCTTCAGTATTAGCGCAGAAATCCCATGATATTCAACGCCAATTATTAGCCTTATTTAATTTAGGAAATTTGGCGGCAGACCAGCAAGAATTTACTCGTGCCATAGATTATTACCAACAAATACTTGATAGTCCAGAGCAAAATGCTAACCCGGAATTGAAAATAGCAACCCAGGTAAAACTACTGGGATTACTCATTAAAACCCAAGCATATAATCAGGCAAAAGAGATTATTCCCCCACTACAAACCCAACTGCAACAACAACCCCTCACCCAAACAATTGTGTATATTCAAATTGAATTAGGTCGATATTTAGCTAGACTAAAACAAGTAATACCTGCCGTTGAAACCTTGACCCAAGCAGCTAAAAATGCTCGGATTATTGGTAATCCCCGTGGAGAATCCTACGCTTTAGGAGAATTAGGCAAAATCTACGAACAAAATCGACAGTGGTCGGAAGCCAAAAAACTTACCCAGCAAGCCTTGAACTTAGTTTCTGCCACCACCGCACCGGAAATTGCCTACGAATGGGAATGGCAGATGGGGAGATTATCAAATTATACCGGAGCAAAAGCAGAAGCAATCATTCATTACCGTCAAGCTCTGACTATTTTGCGATCGCTCCGTCAGGATTTAGCTGCGATTAGTCCAGATATTCAATTTTCCTTCCGCGATCGCGTTGAACCTGTTTATCGTCAATTCGTGGATTTGTTATTAACCCCATCTATCCCCACTTCCCAAGCAAACCTGCTGGAAGCTCGTCAAACCATTGAAGACCTGCAATTAGCCGAACTCACTAATTTTTTCCGTCAAGCTTGCGTAGACAACCAACCCCGCAAAATTAATCAAATTGATACTAACGCTGCTGTAATTTATCCCATTATCCTCAGCGATCGCCTGGAGGTGATTTTATCCCTACCCGGAAAACCCCTGACTCACCATACTACTTTCATCCCCCAACCGCAGATTGAACAGGATATCCAAACCATGCGTCAATCTCTGCGTCGTACTTCCTTCCTCCAGGAACGTCAGACAATTGCCGAAAAAATTTATACTTGGTTGATGCAACCCATCATTCCCCAAATAAAACAATCTCAAATTAAAACCCTAGTATTTGTTTTAGATGGTTCCCTCCGCAATATCCCCGTCTCTGCCCTCTTTGATGGCAAACAGTATCTAATAGAAAATTATCAAATTACTCTAGCATTAGCTACTCCCAAAGGTAAGATCGCACCTTCTGGACAACGACTCAACTTACCCCCCTTTAGTCCATACCAGTCAAAAGTATTACTCGGCGGATTAAGCCAAAGTAATCAGGAGTTTACTAGTCTACCAGGAGTCAAAACCGAGATCGAAAAAATTTACAACTTGTTTCGCAACACCCAACCAAGACGACCCATCCAAATCCTTCTAGATCAGGAATTTACCACCCAAGCTCTTACCCAGAAAATTACTAACCAATCCCATGATATTATCCATCTTGCCACCCACGGACAATTTAGCTCCCAAGCGGAAAATAATTTTATCCTCACCAACGACGGCAAACTAGACATTAGCACCCTTGACCAAATAATTTCCCAGCGTCAATTATCCGACCCATCTCCCCTAAAATTACTTGTACTCAGTGCTTGTCAAACCGCTCAAGGAGATAACCGCGCAACCCTTGGACTTGCGGGAGTAACAGTCCGCTCCGGAGCCGATAGCACCCTCGCATCCCTCTGGACAATTAACGACGAATCCACACCCCTATTTATGGTCAAATTCTACGAACAATTACTGACTCCAGGTGTATCAAAAGCTGAAGCCCTGCGCCAAGCCCAACTTTACCTCCTGCAACACACCCAATATAATCACCCCTACTTTTGGGCTTCTTTTATTTTAATTGGTAGTTGACTTTGACCTCTCTCGTTCAAGAAGTTAGATTCTACTGCTCGATTGTCTGAATTGCTTCTGTTGGGGATGTACCATCGATAACAGCTTGAATGCTGGGAAGGTATCGATCTGCGATCGCAATATTTGTGTAAACTAACCGTTTCATCAAAGCAGCAGTCAGACGATCCCCCTCCACATCAATACTGGTTTTGTATAAGATTTCACCACTATCGAAATTGAATTCAAAATTACCGATGGTCATACCGTAGTTAGCACGGGTAATAAATTCGGCGATCGCTAATTTACGGTCTTCGGGTGTAAGCATGGGGAAAATCGCATAAAAGGCAAATTGTTGGGGATTTTCGTTGGCTCTAGCGTCACAAATAAATTGTCCATTTTCCCCTTGGTAGCCCATTTGCAAAATTGGTTTTCCCTGTATTTTGGTAAAAGTCCAATCATCATTGGTAAAAAAAGCAACCATAATGTTAGTGACTGGATGGTTGCTTACTTCCTGGTTATCAAGTTGAAATAGATTGCTAATGATGGGTAAGGGTTGCGATCGCACGATCAAAAATTTGGGTGGCGATATGGGGAGCAGTGGAATTTTCGATTTCCGGGTTGGTTGAGTTTTGCATCGGCTGAGTTCTTAGGGAGATGACTAATGAAGGCTACTCAGAGTCTGGTGGAGGAGGGGGAAATACTGAAGTGAACTGTGCTTTTTAGAACAAAAGCCTCCTAAATTTTTGTCACATGAGTTACATATTTCATTTTAGGAGACAAATTTGAGTAGCGATCGCACGTGTCGGGTAAGGATAGCGATTTGCTCTTCTACTCTTTTCCTCCTGGGTTGGGAGGTGGGTATTGGTAGCCTAATATCTTAAACCATTTTCCATCTAGTTGACCCAACGGTTTGACCTGAACTCTGTTATTACCTGCTTTAAACTGTATCAAATAGTTAGAATACCAATTGTCCTGTACTGGTCTTTGATTGACCTCCCGATCTAATGGCCATAAATTATCAAATTCATCCTGTCCATGCCACGATAAATCAAGGACATGATCTGCGTCCTTGTCAACAAAGTATTTATATCCTTTAGCAATTAACGCTGCTGCACCGATGTTACCTGCGGCGATACTAGCAATGGAACCAAACACTGACTCGACCACTGCACTAATTTGCTGGGCACGTTCGATGAAGAAAACGATTGTGTTGTAGATTGCCATGATGGCTTGAATCACGGCTCCGGCTGGGTTAAATAGGGTGACTAAACGGGCGATCGCCTGCCCTACAACTGTCCTTGCTACCCAGTCACGAATGCCACCAATGACCATTTCTTGCAAATTGCCGACAAATTCGACAATCCGTTGCCAAGCTGCGGCAATGCCATCTCGAACCAGGGTGACGAGAAAATCAAAGGCTTGTTCTGCCCTTTGTACCCGTTCCTCACTACCCAACAATCGTACTAAAATACCGCGTCATCTTTGATAGGTTAAACCGAGAATTTGCATGACTAGGGAAACAATACCCCGCAGATCGAAGCGTTCGGGTGGTTGCAATCCTGCACCCGCTAGCGCACCGAATAGCCAGCCAATTAATCCTGCTCGCAGGTGAGTCAAAATGTTGCTGGCAAATTGCTGAAATCCCCGTTTAACGGAATTTACTAAGTTACCGATAAATCCGATGGGATTCTCAATGATGTTTGATAAAGCTCGATTTGTCAACAGATGAGTTGCAAATATTTCGTACCGATGGACAGCGTTTTTTGAGTTATGTAGAAATTGCTCAACGGACTGAGGAAGCAGAAACAAGGGCGAATCGTTTAGCAGCAAAGTTACGGGAAATGGGTATCGATCCAGAGCAGGTTTAATGTTCAACTCGGCGATCGCACTGTCAACGCAATATCATCGTGGTGTCGTACTTGAAGTTAATGCACCCGACAAGATCGAGCGATCGCACTACAGCGATGACTCTAATGAACCCATACTGGAGTTCCCTTTGGTGTCCACAGAAATAAAGTTGCTGCATTATCTTTAGCTAAACGAACACAACCATGTGATCCGATTGAATCTACCCCCCAACTTTTCAGATAAGATAATGGACCAACAGCTACTCCTTGATGGATTGCTTCGCCAGTTTTTGTAAAAAACATTGCATAATTCATCGGAGCACCGTATTTTTTGCTCGTGTAAGTCGGATGTTTCCTCAAAATACTGAAAGTCCCAGTGGGTGTAGGATGTGAGCTATCACCAGAAACACAATTAAATGAATACACTTCTTTCCCTTTCTCAAAAGCATGTAGGTTTTGACTACTTAAATCAACCTCAATCCTTTTCGTGGGTGTTGGTGAACTGGGTTTTTTTTGTACAAAACTACTTTTTCTGGAGTCCTGCTGCACCACATGGGTCAACTCATGGGCAATCAACTCCTGTCCCTCTCGACTCCCAGGGTTATATTCTCCCTGCCGAAAAAACACATCCTGTCCTGTTGTAAATGCCTTTGCCTGAATCGATCTATTTAACTGGTCAGATTGAGTATCTGTATGCACCCGCACTCCACTAAAATCCGCCCCCATAGCTTGTCCTATTGACCGTTGCAAACCTGTATCTAAGGGCTGTCCACCGCCTCTGGCACTGTTAATGGCTGATGTTAAATCGGTTGATGCTTCCCCTCCCCTAATGGCTTCCTGATGCTGAAGGTTTGACTTTGCCTGTAGTTCCTCTTCCGATTCTTCCATCCTTTGAATTGCAGTAATCTCCGGTTTCGCCTGCAATTCCTCTTTATTTTCTTCCTGACGCTGTACTGTCTGCCCTTGGGTTGACTGCGCGGGTGCAGGTGCATTAATCTGTTCTACCACCTGGGATGCAACCCGATCTGCTTCCTGTTCGTACTTGTCTCCTGATTCCCCAATTGTCAATTTTGCTTGAATCGGGAATGCTGACGTATGTTGTGGGGAATTAATCTGCCTTCTCTGCACCTCCCCATTGCTGGTAACTTCACTGTCAAAGGCTGGCATCCGTTGCACCTCTTCCTCGCTCACATCCCCTGATTTAGCTTGTATAGTTGCAGGTGAGACAGCCTGGGGTTGGAAAAAAGGTGTCGGTTGTGCCCTTTCTGTCGAGAAAAAAGCATGGTTTGGTGTTGCCCCGAAAAAAGGTTTTTGCGGTGCGGTTGAGTGATTTGTACTGGTTTTACTATCGTCGGTTCTCATTGCTTTTCCTCCGGCAGCGAAGTAATTGTGAATACCTTGTCAAAAAATATATTTTTATTACACCCATTCCACCATCAAAATTCCCTCCATCCACGGCAATGTCACCATACTCACTCCCCAGGGCAAACTACCCAACAAAATATCGATCGCCTGTTGTTCTACCTGGAGTTTCCAGTTACCATCTCCTGTAGGGGTCAGTTTCCCCTGTCTTTGTAAAAATCCCTCCCGTAAACCATCGGGACTAGTACTTTTTAGCACTTGCCAATAGTTAATTACCGTCTGCAATAAGCGTTCCCCTTCTTCTAGGGCTGCGTCTGGTAAATCTAACCCCCGTGCTACTGGTTGATTGAGTGGCCAACCACACAGTAATTTTGGTAACACTAGTTCGGATTCGGGTGTGTCGGTTTGCTTTGTTGCGAGGTAATACAGTAAGTATATAGCTGTTTGTTGAGCAGATTCATCTGGGAATAATTCGTTATTCAACAAATCGATGGCTTTGAAATAAAAAGGTATAAATGGATGCAGTAGCACTAGCCCCGCTTGGGTGATGTATAGTCCCGCAGTTGCTTCTGCTGTGGATAATATTGAGTTTTCACCGGTCTGGGAAGGGTCTTCTCGCCAGTTTGTGGGTACTGTTGGTGTATTTTTAGATGTATTGGATAGTACTTGTTCCAGGGCTGTTAACCAAGGTGGATGTTCGGCAATTGGTAAGGTGGTAATAATAGTATGTAGGTGTTGGTATGGGGTTTGATTGACGCTTGCTTGCTCTTCAGGGTCAGATGTGGGGATTAATCGATTTAATTCCGGTGTTTGTAGGAGTTGGGTGAGCCAATTGCGAGTCCAAGTTGCTGCGGGGAAGGTCGGTGGTGGGTTCTCTGAGGTAATTTCAGCTAGGAGTAATCGCCATGCTTGGTCAATTAATTGTTGACTGGTGTAGTTACTCAGGTTGCAAGATTGTATTATTTCTCTGGCTTGTGTTAGCAATTTATACCAGTTTGTCAAATTTGGTTGTAGTTGCTGTACTAGCTGATATCGAAGTTTTTCCGGTAATTGAGTGACTAATCGCTGTTGTGCTGTGGGGTTATTTCTCAGTAATTTCCGTAGGGGTAAATGCCACGATTTTTCGGTTTGAATCGTATTTTCCCATTTGATTTGCCAATCTGCGGATATTTCACCCCAGGGTAAACGACCATACTGCAAAAAGTGCAGCAAAACTTCTCCATCCCTTTGAAGATTAGGGGTGTGATTGTCTCTGTTGTCACCAGATTGCAGATTTGGTCTCAAGGGTTCTGTCTGTTCCTGACTTTCCCCAGGAAGTGGGTATGTAGTATCCGAATTATTCGATAGACGGGAGGTGAGATTTAACACCTGTTCTAAGGCTGTCAACCATAGGGATTGCTCGCTCTCAAGAACTGCTGTGAGAATGGTACGTAATCGTTGGGTAATAGGTTGAGGTGTTACACTTGGGAAAGTTGGGGTTTGGTGTTTGGCTTGATTTAAATGCCAAAGTTGCATGAGTTGGGTCAGCCAGTTGTGAGTCCAGGTGGTTGGAAATGCTCTAGTTGAGGTGCTGTCTGCATCTATTTCTCTTAGTAGTAGTAGCCAAGCTTGTTTTTCTAGGTGTAGTCTAGCACTGTTATCCAATCTCATTACCCATACCCAGGACTGGATGATTTGTTTGGCTTGGGTGAGCAGATGATGCCAATTTATCCAGGTTGGCTGTAATTGTAATACTAACTGGTGTCGGAAAGATTCTGGGAATTGTTCTATTAGGCGTTGTTGTGTTGGTGGGTGATGCCTCAGTAATTGACGCAGTTTTTCTTGATGATTGGTATCAATTTGTATTGAGTTTAACCAGCATGATAGCCATTCCTGCCAATCCCTAACTGGACACCACCAAGGGAATCGTCCATATTGGAGAAAGTAAATAAACACTTCCCAATCGGAATTTTCCCTATTATGAGTACTTTTGGCAGTGAGGATTCCCAGGGATAAATCTGTTAAGTGATCGCCTAAAGTCTCCCGCAAAGCAGCCTGTAATTTATGTATAAATTCATCGGCGAACAATCTGCTGTCAAGGTCGCCAATATCTACTTCCACCCGTTCTAATCGCACTACTTCCCCCTCTTCCACCAGTTGGTCAAAAAGTTCTGCGATCGCCTCCACACCTTGTTGTTGAAATAAGTGACTTACGTCTGACTGTAAACTCCATACATCCGCTAGTTGTTGGGTATCGAGTTCTATGACAGTGCGTGCAATGATGTGACGTTGTTTG
Source organism: uncultured Calothrix sp. (assembly GCA_937973965.1). GTDB lineage: Bacteria > Cyanobacteriota > Cyanobacteriia > Cyanobacteriales > Nostocaceae > NIES-3974. The sequence continues at coordinate 93,188 of CALJJQ010000039.1, read as the reverse complement.
CTCATGGGAAATAGGAAAGAGGTGTACTGTCGGGTGTGTTTGTTATCTACCTATCATTTGGTACTAAAACCTCAAATTTGATTGTGGTTCAGGGTTTTGTGGAGTTTGGGTCTGTCTGGATAGGGTGTAAGTCCATCCCATGATTAATAGCAAGGTTGCTGCTCCTATTGCTAGTATTTGATTCCGGTAATTTTGTCTGGTTAGGAGTAAAAACATCAAGTTTTTTTCTTTGCTTGTGTTTGCTTGTCTCCACCTGTCAATATGGGGTTGATTAAGGGTTAATATTTGACTTGGTTGAATTTTCTCTGGCTGGATTATCGGTTTGAATTGAGCGATTTCCTCATCGCTGGGTGGAGGGGAAACACGTAATTTATTTGGTAGTTTTAGTGACCTTGATGTGGGTTGGTTGGGAGTAGGCTCCGGTTCACTATTACTATCATCACGGATATGAATAGTTACAGTGGTAGTATTTACTTCTATCGGATCGCCGTCAATTTCTCTATCAGCTTGTGCTGTAATTCTATGGATACCTACAGTCGGTTGCCAGTTAGGTAGAATGTAGGGAGAATTGATTGCTGGAATGACCTCTGAATTGGCATTGGGAGGGGTATATTCAAATACGACACTGCCAACTAGGGGAGGAATGGCCGCGATCGCATATTCATTGTTGGGGTTAAAGTCAGAGATATTGAAGCTTGAATTACTTTCCAGGGTCAGGGTATTAATTATTTGATTATTACTAATGGTTAATAATTGCAATCCCTGTACACCACCGATGGGTATGGGGATTGTTTTTGTAACTGGTTCACTGATACAATTACCGAGTTCTGGTGGTGTTTGTACGCGCAGAGTAATTGATACTACGCCATCAGAGACCCAATTATGAGAATCGTATTCATAGTTGATAATGAAATTATTATTACTAGGGTTATTGGGATGGGAAATACCATCATGTTCCCAGTGGAATGTAAAGGAATTTTCTCCGGTTGGTTGAATATCATACACCCGAACAGAAAATCCATTGGTGTTGATATTGTCAATTTCTAGTTGGAAATCAGCTTGGGGAAGGGGATAAATTGTAATTGTACGGGTGAGGGTATTTTCACATTCTGTGGTTTGATTCCGAATCAGTGCTGTAATCGTGACTGTTTCTGCTTCTCCCTCGGTTGCATATTCCCTTAGATTGAGAATATTTGTTTCTACGTCGTTAATTTTGACTTGAATCAGTTCTATATTTTCAGGTGTATTTTCAGTTAAGGTGATGTTTAGGGAATCTGCATTGTTGCAGAATGTTTGTCCGTCCCTAACTGATAAATCAGCTTGGGGAAGGGGATAAATTGTAATTGTATGGGTGAGGGTATTTTCACATTCTGTGGTTTGATTCCGAATCAGTGCTGTAATCGTGACTGTTTCCGTTTCTCCCTCGGTTGCATATTCCCTTAGATTGAGAATATTTGTTTCTACGTCGTTAATTTTTACCTGGATTAATTGCAAATTATCAGGTGTTCCATTAGCCAGTTTAATCTCTACAGGTGCTGCATTGTGACAGAAACTTTGACCATCACTAACTGATAAATTTGGTCTGGGTAGGGGATAAATAGTAACAGTAAGGGTATCATAGGTATCATCAACCGCATAGATGAAAGTAATTGCAACTTCCAATCCCCTTGCTAAATCATCTCGACTTCCTGGGTCAATACTACTTGGTTGGAAAAATTGTTTTGAACCAGCAGATACAATACCTTCACCCCGAACCGTACCACCTTCTGGTTCCAGGATAAACTCGTACCGACGTTGATCACCTTCACAAAAGACTAAATTGGTTTTTTCTAGTAAAATAATGGGACGCGATCGCGCTAATACATAACTAACTGCGGGTGAGCTACTACTACAACGATAGGGAAGACAAAAATCTGCAATCACAATATCTTTGCGCTTCTCTAATTCCAAAAGCAGCCTATCACTGTTGGAAATTACGTCTTTTTCTGGTAATTCACCAAGAAAAGATGGTGGTAAGAAAGCAGCTTTTTGGATATTTTCAGTGCGTTTGATTGCTTCTTTATAACCAGTAGGGTCTTTATCAACAACCAGAAGATCCCTAACATCCTGACCATCTACATACACCAAGACAAAAGTACCCCCTTTGGGTACTCCCCCTAAGTGTTCCATTCCTGGATGCTGTTGCGCAAAATTTGGGAATAAATGCAATTTTTTCAGTTGTTCTAATCGCAGTTGATAGGTTTTAATTAATTCTGTCAGATTTAAATCATTTAGTTCCTCTGTAACTTGTTTATCTCCCATCAAGTAGCTTTGGGGATTATTTTGAGCTAATGTGGTTGGACCATATACCAACGAACTATCTCGTAATAAACGATAAAGGGTTTCAAAGTCCTGAAATTCTTTCTGGGGAATAATGGGTTGATTGTTTTGTTGACTAACAGCAAAATGACTCAAGGAAACCAAAATAGGGGAATAACTTAGATTAAGAGGTGGTGACACAATCGTATCATCAGTGGAAAATTTTAAGTGATATTTTTCTGGGTTACTCGCTGAATCAATAACTAAATCATGGGTGACTTCCGGGAAAGATATACTGAAGGCAATTTCTTTGATGATCCGTTGTTTTTCCTGGTCAATCTTATCAAGAGAAATTTCTGCAAAATCAATTATTAAGTCACGAAAATCACTGAGGCTATTTCCCCTAGCATCAGCTATTGGGGTGACATAACGAGCAATACGAATATTATTTTCGTCACGTATATATATCTGAAATTGCTGTTCTGTGTTCTCAACTTGAACAAGTTCATAGGCTTCTGGTTTGCGGGCACGCTCTAAAATAAAATTAGATAGTTGACCGCTATCCATGTCCTTCAAACCCGATTTATCAAAGAAAGATTGTTTCAGGGTTTGTAAAAACACATTTCTTGACCATTCGTTTTCATGCTGAGTCCAAAGTTTTTGGAAAACACCCTGAACCCGACGAAAATCTGCTTCCAGGTCAGCAAATTGACCAGAAATATTTAAATCCTTCAGACTTGCTCGATTCCCTAATTTCAAAGTAATCACATCAAAGGCTAAATTATATCGTTTTTGATAGTCTCGAATGTTTTTAAAAACCTGGTCATTCGCTTTCCCAATGTGTCCCTCAATCCGATAAAAACTGTAATTATCCAAGTGATAATTCAAATCCTGAAACTCATGAAAATTTTCCTCTGGATTGCGCTTCGGGTAAAAATAAGCAGGATGGCGATCGCTTCTTCCTTTGCGGTAAGTATCGTAGTTCCAGTATTTGTATAGATTGGGATAATTAAGGTAGTAAGGGATTGCTTGTTTGCTCAGGGGTACGGAGCGGTCTTGACTGGGTGTAATTTTTAGGGGTGTATTATAAAATGGTAGTAGGTAAAAACTTTCAGGTTCAGATAGTTTTAAAAGACGTTCGTACAGATAGCGAACTTCTTGCAGACGTACCCGGTTACTGTTGTAGATAGGAGGTTGGGTAAAATGACTGCGATAGACGGAAGGTGCTAGATATACCTCAGTCCTTTGACTCGGAGACGGTACTAATCCTAACATCAAAAATCTGGGAAAGCGCTGCATATCGGGTGTGCAGTCATCCATTAAATCAAAAGTAGCCTCAGCTAGTTCATAGTAAGCAGCAACCAATAGACTCAGATAATCGTAAAAATACTGTAGCGCATAGGTAGATTGCAACTGTTCAGGTTTTAATGTTTGTATCTCTGGATTAATCTCCTTGACCTTAATATTCTCTAAGAGATTTTCTAGCTTGATACCTTTGAATATATTTTTCAGGTTTTCCTTCAACTGACTAAAGTCCTTACCCGAATTAGGTTGAAAGGCAGTAAAAAAAGGTGAAAATAACCAAAATAGCTGGGGAAAAGCTTTATCGATCGCCGCGATCGCATTTTCACAAATCTGGTAGTAGTTCTCCCGGAAAGTCTTGTAGTTATTAATGCTAGTTAAATCTACGCTATTATTGTCTGCGGTACAACCAAATCGCTGCACTTGTGGAGCAAAATCTTGGAATTTATTCGTCTCACGGTCAAATTCTTGGAGAAAGTGATTGCGGAGTTCAAAAATTTCTTGAGTAGCAAAACTACTCCAACGTTCAGGTAATTTATCCATCTGATACCCTTGACGTAGCAAGCGTTCAGCACTGAGATACTCTTCTTCAGTGTTTTGGCTAGGATTTTTGCTATCTTGGCTAGGGAGCAACAGAAAACGTAAGCGAAAACTTCGTTCCTGTCCGCGATCATCATAGCTAAATTGGCAGTAATCTTGGCGTGCTAAATCTTCCCAGTCATAGAGGATGACTACTACCTGAGAATACAATTCATTATCTTGTATTGCCGTCAAGGGTTGGATACCTTGGGGCTTTTTCTCCGCTTCCTCTGCTGTAATCAATTCTCTGACAAGATAATTTTTTTTGGGGAATTTGCTTTTGATGAAGAGATTTTTCGATAGCTGGACTTTATCTCGGTAATGGGTAAAAGTATTTTTTGATTCTGCCTGATTTTGAACAGGAATCGACGAGTATTGGATACAAAAACCCTCCGAGGTAATACCACAACCAGAGGTAATATAGATTCCTGCTTTTTTCTCTAAAGTCTGCACCTCTAAACCGCAGACAATTCCCATACCAATTAAATGGGTGCGAGTTAGACGATTAAGTCCATCGAGATAGCTAACAAGTTCATTTAGGTCATCTTTTGTCAATACCTGATTAGGTGTAAATATGGGATAGCCAGTTTGATTGATCATAGTATTCATAACTTTACTCACTTGCAGTTCCAAGAGCAGTTTGGTTGAGAATAATCGGTTGATTTTGAGAAACGAATTGGGGGTCGTATAAGATACCTTGGGGATAAATATTTCGCAGTTGGGAGATAATTTGGATTAAATCATTCAGTGTTCCAGAAAGATTACAGGTGCTACCATTTCCAGTTTCCCAAGCTAATTGCTCCAACCAATTGCGATAAGCAACTTCAAAATCCCTCATTTGTTGGACATTCACCCAAGCAATTTTTAACGCTACATGAGCAGGTACTTCTAATCGCAAAGTCCGTTCTACAAAGCGACGAAAATCGATATTGCTGAAGCGTTCTGACCAGTAGGGTAAAATTATAGTGATCCAAAAAGAATAGGGGTCTTGATAGGTTAACTGGGTTGGTTCTCCCCTTGTAGCATCATCCGTGTTCACGCAGATGGATAAAAAATTATCTGAGGTAGTTCTAGGACGCAGGAGAATATGCTCCAGTAGATGAAACCCCTCATCATTAACTAATATTTGTAGTGCTTGGATGGATTGATTTCGTTCTTTTTTGCTAGTGTAGTAATGAGTAGCAAGGATTTTATCTTTTCCCCGATTTGTTAATTCCCAACCGTAGGTTTCTGGAACACTTTGATTCGGATTAGAAGTATTTCCACTGTCAGCAGGTTCCCCATCAATGAGTCGAAAATTTTTAGCATCTGACTTTCCATTTTCAGAAAATTCCGCTTGTTCCCCAGCAAGTTCCATTAAAACATTACCTTGTTCCCAAGCGGTTTCCGGTGTATTATGGCGTTTACTTGTTTCTAGTAAAATATTCCCATTTTGGTCGTAAACTCTACCAATATAACTAGGGTTAGAGGAATTTTCTAATCCAGTCCAAGTAATATTGAGATGGGCTGTGCGTACTAGTAAAAATAGATGTTCGATCGCTGCGTCCCTTTCACTTTCTGAAGGGTACAATTGGGGAGAAGTTGCAACTGCACTGCGGCGATTTCCCGGTTTACTTAATACTCGAAAGCCAAAACCTTCGTTGGTTGTAGTTGGTTCAATTACACCTGGTTCAAACAACACACTCAGCACATCTTGATAAAAGCGATCGCGAACTATATTTTCATCCGCAAATAGTTGTAAACCCTGTAATATTGTCATCCCTTCCCGGTCAATTAATCGGAAGCGATAACCAGAGGTTTCTTCTGTCACTTCTTCAATTTGTAAAAAACGCTCATCTGATTCCTGAAATTGATTTGGATTGAATTGAAGACAACTTAACCAGTTTTGTAGTGCTGTTTCCCTTTCTTGTTTTGTCGGGAAGCGTTTTCCACTTTCTCCTAATACCTTTCCTTCCTGATCAACTAAAGCATAGCCATAATGGGTAAATCTAGTTTCATCGCTAGGGTTAAGAGTTTCCCGTTCTGAACTTTTATCTTGACGCAACAAAATCGGGTAGTAATTTTGTCTAGTAGCAATTTGTTTGAGAATCGCGATCGCAGCTTGATGAGCAAGTGGTTCCGAAAAATAGCGTTGAATTCCCACAAACCGAATTAGGGTGGATGTTACTGAAGAGCTAACTGGTATATTTAATTGGAAATAGTATAAATTTTCCTCCTTTACGTTTTCAGTTTTAATTACACTCTCCTGGGAGATAGTTGAAATCACATCATTTTCCTGTTCTCTCCAATTCAAAAGACTTGGTAAAATTTCAATCAGAAAATTCAAAGCAGCAAGTCTTTCTGCTTGGGAAAAAAATACAGACTCATATCTAGCTGTGATGGTTTCCTCTTCTTTATTGTCCAGTCTCACTTTAGCTCTGACTCCATCACCTCTTCCTTCAACTGTGATGGTTTCCTCATTTTCATTGTCCGGTTTCACCTCGACTTCTAAACCATAGTGATAAAAGTAACTATAGCAAAGACGCTGGTAAAAATTTTCATGTAAAGCAAACAGCAAAAACTTTTCTATATTTGCTTGAGCAGTTTTTTGGTCACTATATGTCTGCAAGCTAATTAATGATTGCTCCTCATCACCACAAGTAACCATAAAAGAGACAAACTCACCAGATACCTCATCTACCTCATAATGACAGAGATTGCGACGACGCACATCTTCAAAACCCAGTAAACGAGAAACCCGTTTTTGGAAACCAGAGACATTTTCTGTGTCCCAAACCTGCTGATAGTTGCAATAATTAAAAGCACGAAAGCGATCGCGACTCAAAGTTGGATAATTTTGTAAAAACTGGGCTTTGTCGTGAATTACCTCATCCTGGAATTGATCCCGACGTTCCTGAATTATCCGGTAGTTAATTAGCACATAATTAGCAAAGGACTCAGCAAAACGTCCCAGCAAATGATCCAAGAAACGATTACGGCGATCGCGATAGGTTTCTGGTTCTTCTTGAATTGCTTGCAGATATCCCCCAGCTTCCCCAAGGATGGCATTTTGCTCTGGAAAATCAAGTTCCTGAGTAAAATAGGTGTGGGATTTATCTGGAGGACGATTCATGTGGTCGTTGTTCCGTCCCTGGGTTTCGTCAACTTCCCAGGAAAATAAATCCCGTACATGAGCAAGTTGAACTAAATAATTGGCAAGCAGTTGGTCGAAAAATACCAGGTATCCTTTTAACTGACGAGCTTGGGCTTTACGTAATACTGAAGCCCCTTCCGGTAGTCCTTCTTCCCCAATACCATAGGTTAAAGGAAAATCATGCTGAATTGAATAATGGTCAGCTAAGTTATAATAGCTACCCTGTGGTACGGCTAAATCCAGTTTGTCCCCATGGCGTAATACCTTAATATGTGCGGTCTGTTGTTCATAATAACGGCGTTTAACCTCATTCCCATCTGGTGATATGGGTAATATCCCCTTGAATAAGGTGACTTTTGACTGTTCAATCCCCAATACTGGACTATACCCTTTCGTTAATTTTAAATGCCAGGGGCTTTGAGACTGGGCTAAACCGTTGATAAAATTAACAATACTCAGTCTGTTTACAGCCACCACGCCTGGTATTTTCAAGATTTCTTGGTATAAATCGGAAGTGTAAATCACTTCTGGTGGGGTAAATGCTTCGAGTTCGGTGGTATCAATAAAACCGTGACTCTCATAATTATCAATTGCAGAAGGTCTACCAGCAAGGATTTCTTCTATACCTTTACCTTTATCCAACAATTCCTGTAGGGTATAAAATTTTATCCGAGGTGATAAAAACTCCTGTATCTTCACATAAATTTCCACCAGCACATCTTCCGCTTCAGCGTCAGCATCCAGTTCCATATCGCTACAAAGTCCTATTTCTTCTGCACCTAACACCACAATATCGTAAATGTCTTCACAGAGATTGCGGTGACAGCACAACACAGCTTTCACCGAGTCGAGGGTCTCCGACCAGGAATTATAAATCTGTCCACAGGCATTTTTGCCATATTGCCGATCGAGGTCAACATAAACGGTATAGAGTCCACGAGGGTGTAGACGTGGTGCGTTTTTTTCTGTGTAACCCTTGGGGGGATTATATTGCAACTGGTTATTTGCATAATTAATGTAAATAGGTGGATGATAAGTTGATATTTTTTTGGCTTTTTCTTCTGTAATTTCTTCCGTTTTTTCTTGTAAATTTACTTCCTTAAATATTTCAATCCAAGCATTACGCACACCGGGAATATCAATCAGACGCTTGCGTAAATCCAGGTCAGTAACTGGATTACATGTGAGGATTTGATCAGGGGTAAAAAAGTTATTTTCTGGTTGTTGGGAATCGAGTGCTAATAAATCTTGAATATCTAAGTTATTGCGATAACCCAAATCTGTGACAGCATAACATAGCACTTCCAAAATTGTTACACCAGGGTCGTGTAAATTATAGTCAGTCCAAATTTTTCCCGAAAGAGTTTGTAGATGTTTAATACCGATATCCCGTAGGGTTTGAAAATCAAGATAATCGGGAAATTTCGGTTTCAGTTTGGAGATAGTTGGATATGGAAGCATAAAAAATTTTGGATTTTGGATTTTGAATTTAATTTGTAGGGTGGGTGGGGAGGATAGTCTGTAACCTACTAGTTTGTGAACTTGATTTTGGTGAGTGGTGGTAGTTTGAGTGATAAAGGAATATATCCATCACTTTTGTGTTGAGAGACTACTTATTAGATAATGTATTTCTGGTTTTACCTAAGATTGCCAGAATTTATAAATCGCACCACCAAATAACCAGACAAGAGCGATCGCAATTCCCAAAGTCAGTAAAGTCAAATATTTCAGTAGTTGCTCCCACCGCAAATCCATCTGCTGTTTGTACTCAGTAAATTCCTTGCGTAAAGCTTGTAAATCCTGTTGAATTGTCTCTACTTTCTGTTCCAATTCCCGAAGACGGGATTTCCATTTCTCACTTTTATCTGGTTCTTCTCCTCCTTTTGCACAGATTTCCTTGGGTTCAACCATTTCCCAAAGTGTACGTTCATAATAGACCACATCCCCGGTTTGATAGGTTTGTCCTGCTTTCCACACCCCATGAAATTTATCCTCTTTTTTATTGAGTAGGGATGTAATTAACTCATGAAAATGCGTCACCGAAAGATGGGTGTTATTTTTAAATAAACTCTTTAGTTCATTGCGATTTTTCAAAGTCATATTGGTTTGAGTTTTTGATGCAGTAGTTGTATTAATCATGGTTAAAAATAGAATTGATTGTTGTTTTTATAATTACTTGTAGCTCCTAACTAGCGAACCGATGAATTTTAACGTTTGGTAATTATTCATTCTCATTTCCTCCTTCTCCTCCTTCCTCTTTTGGTGGTAATAAAATCATCTTTTCTAAAGGTTCATAACCCAGAGTTCCTGAAATTAGTTTTTCATTCGGAACAACTTTACTAGTTGCATTGATTTCGTTAATAATATGAGTTTGACTATTGCTGACAACGGGAACTGAGGTCAGTAGAGAACGGGAAGTAGAAGCGATCGCTTCCCGAACATTCCGTTGATTTTCTCGTTGATTTTGGTGATGCATCTGAAAACCCACCACATAGTCAACGTAATATTGCTGCTCAACAAAATTGAGAATTGCAGAACGATAAATAACACCACCAAAATGCATTTCTGTCCCCGGATCGACCCTCCAAGGTGTGAGAAAACGAATTATTCCTCGATCTAACTCGCGGGAATAATAGCCAAAGTTGTTGTCATAGGGGGATTTAAATCTGACTGAAAATTCGACTTGAATACCTTCATATATCGGATTAACAACTTGAATATCAACCCAAGGGGAACAAACAGTGAGCAAATATTTCTTGATTTTCTCCCGTAGGTTCAGATTAACTTTAGGTTCTAGTTCCTGGAGGATGCGTTCCGATGACAGTTTGGGAATTACCACCAAAGTCACAGTTCCAGGTGCAAGTTCATTCAACTGTTGACCCTCTATCTTTCCGTGGTTAATACAACGTACCTGATGAATTTGTGGGAATTTTTCTAATACCAACCGCTCGTAATCAAAGATGTTAACAGCTCGACCTTTATGACGCAGGTGTTCGCTAATGCGGGTGTAAAAATGACTCGGTTGTTCCTTAATTTTGCCACCAAAGGAATTATAGGGTTGGTCAATTTTTTTAATAGCTGCGGTGGGAACAGCTAATTTAGTAATGGTTCCAGGTTCTAAGGGATTTGCTAAATGTTGACCATCATTTCCTGCATCGATAAAAGTTACCCTTGCAGCTTGGGTATGAATACCAATAATTCTACAAATAGCTCGTATGCGGGATTTTACACTAGCTTTAATCCAGTGTAAATTTGAGTCGAGAATCGTATTATGCTTGTTAATTCCCTGGGGAATTTGTACATTAATGATACCGGGAGCAATTAATCCATTCGTGTTGTCAGTAACAATGCTTTCTTGCAAGAAAATCCAGTTATTATCTTGGAGATAATACCACTCTACCTCTGTCTTTTCTAACTCTCCATTTGCACTTTCTTCTACTAATTGAAATAACAAGGGTAATGCTGTGGGTGGTTCGAGATTTTCCAATCCAATCAGTAATTCTCCCTCGTGGTGAAACTGAGGTAAAAAATAGGGTTTTTGTTCATCCCAACTTGCAAATCCATCAAATGGGTGGAGATGGAATAATTTACAATCTTTTTTCTCTGCTACTGCTGTATATTTGAGAGATATTTCTTGAATTACTGGTGTTAATGGTTCTTTGGGAATTATTGCCTCGTCGGAAAAATCTACGTAGTATCTGGAAGAAGTAGCTTTAAAGATGCCATTATTGTTTCTGTAATAAGCTCCAATAACTGCTTGTCTTTTCAGACCTACATTCGGTACGTTAATTTGATTATTAGTTGCAGCAGCTAAAACCTGACGTGCTAACACAGTAGGATATTCATCGTGGAGAAAATCACTACCAGTTAGCTGTAGACGCAAAAAGCCATTTTGGCTATCGGTGGTGAAAGCTTCCACGATTTCAGTGTTAGCAACAGAATCGAGTTTTAGGTTTGCTAACTCACCCGTAAGGGAAATTTCCCCACTATCAAATAAATTTGGTTGTGTGGTAGCTGTGTTCCAGATTTTGTTACCAAGAGAAGATATCGCTAATTTCCCCGGTTGAAAATTAGAGTTTAGGGTAACTTGATCTGGGTTGTTAACATCAGAAGCACCATCATAAGCAGCGTAAATATCTAACCAGTTTTTGGGTTTTTCTTTCTCTAACTCTAGATAAATAGTAAGTGCTGTCAAATGCTTTTGAAATACTTCCTGGCTACCAATGTAAAAGTTTGCTTTTGTTTTGGGTCTGATACCAAAAGGTTGAAAGGGTTTGGTCGAGTCTAATATCGCAAAATCATTTTGTAATACTAAGTTACGGACTTCTATATCTTTGGCTTGGATATTCAAATTAGTCAGTTTGAGCTTACGAAAATAACTATAGGCAGATAAACCATTTACTAGCACATCATCTTTTAATAATAATCTTGCCACTGGTGTATCTAGAGAAAGTTTTGCTCCAGGTAGTTCAGAATTATAAATACCAATTGCTTCCTGCTCAGATGTCAGCTTAACTTCTAATTTTATGGTATTATTTTCTAAGCTAGTTTCGCTGATTTTTGATATAATGATTTCCCCAGCAATCCAATCTTTTTTACCACTAAATTCAATCGTAAAAATTTGAGGTAAATCGCTGACTTTAACTGCTGTAATTTTTTGCTCAAAAGTCAAAGTAAAAACTAAGGTACGGTTTCCTTCCCGCAAATAAAAAATATTTGAGGCGATCGCTAACCCTATTTGACCATGTTTCCGTGTATTATCGCCAAAGGGCAACCATGCTTTAACTACTTGTTCCTTGGGAAAATCTCCACCTTCACCGTCAAAACTGTTCGCTTGGGAGGAAGTATAAAAACCCAGTAAATTTTCCGGTTGTTCACCAGTTGCAATTTCTTGCGAGTCCAAAAATAACCCTTTCAAACTAGCTATTTGGGCTTTGTGGATTACCGTTTCTTCATCCAACTGATAAAATAATTCAGCACCACTAGCATCTTTACCAGCAAGAAAGCGAGTTTTAGAATCCAGTTTATATTCCGTTGGGAATTTAGCTAGTTCAAATATTAAGTGAGCGCTATCAGCTTCCCCAGGGCGATCGCGCAATTTTAATACTTGACGGTAGAAAAAGTCCAGATGTCTTTGGGTCATGCGATTCAGGTCATCCCGAACTGGTCGCATCACCTCCCAAAAGGCAAAATATAAGGATAAATGGGGTGGATGATCCTGTCGTTTTTCTAAACTGTCCCGAAGATATTTAGGAGCTATGAGGATAATTTGACGATAATTTTGAAACAGTGGTTGAAAAACAAAATCCAATTCTGCTCGTGCTTCTAAAACTGTACCAGTCAAAAGTATCTTAGCAGGTTCTATCTCCCAACTAATTGACTCTGGAAAAAATACCTCCGCAAATTTTTGATAAAAATCTGGTGTTTCTAAAGTAACCCGTTCAAAGGAATACATCCTTTTGAGAGGTTCTCGTAAATTAGTTTGCACCAGTCCGGCGATCGCAGATTTGAGGGGAGTATAATCGCCTAAATTACCATACCAGTCTTGAATTCGTCGCAAAATCCCACGCCAATCAGCCAATATTCGCTTTAGAACCTCACGAGTGCGAGTTTTGAGAAATTTATCCAAATGATACCCATACTCCTCCTTGACCTTTTCTGAACGGGTTTTACTAATCAAGGCGATCTGCACGGGGGTGCTGTGAGCGAAAAAATCTTGCCAATTCCCATCTTCTGTATTGTCATCTTTGTAGTAAGTAACTTGTTCACTCAATTTGTAAGCAAAAACCAAAAAATCAGCCAAATCACCCTCGTCAATTTTGACAAAATCAGGTGACAGAACTGGAAGTTGTCGCTGTCCTTGACTCACACCATCGCGGATTAATGGATTTTTCGGTGGTTCGCGGCGGATGTTCATGGGTTTCTGGAGCAAAAGAAATCAGACATTGGTAACATTGGTCACACTCACTCATTGCAGATTCATGGTGATTTCGCCTGTATTCACAGCTGGAAGCAAACTACCAGTACTTTCTTCGAGGTAGAAGGGATAGACCAAATTAAAGCGAGAATTAGTATTAATAATTGTGTAGTCGATGGTGAGCTTTACACGTCCCTCCAATTGTTCATCCAGACTTAGGTCTAAACTGTTCAGCAGGATGCGCGGTTCGTGATAGAGGATAGAAGTACGCAGCTGTTCTTTAATACTACTAGTGATAGTGGGACTAAGAGGTTCAAATACAAAATCTTGGAGATTACAACCATAGGTTGGTTGCATTACTCGTTCTCCCAAACTGGTGGATAGCAAAATTTGCAAACTTTCACAAATATCCTCCTCCCCACTCACTAAGCGTACATTCCGAGAACCTCGATCAAAGGTGGGTGGAAATCCCCAACCAGTTCCTAAAAAAGCTTTGTCATTGTTTTCCATGTTAAATAATTTTGAATTTTCTAATTACGTGTATTTTACAAATACCTCACAAGACACGATATGTCGTGTCTCTACATTTGTTACCCCCCAATCAACACATTAAATGCTCCCAAGACAATCGAACCTCCGTGAGCAGTGGTATCTCCAATCCGAACTGCGGGTTTTCCTCCAATCATCACCGTTGTTGAACCCAAAATGATCGTATCGGTCGGTCCAGTACAGGTACAGGTATCACCGACTACAGCTGCTGGTAGTCCACCAATCAGAACAGTGGGAACTCCCGGAGCAATAATTGGTCCACCCACATGGGGGACAACCCCTGTCACCATTGGACAAATATGCATATCCGTCAGACGAGCTGCTGGTTTTCCCATTGTGTTTTCTTCCCTTTGTATATCTAGCTACTTTTTTTTAATTAATTTGTACTAACGAACCTTTTAAAATCGCGATCGCACTGGTAGAGACTTCCGCTCCTGCATTACCTTGGGCTTTAAATTGAGCGTTTGCTTTCACCTGCACATTCAACCCTTCAATACTGGTATCTTGTGTGGCCTTGAGTGTCAGTTTACCAGTAGCTTCCAAAGTAATATCTTTAAGGCTTTTGATGCTGATACCCTTATCATTCATGGTCATGGTATTACCGTTTTGGTCTTTCAAAGTAATGCCTTTATCCTCATCGGAGATGATAATTTTGTTACCTCTCGGTGTTTCCAAAGTGATAATTTTCTTCTCATCGTCAAAGCTGACTTTCATTTGCGATCGCGTAAAAAAGCCCTTGTGATGGTTTTCATTTTGAGCTTTGAGGGGAGCTGGTTTAGCACTACTGTTGAGCATTCCCAACACAATCGGGTCACGGGGGTCATCGTTGAGAAAACCCATTACTACCTCATCGCCAATTTCCGGACGGAAGAAGGAACCACGATTATTCCCTGCATCCAAAGTAGCAATCCGCGACCAAACCCCCTCACTTTGGGAATCAATTATCGGGGTTTTCACGAGAATGCGGTCTTCCCCCTTGGGGTCATCCTTTAACTGCACTACCACCCCAATTTGCAAGCCGTTGACACCAGGAAGGAGTCCGGATGCAGGTCGTTCTCCAATATCTGTCACCTGGTAAAACCACTGAGGCTCCATACCCAAATACATGTAAGTATACCAAGTGCCTGCAACCATTTCGTGGCGTATACCAGAAACATAGGCTAACCCGTTAAAACGTCTACCCATTCCCTTCAGTTCTACTAAGGTATCAGGTTTAGCATTAGGGAACCCAGCAGTCTTCACCTTACCTTGAATTTTCGCCAATCGACTTTTCAACAGTTGAGCATTAGCCCAAGCTTTGAGTTCAGTCTGTTCCACCTGACCACCGTGACGTAGTTCCCAAGCATCGGAAGCGATCGCATTTGCCAATGTTTTACCTGATAAATTACCCTGATTGTTAACTTGCGGTTCGGTTGCTGTCACTTCCAGTAAGTTCTGGTTGGTATAATTCCATGCCTTAGCTTTAACTGTTTGGTGCTGGGTTCTTGCGTCCATTTCGGCAGCAAATTCCAGTAGATTCACCCCATAGGTGAGGGTGACTGTGGGATTACCACTGGTATTAGGAGCTTTAACCTTGAGTTTTCCATCCTCCACTAAAACAATCAACCCATTTATTTCTGCCCGTGAGAGGATAAAATCCCAATCATTGGCGTAGTATTGGACAATTTCCGGATGTGTCGCAGAAGTACTTGCCACATCCGCAGATATACCACTGTAACCGCCAATAATTTCGGCGATCGCATCGCTATCTTTTTGTTCGCGAAAATACCGACAGTGACGACCGATGGTTAACCTGGTAGCAACATCTTTGCAATCGAGGATGAGTATCGAGTCCCCATTTGCACCGACTTTAATCGCATGTTTAACAATCAACCCTTGAAACATACTTTTGTCATTGCCATCATAACCAATGGCAATTTCCACCTTTTTACCGGGAATTAAGTCTGCTCCCTCACTAGCTGCAAAGGTTTCTGAAGCAGCAGCACCATCCCGTAGGACAATTTGTGCTGTGGGTATACGGTTCACCGCTCGATGTACCGTCAAAGACAACACAGTATAATCATTCGTGATGTCTTTCCCCTCAGAGAGTAACTTGAAGGTGGCGACATTATAAAGTGCATTTTCTGGAATAATTAGATCGGTCATAATTCCGTTTTATCCAGGGGGGGAAATCTCAAATCGGTGTTAGTCTTTAAACGGCGGAAATTAACCAAACCGTTAACTTTCGCAATTTGTAAATAATAGGATGGGTCGTCATAGATGCGATAGGTCATCACAGGTAAAGTATCACCTGCTGTCACCTTGCGCTGATGGGTGAGGTCGGGAGATTTCTTGTTTTCCTCCTGTAGCCTCTTTTTCATCTCAACATAGCTGGCAAAGGTTGCACTCAGCTTGGCTCGCAGGGGTTTACCATCTGGGGTAAAGAGGGTGTAATTAACCTGGACATTGGTGAGAACACAGTCAAAGCCATACTTACCGTAGCCAAAAGAAAACTCCCCCCACAACAGACGCAGAAAATTCGGCTTGTGGGTCTCAGGATTCATTTGGTAGGTCAGTCGGAAAAATTTCTCTATTTGTCCAACTACATCTCGATGAAATTTGCCCGGATTTTGCTTATCGGGGACTACCCCAGTTCCATCGAAGATAAAATCAAGCTTAATTTCCTGGGGTGGAGTAAATTTATATGTTAAATCGTTCTGCTGAGAACCTTGAGCTTGCTGGCGATTGTATTCAACTTGAAACTGTTGGGAAAACTGCTCCGGATTGATGGGTAGATCGAAATACCCAATCTTACTTTGGTAGCGATCGTCCTTATATATCTCCAGTTTCACCTTAATTAGTTCACCTGTTGGCGGCATAAATTAGCGCTCCGATTGTTCCTTGAGGATGGCTAATACCTGTTCTACACAGGCAGCAATAATATCAGCGTGATTCCGATTTTCTGTATTATTTGCTGCTTGGCTTTGATTTGTGTTTTGCCCCTGTCCCCCATCATGAATGGAGGCTTTGATCACCAACTCTCTGATTTCCAGTGGCATAATATAATTCTCCAATTGCTTCAGGGCTATTTTTGCCTCTCGAAATAGCTGTAATTCAACTCCAGAGATTCAATGGCGATCGCATTTTGTTCGGCATTAAAATCTGAAACTGACCATTTCTTCGGCCAAGCATTAATCACATTCCAAGTAACGAGTGGTTCGATATTGGCAGCAGAATTTTTCGCAGCACCTTGCACATGTAACAGCCTTACCAGCAAATTCATCGGACGGATATCAAATTTGACAATGGCATCCATACACCAATTCACCATCTGGGAATTTTTTACTAAGCCTCGCTTCAGTACCAACGGGCTATATTTACTGCGTACTGGTAAGGTATGCTCAAACCGATTTTCCCCTCCCTCCTTGAGGGATTCCGTTTGCATATCTACACTCAAACCAGTAACACTTTGAAAACGGGTTTCGACATTTTGCTTATCCAGGCTTTCACCCAGAAATATCACGTCAAAAAAGAAACTAACAGGAGGATAAGTATATACCATCGCTCTCCTCAACTTCGGCAAAACAGACTTCTAAACTGTTCTGGCAATAAATGCAACAGATGAATTTTGTTTGTAGAGACAGGATACATCGCGTCTCTACTTAACCGTTTTCAATCGTTAATCCTTCATGCACAATTTCAATCGTCTCAATTGCTACCTCATTCCCATCACTTTTCAAGTCGGTAGAAGTGGCCTTTGTCGGCCAAGCCCGATTCACCTTCCAAACCACCACTGGCTCATGCTTCTCATTCAGAAGACTAATCGTTAAATCCCGCCGTTCAATGGTATTCAATGCCACCGTATTCCACCAAGTAAAAAACTCGTTATCTCCCTTCACCGTCCCTCTTTTCATCGTAATTGGACCATACTTCTGCATTCCTGGCATTTGTAGCTTGTTATACTGAGGCATGTTCCCTTCCCGGTATTCAATTGCCTGAGTTTCCACATTCAGTCCCGAAACTTCAGTAAAGCCGATACGTTTACCACCCCAGTCTACTTGGAAATGAAACTTCGGTAATGGATAGTTAATGTCAGTCATAGGATTTTGGATTTTGGATTTTAGATTCTCAATTCGAGTATGAATCCAGATTTTGAGCATTATCTTCGCGTCTGAGAGGATGTTTGGAAAGCGTCAATAAATACTTTATCAACCACTTATTGAAGAGAGTAAATAGGCTCAAGCTGTATATTTGTCGTTAGAAACTGTACAGACACGACATGTCGCGTCTCTGCCGATTCCCTTCTGCCTACTCCCAAAAAACAAGCTTGTTAAGTATTAAAATCGACTTCTAAAATATCCTCTGAGAGTCTTAGGGTGAGGTCATTAAATTACCGAGAGCATCCCAAATAAAATTTATTTTTTGTCGTGAAACTCTCCAACCCAACTTCACACCCCACGCAAAACAGAGGTTTTACCCCCTTACTTTCATTAGCTTTCCTGCATCTTGTGGGAGAACTTGAGGATAATAAACTCAGCCGGACGTACCACAGCCATACCAATTTCGATAATCATCCGACCTTCGAGAATATCCAGTGCCGTCATAGTTTCATTTAACCCCACTTTCACATAAAACGCTTGCTCTGGTTTCGCTCCAGCTAATGCACCAGCTCGCCATTGCAGGGTGAGAAAGTTCTCGATCATCGCTTTCACCTTCACCCAGGTATTAGCGTCATTCGGTTCAAACACAAACCCTTCCGTGGCTTTCTTGATCGATTCTTCCGCCATACTGAAAAATCGTCGTACCGGAACATACCGCCATTCGTTATCGTTACCAGCGAGGGTACGGGAACCCCAAATTAAGGTTCCTTTACCGGTAAAAGCACGAATTGCATTGATTGATTTACCTGTAGGATGAACATTTAGTTGATCCTGCTGGTCGTTGGTAATTTTCAGGGTTGGTTTGATTACTGAAGCAAGAGCGACGTTAGCTGGGGCTTTCCACACACCACGGGTATTATCGGTACTTGCATATTGACCCACCACTAATGGCGAAGGGGGTAGAACTAGGGGCATTTGATCAATGGCTGCCTTGATCAAAGCATATTGAGTACCGTCTGCACCAGGTGTTACCACAGGGTTGAAAGCATTCATCTTTCCTTCTTCCGTTTCAGTCCCCCCATCCACACGGCGAAAGATACTAACTTGATCCTCGTTATACAAATAGTTGAAGATGGTTTCAACATTAGGGGTGTAAATGGCGCTGTATTTTAGCTTCTCTAAAGGTAGGCTTAAATCCCGAAAAGCGTTTGCTGCATCCAGGATGGTTTGGGGTGGAGCCAAAAGTTTGAGATCCATGACTGTAAACCGATCCTGTAATTTATCACATTGATCTAGAGCAGCAGTCATTAAGCTCGCGTAGTCTGCATCACTTAGAATTTGACTTTCGGGAAAAACCAGCAGAGTAACTTCATCTTCCTTGGCAACTTCTGCCAAACCGTTTCGCAGGGCGTTAACATCTATAGTACCGTTCATTGAACCAACGGAGACAACGTAGCAAGGTCCACCACCATTATCGAAGAAAGCCTGCATTGCGTAATACAAGTTATTGGGACTGGGAGTACCAATACGAGCATTTACCTTTCGTTCAACTAGGTTGCCATTTTTATTCGTGTCCTCGATTAAAACTTGGATAGTCGTTTCACTGTTGGCTTTACCAAAAAATAATTCGTATTCTAGCAACGAAGTGATCCGTATTGGTCGCAGTATGGGATTAGCTGGATCGGCGTGAAAGTCTTCGACACCGTACTTAGCCATTTGAGTGTAGCCAATGAAGGCTGGAATCGCGGTTTCAACCTGAGCAACGGAGGGGGGAAATTTGGAGATTTCCTCAATATAAACCCCTGGAGTTTTGTAGGTACTTGGCATATTTGGATACTTAGTAATCAGTGATTAGTTACAAGTGGATATCAGAAAAAATAGCGATCGCATTTTCTTTGGTTTCTGGTTTAATTAGTGTCACTCCTGGTGCTGGTAAAGGTTGACCTTTGCCGTCGCTCAGTAGACGCTGGGGTCGTCGTCGTAGTCCTTGGGGACGCTGACTAAAGTAGGTTTTTTCATCTTGTAATTGAAAATCAGGTAACTCATCTTGGTTGAATCCGTGGGGTTGTTCGTAGCGATATCGCCAATGGGTAGCCCGATTTTTAAAGCGAATTACGTAGGTTTGGGGACGAATTCGGGTTTTTCCTTCCTGGTATTGCAATAGGGAAAAAGCCGGTGGGACTAAATTCTGATTCAGAATAATTTCTACTAAGGCAAATGCATCACTCCTGGTCATCGGGTCATAAAGGATAAATTTTTCCACAGGAATATTGTTTAGATGTAGTTGATAGCAACCAGGGAGTTGATCAGAAAAATTCAGGTTCACAGCGATCGCATTTCCTGAAGTATGTTTTTTCGGTACTGTCACCTTTTGTTTCCAGGTTTCCAGTTGGTTTGCATCTACCAAGGTGAAGTGAAAGGTCTCACCTGGGTCTGCCCGACTCAAGGTATGTGTTTTCAATAATACCTGTTTTGCTAGTCTATCTAGGGAGGAAACATACTGACTACCGGGAAAACTATCCCAATCACGAGTATCAGGAATATCATCAACTGATATATGATTCCGTAATCCCTCTAGAGTTTTACCATCATGGGTTACCAATTGTCCCAGCTGATAGCTTGTGTGAGGAGCGTAAACTGGTAAGGGTTGGCTCAGAAATAAAGCATGACCTTGATTCGCTGATAAATTGGAGAAATAATAAATTTGCTGACCAGGTGTACTCAGGGGTAAATTTGTGTAATTACTAAAATAGCGATCCCGCACTACTAACCAAAATGTTAATCTTTGCGGATGGTCTACTGGTATCTGGGTTTGATAATTAGGACGGGTACTACCAGAATTGATTTCCTCCACATCAGCAAAAATACTTGCTCCCCAAGGTTGGGGACGAAAAATCCAGCGCAAATTTTTCAGCACCCGTTGGCAATGTGCAGTCGGAACCAGAGTTAACATCGATGATATTTCATAATCGATCCCTGGTAAGGTTGATGGATCGGGTTGACCCAAGTAATAATCATGCCAGAGTTGCAAATTCAGGATTTGTTTATATAAAATCTTCATTATCTAACCCCCACCTGAATCATTAAGATTCATTTCACTAATTACAGGTGATTCTGCTTGCCGTTTTTGCACCTCTAAGCTAACTAAACGAGCGCGATACAGAGCAAAAGGAATCTGTTTACCCCCCAAAGTCCCCCAAAGATGGTTCAGTTGTTCAAAGGTCAAAGAATACAAATCTAAAATAACTCGGACATTTTGTGACATCCCTGAACCGGTGGGTGTTGTCAGTGGTGAAAATTCCCTCTGGAATTGGAAAAATTCAATCACTCGTGATAGTAGCTGCAAAGCTGTTTCGTGCTGGTTGTGGAGAACGGTAAAGAGAATAAATAAGTTCAGATGAACGGGGGGATTTTGGTAAACTGCACGACCATTCTCTAAACGATAATTAGAACCATTCTTGAGTGTAGTTTCCTCCTGAAGATTAACCAGACTCATCACCACATGTCCATTTAGTTGGTTATTAGTACCACCTAGTTCTTGGGCTGTGGCAATATTATTAATGATGACAATCTGAGCTGGTTCAAGCTGTGGCTCAACCTCTCGGATATAACGCTGTAAAGCAAGCTGTATTAGTCGCATTGCATCAATAATCATAAAAGTTGGAGATTTCCGAATGTTACAGAATTATCTGACTTGTAAATAGGGAATAGGGAAAAACTACTTTCATATATTCTGGTTTCAGTAGTACATGTAGGCGACTCAGGGAAACATCAACAATTGATGAGGAGACTCATATTTTGCTCAGGTTTCCCCGTTTAACTTCACTAATTCACAATCAAGAAATGAGATTTTTCTGATGGCGATTGCCTGATTAACCCAACTTCCACAATCCATTTAGACAGCAATCACTTAAATGGTTTACATTTACTAGTGACCTGTCAATATGAACAAAATAAGTAAGCTAGCGAGAAATAACCATAAATGCGCAGCATCTTCTTCCTTATTGAAGAGTACTATGTAAAGAAAAGCAAAGTCTCTTTCTTGAGCTCGCGGTTGCGCCTAGAGCGCTCTTTGCCCAACTACAAGCAAACAAGTGATAATTATGCACGCCGACTTAAGCTTACAGCAAAATCAAATGATGGATGTATCATCATTTCATTTTCAACTCAGACACGGGTAAAATGACCCCCACTACCGTACTTCGACAAGTTCAGTACAGACATTCATCAAAATCAAGTTGACAGACGATTTAGAAGCTAGTTACTAAAGGTCTGATAAACGGAAATTCCAACTGTGAACAGGGGAATGATTGCAGCACAGACGTGGGAAATTTGACAGGAACAGCTCGGCACTAACGAGTATACGCGAAAACACCCCGGAGGAATGGGTAAAATCTTCAGTGTTGTTATGTGCTGCCTACTTAAAAACAATAGACTTTTTTTGTTTTCATGGGACTAAATGTAATAAATATTTTCATTTTCTGTACTTCCACCACTGTCACCTGTGTTGGTTGAGAGTTATAAAATCTTACCGGATTTGCTAAATTCCCGTTTAATCGCTTTAATTATCTGTTCTTGGTTAATCACTGCATGACCACTTTGTAATACTTGCAAACAGCAATGCTGCACCACATTCATAATTTCCGAACCCGTCAGCTCGTAAGTACTAGCAAGATAACCTAAATCCACCTCCGAAGTAAGTTCGACCTGCGGAGGAAAAGCCATTTGCCAAAGCTGCGATCGCTCTTTGGGGTTGGGAATGGGAAATTGGATCAATGATTGAAATCTTCGCAGAAAAGCTTCATCAATGTTGCTTTTGAAATTGGAAGACAGAATCACCAATCCATCATAATTTTCCACCCTCTGCAACAGATAACTTACCTCCTGATTCGCGTACTTATCATGGGCATCTCGAACATTTGTGCGCTTACCAAATAAAGCATCAGCCTCATCAAAAAACAAAATCCAATCCTTACTTTCTGCCCTTGCAAACAGATTTGCCAGATTTTTTTCCGTCTCCCCAATAAACTTTGATACCACCATCGACAGGTCTACTTTGTAAACATCTTTACTTGTGTATTTACCCAAAAGACTAGCTGTCAAGGTTTTACCAGTACCAGGGGGACCATAAAAAAGGGCACGGTATCCCAATTTTAACTTTCTTTTCATTCCCCAATCGTAGAGAATAGTTGCGCCGTGGGTAATCCAGGCTTCCAAGTCACGAATTTGTTGTAAAGTCAGGGAATTAAGGACTAAATCCTCCCACTCCATCTCCGTGGTGATGTGTTGAGCAGGGAAATCCAGGCTAAAATGGGGGCGGGAAAAGTGTCCTTGGGCAAATAAGTCAACATAATCCTGGGTCATCACCAATTTCCCACTCATCACAGGTTCACCATCACCAGGTGGTTCCAAATACAGGACGCGATCGCGAGCAAAGGGATGTTCCTGACTGAAAATTTGCTGAAGTAATAGGCGTTGACCCAAGTCATGATTACTGAGGATAAATATTACCGTTTCCCCCGTGGGTAAAAACCCCCGATGGGATTTACCACGCCAACCACCGATTTGGGGATAGTCACCAGCTTGCGGTAACTGAGCCATAATCAGGCGGTCGAAAAAATCTGGTTGCAGGTGGGGAGCTAGGGCAATCAGTAAAGTTAACCGGGCGGCATTATCTAATTGATACTTACGAATATAGTGGGTAAGGGGACTCTCAGTTGTTAGCCAATCTGCTGGTGGATTTGGTAGCTGACTGTGGGACTTCCCATTGCCATGAAATTCCCCATCCATTCGCCATTGAATCACCTCCGCCAAATAGTTTAGCCCCATTTCCAGGGTATGAATATTTGATACCATTGTTGGCTTGGGATTGTAAATCTCCGAATAAAAATCTCTGAATACAAGAGAAGAGGTGAAGTTTTTTACTACAACAGTCCGAGCGGGATTTGTGAAATCTTACGTGTAGGGTTGTTAACGGTTAACAGTCACCAGTCATCAGCCAACGGCACGCTATTTTTCACGACTTAAATCGGATTGCTGTAATTAACTAATGTATCAATTTTATTTCCTGCCGATTGGGGACTCTATAATAATTCTAAACAAATGGATTCAAAAACTATGCAAGAAACTTTGGTGACAAAGAGTACGGAATCCCCAAATCTTCCAGTCCTGTACAAAAGGGATAATACCCAACCCACAGAATACAATCCGATTCAAGAAGCAATCCAACTGTGGGCTACCCTCTCAGACAAGGATACCGCAATCGTCTATCAACAAGCAGGTAGTAAAACTTGGCAGATTTTCAAACAAGCGATCGCAGTGATTCTATTTCTATTGGCTTTAGTCGTCGCTTTAGTGATTTGGGTGGGGGGTATTGCTTTCCAGAGTGGTCAAAGTTTACGAAATTGGCTAGAAATAAAACAACCGAATCTGGAAGAGTTGACCTCTGCATTATTCAGATTACTTGCATTACCACTGGAGCGGGTATATGCATGGGCTGCCTCCTTTATTAAAGAGTATTTGGGATGGGAAATCAAATTTGACCCACCATCAGAGGAATCGCCATCTACAGAATTATCACCAGAAACTACTGCCACTAATTAGCCTACACTTTGTGCTTGCAGACATGTAGAGGAGGAAAGCTATATTTACAGGCTGATATTCTCTCGGTTTGTTGACAGATGACTGTAGAAATGTAGCATTGCTAAGTCTCTTCAAACATTAACCATCTAAACAAAAAGCTGACTTATTGACAGTGTAAAGTATAGCTGTATGGACATTCCTCCCACAATGTCCCTAACAACCTTGCGGTTCAAAAATAAAACTTATACGTTGATCCGTGGGAATGTCGTGGGTAGAGTAGGAGCGCAACTCAGACCAGGTTTTGGAACCGACAATTCCATCTGATGTCAAACCACGCGATCGCTGAAAATTGATAACTGCGGCTTTGGTTTGCGGACCAAATACACCGTCAATGGTCAATGAACCCAAGTAATTACTGTACATTTCTTGAAATCCTCTGACTGCTTCTCCCCTCGAACCTTCCCTGAGTACAGGTTGTTGTGCAGCCCAAGCATCATTATCTAATGCGATCGCAGTATTTGGACCCACAATTCCATCTCTTGTCAAACTTTTTCCCGCTTGATATGTCAACACCGCTTCTTTGGTTCTTGGACCAAAGTGTCCATCTATCTGTCCAGTGTATAATTTTAAGACTCCTAACATCTCTTGAATTCTATATACTGCATCACCCCTAGAACCTTCCTTCAAGGGAAGAGGATTTACTAATACAGTCATAAATTTCTCCTGAGTATTGTATTTGACAAAATTTACTGATTTAAGTTAAATTCAAACACATGGTTCTACGTGAATCGATTAAAATAATCTAAAGAAAATAAAGTTTGTTACATCCATTTTTGTGGGAAATTCGTATTTGAAAATAATGAAGTTCTGTTTCTGATTGTTTTAGATACAATTTTCGGAAAATTTGCAATAATTAGGTAGGTGGTAAAAATTGTCGTTAAGATTAGGGAGTAGTGAGGTAGGGAGAGACGCGTTAGCGTTCAGCTCCTCTGAAAGAGGCTATATGGCGTCTGTACGGGGGTAAGGCTTTTCGCCGAATGATTGGTTACATTGTGGTTTTATGTTTAATTGCACCTACCTAAATACCAATTTGAAACAAGAGTGTGACAGATGAATTGTGGATGTAGAGACGCGTTAGGGTTCAGCTCCTCTGAAAGAGGCTATATCGCATCTAAAAATCAACAATTCGGAAAAATTTCCGATGATGTTATATTTTTGATGATATAGAAAGATAATTTATTTAATTGGTGGTAACATCTGTGGAACAGGAATTTGTAAATCTGGAAATTCCAATGGAGAAATTATGCCATTTTCATCCAAAATACATTCTTGTTGATAACCCTCGTCTGTTGGTTTTCTCAACACATATAATTGTCGATTAACCACATCTAAAACCCAGTAATCCCGAATTCCCGCTTGAGCGTAGGATTTACTTTTGATTTCCCGGTCGAATTTTAAACTACTATCCGCAACTTCAATAATTAAATAAATTTCCTCTGGTTGCGGATGGTGGTCAGCGTAGTCAAGGGGGTCAATTTTGACCACTGAAATATCTGGTTCTGGTTCTGAATATTGATTTAAAGTAATTGGTTCTTGAGAAGATACCCATGCTCGATTTCTCAGAGCATCCTTGAGGAAATAATCGGTTCTGACCACAGCAGAACGATGAGCTGTACCTTTCGCACTCATCCAAATAATTTTACCTTCTAGCAGTTCCACCCTTTCATCCTCATCTAGGATACCACTCGCAGCCATGCGATGGTATTCATCGACAGTCCACAGACGTAGGTTAAAGGTAGTTTCACGGGTTTGCATACTGGATATGGTCAACTGCTAGGCGATCGCATTATTGGGATTTGATTATATATTTTGATGATACACGAGGATAATTTATTGAACTAGTGGTAGTAGTTGCTGGATAGGAATTTGTATATTTAGAAATTCCAAGGGAAAAATTATTCCATTTTTATCCAAAATAACTTCCTGTTGAACCCTCTTCTGTCAGTTCTCTCAACACAGAACCCTGCATTTTGAACAAGCGATCGCTAAAGGTTGATTTTCGCACTACTCCCAAATCCCTAAAAAGTCTAGGAATTTGTCAGAAATCCGGTACTATAGCTTTTTTTCAAAAATTAGTTTACCGCGATTTCTGTGGAAAATCGCGGTATTATCACTGAAAAAACTAATCGTTATCCGGGAAAGTCTCCACCTTCCCATTCGGACGAAACACCACTCGAATCCGAATCGATTGGCCATTGCGATTAGGAGAAACAAACTTTTCACCAATCAAAGGAATTCCCGTGCGATCCACATAGGTGCGAGCTGCACTTCCTAAAGGTAAAATCCCCTCGATTGTCCCATCCACACCTACGGTTAAACTGTACTCCAAACTTTGTTTTAAACCTGCTGGTACTTGCCAACGTTTGCTTAAAAACTGCCGTGCTTCGGCAATTTGGGGTGTGTCAAATGGGGTACTATCACTACTGCGGTTAGCTGTGTTTTCGGCTGTGGCAACAGGTTTACCTTCGCGAATCCGGCGAATTAATTCGGAGGTATCTACGGTATCACTTGGCACTGATGAATTTGCTGATTGTTTTCCAGCCACAGATGTAGTTCCCGTAGTTGGTGGAACTTCTTTGACCCTCGGTAAGTTGGCAATCTCCGGTGGTAAACTACCGGGAGTAGGTGGTGTGTATTGTTGTGCTGTGGATGACGAATTTTGTCTGGTTGTACTAGTGTTCGGTAATTGGGCGCTGGCAATTGTTGGGGGTGCGGGGACTGTATTCGGTATATTTATATTTCCCCCTACTCCCGGTGCATTGGTGGGAAAAACTAATTGGTTAGGATCAACTGTATTTGGTGTGGTTCCAGGGGTAGGAATACTAGTAGCATTAGGTGATACTTGGGGTGAGGGTGTATTCACTGCACTGGGAACATTTACAGTTGCACCGGGAGGAGGTACGCTTGGTAATCCCTTTAGGGTAGGTAATGGTGTGGTGGGAGTTGGGGGAATAGTTGGTTCGGGGTCGGCTTTCAGAGCTATTTGTTGATCGGCTGGGTCACTTTGGACTTGATTCGCAGTTTGTTGTCTACGGGTATTATTAACGTAATTGATAGTTAGAGGGGTTAAACCCACACTCACAGCCAATACAGCCGCAACAGGTGCCCAATTGGGAATTCGCCAACCTTTACTGGATTGCTCGTTGAGGACGGGTAAACTCACCACATCACTACTATATTGATCCAAAGCTGAAGCCAGGTCAAATAATTGTAATAAACTCAGTTTCACACTGGGATGGGGTTGGGAGGATGACAAATTTCCCAAAAACAAATTGTGGCTGAGATAATTACTGGGTTGTAAATGGATTTGTGAACCAGGATTTTGTAAATACTGATTATTTAAGACAGCAGTTGGTGGTAACTTTTGCTGCACTGCTTTGGATTCAGCCTTTCCAGGGGAATCTTGAATTGTTTTTTCTGATGAACTTTTATTTCCGTAGATATCCCAAAAGCTATCGGGAGGGGCTTGTAGAAATTTTCGCACATAATCGCGGACGGCTGTACTCAGAGCTTCCAGCTGATCGCGATCGCCGCGAATAATGACTAATCCATCTTTGTTGACATGGGGTTTGTCTGGAAGAGAAGCCGCAGTTTGGGGTTCTAGGAGCCGTAATTCAAATCTGACTTGCTTAAGTACCGACTTATTCATCCACTTCGAGAGTGGCGAATTTTCCGCAAGCACTTCTAGGGTGCATGTGGGTGGTGTGTAGCGACGGATAACAGGATTTGATCGAGGCATGGCAGAATTGCATTAAAATGGGTGGATTTTGGATTTGGTAAGACGTACTACTTGTTTGTGAGGAAGTTCTGTCTAAAAGCGATAGATTATGAATCTGGATGCAACACAAACCCAAAATCTAAAAATTAGTTGAGCGGTCAATTAATGCGAGCCAAAGACGACGATGTCCGCCCGGACCGCTATAAAATAGCAGATCAATCAACAACTTCAATGCCAAATTGGTCAGTGAGTCGATTGCAGTGGGGACTTCCTCCTCCATCCTTTCTTGATAGGTATTACAAAACTCATCGATGTAATCTCCCAGTAATTCGGTTTGATGGGGTTCGCGATCGCTTTCTGCTACTTGTTCAAGTAAACTCACCGCACGTCGAATTAATTCCTGGTTTTGTTTGGCCAGATGACAGGTAATCAAAACAAGCGATCGCGCTTCTTCGACATCCAGTTTCTTTCGCCCTCCCTGTCCCTTACGCATCGGATTTGATTGGCGTAACCGCCACAAAGCCACACGGTCGGGAACTTTTGACTCTAAACCAAGATCAATCGCCGCAGCTAGCATGGCTTCCGAACCAATGCCAGTTAAAGCCTCCAGCGCCAATAAAATTAAATCGAGCTGGGTTTTGATATTTGTCCATTCAACTACACCGGGGGTAGTTATTTGAGTTAGATCCTCCCACTGAGATGTCGGGGTGGGTGAGTTCGCGGCAGGGTGCATAACTTTTAGCATAGGCTATCGGGCTGGTAGGGGCTGTTGCTGTTACCCATTTTGAAACCAGACTTTTGACAAGCTGATTTGGTTTCCCCATCGTAATTGGTTCAGATGCCCACTGGTGTTTGATTCTAGGTAATTTACTTTGGTTTGACTATTGGATTCACGATGGCTTACTTTGTCTATGTTAACAGCAGAACTATTTATTCTAGTCTAGAGTATATAGCCCGGATACAATCTTCTTGCTAATCTAAAATCTCTGTTAATCTCACCGGAATCGTGAAGTATGTCCAAACCCGCTTTTTGTCAATTCGACTACTCATATCACGATAACTTCATTATTTTCAAAAATTGATTAAACAGGAATTGCTTTGTATTCAAGCTGACTGCCAACTTTACTACCTCTTGGTATGGTAAATAAGTCACAAGGAGTCAATATGTCTACAGGAAGATATTTATCTTTTTTTGTCGTTTTGTTAGTGGGGATGTTGGCCTCATTTTCGCAAATGTCGTCTGCCTTAGAAGATGCTGATATTCCTAAATTTTCGTTATGGACTTTAGTTGCGACGGTAATTGCGAGTTTGCCCAGTTTGTTGTGGTGATGTACGGAAGGGGTGTTGCGAAATCGGGCAATGAATGGATAATGTCGGTTGTAACACAATAAAAATTTTGTAGAACGGGAGATAGGGGGACTTTTTCCCGACCGCTACGGAAGAAAGTTTACCTGACTCCCATTTCAGATTCAAACCAAAATTAAATGTGATCCCATAGCCAATCTTTAAAAGCTCGAATTGCTTGACTGCTTCCAATAACTTGACTCTGCTGGATGTATTGATTTACTAGCTCAATTATCGGGATACCTGGAAAAGTAGGACTAAAATTTGATTCTACATATTTGCCATTTTCCAAAACATGAATTTTTAACCCTTGTTTTCCATATCGCCACAGTTCTGGAACTCCCAACATTTGGTAGTTATCCAATTTTGTGCGGGAAGTTATATCAATTTCTATCGCTAAATCTGGAGGTGGATCTATATTTAAATTTATGCGATTTTTACCAATAACTGCCGCTTGATTTTGAATGTAAAAGCAAGCATCTGGTTCCACTACCTGACTCATGGCTTCATTTTTGAGGGTGGTTGAACCTAAAGCATCATAATCAATACTTAGTTCCTGCAATAAAATTTTCACCATATCGCCAATGATTTCCTTGGCTTTTTTATGTTCGGGTAAGGGAACCATAATTTCTAGAAAACCATGACTATAGGAAATTATGGCTGCACGATGTTCTCCTAATTCCGCCAAAATATTTTCAAATTGTTCCCAACTAACATCCTCAAGTAATAGTTGCTGTCCCGGTTGAATCCTCAGTTGTCTTAATTCTAATAGCATCAAAATTCATCTAACTCTTTTGATTACAATTTATCGACTCCACAACACACTCATCGCTGCATTCGTCCCCTGAAAATCCATCTCAAACATCTCTTTGATCAGCCACAAGCCAAACCCAATAACCCAGCGATCGCGGTAATACCATTTCACTAAAATTTCGATACTTTTCTTCCCCTAGGTCCCTTACTCCCACTCTCCATACCTTAATATTATCAACCTTTTCCTGACTAAAAAACTACAATATATCATCATAATTTATATACTTGGACATATTGACAAAATGCATTTTCTGGTAAAACATTCATCTTTCCCTACCAACAAATAAAGGAACTTTTCCCGTGATTTTCAGGTCTTGACACTAAAGCGTGGACACAACAGACACATACCCGCATCCTATCTTGCTGAAGATAATTTTTTATCTATGGAATGCATCGGATATTCGTTATTTTTGATAAAAAATACTCAGCATTGATATTATACAATAAATTTAGAATAACTAAACTAAAAACCAATTTAATTTAAGAATTGCGTAATCATTACGATTGTGTGGATCTCACATAATTGTTGTAAATCACAATTATTTTTGGTTTTTATATAGGGTTTGAGATTTTACATATCACGGCTAAACCCGGATTTTTCACAAACCCTAAAACTATCAGGGTATAGGGAGTAGCCTACATGTACTGCTGACAGCAGAACCTGTGAAAGAAGTTTTTCCCTATACCCTCCGGTCAATCTGAATCATTACACTACTCATAGATCCCCGTAGAGACGCGATATGTTCACGTATGTACCCACTCCCTATTTACAAGGGAGTGGGAAAATCAACGCTGATCGCGATACGAATGGGAAATGTGATTAAAGTCTATTCCTGAATACTTGTTTTGCTAAATCTTGAATAATTTCTGTTTATATTCAAGTCCAACATTGAAGTTGAACCAAAGGTGCTGAAACTGAGTAAAAGTTTACCATGATTAAACTTACTATTATCTGGGTTGTAATTTCCTTATTTTGCGGATTAGTCATATATTTGATACCGAAACTGGATCGATATATTGCCCTAGGTGTCACCCTAGTTACCATTGGCTATGCATTAAACTTATTTTTCACCCAATTGCCATTGAACTTGGTATTAATCGATAATTTTGGTATTTCCTTAATGATTGATGATCTGAGTCGCTACTTTATCTTGACTAATGGTCTGATCACGGCGATTGTAATTCTCTACTGTTGGCAAACAAATAAAGCTAATTTCTTTTACACCCAGATAACAATTTTACACGGAAGCATCAACTCTGTATTTATCTGCGCAGATTTTATCAGTTTGTATGTCGCCTTAGAGATGATCGGGATTACAACATTTTTATTAGTAGCCTATCCTCGCAGCGATCGCTCGATTTGGACTGCACTGCGCTATATGTTTGTGAGTAATACCTCCATGTTATTTTATTTGCTAGGTGCAGTATTGGTCTATGAGGCGAATAATTCCTTTGCTTTTGCGGGACTAACGAATACAACCACCGAGGCTATTGCTTTAATTTTTCTTGGGTTATTAACTAAAGGGGGAATTTTCATTTCCGGGTTATGGTCTCCACTAACTAACTCGGAATCAGAAACACCTGTATCAGCCATGCTTTCGGGGATTGTGGAAAAAGCTGCCACATTTGCCATTGTCCGTTGTGCCCTGATTTTAGCAGAAATCGATCCGATTGTGAGAATTATCTCCCTAGCCTCAGTGATTTTTGGGGTATCCTGTGCCATCCTGGAGAGAGATACCAAGCGCACACTAGCATTCAGTACAATTTCCCAGTTAGGTTGGGTACTTGCAGCTCCATCGGTAGGGGGTTTTTACGCATTGACCCACGGACTAGCAAAGTCAGCTATTTTTTTGACTGTTGGTAAATTACCCAGTCGAAATTTCCGGGAACTACAATTTCAACCGATTAATAGCGGACACTGGTTTGCCTTGCTTTTACCAGCTCTGTCGATTTCCGGTTTTCCCTTCTTTATCGGTTATGGATCGAAAATTTTGACGTTAGATCATCTCCTACCTTTCCAAACCATCATCATGAATATTGCTGCTGTCGCAACGGCAATTGTGTGTGCCAAATTTATTTTTCTACCCCATCAGGGATGGAAAAATATTAGACTTGGTGCTTGGGTGACAATTATTACCCTGGTTGCAGCTTTGATGGTAACAAGTGTTTTCGACTTGCAGGTCTACACTGTTGGGAATGTGGTAAAAGCCCTAGCCATTGTTGGTATGGGTTGGATAGGATATTTTTTCATTTTTAAACGGTATGTGGTGGCTTTACCGCGTTTGTTTGAGCGATTTGAGTATTTGATTGGGATGATGAGTTTGATTTTAATCTTGCTTTTCTTGTTTTTGAACTACTTTTTACCCAACCGTTCGTGGAACTTAATTGGATTTTAACGTTTTCATTTAATTCCCAATGCTTTTATCGACTGGGGATGTAATCCTGATTTCTCATCAAAATTTTAATGAATGCAGGTTACACCTACGCGGAGTAATCCAAAATCCCATAACGGTAGGGAACTTGACTGCAATCTATGTAGTCTCTCCTCTACACTTGCTTCAGCTGACGTTCTGTTGTAGTTACTTGATTTGGTAGTTCCAGTTCTAAACTGAATGAGGTAATCAGGGTTAATCTATGTCAAATCACACTCTTGATACGTATTTACTGTGACATTTGTTCAAATTTTATATAAAATCTACTGAGCAGTCAGCAATGAGTGTGTAAAGATTGAAAATTTCGTCAAAAACCCAGTTATTCAGCTAAATGAACAGAAAATTTGCTCTCACATTACTTTCCAGTCCAGCCCTATTTGCCTCGATTATTTCTCTTGTAGTTATTACTCAACCAGCTAGTGCCGGACAAAACAATATTGATAATAGCAACTCTTATGTAACTGCGACTAAATACGGTGTCGTACCTAACTTTGTCTGTCAGCGTCGTCACAAGTCAGCCACCACCCTTGCATCCTCACCGGACTTTTTACGTCCTGATCAAGTTATTCCCAATCAAGGCGGTGAATTGAACTTTACAGAGGAAGAAAGTGATGCCGCGATCGCTCTATTTGGTTGCGATTGTCCTGCATGTCTCAACACCCTGCGACAAATGCGAGGTATGTCCTAGTAGTCTGGGTATTAGATATTAATAATACCTAAAGATAAGGAGGTGGATCATCATAATTCACCTCCCCTTTGTTTAACAGGATTTTGGTTAAAACTTGAGAGACACCGGATATGGATATTGGCTCTGGTTAAATTCTACCAATGCTGTGTAAACCCAAAATTAATCCAACTCCGAGGATGTGGCCAAAACTAGTTGCTCCTAACACAGCACCTAAGCCAAAACCACCGAACATGTTAGGAGAAGGCATGGCTGGGCCAACGTTTTGATATTTTACCGTTGCTTTCGCAAATGCGATCGCAATAATATTCGCAAACAACATAATACCCCCAACTACTGGACTCCATTCCAGGGGGGTGGTTGCTGCGGTAGTTAGCAAAATCGGTGTTAACACGTTGATTTCTCCTATGGATTGATGAATGAGTGCTATAACTATCTTTTTGAATTTAATTACCAAAAAACGTCAACCCAGGGTCGAGTTTTGCAGTATTAGTTAACAATTGTTGGTAATACTTCATAATTACCAAGCTAGTATGGGTTGGCGGAAATATTCAGACCATATTAATCTAGTGACTATGCTCTACGTGGTCACCCAGTGAATGGAGGCGGAGTCTCACACCCTTGGACTCCTACGCGGAGTATGGGAGCTAGGAAAATGGTAGGTGTATTTCCACCGACTTGTACTAGTCCCCCATGACGCTTGGGTTTCTTTCCTCTCCTGTAACCCCTACATCCTGTATCCTGTATGCTGTATCTGGTAGCACCTATAAGAGGCAAACAGCAATGATTTGGCAGCGTCCGGATGGTCGGCAGGTGAATCAACTTCGTCCGATTAGTTTTGAACCAGATTTTACCCGCTTTGCACCCGGTTCGGTACTAACTAAATGTGGGGATACCAAAGTTTTGTGTACAGTTAGTGTCACACCGGGAGTTCCCAAGTTTTTGGAAGGGACAGGTCAAGGTTGGTTGACTGCTGAGTATCGTATGTTACCTTCTGCCACTCAACAGCGACAGCCACGGGAATTTATGAAATTATCAGGACGAACCCAGGAAATCCAAAGGCTAATTGGGCGTAGTTTGCGTGCAGCCTTAGATATGAGCCTTTTAGGGGAAATCACCCTAACCATCGATGCGGACGTACTGCAAGCCGATGCAGGAACCAGAACAACCGCAATTACAGGGGGATTTGTAGCCTTAGCGAATGCTGTATCCAAGCTAATGCAGCAAGGAGTTTTGCAAAAGTCACCCATAATCGGGCAAATAGCGGCTGTTTCTGTGGGATTAGTTGAAGGAGAACCGTTGTTAGATTTGAATTATATTGAAGATGTCGCTGCTACAGTTGATTTTAATCTTGTGATGAATCACAACCTAGCCATCGTCGAAGTTCAAGGAACCGCAGAATCAGGTTACTTTACCCGCGAACAAATGAATCAATTACTCGACTGTGGTGAAAAAGGTATCCAACAGTTACTTATCAGTCAACGGGAAGCCATACCAAATTGGGATGAATTGTACTTTGCAGATTGATATATTTCCCTTGTGGTTTGTTGACAGATGGCGGGTGTCCTTTAAGCATTTACCATCTCAACGAACGAAAAGCTTACTTTTTGGTCTCCTCACCACATCCACATCCATGCTTGTGTGGTTTTTTCCCCCAGGTTTCCGGTACGGGGTCATATCCACTGGAACCGAAGGGGTGACAGCGAAGAATACGACGAATTGCCAAGTACCCACCTCGAAATGCACCAAATCTTTCTATGGCTTGGATAGCATACATCGAACAAGTCGGTTGATAACGACAGGTGGGAGGAAACAAGGGAGAAATAAAAGTGCGATAACCGCGAATTAACCAAATTAATAATATTTTCATAACGTATTTATTTTGGTACACAAATCCTCTACATTGGATTTAGGGTTCAAATTTATCAAAAAATTAGCGCTACTTTGTAGTTTGGTATAAATATACCTATAGGGTATAGGAA
Organism: uncultured Calothrix sp.; assembly: GCA_937973965.1. Classification (GTDB taxonomy): domain Bacteria; phylum Cyanobacteriota; class Cyanobacteriia; order Cyanobacteriales; family Nostocaceae; genus NIES-3974. The sequence goes on along the minus strand of CALJJQ010000039.1, from coordinate 57,715 downwards.
ATAGGAAGTCATCAATCCAGGTTTAGCCAGACTTTAAGAGTGTCAATATATATGATAAATTTTCTGATTCTGTAGAATTTATTTGTTGGCGTTGAGTTGTATAAAAATACTTTGTTTGATTTATTTTATCATTTCGATTCAATCGTAGGTTCAATGTCTTTATGGTTTCAGGGTGCTGTGGTTCTGTTATGGTTGGGTTTTGTCTTAGCTGTTGCCTTCACTATTCGCCGCATTTTCCGAACTGATACAGAGATTAGTCGTAAAATAGTTCATATTGGTACGGGTCATGTCATTCTATTTGCATGGTGGTTTGATACTCCAGCAATATTAGGAATTGTTGCTGCATTTATTGCTAGTATTGTCACCTTAATTTCCTATTATCTGCCTATTCTTCCCGGTATAGATAGTATTGGTCGTAAAAGTCTGGGTACTTTTTTTTATTCTGTAAGTATTGGCATTTTGGTTGCTTTTTTCTGGTCTGTAGAACAGCAGTATTATGCTGCTTTGGGAATTTTAGTTATGTGCTGGGGTGATGGTTTAGCTGCACTCATTGGACAACGTTTTGGCAAGCATAAATACAAAGTTTTTGGTGGACAAAAAAGTTGGGAAGGTTCTCTCACGGTAACTGTGAGTAGTTATATTGTTTGTAGCCTAATTTTATACTCTGTCCACGGTGGTATCTGGCAAGTTTGGGTAATTGCTGCGGTGGTGGCAATATTTGCAACCATATTAGAAGTTTTCTCGTTTTTAGGTATTGATAATCTCACGGTACCTTTGGGTAGTGCGTTTTTAGCTTATTTATTAGATTTATATTTAATTTAGGATTGGGAATTTTTCCGGAAACCCGACTTCTATAGATTTGATTTCAAAAATAGATAGGTGACAAGTATCAATATTCCCAGAGCTTGAGCTTGCAATATCGGATCTAAGCGCCAACCATGAAATAATACAATCAAGCCAGCACAGAGAAATAAATTGGGGATAAAAATAACTTCAAATATATTCGTAAAAGTTTGATTACTAAAATTCTGAACCCAAGCAGCAATCAAATGAAAAACCACTTTGAAGATTTTTCCATCAAAAAACTTTCAGCAGAGGAATATTACCAGAATCGCCAATATCACCCTATATTTTCCATAGAAAGTCAAATATAATACCCTTATCTACTCATCACTTCAATTCTGATGGGTTTTTCTGTATGTTGAATGGGCTGCTTTATGGATATTTCATAATCAGTACTTATTTCTTGATCAAAGCTTTATCCATGATTTATCCGTAAAAAGTCGTATATCTTAAGTAAGACAATAGGCACGTAAGTGATATCCGTAAAAAATATGAAATTAACAATCTCGGCCACATTACTCGCGATCGCAGGATTCGGTTTAGTCGGACAAGCAAACGCTTTTAACCCCCAAGACCTAGAACTCCTGAAAGCCACTAGAAGCTGTCCCCGGTGTGATTTGAGCGGTGTTGACCTGACACAAGTGAATCTAGAAGGGGTTGTACTACGGGAAGCTAACCTCAGAGGAGCGAAATTAGAAGGCTCCAACCTCCGCAATGCTGACCTGACAGGTGTGAATATGGAGGGTGCTGTATTGAATAATACAAACTTGCAAAGAGCTTCCTTAACAGGTGCGATTCTCAAATCAACATCATTTGAAAATGCCGATTTAAGTTTTGCCAGTCTCATGAGTGCGAACCTCGAAGGAGCCAACTTCAAGGGTGCAAAATTACAAATGACCAATTTTCGTGGAGCTTACTTCCGCCTAACAACAATGCCAAGTACGGTAGTCACCTCAGACAAACCCTACGGTTGGTCATTACAACGGGAGCAAAAACGTGATTGCGATCGCTTTCGATTGGAAAATACTCCTGGTACAGTTTGTGCAACTGAAATTGAAGGACGTTTAGATCGATAATCCCAAAGTAGAGACGACCCGTCGGGTCGTCTCTGTTTTAAAACTTGTCAACGAGATCGACTGACCTGAACCTTTGGGTTAATAGGTGAACTTTGTTAATTTTTCCCAGCGTGATACTGTTTTTATGAGCGCGAACTGACACAGAGCGCCCAAGCAATCACATATTATGGGCAAATACGACTGGATTTTTCAATCAAATGATATTGCCGTCGATATACTGACTTCAGAGGAAGCGGTCGCTGCGATCGCAGTGGTTAGTTTTTCTGGTGCATATTCCCTTGCTAATATCGATGTTAATTGGCTAGTGGATATTCTGTCGGGTTTTGAGATATTTGAGTTTTATTCCCATGCACAATTGTGGCAAATGGTTGACAAACTAGTTGCAACTGCTGCAACGGAGGGTGTGGGAGCTTTGTTTAATGCCGCAAGTGAGGTGCTGACCGATAATTTTACCCTAGATGGGTTTGCGGCGGGAGTTAGTGTTCTCATTGATACAGAAAATATGACTATTCCCCGTCCCCATTTGCGATTGCTCAAACAACTCCAAATCAGCTTAGAAATTACTGATGCAGAAGCAGAACAGGTAATGGAGGATGTTTTAACTGCTTTTGAAGTTACTTGGGATGAAACAGAGGCAAATGTTGATGAAAATGAAAACGAGGAGGAACTTACACCTGTCATCCCAGGGATGAATAGTTCCACCGCTATATACACCTCTCCCTTGGGTAATTTTAGCTTACCTATGCCCGTGGATATGGAATTAGGTGGCAAAATTCAAGTCCATGATGGTGCTGTTGCTTTTACTGATGCTCAAGGTTTATTTTTACGGATTGATTATTATCCAATTCCCAGGGAATTTCATCAGCAAATTGCCATCTGTGGACGGGAAAAATATTTCCAAACACTACTATATTCTAAATATATTCCCCAGGTAATATTGGCAAATATACCTGATTCAAGTGTTGAATATAGCGAATTTTGTCCAGATATATTTGCTGGGGGATATTTTGTGGTGATGAAAATGCCGAAGGGTTCCCATCTGTGTCAACAAAATTCCCAAGGAATAATGGTGAGATTAAATGCTTACCGAGGATTTTTGGCTTTTGATTTCCATCAATTTTTTTATGTCGTTACCAGCCAATTTAGTTATACAGAGGATGAATCTGTAGAAGATATTATGCAAGAATCTACTATCCTCAAACAAGAAATCCTCGGTTTTTTGGCGACAATTCACTTTCATTAGAGGATGTTTGTCAAGTATTAATTATCACTATGTTGACTATCGTCATGACCCTGGACATGGGGTTATAAAGCTGATTTTTCCTTCGAGACTACTCCCTATTGCCGTACAGACGCGACATGTCGCGTCTCTTCCTGCTCCCAAAAAAGTCCTGGAGTACACACTTGATGATGGCTACTCCCCATACCTGTTCCATAACAACTGATTAATTTTGTAACCAATCAAAAATTTTCTCCAATTGGTGAATCGAAACAAACCCATATTGCCACAGCACCATCGGTAACATGCTAGGAATTTGATCCGTTTGTCGAATTGCTAATTTTAAATCATCTGTAGGAATTGCCAATTCGTCCTGCAAGAACCTCAGCAAATCATCATTTTGTTTGCCATTCATGATTGCTACCCCTGTTTTGATCATCAAACAAAACCATATAGAAAGTGACCAAGTATTCTAGGGGATGAATGCCATAAATGGGATTAGGGGTGAGTATGGGTAGGGGTTGGGGAATGTGAGGGTATGAATAATGGATGGTGAGAACCTCTAGGGGTATGATTTGACATGAGGGGTTATTTCCTGACATATATCAATCCACAGAGGTATTGAGATTTATTCGCATTTTCTAGAGTGGAATTGAATTTTACGTCAACGTGTAAAAAGATTAAGACTAATACCAATGTTCAAGATAAAAAATAAATATCCAATTTTGAGTCGAGTATAGTTGCTCATTCCCCTATTATATCGTTTATATCGTTTACACTAATGGTCGCTACATATTAGGGTCTATAACCGTTGATGATTGGAGTTTCGTTTATTTTAAAGTACAAGAGAATCGATATTAACTCTATCTGAGCAGGGGTTTTGCGGATGCCACATCACTATTTTTTCAGATAAAGAGCTATTTTCCCCCTTTTTGGTTGATTTCAACTGTTAAAAATAGGGGAAATGTATTATGACTACGGAGATTTTGAAGCTGAAAATCCATACAATAATATTCAATTTTCTATCGCAATCGGTCATTTTTATCCTTGACAGCTATTAATATCCTCAACTTGACTTCTGTCGGTCATATCCTTTGTCAGTCATTTTATCCAGGGAATTAGTGATGCAAACAATACTTGATCCGCAGACACAAAACTACCACCAAGATTCACAACTCAAGGATTTGTCTGACTGGAAAATCAATGTGGATGTGAAACTTCCTAGTGAGACTTTAGCGCAAATATTTGAGCAGGAACCCTTAATACCGGGGATAATTCTTACGTCCAATGATCAATACCTGGGGATGATATCGCGACGGGTGTTTTTTGAATTTATGAGTCGCAAGTATAGTTTAGGGTTGTTTGCAGATAAAGCGATCGCAAATCTCTATAATTTCCTCAAACCAGAAATTTTAGTTATCCCTGATACAACTTTAATTACCACAGCAACCCAAATGGCTTTGGAACGTTCTCCCCAACTTGTTTACGAACCTATTGTTGTTGCTGTCACCAATGGAAGAACGGGTGTTATCAGTGTTCAGCAGTTGTTGCTAGCACACTCAAAAATTCATGAACAGACTTTATTACAATTGGAAACAATTCGTCAACAATCGCAATATCGAGCCGAAAGTTTACAAAAGTTACAACAAAGTTATGCATTAACTATGCATCAACAAATTCAGCAAACGGTAGATCGGTTTGCTCTGGGTATAACCCAAGAAATCAAAAACCCGACAAATGCGATCGCCGCTTCTTTTTTACGCAGTTCCCGCTCTAGTGATGATTTGCTCTATCTCATCAATTTATACCAACAAAGTTATCCCCAAGCTCCTGAAAATATTCAAACGGCTTTACATCGAATTAATCTTGAGAAGTTAACCCATGATTTACATAAGGTTACGAACTCTGCCAAGTTGAATATTAAGGCTTTGCAAAACAGTTTACATTTGCTGGAAAATTTCTGTTTTGCTAGCGATATGGATGGAAAACTAGTTGATATTCATGATTTATTAGAGGGGATTTTAAATCTATTTCAATCTCAATTTAAAAGTCATAATATTCAGATTGTCAAACAATACATCAGTGATTTACCTCTACAAGTTCCTGCCAGGTATATTCACTACGCTTTATTTTATCTGTTTGAATATGTTCTTGACCATCTCAATGCTCAAGAAATAGATGAAAAAATTATCAAAGTGAAAACTCAACAGTTAGAATCAACAAAAATTAATATCCACATCACTTATCAATTACCTGAAATATTACCCCATGCACATATCTCTGCAAATTCAGCTACGGATGACTTAAAATTAATGATGGTTAATTACATTATCTGTAAACAAAATCACGGCAGCTTTCAGCAGCATACTCTAGATAATCAAGTTCAAGAGTATGTAATCTTCCTCGGAAATGGCGATAATTAAAAAGGAGATAGGAGACGGAATACAGGATACAGTAGACATCCTCAATGAATAGGCTGTTATCGGGACTTAAACATTTTTGAGGCAGAAATCAGCTTCAAACCCATATAGGGGAAGGAACAAAGATTAGTTTATCAAGTCAAAGGTAAATTAATAGAAAATCAGGAGTTAATCCCAATACATGAAAATTCTTGTGGTCGATTTATTTTAGCAACGAATATTTTAGACACAACCAAATTAGTACCTACAGAAATATTGAGAATAAAGAACAGCAATCAACAGAGCGAGGATTTAGATTTATCAAAGACCCGTTATTTTTTGCCGATAGTCTTTTTGTGAAGAATCCAGAAATAGTAGAGACAATGATGATGTTAATGGCTTTGTGAAGAATCCAGAAATAGTAGAGACAATGATGATGTTAATGGCATTGTCTCTTTTGGTTTACAATCTGGGTCAAAGACAATTACGAATCGCGTTAAAGACCCAAAAAGCTACCGTTAAAAATCAACTGAAGAGACCTACAGAATCTCCCACATTAAGGTGGATATTTCCATGTTTTCAGGGGATTCATATTTTAATTACACCAGGAGTTCATCGAATTCTTAACTTAACAAAGGAACATTGTCGCATCTTGCAATTCTTTCCGAATGCTTGTCAAAAATATGATTTATTATGTTAGTTCTAAAATCTCTGATTCCCTATTGCATGGTCTTGTGTTTCTATAACTGATTTAAAAATTCAAATTAAACTATCTCACTGGCTTTTTATAGACGAAAAAGCTTGATTTTTGGTGTGTATAATTTACTTTTTGATGGTTACTTAATTTTTAAAAACTATCGTTTTTAACTACCCGTCAATGTAGTTTATTCATGCTACTTATTGAAGTTTGGAATGTGGGACATAATTTATTCATGACAATTGCTCGTTGATGAAATTTCCCAACGATACCTCAAGCCCAACGAATTCTATCTAACCAACTCTCAACAATTTTGAGTATTTGGTGAACAAGGCAAAATCCGCAGTGACTATACTGCTAGCGAAGATGTGGATTCCCTGGTGGAGCAAATTCACAAGGAACCAAATGCTTTAGGCTTTTTCGGTATTGGTCATTACGTCAAAAACTGGGAAGACTTAAAAGCGATCGCGGTTGATAGTGGTTCTGGACCTGTATATCCTTCCCTGGATGCGGTGCGGACTGCTCAATATCGTCCTTTGTCCCGTCCGCTTTTCCTCTATGTGAATGCAGAGTCTTTACAAATCAAACCCCAGGTGCAACCGTTTCTGGAAAATTATTTGCGTAACTGAAGAAATTGGGTAACACTGGTTGGCTATATGCCCCTTAAGGATAAAACCTATAATCTGGCATTACAACGCTTACAAAAACGAGAAGTCGGGGAACTGCTTTCGGCGGTAAAATCCAAACTAATATGACGATTGAAGAGGCTTTGCTAGGTAAGTAGTAAATCAAAGAATACAGGATACAGGAGGAAAGAATTCTATATTTTCCTGTATCTTGTATCGATTTTCTGTTACAACATAAATCCGAGTCCGAATAGGAAACAGTACCAAAAATGAATGCCAATGGCGATAAATTTGCTGTTGCTGACGATTTCCGGGTGGTGATGATGGCGATGAACATGGAGACAAAGTTTGACGGCAAATGGTAAACTCATCCAACTAAGTAATGTCCACATGGGAAAATCGCCAATGATAATGTAAATGATACTAATCACATAAATACTGGCTGTTAACCAATTGAGAAGGTAGGAACCGCGCTGGGTTCCTAATCGGACGATGGGTGATTTTTTTCCCGCAGCCAAATCATCTTCTACTTGGTGAAAGTGGGAACAGTATAATACTAAACTAGTGGCAATCCCGACACTGATGGAGGCAATCAGGGCTACACCTGAAAAACTTTGGGCTTGGCTATAGTAGGCAGCTTCCACCGCAACTGGTCCAAAGGCAAAGAAACAGAGAATTTCCCCTAGACCCTGGTATCCGAGGCGGAATGGTGGCCCTTGGTATATGTAGCCAAGAATACAGCACACCAGGATTAAACCGATTACCGTCAGGTCTTGTTGCCACCAAGCGATCGCAAAAATTCCCAGTAATCCGGTGAGCAAAAAGCTATTTCCTAACCAAAATATTAATTGCTTGTTGCGGGTGAGGTTCACTAGGGAATGGTGTTTATTTTTATCTATTTCTGTCTCGGAGTCAAATACGTCGTTACTCAGATTTTCCCAGGCTAAAATCAAAATCGCGGAGATCGCAAATGTGAGAAAAATCTGTGTATTAAATATTTTTGTTTGGCTGTAAGCTATGGCGCTACCAACCCAGATAGGAATAATTGCCACGCTATACATCGGCAATTTAATTGCTGCTATCCACAGTTTTTTCTGGGGGAAGTTTTTGAAGGAATAGGTAATTGATTTGACAGTCATTGGATTTTAGATTCTGGATTTTTGGCTGTGCTGAATGATTTTTCTGAATATTTAATATTTATTTACTTCATCCCACATTTCGCTTTTTTGTGGTATGTAAATCTGGAATTATGGGGAAGGGGACGGAGTGAGGTCAGATTCTGATATTTATTTAGTGTATTTGAGTCTGGAACCACCCTGGATGCAGTCAAGCGACCCCAAGGCAATATATTATCGTTCCCTGTGGAAAAGCATTTTCTCTGTATCCTGTGTTCTTTTTTAGTCATCGAAGCTAGAAGATATGGTTTTTACCTGCATTTTTCATCAGTGAGCGGTAAGCGTCGAGTAACGGGTTGATCTTCCCACAACTCCCTACTCCCCACACCCTGTAAGTTTCATGAGCTTGTGAGAAATCCGGGTTTAGTGGTGAAAGGGTGACGGTTTGTGCTACCTGTAGAAATACGACCATGTTCGTTCGTACATTAGGAAGATAACTTCAAAAAAATTTACTATTTGCCAAGAACCCATGACAGTTTCACCATGTCATTCTGACTTTTTTGTATATAATAAGAGGCTGTATCAATTTCTATTTTCCACTCAGGGCTATTGTATTGAGCATAGTTGTACACAGATTGTCAGCATTTCTTTCAAAATACCTGCTGTTGATCCTTTAGTTGTATTTGAGCAATGGAAGTGTAGCCATCAATTGAGTTTTTATTGGCAGAATCCCAGTAATTGTGAGGCGATTGTTGCAATTGATGCTGTAAAAAAGTTAGAAGTTACGAAGGGGGATCGATTTAGGCAGGCTGAAGAGTTTCTCAAAAAATATCAATATAAAAGTTTCATTTTTCCCAATACAGATTTACACTTTGCTCAACCGCTTTGTTTTTGCAGTTTTAGCTTTTTTCATGATAGTCAGGAGATTACCTATCCCTTTCCCAAAGGAATGGTTTTTTTACCTCGCTATACCATTTCCCAGAAACATCATGAATGTCAATTGACTGCGAATTTCCTGATTAGTCCCCACTCTCAATTGCAGAGTATCATCCAGGAACTAGAAGGTGCGATCGCGCAGATCCAATCTTTAAAATATATTACCCTACCCCAACAACTTATCTATCCCCAGTATCCCCAAGCAACCCTCATCCACCCAGAAAAGTTTCAGGATGGGGTGACATCGGCGTTAACATCCATTGCTCAAGCACGTTTACATAAAATTGTCCTGGCAGACGTATTAGACGTTCATTTTGTCAAACCCTTTAATCTCTGTCAATCCTTAAACAACTTGCGTCATCTGCATCCTAACTGCTATATTTTCGCTACCGCTAACGGCAAAGGACAATACTTCATAGGTGCAAGTCCAGAGCGATTAATTAGCATTCGCAACCAACATTTAATCACTGATGCCTTAGCTGGAAGCGCACCACGGGGTCAAACACCCCAAATCGATGCGGAAAATGCCCACCGTTTACTACATAGCCCCAAGGAGCGCCACGAACACCACCTAGTTATTGATTTTATCACTCAACAACTATCCCAATTAGGTTTATTACCCCAGGTATTTACACCTCGTATCCGTCAGTTATCAAATATTCAACACCTGTGGACTCCCATCCATGCCAAAATTCCCCCATCGGTACATCCTCTCCAAGTAGTGGCTAAACTTCACCCGACACCCGCAGTTGCTGGGGTTGATCGGAATATCGCTTGTGAAGAAATTCGTCATTACGAAACCTTTGAACGAGGTCTATATGCAGCACCTTTAGGATGGGTGGATGCTCAGGGAAATAGCGAATTTATCGTCGGTATACGTTCTGCCCTGATAGATTGCGATCGCGCGAGGTTATATGCTGGTGCTGGTATCGTTGCTGGTTCTAATCCGGTTAAGGAATTAGCCGAAATTCAATTGAAATTGCAAGCGATGTTAAAGGCATTGGTTTAATCGTCATCGCTTTGACCAACTGGTTCCACAGGAGTTGGTTGGTCAATGGGTTCGGGAACAAAAATGGCATCGATGCTGGTATCAAAGTCATCCCCATCACTCGTTGCTTCCAAAATAGACAAGTTGTTAGTGATTGATTGCTGGAATTTATGTGTATAACTAATACCCCAATGTCGTCCATAATCAAAATGGGGGTTTTTGTCATTGCGACGTGAGTAAGCAATCTTACACTTGCGACTAGCACTAAGGTTACTAAAGTGGATTGAATTCAGATGCACACCTCCAGCAACCACAAGTGTATTTGGATTTATTTGATTGAATTGAGCTAAAAAATAATTGATTGTTTGCCAAATTTTGAAAACCATAAAACTATCCTGTAGTGAAGTTAGTCTCTCAGCAGTCTTGAAGCCGTAGAATTTACGCCTGAACTCTATGCCAACACACTTCCAGAAAACACTAAATCAATATCTGAATTTCAATCCTAGATTCCAATCAATGCAAACAATAGAATTATCCTTATATACCTTGAAACAAATTTTGATCCCGATTGCAATGAAGGGACTCAGCAAAGTGGTACAAATAAACAAAGCTATATCAAAAAAAATTGAAAATCAGCCCCATAACCCTATCTTTACAGCCTATCTCCAACCTACTAATCGATAATGATTGAATTGTTTGTTTTGTCTAATTACTAAAGCCAGTAACAATTTTTATTTAGTTTTCATTACCAACTATATTCCGTAATTATCATCTGCCATCAGTTATTTTTCGGAGATACACAAAATCTTTATGAATAGTTTGAGATGAAAATATTGGTGGATTCCGTGAAGAGTTCATCAATTCTTAGTAATTCCCAGGTGACAGTCAACCGAAATTAGTAACTTATCAATTGCGAGACTTAGTATATCTTGAGTTTGCTAGCAAAAGATAAAGTTTCAATGAAATTACCTACCCAGGAAAAATATTAATCAAAACTACATCAAACCTTGCTTAGGAATAATTTTAGATTTTGGATTTTGGATTACTTTACCCGGATTTTTCACAAACCCCTAAAACTTTCAGTAAATAGGGAGTAGGGAGCGATATATCCCGTCTGTATGGGAGTAGTGAGTAGTAGGAAAAACAACCCATGACCCAACCCTTATCACTCACTTGCTCCAAATGCAGGTTTAGCCAACTAACTGGGTGAACACAGTGGAATCTGACAAAAAAAACAGCTAAGTAGGTAGGTGCAATTAAACATAAAACCATAAAACCATAATGTAACCAATCATTCGGCGAAAAGCCTTACCCCCGTACAGACGCGATATATCGCGTCTCTCCCTGATCTGAACGGCAATTTTCACCACCCACCTACTTCAAGCCTCAACAAGAATTATAGGCAAACCTACTTACATCCACACATCACCCAGCCAAGATAAGGATAATTCTCTACCCAAATACATCAAGACTTGTTAAGTATTGGATTCTATTTATTCGCCAATCTGCCTTCCTCTTCTAAAACAGAGAATTTTTCACAAAAATTAATAAAATCAAGGAATCATCATAAAAAGAGTATAAATAGTTGGTAAGAATGGGTGAATCCGGTCAACAATACCCATAGCACGACGTGGAATTTCGCGAAAAACTTATGCAGCCTATTCGTACTTTTAATGTATCTCCATCGCTTCCAGGGCGACTGGAACCGTTACGCAAGCTAGCTTATAATTTGCATTGGGACTGGAATGTAGAAACGAAAGATTTATTTCGTCGCTTAGATCCGGATTTGTGGGAATCTAGCCATCACAACCCAGTGCTAATGCTGGGAACGATTAGCCAGGCTAGGTTATTGGAAGTTGTGGAAGATGAGGGTTTTTTAGCGCAGATGGATCGTGCTGCGCAACAACTTGATGGTTATTTACAGGAACGTACTTGGTCGCAAAAGCAACGTAGCAATAAACCCAAGGAGTGCTATGCCTACTTTTCGGCGGAGTTTGGCTTAGTTGATTGCTTACCGATTTATTCTGGTGGTTTAGGGGTTTTAGCGGGAGACCACCTCAAGTCAGCGAGTGATTTAGGTTTACCGTTGGTAGGCGTGGGTTTACTCTATCAACAGGGATATTTTGCCCAGTATTTAAATGCGGATGGTTGGCAACAGGAACGCTATCCCATCAATGATTTTTACAATATGCCCTTGCATTTGGAGCGTAACCCCGACGGTTCGGAATTACGGATTGCAGTCGATTATCCGGGAAGAACTGTTTATGCACGGGTATGGCGTGTGCAGGTCGGTCGTGTACCCTTGTACATGTTGGATACGAATATAGAGCCAAATAATCCCTACGACCATGATATTACCGACCAATTGTATGGAGGTGATATCGATATGCGTATCCACCAGGAAATTATGCTGGGGATTGGTGGAGTGCGGATGTTAAAGGCCTTAGGTTATAACGTCACGGCTTACCATATGAATGAAGGCCATGCGGCATTTTCTGCTTTAGAACGGATTCGCATCCTGATTCAAGAAGAAGGCTTGGATTACCAGACTGCGCGTCAGTTGGTTAATTCTACTAATATTTTTACCACCCATACCCCAGTTCCCGCGGGGATTGACTTGTTTTCTCCGGATAAAATTTTGTATTATTTGGGACACTACGCGGATATTTTTGGTTTACCGAAGGAGCACTTCTTAGCCCTGGGACGGGAAGAAACGGGGGATTTATCCGCACCTTTTAGTATGGCGGTTCTGGCTTTAAAAATGGCTGGTTTTTCTAATGGTGTAGCCCAGTTGCACGGGGTTGTTTCCCGGCAGATGTTCAAGGGTTTGTGGCAAAATGTACCGGTGGAAGAAGTGCCAATTGCAGCCATTACCAATGGAGTTCATGCTCGCAGTTGTGTTGCCAAATCTACCCAAGAACTATACGACCGTTATCTTGGTCCAAATTGGTCTTCAGCTCCCTCCGATAGTCCACTGTGGGAAAGAATGAGTGCGATTCCCGATGAAGAATTGTGGCGCAATCACGATCGCTGTCGGTTGGATATGATATTGTATGTGCGGGAACACCTGGTCAAACATTTACGCGATCGCGGTGCTTCGGCAATGGAAATTGCTCAAGCCCAGGAGGTTCTAGACCCCAATGTACTCACCATTGGGTTTGCGCGACGTTTCGCTACCTATAAACGGGCAACCCTATGGATGCGTAATCTGGAGCGAATTAAAAAAATTCTCCTCGCCGACAAAACCCGCAAATTACAGTTTGTCATTGCTGGTAAAGCCCATCCGAAGGATATCCCCGGTAAGGAATTAATTCGCGAAATCAACCATTTTATCCGTGAACACGATTTACAAAAGCAAGTTGTTTTTGTACCCAATTACGACATGTATATTTCCCGGTTAATGGTGTCCGGGTGCGATGTGTGGTTAAACACACCCCGTCGTCCTCGCGAAGCATCGGGAACCAGTGGTATGAAAGCGTCAATGAATGGTTTGCCGAATTTGAGTGTCTTGGATGGTTGGTGGGACGAAGCCGATTATGTCCGCACTGGATGGGCAATTGGTCACGGGGAAATGTATGATGACCCCAATTACCAGGATGAAATCGAAGCCAATGCTTTATATGATTTATTAGAAAAAGAAGTCATCCCCCTATTTTACGACCGTGACGAGGATAATTTACCCCGTCATTGGATTGCCAAAATGAAAGATGCCATCCGCTTAAATTGTCCCTTCTTTAATACAGCGCGGATGGTTCAAGAATACGCCGAAAGAGCCTACTTCCCAGCTAGCGATCGCTACCATACCCTCACCGCAGATCACTATCAACCAGTCAAAGAACTAGCGAATTGGCGTATGAAGGTGATTAATAACTGGTACAACATCAAAATCAAAGATGTCGATGTATCTGCGGGTGATGATATCCAAGTGAACCAAACCGTCAGTGTTACCGCCAAAATCGACTTAGCTGAATTGACAAATCAGGATGTGAGTGTTGAATTATATCAAGGTGCCATCGATGCCAATGGCGAAATTGTCAATGCTATGTCTGTAGAAATGAACTACCAAGGTAGCAGCGACCAAGGATTAAGTGTTTATACAGGCGATATTATCTACGAAAGTTCGGGTTTCCAGGGTCTGTCTTTGCGTATTTTGCCCAAACATGAACTCCTTTCCAGTCCCTACGAGTTACGTTTAATACTTTGGGCTTGATTTTCGAGATTGAATGTATTCATCAACCTGCGGTTATCAGCTTGTGCTGGTAACTGTTTTTTATTTAGCAAGACGTAGCGATGCTACGTCTCTTTCATCACGTTGGTACTAACTCACCCGGACGCAACTTCGACCACTTACCCATTTCTTGCTTATAACTCAAACATCCCACCACATCCCATTCCATCTCAATCACATCCCCTTTAGTCCGAATATTGACGTTAATACTTGGCTCATTTGGTTCAAAATCAGGGCTTTCGGTTAAATGGGGTTGTTGGTGCTGAGTTTCGACCGCGTTATAGGTGACGCAACGGTCTACGTAGTGGCAGTTGACACAAATACACATAGGCTAAACCAACTCCAGTACCTTTATTGTTTAATCTAACTCACACCGAAGGCTGATTGCTGCTAATTACCATTTATTTTTGTTAAATTTTGATGACTCAATATACTCGGATTGATCACAAACTCCTAAAACTTTCAGTGAACAGGGAGTAGGGAGTAGTAGGAAATTCAAGTCATTATTCAAGGCTTATACCGTTTGAATATGAAGTTCCACATAACAATTTGTCCGAAGTGGGGAGGAACGACGAAGCTATCTCATAATCTTCAATTTTAACGAGTTGCTGAGATTGCCGAGTTCCACTTCATTTCCTCACTACGAGAGCAACAAGCAAGCTACACAATGATACCCAAAAAAATGGCATTGCAGAATTGGATATGAATTATGTTTATTCCAATTTTGTATTCAAACCCCAATTATCGTAGAGACGTAGCATCCCTACATCTCTACAATTTCAACAATTTCAAATTAGAGGTTGTTGGTCAAGTATTCATTAAGTATTAATTACAGCACTTTTGAGGTACGTGAGGTACACTAATTTTCGGTTAGCCTTTAAGCCTTTGAATTTTGATTAATTGCTGTATCTTATAAACATCGAATCTGCTGTATCACTATTTTGACTATCGTCCTGACTCTGGAAATGGGGTTATAAAGCTGATTTTCCCTTCGAGAGTACAGACACGACATGTCGCGTCTCCTCCTATTCCCAAAAAAGATAATTCAAGTATTAAAATCTACTTTTCAAACAACCTCTTAAATAAACCTGCCAAAATGGCGACATAATCAGTAATAAATGCTACATATTTTCGAGAATAGATGTACATTATAAATATCAACTCCAAAGAGTTGAAAAAGTAAATAAAGCTCATAAAAAAAACAAAAAATTCAAGATTGGAGGGCGTTATGATTATCTCTGATTTAACCTATCTCGAAACCGTTGAAGATACTAAAAAAGTAGAAGGTGGATTGAACATCGGCGCACAATTTGCAACTCATTCTGCAAATCTATCTGCTTTGACAATGGCTAACGTTGCTGGTCCAGGTGGTGCTGCTAACCAATCTACAGCGTTGACAAGCCTAATTCAAAGTGCGAGCGGACAATTGATCGCTTTAGGTTTATAAAATACTTCCCAGCTATCAGTTATCCTCTCAAGTTTTCAGATTAATTTGTATCTACCCTGTATATTGCTGATGAAAAAATGGGCAATCCAACACTGAAAGTATGATGGAAATTTTCAGAACAATATCTTCTAGTTTGGTTTGCCCAAACACCTGAAAATAGGCAAAAAATAGTTAAAATCAACTGGAGGAAGTTATGATTATCTCTGATTTAACCTATCTCGAAACCGTTGAAGATACTAAAAACCTCGAAGGTGGATGGGATTTCGGTGTACAAATAGCAGGTTTTAACCTTCAACAAACAGGCTTTGCAATGGGAAACTATGCGAATGCGACTGGTGCTGGTAACTACATGACCGGAGTAACTGTTGATATTAGCAGCTTTAGTGTCGGTGCGCTGGGTTTAGGACTACCTAATCCGTAATTGCTTATCAGTGGTAATGTTTAATTGAGTTTGGTGACAGTTAATTCCAAATGAATGTGCTTGACTGAGGTAATTTTTAGGTTATTTGTGATTGATTTCAAATTGTTCTCAGTACATGCAATCAGGAAGACCTATAGCTGGTTATTATGGGTGAAGCTTCCCATCTACTCCAAAATTATGCAGAGCGGATTATGAGGGGGTTTTCTCCCCCCTCAACATTCATGAAAGAAACTAAAAAGTGAGGTTTGCTGGTAACGCAATCGGATAGTTGTTAATCGCTCGCAAAGCTTATCCTGATGACACTTTCTGAGAAGACTAGTAAATAGCGATGTTTCTCCAGAGAGGGTAATTTATGTTGATATTCATTATCGAAAAACTAATAATAATTTGAAAAGATAACTCCACATATCGAAAGATAAAAATCTAGGATAAAAAGGGTTGATAGCTCACGGGGGGTAAATGTATCCAATTTTTAGTAAAATGATATTACTAATCAAAAATTAAAAATCTAAAGTTGAGGAATATTGTCAGGAGAACAGCTATGGTTATTCATGACTTAGACCATCTAGAAGAAGTGGAAGAAAAAACTGAAACTGAAGTTGTTGGTGGTAATTTTAATTTTTTCTCATTCCTGAGAAATCTCATTATTCATCCCGTCTCTAGTGCAGGAATTAATACTTTAGGTGGTGACTCAATTGGCAATTCGGTTACTTCCTATAATATTTCCATGCCAATTTTTATTTTTATGCCTACAACGAGAAATTCTCGTCGGTCGCGGTGGTCAAGTTTTTTCTTTTAATTCCTCATTGCATCATGAGGATGAGCCAATTTTCAAATCAAGTGGGTTCCATTACTACAATCAATCTGCTCAAAACAATCTTCATCTAAAGTTAGATGGGGTTTAAATTCCAAAATCCATAGATACGTAAGGGTTCCCAAATTTCTCACGAGTAAGTTATGAGCCTTGAGTGATGGATTAATTTTCCTTCTACTCCCTACTCCCCACTCCCTGTAAGTTTGAGGAATTTGTGAGAAACGCAGGGTTAGTCTACGATAAAGCTGCACTTACCTATAGGGGTAATCCACAATCCTATGACGATGTTTTTGTGAATAGGGGGCAATTATGATTACCTTTCAGAATCGTCAGATTTCAGAGGAGGAAATTGTCACGACTCTTAAATACAATTTTCAACTGAAGGATATTTGCAATCAGATTATTTATCAAGATAAAATTCAGAAACTAGCATCAGAATTAGAACTGATTGTTACACCAGAGGAAATACAAATAGAAGCCGATAGACGGCGTTATCGTCAACGATTAATCCATATTCAAGATACCTTAAACTGGTTAAATGATGCGTTAATGAGTCCAGAGGAGTGGGAGAAGAGTATTTACTGTTATTTATTAACGAAAAAGTTAGCTGAAAAGCTTTTTAAAAACCAGGTAGAACAGTATTTTCAAGAAAATATCAGAGAATTTGAGCAAATTGTGCTGTATCAAATTGTTGTCCCTTATGAGTTACTGGCGCAGGAAATATTTTATCAAATAGAAGAAGCCGAGATGAGCTTTTATGAAGCGGCTCATTTATATGACATCTCTGAAAATAGACGACGAACTTGTGGCTATGAAGGTATTGTTTATCGTCGCAATTTGCACCCAGATTTAGCAAAGGTGGCTTTTTCTGGAAAAGTGGGAGAGGTGATTGCTCCTATTTGTTTACAACAGACTAGCCATATTCTATTCGTTGAGGATTTTATCCCAGCAGAGTTAACAACTGCAAGGTATGAGGAAATTCTCAATCATTTACTACAAAGTTGGTTAAATTCGGATTCGCGTGGGTGAAAGTAGTTGGAAAATTGAAAATGTGAGGAGTATTGAGTATCAGATTCAGGGAGATAATAAAATATAAACAATCTGTCTATATTAACGTTGTAAACTTTCAATTTGGGCATTAATTTGCCGACTTAATTGGAGATTACCTTGATTTTGAAAAAGTTCTGCTGCGCGTTGTAAATCCTGAATTGCTTTTTCCTTATTACCTAAGACACTATAGGCATTTCCTCGGTTATTATAGGCTGCGGCAAAATTTGGATTTAGCTCAATCGCGCGATTATAGTCCGCGATCGCACCGTTTCGATCTCCTTGAGCAGCACGAGCATTTCCCCGGTTATTATAGGCGATCGCATAGTTGGGATTAATTTCAATAGCACGGTTATAATCGCGAATGGCAGCATTGCGATCGCCTTGAGCAGCACGGGCGTTTCCTCGGTTATTATAGGCATCCGCGTATTGGGGGTCAAGACGAATCGCTTCATCATAGTCTTGTACTGCACCGTTGTGATCTCCTTTAGCTGCACGGGCATTGCCTCGGTTATTATAGGCAAGGGGGTTGGCAGGATTCAGCTGAATGGATCGAGTGTAGTCTGCGATCGCCCCTTCGCGATCGCCTTGATCAAATCTTACCAGTCCCCGTTGATTATAGGCGGCAGCAAATTTGGGATTGCGCTTAATTGCTTCATTATAGGCGGTTAATGCACCCTGTAAGTTACCTTTGCTTTGTAATTGCTGACCACGATTATAAAAGGCTTGGGGAGAATCGGGTGTTATATTACCAGGATTAACATTAGCAGGTGCTGAGGTGACACCTATTTCCGTAATCAGGACATCATTTTTTTGACTACACCCGAATGTTCCTAGTAGTATTAGACTGACAAGGAAAATCATACTCCTATATTTTTGCATTTTTTACCTTTTTTGATGATAAAATAACCAGGTTCCCGTGAGTTCACCTTCTCCTGAAATATATTATATTTTGATTGCAATCTTTGTCTGTAAAAATGGCTAAAAATTACTAAATTCATTTTGATATACTTTTCCTAGATTTCTTACTAACCCGAAAAATTTCAGTAATTAGGGAGTAGCGGGAAATTAACCCCTTACTCAATTTTTATCATTTGCATATTTACATATAGATTTTATCCATCTGTATCTGTCTGTTTGATGCTTAACCTTACGGATGCACTTGTTTCGATTTCCGGATTCATTTTGGCTAGGGATTCACCAATTTCCGCTTGCAGTTGTTTCGTCAAGGTAATGGGAAAATCTATATCTAAGTTATCGCTATTGACAACACGCATTAAATCTGCAAATTTTACCTTTGTTGTCGTTCGTTGATAGGAAGTTAATTTCAATATATTTGTTTCTTCTATTGCTTGAGCTTGCATCACTTTTTTGATTCTCTCTTCCAGATGTTCTACTTCCGAGGCTAACAGCTTATATTGGGTGAATATCTCCTGGTATCTAGCTGTTAAATGAGATAAATCTTCCGTTTCTGGTTGAGGATTAGCTGCTGTTGCTAACTCGATTAATCTCTGATGTAACTGAATTAAGTAGATACAATCTAAATAGGCATATTCGATTTGTCCATCACTCAGGGGACGAAACCCCCAATCACTTGTTTGGGCTGATTTATCTATATCATGGTAGTTACATAATTCTGTTACTAAGGTTTCCAGTTTATAATTGGCAACCGGAAGCAAATAATAGGGTATTTTTTTGGCAATTTCCAGCGTACATGTAATATTTTTTGATTTTTTACCACCGAGAAATTTTAAATCATAACTGGCATTATGGAAGACTCTTTCGATATTTTGTTCTACCATAATCTGCTCAATAAAAATATCCACAATATCCGGTTTTTCTAACATATCTAAAATATAAATATGCTCTCCACTCAAATCATCTGGTCGATCGGAGACTTGAATCAATGATAATTTAGGCTTTTTTGTCCGGAAATCCGCTACTTCCGTATCAATCCAGAGAGTTTTTGCTGCTTTCAATCTGGAGATAGTTGCAATAATTTCTGGAGATGTTTTTAAGTAAGGCATGATATTTTAAATACATTTACTTTGTTCATTTTTGTATCACAATCTGGTACATTTCACATTTTGAAGATTTTAAATAAATTAAAACTATTTTATGTGAAAAATACATAAATAAATTTAATAATAATCCCGATTTTGTATAGTACACTTGTTGAAAAGATTTGCTTTGACTTTTTCAGCGATCGCTCGCTTCGATTCAGGTTAGAAGTTTTCTCGTCTCAACAGTTAACGAGTGGCGAAAAGTATAGCATTTAGGGGAATCCTACTGACTGTATGTGGTTTAGGAATGTAATACGGATAATCCGCAATTGTTAACCATCCAAAATCCAGCTAAAGTATTGGCTCTGGATGCGAAGGAAATTAAGCAAGTAATGCGGTATATTGTAGGGACTGAGGCATTACAGCAAAATGCTATTAAGTTAACCTACATTTCTCACAAGGGAGTGATAAGGCTTGAGTAATGGGTTAATTTTCCTACTACTCCCATCACGGACTACTCACTGAAAGTTTTAGGAGTTTGTGAGAAATCCGAGTTAATCATCCCTGTTGATTGCGGTGTAAAAATGGATATAGGTTCCCAACCTAGTCAGCAGACAAACACGGGAGATACTCCGATGACAGCACTTACATTAAACCTCAATTCTGTAATTAAACTGACAAGAGAGCAGTTTTATCAATTGTGTAAAGAAAATCCCGATTTAAAATTAGAACGTAATACCCAAGGAGAGTTAATTATAATGCCACCTACGGGAGGAGAAACAGGAAAAAGAAATTCTACTATTAACGCTCAAATATGGTTCTGGAACGACCAAAATCAATTAGGCGAAGTTTTTGACTCATCAACTGGATTTACTTTGCCTTCAGGTGCTGACCGTTCTCCCGATGTTTCTTGGGTAGAAAAATCCCGTTGGGAGGCTTTGAGTCCAGAACAAAGAGAGAAATTTATTCCTTTATGTCCTGATTTTGTGATTGAAATTATGTCACCCTCTGATACTTTGAAAAAATTGCAAGACAAAATGGAGGAATACATGCAAAATGGATGTCGATTAGGTTGGTTGATTAACCGAAAAAGCCAGGAAGTAGAAATTTATCGTCCAGGACAAGATGTGGAAGTATTGAAATTACCTTCAACTCTTTCTGGGGAAGATATTTTACCAGGTTTTGTCCTCAATTTACAAAAAATTTGGGGATAAAAATTTTCGGACGTTGCTGAATACAAATATGAATTGAAAATTTGACTTCGTGCAGAAGTAACGATACTAACTCTCGAAAAAAACCTATTTTTGCTCTGGACACAGATTGCGATCGCTGTCGGAAACTCGCATACTATGACGTAGATAGTCCCGTAGCAATTTACATCCACGACTAAGTAAAGGTTCGATGGTCGAATCATCGAGGTTGCGGAAGGTGATGGTTCCGTTTTTGCTACCAGTGACTAAGGTTTTGCCATCGACGCTAAAATTGGCTGTGGTGAGGTCGTTGCGGTCAGATTTAATTATCAGTTGTAATTGGCCATTATCTTCCCATAGCAGGATATGGTCTTCGCTTAAACTCAGAAGACTGGAGTTGTGAGGATGGAAGTTGACTACCAGAAAACTCTCACCTGTTCCTTGGAGGGTACGGATATAGTTACCATTCGGTTTCCAAAGTTTGACGGAGCTATCCAGGCTAGCAGATGCTAACATTTTACCATTATTTGACCAAGCCACACCAAATACGGGACGGTCGTGGGATGGTAATTTGCGCACAAGTTGGCCGTTTGCACTCCAAATTATCACCGTATTATCATCTCCAGCCGAAGCGAGCAACTTGCCATCAGGACTAAAACTAACCCAATTCACCGCATCTCCATGACCTGTGAGGGTATGTAATAATTCCCCTTTGTCACTCCATAGTTTTACTTGTCGGTCTTTACTCGCAGAAGCCAGGGTTTTCCCATCTGCTGACCAAGCGACACTCAGTACCGTATCTGTGTGACCTGATAACGTGTGTAATAGCCGACCATCACGACTCCAAATTTTTGCCGTGTGATCGCTACTGGCAGAAGCAATCCTGTTGCCATCTGGACTGATACTCACATCCCACACAGCACCCCGATGTCCTGCTAATTCCCTCTCTAATTGCCTATCTCCACTCCACAGTTTAACTAATCCATCTTCGCTAGCCGAGGCAAATAATTTACCATCACTGGCAAAACTGATTTTCGTAATCGCTTTGGCATGGGCATTAATTTTATCTAGGGGTACGTATTTCCACTGCCACAGACGAATTAAACCATCCTCACTTGCAGAAGCCAGGGTTTGACCGTCATTACTAAAACTAATACTATTGACCGCCGTACCGTGTCCCCGCAGGGTTTCTAGTAATTTCTCCTCCAAACTCCACAGTTTAATTGTATTATCCATACTTCCGGAAGCAATGGTTTGACCGTCGGGACTAAAACTGACACTGGTGATGGCACCACGTCCAGTTAGGGTTTGTAACGGTTGTCCTTGCCGATTCCACAAGCGAATTGTCCCATCCAAACCGGTGGAAGCGAGGGTTTGTCCATCCCCCGACCAAGCAACGGCAAGGACACCTTTACTGTGTCCTCTCAAGGTTGCCAATTCCCGACCGTTCCTGTGCCATAGTTTCACTGTTCCCTGATTATCCCCCGAAACCAGGATTTCCCCATCCTTTGACCAAGCTACAGTGCGAATAATATCCCCATGTCCCGTTAGGGTTTTTACTAGTTCCCCATTCGTTTGCCAAATATGAATTCGATTGTCCGCACCACCACCAGCAATAAATTTACCGTCGGGACTAACGGCAACAGCATTCACCACATCCTTAGCAGTAATTACCCGCAGCAGTTTGCCATCAATATTCCAGATTCTCACGGTTTTATCCGCACCGCCAGAAACCAGCGATCGCCCACTGGGGTGAAAAGCCACACTCGTGACCCGCAGATTATGACCTTCCAGGGTATGTAAGAGTTTGCCATCGGTGCGCCATAACCGCACGGTATAATCATTACTAGCCGAGGCAATCATTGTACCATTGGGACTAAAAGCTAAACTATTTACCCCGGAACGATGACCATCAAGGCGATTGCCTTCCCGCTCCCGCGTTCCGTACACTGCTTGATAAAGGGCGCTCCGGACTTTTTGCTGACTATCGGCATCGGGAAATAGGGCCTGTTGTAACTTCCGTCCAGCCCGTAATCCTTCCTTAAGGGCATCAATATCCTTGTTGAGGGCAAATAGGGCTTCGCTGGATGCACTTGCGGCTATACTGGCACTGAGGACGGCTTTATGCCACTGGTAGACCGCCATGCCAATCGACCCACTCAAAACCACAATCCCCACCACCGCCGCAGTCAGGGCGGTTTTGAGGAAGCGATTCATCCCGTCTTGATTCAAACGTAATTTTTCTGTTTCTGCTAGTTCTGCTTGCAGTTTTTGCTGTTCCAGTTCCACATGCAGTCGTTCAATTTCCACCCGACTGGTTTCTTCCCGTTTCCGTAGTTCTTTGATTTCAGTGAGTAAATCGTTACCAGGGGCAGCTACCAGGGTCAATTGTTTTTTATCCTGGTGACTATGGCGGAGAGAACTGTTCAATTGGGCGATTTTGGCTTCCTGTTGAGCAACCTGTTGACGAAGTTCCTTCAAGCGTTCCTGGAGGTTCAGTTCGGTTTGTTGGAAGGAACGAATTAATTCTACTAAGTAATCGTGGATGAGTTGGTAACGTTCGGGAACCTCCGGTAACAGCACAACTAAACCGGAACGGACGAGAATTTCGAGGATAAATTCCAGCTTGTCCACATCCTCCAATTCTGCCAATTCCGTTGCCAATTGAGCGCGGGTTTTCAGGGTTCGTTTTTGATTTTCGTCCGTCAACAGGTATAAAACTAACCAAGCAGCCCGTTGATTTTCCGGACCACAATCGGTAATAAGTTCACTGATATAGCGTTCAATTAACTTATTGGGGCGAAATTGCTCGTAGCGAGACAAACTGACAATCCGTTCATCTTGAAGTTGCGCACCCACCACTTGTAATTCGATGGGTCGAACTTCCCCTAATTCCTTGGATAAATCCTCCACCAAGGCATCAACTAATTCGGGTGCCAGGTATAAATGGGTTTGATTGCTGAAGAAATGTTGCCGCGCAGTTAATTGTTGAATGACTTTTTTGGCATCCTCGCGGGAAAAGTTTTTCAGGGGGTAGAGAATTTGTTTATCGAGGATATTATCGTTGATACTTTCTAGGGCTGCCACCTGTTTAAATTCTAACAAATGGTGTAAATAATCCTCCCGCAAGGATAAAATTACCTTGACAAAGGGAATATTTAAACAATCCCTCAGAAAATCATCAAACTCGTGAATTTGTTTACGGGGATTGGCTGCGAAAAAAAATTCCTCAAATTGGTCAAAAATCAACACCGTAATCATGTTGTTTTCGCCATTGTGGCGAATCCGCTCTAAAATTCCCTCTTTGGTAATGGGTGTTGCTGGGGGTGAGAGTTCTATTTCACTCCTCAAAATCACCGGATTGACAACGGTGCAAGCCTCTCCTAAACTCCGTACCCAATCGGTATAAACATCAACTACAATTGGGATGGCAAATTGATCACCAATCGTCCGATTCTGTAAAGCTGGTACCAAACCAGCCCTAACAGTGGAACTTTTACCTACCCCCGAAGGACCATAAATTACTGTTAGTTTCTGGTCTGCTCGGCTAATGCGTCCAATCAAATTATCAATATCCCGTTGTCTGCCGGAAGCGATAATTTCTAAGGCCACCGTCCCCGTAGATATTGGCGTACCGAGAACTGGATTTGTCACTTGGTACTGGGGTTGCAACCTCCCAGCCCCCACAAAAGCCCGTAAACCGTACTGTTGTTCCACCGACCGCCGTTGTTGGCGAATCGTAAACGCCTCTAAATACTTACCCGCATCAAAATAGAGCGATCGCAATCTTCTGAGTAAGCGAATATAACGATAAACATCGTAGCGAAAATCACTTAATTCTAGGGCTGGGTTTAATTCGGTTACGGCAGTTTGAATTTGTTCCTCTGCCTGTTTTGTGTATTCCGCATCACCCGTTTCCCGTCCCAGATTCCGCAAAGCATGGGCCAACAGCAACCGATAAACCTGGGCTAAGAGGAGCGGAAATTGGTGTTTGGGGGTGTCATCCTGCTGTTGTATACTTTCGTTTATGTGCCACAGAGCTACCCGTGCAAACTGGGTCGCTTGCACCCAACGGGATTTTTCCACCGCTACCTGGGCTAAGAATCCACAATCACAGGCCTGGTGGATGGGTGAACCATAGGTATGGTGTAAATTTTGTGACTTTTGAGCGACAATTTCTAGCTCATCCCACTGACGTAGGTGTTGAAGAACTTCAGCTAACTGACCGATTAACTGAGCCATTAAATCCGGTCTATTAGCCGTTTCAAATACATCTAAACAGCGTTGAAAATAGGATTTAGCGGCTTCCCAACAACGACGATAATTTGGATTGGTACGTTCGGCTTGACGATAGTAACACAATCCAATGTAATACAATACAGTCCCCGTCCTCAACAGGTGAGGATAGGCAGGATTATTAATAATATCAAAATCAAAAATCGGAGCGGGTGCTTCTGGACAAATTCCCGGCTTATTTCTCCCGAATTTACCTGGGGAATCATGAACATGATTACCTTCTTGCCAAAACTCCAAACTGGCGAGAAAATGCTCCACAGCCTCCTGAATCCGGTCGTTAGCATAGTCATCTAAACCCGACACGAAGGCCAAACTTGCAGCTAATTCCGGTTCTAGCTCAATCCCCCGTGCTTGTAAATCGCGAATCGCAGCGCGAAACTCATCACTACTATAGTCCCACACCTGTCCTAAAGTTGAATGGGGGTGGTGTTTCGCTTGAACTTCTGGGGGGGAATTATAAATATCGAGAATTTTGGCAAACAAATCATCGGTTTTATGGGACAATAACGAACGTAGTTGTTCCGTTGTCTTTTCAAACCGAATCGGAGTCGCCGCCCAACTGGTAAAATCCGGAGCAATGCGCCGTAACTTCCGCAATAACCCATCATTAACCCAAAAAACCATCGGAAAATGATGACGCTTGCGAAATTCATCCCGCACATGGTTTAAAGTCCGCAAAAAATCATCCAGCTTTTCCACCCCTTCCAAACCAACAATAAATATGGCTTGGGGTTGGCTATCACCTATTTGGTTATGGAGGGTGCTGTATAAACTAATTACCCGCTTTGGAAGCTGTATCGTCGGTAAATTGTACCCCGGTGGTAACTCATCCCGTAACTGCTGGATTACCTGGGTGCGCAAATCAGCATAATTACAACCAGCAAACACTAGCGAAAACTGACCTTGGGAAAAGGTAATCGCCCGTGCTAAACTTTTGAGACTACGCTGATTAGCAGCTAAGATGCTTGTTGGTGTTGGGTTTGTTTCAACCATGATTTGAACTTCTGTGTCTCAGCTAAAACCGGGTTGACAGCGAACCATGCACCCAGGCGATCGCGATACTCAAATATAAATAAACTCCGCAGCAGGGTATGATATTCCACATCACCTCGGACTTTTTGTTGCTGTACTACCTGAAAAATCAGTTCCCACTCATCCCCATCGATTGGATTAGTACGGAAATCACGATGACGTTGGACAACCAACTCCACACATTCCCGTTCGAAGGGTGGGTCTTGTTCCCGCAAACAGTCAAACAGCAACCCTAACAAATCCCGGACATGACCACCGCTAATCAAGCATAAACGGTCAAGAGTATCTTGGTGATCAAACACCTCCTGAATTAAGTGTAACCGATCCACCGGGTCCACATCTGGGAAAGCACGAACTAATACCATTTGTCGCATTAACGCTAAACCCGGCGGAAAAATTTCCCCAAAGCGATCGCGCACTGGTATCATCGGTAATACCTTGGGAGATATACCCCCTCCTAACCGTTGTTGGAGTTGTACCGCATCATTAGAAAAAGTCAAAGCCAAGGGAATTGTATACACCAGGTGACAATCAAGTTTGCGCAACTGCTCCCCCCGATCCATAAATAAATGTTCGGGAAGGGTACGTCCGGACGGTAAAATCCTGATATCTACCCGGTCGAGGTTATCCACGATCACGACTAATCCCCGTTTACCGCGATTTTTCAGTTCTTGATGAGCCTTGAGTAGTAACTCCTGATTGATTGACTGGAGGATATTTTCAGTTCGTGGTTCCAAATAATCCCGCAAACGTCGTCGTAAATTGGGACTTTCCTTGGTTTTCGCGGTAATTTTACCAATACCCACCGATAATTCTCCTTCCACCTCCAAATCCAGAGGTGTTTGCAGAAAATCGACAATCTCCCCAAACAATTTCGTAAAATATTTGGGCTTCAGATTAATTCTAATCCCTTCCAAACTCTCACTTACTTGACCAGCGATCGCCAACAAAATATCTGTCACATCCAAATCCACCACATCCAGCACATGGGTAGACTCAAAATAGACGACATGAAACCCTTCTAGTTCCAATTCGGCTTTTAAACGCAGCAATTCCGTTGACTTACCGCAGCCAATATGACCAGTAAACAACTGACAAGTCGGTGTATTCGGAGAAATTTTCGTAATTGTTCGTAGCAGCGCTTCAATGATTTTACCACCCCGAACATCCGCAAAATCAATATAATATTGACGGTCAGTTGCATTTCCCATCACCAGGGGTTTACTGGGATTGCACGCTTGATAAAATCTTTCTAAATTTAACAGCATAATCAATACAACAACAGCGAGGGAGGAATCAGCTTTAACTACAAGCTTGAGAACAGCAAAAATATTTTTTAAATTTTTATCTTTTTCTTAACTTTTTGCTAATAAACAAAGCGGGTCGGAAACCCGCATCCCCAAGTGTGAAAGATAAATTTAACATCAATTAAAACGGTAACTAGTATAAATACCTAAATTATAAATCAGTAAAAATATTTTTTAAAAAAGGAAAAATAGCAATAATAACTAAGTCCCTAAGCAAGCACTTACGAACCCATAAAAATACAATCTAGCCATAAGTAGGTAGGTGCAATTAAACATAAAACCGTAACGCAACCGTTCATTAGTCTCAAAGCCTTACTCCCGTACAGACGCGAATATCACGTCTCTCCCTGATCTCACAATTTTTACCATTCACCTACTTACTTTACACGCTGATATATTTACCTTCTGGTTTGTTGACGGTAGAGACTTAGCAACGCTACGTCTATGCAAACATTAAACGTCTAATAAACAAAAAGCTCATTTCGTGACCGTGTAAAGTATACAATCTGAATCATGGCAATACATCTAACCCCGACACCTACCTGAGTAAATACAATCAGCAGGTCTTTCATCCCGTGCAGCCATATCCAAATTAAAAATAATTGCACTTTCTCGTTTCCCAGTTTCCAAATAGGAATTGGCAATCATTTTCACACCTTGTTGCCAATGCCACAAGAATATTGGCAAAGTCAGTATCAGTAAATAAAAAACTCTCATGATGGAAAAACCTCTGCAAAATTTCTACAATTAAAATAATTAAATTCATCAACTCCAAAAAAGCTGACTATAATCCAAAATCTCAAATCCCCAATTATTATATGATTTATCGTCAAACACCCTCTTTATCCCACCCCATGACACATAATCCAAAGCCTAGAATTACTTGACATTATCGTAGATGCCGAAGAAATTAAAGATTGTCAGTGGGTAACTTAGTATTATTGCTATCAAGATTAATTGAGTAGGATTGACTGTAAAAAATTATCTCCAGTTCCACAGAAATTAGACCTGATGCAAATGTAAAATTCACTCTTACTGGCAACACACAGAACTTCCCTATTTATTTGTATATGCAGGGGTTAGCCCATTAAAACCGGAAAAAAATCAATTATTATCGGGAGTAGGGAATAGGGGGAGCAGGGGGAGAAAATGTATCAAAAGATTCGTAAAATGGTATAAGCAGTACATGTATGCTAATCTCAACTCACTTGACTTACAAGTACAGACGCGACATGTCACGTCTCTCCCTATTTAATATTTCAATAGAGTATGGAGATGAGAATATCCTTTCTTTAACAGTCTGTCCCAGATACAATAGTTAACAAACAACGCTGCTTTGTGGATTCATGACAACTTCACGCGAACTAGAATCAGCAACTACCCCCCTGACTCAACCCGAAATTGAGCCATTGGAGAATGACCCCCTCGACGAACTTCCTGGTGAAGTGGAAATGTCCCTATTCGAGCACCTGGAAGAATTACGACTGCGGATTTTTTACAGCTTAATCTCCGTAGTTATTGGTGCGATCGCTTGCTTTTTTGCCGTGAAACCAATTGTCCAACTATTGGAAGCACCAGCACAAGGGGTAAAGTTCCTTCAACTTGCACCTGGGGAGTTTTTCTTTGTTTCCATCAAAGTCGCTGGATACTGTGGGATACTAGTGGCAAGTCCAGTTATCCTCTACCAAGTCGTTCGCTTTATTCTACCTGGATTGACCCTTCGGGAACGACGTTTACTAGCACCCGTGGTTTTTGGTTCCAGTATTCTCTTCTTTGCGGGATTAGTATTTGCCTATGTCGCACTCATCCCCGCAGCACTGAAATTTTTTATCAGCTATGGTGCTGATGTCGTCGAGCAGTCGTGGTCTATTGAAAAGTATTTTGAATTAATCCTCCTATTACTATTTGGCTCCGGATTAACCTTTCAAATACCCGTCATCCAGATGTTGTTAGGTGCATTAGAAATTGTCAGTTCCAGCCAAATGTTGTCAGGATGGCGTTATGTGATGATTGGTTCAGTGGTATTAGGTGCAATCCTCACCCCTTCGACTGACCCCCTGACCCAAAGTTTACTCGCTGGTGCAGTGTTATTTCTTTACTTTGGGGGAATTGGTTTAGTGAAATTGACGGGAAAATAAATATACTTTGCACGCTGATATATTTCCCTTTCGGTTTGTTTACAGGTGACTGTTGACCGTTGACTGTTGAAAATTAAACTTAAACCATCTATTTGGTTTGTTAACCGTTAACAGTTAACCATCTAGGTGTTGGTGAATTTGGGCATGAAATATAATAATTGTTTACATTTTGCGTTCAAACCAAAATTCTCGCAGAGACTTAGCGTTGCTACGTCTCTGCAAATAAAAAAATTAAAACAGATGTCCAATGTGCAAAAAAGCGTTGCATTGGATACAATTTGAGAGTAAGCAAATCCGGGGAGACTAACTTTCGTGTTACTAAAGGGTTTTGAAGTCGAAATGTATACAGGTACCCACAGGGGTGACATTGTTGGTCTATCACATCTAATTGCTGCGGCTTTAGACGGGTTTGTCCGTGAACCAGATAGTCGTAATGTGGAATATATTACCCCTCCCCTGGATAGTTACGAAAAATTATTGTGTAGCCTATTAAAACCTCGGATTAAACTACGGGAGTATCTGCAAAAACTGGGAAATTACACAATTATTCCTGGTAGTACATTATCATTAGGTGATACATCTCGCTTCCTGCGTTCTGACCCAAATAATCCTTACCACGACTACATTGAAAAAACCTACGGGACAAAGGTAGTCACCGCAAGTGTACATATCAACGTAGGAATCGATGACCCAGAATTACTCATACGTGCTTGTCGATTGATACGGGTGGAAGCTCCCTTATTTTTGGCCCTGAGTGCCTCATCCCCCTTCCTCGATCACCAAGCCACAGGTTATCATTCTACTCGATGGCGAGTATTTCCCCAAACCCCAGAACGTGTTCCCCTGTTTGCCAGTCATGCTAACCATATTGCTTGGGTAGAGGCTCAGTTAGCGGCTGGTACTATGCAAAATGTTCGCCATTTGTGGGTTTCAGTCCGTCCTAACGGTAATCAGCGTCCCTATGATTTAAACCGTTTGGAACTGCGGATTTGTGATTTGGTCAGTGACCCCATCGCCCTATTAGCAATCACAGCTTTTTTGGAAGCGCGGTTATTGCAGATGATGGCAGACCCCCAACTTGATCCCTTGGTGAATAGTCAATTTTCTCCCGCAGAACTGTTGACGATCACCGCAGCCAACGAGATTAGTGCTGCCACCACCAGCTTAGATGGCCAATTGCAACATTGGCAAGACGGACGAACCTTGTCCGCTCGACAATGGATTAATGAAATCTACGAACAAGTGTACCCTATTGCCAAAGAAAACGGCTTTAGTTGTTTTCTCTCACCACTGCAAAAAATTCTCCGGGATGGTAACGAAGCGCAAAAGTGGTTACAACTGCAAAAAGTTGGGTTTAGTACCCGTAGCGTTTTGATGCAAGCGATCGCAGCACTCAGCGATCGCGAACGGGAATTAGAAGAAAAATTGTGTTCTCAGGCAATTTCTTAACATTAAGTTAATTGTGTACTCGGCGACAATCAGCCAAGATCAAAATTGTGTACTCTGTAACTAAATCCTTGCCAGAGGGTTTACAGGGTCGTTTTTCTTCGTTTTAAAATTCTAATCAATCACGCGATATAACGATTGATTAATAAAAACTATAGTTGCCTTCTCTCTCACGATAGATTTAAAAATCGTATTTATATTGTCTTTATATTTTCTTTGGTTTTTTTCTTGACCTGCTTTGCTAATGCCTCAAGTTGTCCTTGTAAATCCCTTAATTCCGCCGAATACAGGCAATATTGCCCGAACTTGCGCTGCAACCGGAACTGAACTCCACCTAATTAAACCCCTGGGATTTGAACTGAGCGATCGCTATCTCAAACGAGCAGGTTTAGATTATTGGCCCTACGTAAAACTCTATGAACATGAGTCCATAGACACCTTTACAACCACCCGTAAACACCGTGGGGGAAGGTGTTTAGGGTTTAGTGTCAGGGGAGATTATAACTTTTCCCAGTTTGCCTACCAACCCGATGATTGGTTGCTGTTTGGTAGCGAAACCAGTGGTTTACCCCCCGAAGCGATCGCCATCTGTGATGCCATGCTCTACATACCCATGCAAGAATCGGGAGTACGTAGCCTTAATTTGTCTGTAAGCGTTGCTGTGGGCTTATTTGAAGCTCGACGCTATCTTGGCTATCTCCAGTAAACAGGTAGCTTGATGTATTTATTCGCACTTCCTCCAGTTTTAGCCCGTACACCCTTTACGTCTTTACATAGATATTTTTTCTACACAAAAAGTTATTTTTTTTCCTCAAAAATCTCAGTGAATTGCGGTTATTTAAGTAATATTACAGAACGGAAACACAGGACATTCTTCACGTTGTCGTAAATTTCCGCAGATTTGCGACTGTGCATTCACCCGTATTGATAGTTAGTATACTTTCAGCAGTATATTGTTTTCTGCTTAGTTATAAATACTGATGGGATGGAGGTCATTTCCATAAGAAATTCGTATATATGGTTTGTGCAAAAGCAGGGGTTTAGCCATAGCTTTTATAAATTCAAACCGGATTTTCGTCTCATGGAAAACTCCTGAAAACCATAAATAGCAAAACCTTTGAGCGTTTTGTCCGGAGCGAACATTTTTTACCAGGTAAATGTACTTGCGAACGAATACGGTTGTGTTTTCAGGGGTAATCAACGTAAATTCTCCTGGTGGGAAGACTGATTAGTTGTAAAAGCTGTGAATATATCAATAGCTGTAGTACAATGACTTTCCCCAACGGTTATTCTTGAGTCGATGAATTTTCTCCCCGTAATTAACGATTCAAAGTTAATTAGGGATTTTTCGGAAAGGTCAAGAAAAATCTGTTCAAAAGTCACAGGCAAGACACATTAACGTGGTTGTGAGGAATTATTAGATAAATTCACATTAAATTTAAGATTTTCTGATTGATGTGAACTTGTCTAAAACAGAGAAGCAGGTTAATCTTGCCTAAGTATCTCTGGTGAATGTGATCTTGATCTGTTTTTCGTAGTGATCCAAATCATTGACTTTAGTATCCGACTGAAAAAATCGAGGTCAGTTAAGCGCTAGCGATCATAGGAGGTCGTCTTTGAAACGAGCATTAAAAAAGAGAGTAAAGGCTGTGCTTGAGAATACAACTGGGGTAGAAACTCCGGTCGGAAATAGCAACGTACAAGAAAGCGGAGGTGTTCGCCGCAAACGTACCCAAGCTGCGATGATTGGCTTGGCAATCTCAATGGGCGCAACCAGCCTTTTGGTGACTCGGCAAAGCGACCAAGCCCTGGCAGCAGCACCTGTTGGCAATGAGAATACTGCCTCCACAACCTCGGCTGCTGATGACTTAAACGTGAAAAACGCTGTAACAGCGAAAGCGGAATTTGAAAGTGTTACCCAAGTGAGTACACCAGAAAACTCCGTAGTCGTTCAACCAGTTGCAACTTCACAGATGCCTGGGCTTGGAGCAAAGTGGCAATTTGCCGCTCGCAGTTTGCCATCTCAATACCCACAGTCGGGAATTACAAGTCAATCACCAACAGGATTGAACACAGAAGCAGAGGTCGCTTCCAAGGGAGCAAGAATTACCGCTGCGATCGCCAAAACCAAACAAATCAAAACTCCCCAGGCTATAATCCCCACAAACGTAGTGGGGATTACCAAATCTAGTATATCAACTCCAGCTGATGCCCAGCTAAAAGCCCAGCAGGAGTATGCGATTAAGCAGTTGCAGCAAAAATCAGACCGCCTACGTAACAGTTTAGCAGCACTCAGTTCTAGCGAAAACCAAGAATCGCCAGAAGTAGAGGTAGCTAAAGAAACCAGTACAGTGGGCGAATCCGTCAAATCAGATTTGCGTCAATTGCCTGGTGAGAGCCAAAAAACCACTGAACCGACGACCGAAGTTGCGATCGCACCGACAAAAGTTTACGAAGTCAAACCAGGGGATACATTAGCGGCGATCGCTAATCGTAATGGTACATCTGTTGCGGCCCTGATTGCAGCCAATAATATTAGCAATCCTAATCAGTTACAGATTCGTCAGAAGTTAGCAATTCCAGCCGCGACACAACATCAGGAAGTAGTTGACACCCAGGTACCTGTTGCCGCTAGCAAAATTCAGCCGATAGTAATCCCTACAAGCACACTAGTTGCATCTGCATCAATTAACCCCTTATCTACAAAATCTGCATCTACAACCCCAGAGGAAACTTCCCTAAACGCGAATACAGGTATGGGTGGCGATACACCTGTTCCCCGTGTATTCATCGAAATGGAACGGAGAAAGAACGCCAATAAGCAAGCCAGAGCCGACAAAGGTTTACAGAGCTTACGCGCCGAAATTGAGCGTCTACGGCAAAAGTATCGTCAACAGCAATCCGGCGATCAGCAATTTGGTAATACAGCTAACACAATCAACACACCTGACGCAGGAACAAGCTCAGTCACCGTTCCCACCCAAAGGGAAAACACAAGACCCGTTGCAATTCCCGTGCCGACGGTACGTCAAAACCGGATTGCGGCTCCAACCCGGAATCAAAATCCGACGAACAACTACTTTAACTACAATGCTACACCGGTACAAATACCCGTACCTCGTCCAGTAGCACAGCCCAGCAACAGAGAGCTACCCATTAACCCAGAATGGAATCGTCGCAACGCTGGAAACGTACCAATTCGCGTACCCAACGTCAACCAATCACCATCCTTGGGTGACACACGCAATATCACTGTTTCGCCCCAGTTACCACCTTTGGCAGCAGTTGATCGATATCTACCGCGAACGATTGATGAAAACACCCCCGTCAGCAATGGCTATATTTGGCCTGCGAGGGGAACCTTCACATCAGGGTTTGGTCCCCGTTGGGGTCGGATGCACCGTGGGATTGATATTGCCAATTCCGTGGGTACACCAATTGTGGCTTCAGCTGCGGGTGTAGTTGAAAAAGCTGGTTGGAACAGAGGTGGTTACGGTCTTTTAGTTGACATTCGCCACTCCGACGGAACCTTGACCCGTTATGCCCACAATAGCCGCATAATGGTTCAAGCTGGACAGCAAGTTGAACAGGGTCAACAAATTTCGGCAATGGGTAGTACCGGATTTAGTACCGGACCCCACTTACACTTTGAAATCCATCCTGCTGGTAGAGGTGCTCAAAATCCTGTTGCGTTTTTACCCCCCCGCGTCTAAATCAGGGGATTTCCCAGAACCACCCAGTTAATTCAGATTAAATTAATTTGGGTGTTTTTCCTTCAGGAGAGAGCTAACAGCTCTCTTTTTTGCCTTTTCTGTTCAAAATTGGTTGAGCTTGGTGTAGCAATATGGCCCCATTATCGCTCCCCAAGTAGCACTCCCGGTCACGGGATCAATACCCCGATCATAGGTTTTGAGTTCAGTCGGGTTTACTTCAAAACCCAAAGCAACATAAACAGTTTTCTCCCCGTAAGCAAAACTGCATTGACATTCTGGTGGTTGGGTCGCAGAAAATTCGTACTGTTCCAGAGCAGTTTGGCGATAGGAAATATTTAGCAAGCATCCCGGTAAGGCTACAATCGATTCAGGAGTTAAGGTCTCCAGTAATTCCCGTTTCTCCCCAGCACCAGCGACACTCACCGGGTCTTTGAATTGGTAATATTGACCTTTGATGGGAAAATCTGGATCTTGGCTGGAATATAAACGGAGAATGCGTTGGCGATAGGGTTGGTCTAGGTTGATTGTATTCGCTTGCTCTAGAAAGAAGGTTACACTATCTTCTGTGAACAATGGTACGGGAACTTGCCATAGTCGCAAATGCACATACCAAGCAGGTTCTGCCATTGCTTGCTGTTGATTTTCAAATTCCCCGCTCAGGTAACTAGCGAGGATACTCAATTCGGGAACCATTGGGTTGGGATATGAGGATACAGAATACAGGATACAGAATTTCGGATCAGAAAATTCATCAACCCCAAGATAATTGTAGAGACGCGTTAGGGTTCAGTTCCTCTGAAAGAGGCTATATCGCGTCTCCCGAAACCACCACGAAAAATCATCAAAAGCAAGGTCTGGTGGTAACGCAATCGGACAATTGTTAATTGTTCGAGCTGATCCTGAGAGATTGTCTGAGAAGACCTAAACCTAAGTCCTGTAGGATTTATCTAAATCCCGTCTCATATCTCCTGTCTCCTGACAACCTTATTCTTAATTAAAACTTGGCAAAAGTGCTGGTAGGAGCGAAAATATACATACGTTGCCTTTAACTATTATTTTTGTGAATAACGTTCGTACAGTCTCTGATACAAAAAAAACTTTCTATTCCCTCCACACTCGTCCGATAAATACCATTTATCGACGGGTTGTGGAAGAGTTGATGGTGGAAATGCACCTTTTGTCAGTAAATGTTGACTTTAGCTACAATCCAATTTACGGATTAGGGGTGGTGACAGCATTTGACCGGTTTATGCAGGGTTATCAACCGGAACGAGACAAAGAGTCGATTTTTCAAGCTTTATGTCGGTCGGTGGAGTTAGATCCCCAGCAGCTACGTCAACATGCAGAAAGGTTAACGGCGATCGCCACAGGAATTTCTGGTGCGGAAATGACTGCTTGGTTGAGTCGTACCAATATGTCTAGTCCTAACAGTGAACTGGAGGAAGTACTAGCAGCCATCAGTAATAATCCGAAGTTTAAATATAGTCGCTTGTTTGCCATTGGGATTTTTACTCTGTTGGAATTAGCAAATCCAGAAATCGTCAAGGATGACAAACAGCGTAATGAAACCCTGGTGGAAATCGCCAAAGGATTGAAGATCGCTGACGATAAACTCACCAAGGATTTAGATTTGTACCGCTCGAATCTAGATAAAATAGCCCAGGCATTAGTTGTAATGGAAGACATGCTCCAAGCTGAACGTAAAAAGCGGGAACAAAGAGCGCAACAACAAGCTAATGCCTCAACGCCATCTTCTGGAACCAGTGAATCGTGATTATGTAGGCTGCTGTAGTCGAATCCTACTAAATAGGTAGAATTCTAAACAGCAAGCTATTCACTATTGAAAGGGCAAAAGCTCCAAGGATGGCACTCCAAATACCGAAGCGGAGTCGAAATCCTTGGACAAGCCATGCGGCAATACCAAAGCAAATTACTGAGGCAATAAAAGTAAACAGCCAGTGAAATAAAGTAAGGGTGAGTACATTAGGTACTAAAAATATCACCCTCATAATCGGTTTGACGACGGCTGAAACTAGACCTAAAACAGCTGCGGATATGAAGGTTTTACCAATTGTGTCGATTTCCACACCAATTGGCAATTTACTGATAATGAAAAAACTAATGGCCGTCACGACCCATGTGATTAACAGTCCAATAATATCATTCATTTGCAAAGCCTCTTGATTTAGGTGGATAAACTACTGATAACTGAAATTAAAACCCTGCTGTGGCAATCTTGAAATTACATGAAATCAAGAATTAATTTGCCTACAGACTAACTCATTAAAATTGGGTGAGAACCCTGATTATGGTTAATTTTTGACTTTTTCCGACAATTATGTGCGTTTAGCTCAACAGCCAAGGAGTAAATCTTATTATCCGTAACTTACCAGATTATTCTCGTTAAGTACATTTCATTTTAGATATATTTAAAATTGCAACTACAATTTTTGAGTTATGTTTTACACCAAAACTTATATCTAATTTTTGTAAATATCTCTTGACAAACTTATATTTACACGAAAAACAGAATAGGAAGGAATTTCGCAAACTACTTCTCGTTTTTTGTGATTTATTTCTAAAGATATCTATAAGTAGGTCGGTGCAATTAAACGTAAAACTGCAACGTAATCGATCATTCGGCTCAAAGCCTTACTCCCGTACAGACGCGATATAGCCTCTTTCAGAGGAGCTGAACGCTAACGCGTCTCTCCCTACTCCCTGATTTCAACGAAAATTTTGACCACCCACCTACTTAATATCAAAATCAAAACATCATGAATATGTACCTGAAACTACCGATGATTTTTCAGGTAAACCCTATCCAGTATCATAACTGTAGTTCTTAGTCGTGGTTATAAGATTGCTTCCTTATGACCCTACGGTTGATCCGCTATGGGAAGAAGTGCTATGGACGAAGTTGATGATGGAAATTTCCGGAATCAATTCAAAATCGTCAAGTTTTCTAAACTTGAGGTGTGAGGGTTGAAAGAATATCCTAGTACAGCATGGCGGAAATAAGTGGACATAAATAATAGGTAATTATTTCTTTTGCCTTGAGGTGCTAGGGAGATGGATTCGGTGCAGGTTGAGCAGCAGGTGGAACTGGGACTCCGGGATTAGGGGAATTAGGAGCAGTTTGTCCACCAGGGGGAATTGTAGGAAAGGGATTAGCAGGTTGGAGATTAGGGGTTAAATTGCTCCCTGGTGGTAGTCCAGGAGTGGTTGGTGGGACACCTTCGGATGGTCCAGGGATGATACCCAAAGAAACGCGATCGCCACCAACTTGACGTAACAGATCCAATATTTCGATTACATCATTGTAGGTTGCGGAGCGAGAAGCATTTAAGACCAGCACTCCCTGGGGATTTTTTTGCAAGTAATCGCGCAGATTTTCCGCTAGACGCGCTCTATCAATTGGTTTTTGTTCGATATAGGTTTGACCGAGTGCATCAATTGTCACAGGTAAAATATCCCGTGATGCTTGGTTATTAACTACAGCAGAGGTTCCCGATCCGGCTTTTGGCAAATCAATATTAATTGCCTGCTGACGAGTAAATTGTAATGCAGACAGAAGAAAAAACGTCAAAATACAGAAAATAACATCAATTAGGGGAATAATTTGAACTTGGGCTTCGTCCGTTGATGAGTGTAGATTAATCTTCATGCTTGAGTTATGTATTTTGATGGTGTTGACCGTTAACAGTCAAAAGTCAACAATTAACTGCTAATTATTTTCTGATTCGGAATTGGTTGTATCCGTTGGATTGTCGTAGGGTTCGCTGAATTTGAGTTTACCCCGTCGTTTCGGGGGTTGTGGTTTAGGAGGTGGTGATGCGGGTAAAACGGTTCCCCGGTTTTGGCTGAAATCAGCACTGGGGGGAAATTGACGGAACAGTAATTCGATATCATTTCCAGCTTTGCGAAATACCCGCACTTGGTTAAACAATAAGGTTTGAAATAAGCGGTAAAAAGCGAGACTAATAATCGCCACCACCAAACCAGCAGCCGTACTAATCAAAGATTCTCCTATTCCCGTTGACACACCAGCAGCCGCTTCGGTTCCTAGGTCTCCAATTCTAATTGCTCGCAGGGAGGTAATCAATCCCCATACGGTTCCAAATAAACCCAATAAAGGAGCAAGACCGATAATGGCTTCTAGGAGTTTTTCACCCCGTCGCATACCAGCTAATTCTTCCTCTGCGGTTGCTTCCAAAGCCAAACGGAAAGTTTCCAAATCCGCACTCGGTAAACTCAAAGGTGCGAATAAAAATCTACCGATGGGTTGATCGGTTGCATTGCGAGCAATTTCCCGCGCTTCTCCCCAATCAGTTTGTGCTGCATTTAAAACACGGTTAACAATCGTGCGTTCCTGGTTAAGAATTCGCAACCAAAACCATAACCGTTCAAAAATAATACTGACAGCTAGAATTGATAGAGCCAGCAATGGATACATTGCCACTCCACCTTTTTGAAATTCAGCAACTATATCTATACCCACGATTTGTGCGTTCCTCCCTCATTAATCCTGGTTTTAATACCCTATATCATTTCTCGACAATGGAGATACTTGTCAGTCAAAATATCATAGGCATCATGTTTTTTATACATGGATACATTTCTCACAAGATACTCGTATTGCCTATTTTTGATCAAATCGGGCGGTTATTACCACAGGAAGTGTAGGACATTATTTGCCAAAATCATAGACAACTGGAGGTTGAAAAAAGATGAAATTCTCTATCTCGTCACTTTATACCTGGTATCGCGATTTGTTACGCAATCCCAAGTATCGTCTTTGGATAGTTGTAGGAACGTTGTTGTATCTGATCAGTCCGTTTGATGTGTCACCGGATGTGTTTCCGATTCTCGGTCAAATCGATGATGGTATTATATTAACTCTGTTCCTGACGGAAGTTTCCAGTATGGTGATTGAATCCTTTAAAGCGCGTCGAGAAAATACCAAGGGCGAAAATTCCCCTGCCAATTCGACCTCGGAAAGAGATACAATTGATGTAGAGGCGGTTTCTATGGAATAGACAAGGTTGCGGTGAGTGTTTTTTGTTGTCTGCTAACTGAATGCAAAGTCTGGTTAAAATGCTGGATGCTCTTGGAAGATGCACCGTGGCTGATTATTTTTTGATTTTGATGTCTTTACCAGAGGCGGCATTTATGTATTTATAACCATGTCTATACTTCAAATCTTGACTTTTGAATCAGTGAGTAAAACAATAATGATTCCGACTCCCACCTCTTCCTGAAGCCTTACTATATATAAGATTTCAACCTGGAAAAGTTTGCTTCTGCGATCGCTGCTATGCCTAAATATTGTTGCAATCGACTTTTTGCTTAACACTTATACACAAACTCTAGCCATGATAACCACCGGGAAATGTCCCCACTTTAGTTGTTAGCATCTAAGATATTTTTATTTGTAACTATTCTTGAGCCATGTCAGTCGCAAAAGATACTCAAGCCTCGACCAGACAAACACCTTTGCTAGAAACTTCGGCAAATCCCTCAGAAAATCTCCCAGAAAATGTCATATTTCCTCCAGTAGATCCCTATAGCAATGAGCCAGAATTGGAAAGTTATCTACATTTGCAGCAGATGTTGCTGTTTATTAAATGTTTGGAGTGGTGGTGGCAAGATCGGGATGATTTCTTTGCAGCCGGAAATTTGACGATTTATTACAGTCCCTACCAACTCAAATCGGAAGATTTTCGCGGTCCAGATTTTTTTGTGGTTTTGAACACAGAACGCAAACCCCGCAATAGTTGGGTTGTCTGGCATGAGAATGGTCAATATCCAAATGTGATTATTGAAATTCTGTCCTCGAGTACAGCCAATAATGACCGTGGTTTAAAAAAACAAATTTATCAAGATACTTTCCGTACACCTAACTATTTTTGGTTCGACCCTAATAGCTTAGAATTTGCCGGTTTTATTTTAGTTGGTGGGGTGTACCAGCCTTTGGAACCGAATGAGCAAGGTTGGCTATGGAGCCAACAACTGAATTTATATTTGGGTGTGTACCAAAATCAATTGCGCTTTTTTACACCTGAAGGTGAAATAGTCCCCACACCAGAAGAGGTGGCAATTAAAGAAAAGCAAAGAGCTGAACAAGAAGCTCAAAGAGCCGAACAAGAAAGGCAAAGAGCCGAACGTCTCTCTGCCAAATTGCGGGAATTAAATATCGATCCAGAAAGTGTTTATTAAAAACTTTGCATTTTCAATTTTTGGGACTCCAAAAAAACCGGAAAAATAGAGGTCAAACTGTTTCCTGTTTCTTCCTATACCCTAGACTCAGCACAAGACTCATTCAGCAGACTCTAACAAAAATAACTAACTGAAATCAAACTCGATGGCTGCATCCGAAATTATTGGTTTAATTCCCGCAGGTGGACAAGCGACGAGAATATCACCTTTACCCTTAAGCAAGGAACTATATCCGATTGGTTTTCAAACCCATCCACAAACCAATCGGGTTTATCCCCAGGTAGTCAGCCAATATTTGCTGGAACGGATGCGTGATGGAGGTGTGAAGAATGTGTATTTTATCCTGCGTCCGGGTAAATGGGATATTCCAACCTATTTTGGTGATGGTAGTTTTCTGGATTTGCATATCGGTTATCTAATCGTGGGATTACCCTATGGGGTTCCTTTTACCCTTGATCAAGCTTTTAGTTTTGTTGCGGATAAAATAGTTGCGTTAGGTTTTCCAGATATTTTGTTTACTCCTAGAGATGCTTTTGTCCGGATTATTC
This sequence comes from uncultured Calothrix sp., assembly GCA_937973965.1. GTDB lineage: Bacteria > Cyanobacteriota > Cyanobacteriia > Cyanobacteriales > Nostocaceae > NIES-3974. Next base: position 15,967 of record CALJJQ010000039.1, on the reverse strand, counting down.
AGCGTCAGCAAAGAACCCAAGCGGATGTGGTGTTAGGGTTATTTCCTACGGATAAACCTCAAAAAGCGGGAATGGTGGATTTTGATTCAGCAGGTTGGGTGCAAGCTATTATTGAAAAGCCCCCCAGTTCCAGTTTACGTTACATGTGGGGAATTGCTGTTTGGACACCAAAATTTACTCAATTTCTGCATGATTATTTACTGCAATTAATAACCCATCCTAATTTTTGCAAGCAAGGGGAAGTAGCGATTGGTGATGTAATTCAAGCTGGTATCCATGGAGGTTTAAAGGTACAAGCGGAAGCTTTTGCAGATGGTAGTTATTTGGATATTGGCACACCGGATGATTTAATTCAAGCTGTTAAAAATGGTGTTTCTGATGTGAATTAGCGTCAGTTCGGGTAAAGGCTATTTCGTAATGCGATAGAATGGGCACTTTAGAGGGTTCCGAACTCAGGTTAATTCAATCACTGTTTCTACTTTCTGTGATCGCATTCCCCTAGCTCCCATGCTCCGTGTGGGAGTATAATCTGCGAAGCTCCTGTCTCGTGAATGAAGGCAGAGCCTTCAACTCGCTAAGTGACCACGCGGAGCATGGTCACTAGATCAAAGGGAAGACCGATTGGTGATGTAATTCAAGCTGGTATCCATGGAGGTTTAAAGGTACAAGCGGAAGCTTTTGCAGATGGTAGTTATTTGGATCTTGGCACACCGGATGATTTAATTCAAGTACTAGTTTACTTTTTTGAGTGCGTCGCTGTCATTATTGCTGGGATAACAAGTTGCCATCTTTCGTCGTAGTTTGAGGATGATGAGATTGCTTCCCTTTATTCGCAATGACGGATAGTACAATCTTTGGTAGCAACTTAGTATGAGTTGGGACTCAAGCGATCGCATCCTCACCTGTAAAAATATCTTCCTATCCCAGAAATGAATCTGCGATCGCGTTGGTGATAATTAAGCTCAAAAAACAGGTTATGGATTGATATAAAACACAATGTATCCCGTCTAGTTAAAATTCATCCGTGGCATTCTTTGTTCACATTGGTATAATCCAATCTAACACCAGGGACGGGAGACTTCTTCGAGTTCGCTAACTTCTGCTTCTGTGAGTTTCCAACCTAAAGCACCAGCATTTTGTTCCACCTGTTGGGGGTTTTTGACCCCAGCGATGGGAATGACGTTACCTTGAGCGATTAACCAATTGAGGGCAACTTGAGCGGGTGTTTTATGATAGCGATCGCCGATTTCCCGTAGTAGATTTATTACTGGGGCGATTTTCTGTAAACCGTCTGCCTTAAACCTGCTATCTAGTTTCCTTGCTCCCATTGGCTTTTCACCACTGTTCAAATTATACTTACCCGTCAGTAAACCTTGGGACAGGGGACTGTATGCCAAAATTGTCACACCTAATTCCTTAGCTGTGTCGATAACTCCGTTAGTTTCCACTTGACGTGTCAGTAGGGAATAGCGAACTTGGTTGACAGCGAGGGGAATTCCCCGTCGAGAAAGCAGTTGATGGGCTTCACGCATTTGGTCGGCAGAGTAGTTACTAACACCAATCGCTCCAATCCGTCCCTGTTCCACTTCATCCGCAAGGGCATTCATGAGGGTGCTTTGGCTCATAAAAAAGGCAAATGGCCAATGGACTTGGTATAAATCGATATGTTCGAGTTGGAGTCGATGGAGACTTGCACTCAAGGCATCTTTGACTGCTTGGGCAGAAATCCGCCACGGCATTGGTCCATACTTAGTAGCAATTTGTATTTTGGCTCCAGTACCCTGGATAAATTGTCCGAGGAACTTTTCTGACAAACCGTTACCATAGACTTCGGCTGTATCAAAAAAAGTCACACCCGCTGCGATCGCAGCATTAAATGCTTTCTGCAATTCGTCCGCAGTATAGTCTTTATCATAGCTCCAAAAAAATTTATCACCCCATGCCCAAGTTCCAATACACAGCAATGGGACTTCAATGTTGGTACGACCCAGTGTAATTTTTTCCATTTTGACCTGTGTGTGCTTTCATCTTGTTTTGAGTTTATCTTTATTTTGATAAATTGTAGGTCTCTCTGGGGGAATGGGTATGAAGAATGAATCATGCGATCGCAGTTTAATTGCGGATTATTTGGATGGGGAAGTGTAATTTGTATAGTTAACATCAGGGGGAAATTAATAATGTACAGTAGAGACACCCGACGGGTCGTCTCTACCTATTCCCGATTCCCTATATGAAAAATTATGAAGCAAATTGAATCGTTCCTACAGGTGTTCCGTAGCCGCAAAATGGCGGCTTTACTCTTATTAGGTTTTTCGTCGGGTTTACCCTTTGCACTGACGGATGATGCATTTCGAGCTTGGATGACCAAGGCTGATTTAGATATTAAAACTATTGGTTGGTTGGGGTTGGTGAGTTTACCCTACTCTTTAAAATTTATTTGGGCACCTTTATTGGATCGATTTGTACCACCGTTTTTGGGTCGCAGAAGGGGATGGATGCTGTTGACTCAGTTAGGTTTAATTGCGGGAATAATTGCGATCGCCTCCCAAATGGCAATTATATCTGGATTGCCTTCCCCGAAACCAGCCTCATCAATTTTTATTTTAGGTGCGATCGCCGTACTGGTGGCGTTTTTAAGTGCAAGTCAAGATATTTCCATTGATGCCTATCGTACCGATGTTCTCAATCCCCTAGAAGTTGGTGCTGGTGTGGCGGTTTGGGTATTGGGTTATCGGATTGCCTTGCTATCCAGTGGTTGGCTAGGTTTTAATTTGGCCGATCGCTTTGGCTGGCCCCAAGTTTACATTATCATGGCGGTATTGATGGGTATCGGTGTGACAACTTCCTTTTGGTCTCCCGAACCCCGTGTTGATGAAACTCCCCCAGAAACCCTGAAAGCGGCAATTATTCAACCCTTTACCGAGTTTGTCCGTCGTTTAGGTTGGCAACAGGCTTTATTTGCCCTGATTTTCATCATTCTTTACAAACTGGGGGACTCGATGGTGGCAAAAATGGCCGTTCCCTTTTTGGGTGGGAAGGGATTAGGTTTTTCAGACGCTGATATTGGCAATATTCGCCAAGGTATGGGACTATTCGCAACGATTATGGGAACCTTGGTGGGTGGTGCAGCTTTAGGAAAACTGGGAATTAATCGTTCCCTGTGGGTATTTGGGATTTTGCAGGTTTTGAGTAATCTCGGTTATTATTTCTTAGCTGTAATTGGCAAAGATTACAACGCTATGGTGTTAGCCATCAATATTGAAAACTTTAGTGGTGGACTGGGAACATCTGGGTTTATCGGCTTTATGATGAATCTGTGTAATCCCCGTTTTAGTGCCACCCAATTCGCTTTACTTTCCAGTTTGATGGCTGTTGGTCGGGATATAATCGCTGCACCCTTTTCCGGTGAACTTGCTGGAAGAATTCAGCAGTTTGTCCCGGTTAATAATGCGATTAATCAAATTCAATTGCTAGCAGGACTTGACCAAAAAGGCTGGCCATTATTTTTTCTTGCTACCTTATTAGCAGGTTTACCAGGGTTATTGCTTCTACCGTTCTTTGCACCGTGGAACCAGCAAACAGTCAACGTTTCTCGACCTGGAATCGATAATGAGGATGCAGACGTATGGGGCAACGATTAGTAATTATTATATCAACGGTTATTTTATTGATTACTGGTGTTTTACTTGGTTATGTGCTTTCCCAACTCATTCAGGGCATATTGGCAGTCAACCTGGTAACTTTTTTGGGAACCTTTAGTTTAATCGTCATTTTTGGGACGTTGTACTACGTTCTGTTTTGGGAATTTCGTCGCACTCCCACCCAAACCTTACCATCTCGACGACCCTCTACAAACTTCAATCGGGCAGATGATTTTGATTATGCCCCAAATTATGGAGCGAATTATGAATCACACTATGAAACCAATCAGGAGTTAGGTAATGACCTCCCTGTTCTCAAAGAGCGATTAATTCGTCTGTTGGATGGGGATAGAGAACGAGCAGAACGTTTAGTACAGGTAATACGCGATCGCAAACCTGGGATGGAGGAAACCTGGTATTGGCAACAAGTTATCACCCAATGGGAAGAACGCGATCGCTTTATTTAAGGAGACAGGATACAGGATAAAATTTTTGGCGTTCCTGAATCCAGGTATGAATTTAAATGATGTAGAGACGCGATATATCGCGTCTCTACCCAGATATCGCGTCTCTACCCAGGAACAGGTTATGATGAAATTGTAATTTTTAACTGCTATTCACTGTTGACTATTCATGGCTATTTTTCGTCAGTACATCGCCCCTTTATTAGTAGTATTAATCTTTTTTGCTGCCCTTGTAGCCGTCAGTGCCAGAATTTTCTTACCTAGTGATATGGCTGCACCTGCACCGGTTGATGATACTAGTATGAGCATGATACCCCAATTAAACACAACTATAAATTGCACTGCGATGACTGAAACCATGATAACTACTACAGTGACTACATCGCCTCCCATTGGCTAGCACGCAATCTCGAGGAATTTTTCAAACAGGGCGTGCAGTCAGTACGCTCTGTTTTTATTTTATCCAACCTTCCTTCACCAGGCAGAAATCTCGCACCTTTTGCTCCCACACAGAGGATGGAAATCGATACCCAAAAATCCTTGCGTGTCCAGTCCCGAATGTTGATAATACACAAGAAAACTCCATCTGTGAAATCATCCAACATCCATAGTCGAGAGAACCCATCGGGTCGTCTCTACGGTAATCCAAAATCTAAAATCTAAAATCCAAAATCCCCATGTCTTCCCAACTAGAACAAGTCGAAAAAACAGCCAAAATCTCTCTACCGCGTACCAGCGAATCGGAAAGTCTCAAAAAAATTCGCCATACTACTTCCCATGTGATGGCAATGGCTGTACAAAAACTTTTCCCCAAGGCTCAAGTTACTATTGGTCCTTGGATTGAAAATGGTTTTTATTATGATTTTGATAGTCCAGAACCCTTCACGGAAAAGGATTTAAAAGCCATTTACAAAGAAATGGTGAAAATTATTAATCGCAAATTACCCGTAATTCGGGAAGAAGTCAGTCGTGAAGAGGCAAAAAAACGGATCGAAGCTATCAATGAACCCTATAAACTGGAAATTCTTGCTGATATCAAACAGGAACCCATTACGATTTATCATTTAGGTGATCAATGGTGGGATTTGTGTGCAGGTCCCCACGTTGAGAATACGGGAGATTTGAATCCGAAAGCGATCGCTCTCGAAAGTGTAGCGGGTGCGTATTGGCGTGGTGACGAAACGAAGGCTCAATTACAGCGTATTTACGGTACTGCTTGGGAATCTCCGGAACAGTTGGAGGAGTATCTTCGCCGTAAGGAGGAAGCACAGCGAAGAGACCACCGCAAATTAGGTAAGGAATTGGGTCTATTTATCTTTTCTGATTTGGTGGGTCCTGGTTTACCGTTGTGGACTCCCAAGGGTACTTTGCTACGCAGCATTTTAGAGGATTTCCTCAAGCAGGAACAAATCAAACGCGGTTATTTACCTGTTGTCACACCCCACCTAGGACGGGTTGATTTATTTAAGGTATCTGGACATTGGCAAAAGTATAAGGAAGACCTGTTTCCCATGATGGCGGAAAATGATGACGCAAGGGAACATGAACAGGGTTTTGTCCTTAAAGCCATGAATTGTCCTTTCCATATCCAAATTTACAAAAGTGAGCTGCGTTCCTATCGGGAATTACCGATGCGTTTGGCGGAATTTGGTACGGTCTACCGCTATGAACAATCGGGTGAGTTGGGTGGTTTAACTAGGGTGCGAGGATTTACCCAGGATGATGCACACCTATTTGTCACCCAGGAACAACTCGATGATGAGTTTATGAAGGTGGTGGATTTAATTCTGTCGGTGATCAAAAGGTTGCAACTCGACAGTAATTTTAAAGCCAGGTTGAGTTTCCGCGACCCCAACAGTGACAAGTATTTAGGTTCAGACGAAGCTTGGAATAAAGCTGAGAGCGCGATTCGTCGAGCTGTGGAACAGTTGGGAATGGATCATTTTGAAGGGATTGGCGAAGCTGCTTTTTATGGTCCTAAACTTGATTTTATCGTCAAAGATGCCTTGGAAAGGGAATGGCAATTAGGAACAGTACAGGTTGATTATAGCCTCCCTGAACGTTTCGATTTAGAATACGTTGCCGAAGATGGTTCCCGTCAACGGCCAATTATGATTCACCGCGCTCCCTTTGGTTCCCTGGAACGGTTAATTGGTATCCTGATTGAAGAATACGCAGGGGATTTTCCTCTGTGGTTAGCACCCGTTCAGGTCAGATTATTACCTGTAAGCGAACAGTTTTTAGACTTTGCCCAAAATACCCTTGCACAAATGCAAGCTGTCGGGATTCGTGCTGAAGTTGACACCAGTGGGGATAGACTCGGTAAACTGATTCGCAACGCCGAAAAAGAAAAAATCCCCGTCATGGCCGTTGTCGGTGCAAAAGAAGTAGAAACTAACAGCTTGAGTATCCGTACCCGCGCTTCCGGAGATTTAGGGAGTATCCCCGTCACCGAGGTCATCGAGAAAACGAAAAACGCGATCGCTAATTTCGCTAATTTCTAATATCCATCCCAAAAAGTGTCATACCTCACTTGCCAAAATCAGGAACAAGCGATATCGTTTTAGACGTGTGAGGAGTAAGCTGAAGTAAAAAACGTCTAGAGTGGAAACACGGCAACACGTCTAGGCGTTTTTTATTTACCTCCGAGGAGGTGGTCTATTTTCACCACCCACCTACTTACTCAGAACAAATCACCTATCCGCAGAGAGAGAAAAAAAGCAGTAACATCAAGTTTTTGTATGCAAATATTGCTCTCCATGAAAAATATATATATTTATCGAAATTGTTGGCAAAACTACTTGCGCTATCCCAAAAACAAGGCTAATCTATAGTTGTGTGTGAGGAGCAAAGTTGAAAGCAAAGGCGCTGGGAGTGGAAACACGGTCACACGTCCCAGCGTTTTTTGCTGCTTACTCATTATTTGAGAAACTGGACTTTTCCAACAGCCAAAATACCCTTGAGTTAGGGTAAATAGCTTATATTGGAGGTTAACCGTCAACAGTGAACCGTTAACCAACCACAAGAAAAATATATCAGCCTGCGAAGTATATCAACCTACCGGAATTAGTTAAAATGCCTTTGTTAGCTGCGCAGAGGTGCTGGAAATTATGAGTCAAAACCAAATACCCGTGATTGTCAATGGTGCAACCGGGAAAATGGGACGGGAAATCGTCAAAGCAGTAGCCAAAGAACCCGATTTAATTTTAATGGGAGCGATCGCTCGCAATCCAGAGGTACAAGGTCAGGACGCAGGAGAAATAGCTGGTTTAGGCGAACCCTTAGAAGTACCTATAACTAATCAATTGGAAGCGATGTTGGGATACGTCGCGGGTGAGCGACAAATGTTACCAGGGGTGATGGTGGATGTCACCCATCCCGATGTCGTATATGATAACGTGCGCAGTGCGATCGCCTATGGAATTCGTCCCGTGGTGGGTACAACCGGGTTGAGTCCAGAACAATTACGGGATTTAGGGGACTTTGCCGAAAAAGCCAGTACGGGATGTTTAGTAATTCCCAACTTTTCCATTGGCATGGTATTATTACAACAAGCCGCAGTGGCAGCCTCCAAATACTTCGATCACGTCGAGATTATTGAACTCCACCACAACCAAAAAGCCGATGCACCCAGTGGAACCGCCGTACAAACTGCCCAGATGCTAGCAGAAATGGGAAAAACTTATAACCTGCAACAGGTGGAAGAAACGGAAAAAATTGCTGGTGCGCGGGGGGGATTAGCCGAAGAAGGAATTAGAATCCATAGTATCCGTTTACCTGGACTCATAGCCCACCAAGAAGTGATTTTTGGCGCACCAGGACAAATTTATACCCTACGTCATGATACCAGCGATCGCACCTGTTATATGCCAGGAGTTATACTAGCCATTCGTCAAGTCCAAAAGTTAAAGTCATTAGTATATGGTTTAGAAAAAATCCTGTAATGAGGAAGTTGGGAATAGGGAATAGGAAGTAGGGGTGACAGGGGATGGGAAGAACTTCATTGCAATCTGGAATAATTTGCCCATTTCCGCTACCCTGTACTAAGCTGTTGCGCATTTTGAGTTGTATATTCACTAATTTTAATGGATGACTTTACCTGACAGGAAAGCTTTGCCTACAACCGTCAACAGCAGATCAAGTAGTTATTGTGATTTATGCGAGTTTTAGCTGACTATTCTGTCAACTTGATGTTGGTAGTGTATCCTAACCGCCCATGAATTCTAGAGACAGTATATCTAGTATTATTCAAGTAGATTAACCACTTTCGGTCTCCTTTTATACTTGTTTTCCCTTCCTTCATTATCCTAATCCCGTAGAAAATGCTAGTTCCCTTAACCCGCGCTAAATTTGAGCAACTTGTACCCCTAATTGCCACTGGACCTCAGTATAAATACTACTGGGGTAAGTTTTCTGATTTTCTGCAAAGATTATTAATCTCCGTCGTTGCCGTGGCGATTGTTGTACTATTAAAAGGTGTTTTACGCTTGAATTTAGGTCCGGTGGTCTTCATGTTTGGATTAATCGGTGGTTTTTATTGGATGTGGGGACCAATATTTCAAGCGAGTCTCCGTAATGCTAAATATCGTCGCTACAAATACGGTGGATTTTTCCGTGGACGTGTTTTGGACTTGTGGATCACAGAAGAACTAATTGGCAAACAGGAAACGGTGGATAGCAAAGGTGATTTAGTAATTGTGGAAAACCGGGAAAAACGTATCAACATCGAAGTTGGCGATGAAACCGGATTTACAGCAGAATTGCAAGCTCCCTTACGGGTTATATATAAAGTGATTGCACGGGGACAAATTGCGGAAATGTTAGTAATGTCCAATACTCCCGACCTAAGTCGTATCAACGAAATCAGTGATATATACATTCCCAGTCGTGACATTTGGGTCAGTGACTATCCCTGTCTACGTCATGACTTTTTTGTCGAGGTTAGTCGGAGAATCCCCAATCCCGAACGAAAACCCCGTGGTCGTCGCGATACAGAAGATTGGGATTAAATTGATTGCAGAGACGACTCGATGGATCGTCTCTAGGAGCAAAATTTTTTCTAAAAGTCAAATAATAGAGTTTGCAAATCGAAATATTTTTGTTTTAATGTACATGCACTCACGGTAACTGTGAAAAAATCCCTTAATTTTCAGGTACAATACTGTGTTCAAACGGACATTTTTTTTAGCCAGTTTCCTTGCATGTAGTTGTGTAGCGATCGCAGTACCTTCAATCAGTCATGCTCAAGTACAAATAGCACAAATACGTACTTCGACACAGGTCAGACAACTACTGGATGATGGTCGTCGATTAGTGGATCGGGGAGACTATGCTGGAGCAATTTCTGTTTATCAACAAGCAGCAGAAATTGAACCCCGTAATGCATCCATCCATTCTGCAATTGGCTATCTCTACGCGCAACAAGGTAATTATTCTGCTTCCCTTTCCTCCTATCGACGAGCAGTTTCCCTCAATCCCAACAACCCAGATTACCAGTATGCCCTAGGATTTGTTAGTGGTAGCATGGGTGACTACCGCACCGCCAAAGAAGCCTATCGTAGTGCCATTCGCTTAAACCGTAATAATGTTAATTCCTATGTTGGTTTAGCTACCGTTTTACTGAGGTTAGGTGAGCATTCTAACGCTAAATGGGCTTATGAGGAGGCAGTTAAAATTGATCCGAACAACCCCCAAGTTCGCCAACTCAAAACCTTGATGAATACAAAAGGTGGAAGAAGGTAGGTAAGGATAATTCGTAATTCGTAATTCGTAATTTGTAATTAGGGCTTATGGTTCAAACTATTCTTTTACAGCTAGCGCTGCGCTTCGTGAACAGCAAGCCCTAATTAGTACCCCATGGATGTGCAGGAACCCTCCTTGAAGTTACAGGGGATTTTCATCACTCCTCCAGTTACAAATTAAGAATTACAAATTACGTACGCGAAGCGTTGCCGCAGGCTATTACGTAGCTTGCTTCCCGCGTAGTGGGTATTACAAATTACGAATTATTCAATCCAATTTACGTCCTGTAAGTTCCACAAAAATATCTTCCAAATTTGCAGGACGGGACATCATCCCTGTTTTGTCTGGTTGTTCATTGAAGTATTGATTTGCCTCCGCGAGGGTGGGAAAAAATTTATACTCCCATCTTTCCCCTGTTTGTTTCATCACTAAACCTTCACCGTAGGTTGCACGTAATTGTTGTAGGGTTCCCAAGGTGCGGAGTTGACCATTATCCATAATTCCAATCCTTCCCCCAACCTGGTTGCCAAAATTACCGCACAAATATTCCACCTCGTCCATGTAATGGGTAGTTAGCAGAATAGTCATCCCTTGGGTATTTAAATCACGGATAATCTCCCATAATCTGCGTCGTGTTTGTGGGTCAAGTCCCACAGTTGGTTCATCTAAAAACAAAATTCGCGGTTGATGTAACAAAGCCCTCGCGATTTGTAACCGTCGCTTCATCCCTCCCGATAGGGTTTTGACTAAATCGTTTCGGCGATCGCTTAATTCTACATACTCCAACCATTCCCGAATCCGGTGTTGACGTTGGGGATTGGGTATATGGTGCAGACGACCATGAAATTCCATGTTCTCCCACACCGTTAAGTCCCCATCCACACTCACTTGCTGGAGAACCACCCCAATCTGTCGTTTTGCTAAAATTGGTTCCCGCACCACGTCATAACCAAAAATCTCAATGCGACCAGTAGAAGGTTGGGTTAGGGTCGTCAACATGCGAATTGTGGTCGATTTTCCCGCACCATTGGGTCCTAATAGACCAAATATCTCTCCAGCTTTGATTTCAAAGGAAAGATTATCAACAACTAGACGCTGATTGTAGGTTTTACTGACGGAATCTAGGGAAACGGCGATGCTCATAATATACAAAACAAATCCAGTAGGAATGAATCAAGACCTGCATTTCTCACAAGTGAATGGTAAGCCTGAAGTAACGGCTTCATTTTCTTTCTACTCCCGTCACGGACTGTTCCCTATTCCCTAAGAGTTTGAGGGATTTGTGAGAAATCCGGGAGAATTCTGCAAATATTAAAACATATAATTAACTTTTGTTAAGCCAGTTTTTCCCACCCTTGCCCTGAGTACCCAAAAACTTTGATAATAAGTATATCTTTACATCGATTGTAAATGTTGATTGATGAAGGTTTATCGCTGGCTGAGTTTATCAGTTGCCGGCAATGTTAATCGGAGTGTAGTGAATATCACTTGACTGAAATTTGACTGACATTGACGTGTAGATAACAAATGAGGGCGAAAAATCCGCATCAAATCCGGACAGTCTTGATGTAATGTAACATTCAACCGTTGGTTTTTTCATAATTACGGGCAGTTTTGGCATCAACGCAGGAGATTTTTCAATGTTAGGCTTTGTAAAAAATATTATTAATCGTTCGGGTGAGAAAAAAGACGGTGGCTTTTATCTGCAACTCGATGAAACGGGAAATGTAGTGGAAACAAATACTCCATCTCAACCAGCAACACCAGCAGTCAAACCGGAGGAGAAAGAAGTTCAACCAGTAGCAGTAACTACAGAGACTCCTGTTGCAGAAAAGAAAAAATCAGGTAAAACCAGCATCAAAAAGGCAAAGTCAGAAGCTAAACCAAAAACGACTGAACCAGTTGCTGCAACTCCAGTACCAACAGTCAAACCCGCAACCCCCCCAGAACCCCAAGAGAAAAACTTTGCCACCAAATACCTCACCACGACTAATACTATGAGTCGTCGTCGTCCCGGTGCAAATATGAATAGTTTCCTAGAAATGGCTCGTCAGGTGAAAGTACCAATCAACAAGTAAAAAATATCTAGATGGGGAATCGGAATTGGTTTACTGCTGACTGTTGATGGTTCAATAAATCAATGCTGATTCCCATTTTTTCCAATTGCGATCGCCATACCCTCATCAGGTTTTATTTTCAAGTTGATTTTAGGTCAGCTAAGGCAGCAGAGTCTGGTAACAGTATCACCTGTGGGAAATCCAGAACTTGAAAAGGCATAGCATTGCTCTGTTTCCACCCTCATCTGTCAACTGTCAGCCAAGCACAAAGAGAAATATTTCCGCGTGCAAAGTAAATACCAAAAAAATCTGTAAATTTTAAGATTCGGTAAAAAGTAATCTTTATCACCTTTTGGCATAAGTAAAATTATTGAAAAGCATCAGTAATTATTTCCTCTCCGATTCCTACCTATAATTTCCCTTGGGAAATTATTTAGCCCATCTATTGGTCGGGTAAATCCAGAGAATTTTGTTTAAAGATACGAATAGAGATATCACTCCAGTAAGAAATGTTGTTATGATTTCAGATTGAAGAGACTTTCATTAAGGAAATACAAAAGTCACTACTTAAGTACCTGTTTGATTGTCTGTCTTCACAGAGAAGAATCCAACATGGAGGATATTACTGTTGTCACGTCGTAACTTGTTTACCTCCGAGTCCGTCACAGAGGGACACCCCGATAAAGTTTGTGACCAAATTTCCGATACAATTTTGGATGCTTTGCTAACTCAAGATCCAAAAAGTCGGGTGGCGGCTGAAGTTGTAGTTAATACTGGTATGGTTGTCATTACTGGTGAAATTACTACCCAAGCCAATGTCAACTATGTCAAATTGGTACGCAAAAAAATCACCGAAATCGGCTACACCGATGCCGATAACGGTTTCTCCGCGAATAGTTGCTCTGTACTTATTGCTCTAGACGAACAATCACCAGATATTGCCCAAGGTGTAAATTCAGCCCAAGAAACCCGTGGTGCATCTAGTGATGAGCAGTTTGACAAAATTGGGGCTGGTGACCAGGGGATTATGTTTGGGTTTGCCTGTAATGAGACACCCGAATTGATGCCGTTGCCCATCAGTTTGGCTCACCGTTTAGCAAGGCGTTTATCGGTTGTACGCAAAAAAGGTTTAATGCCCTATTTGCGTCCCGACGGCAAAACCCAAGTTACTGTCATCTATGAAGACGGTCGTCCAGTGGGGATTGACACAATTTTAATCTCCACCCAGCACGATGCCACCATTGGTGAAATTACCGATGAGGATGCAGTCCAAGCCAAAATTAAATCCGACCTATGGACCGCAGTCGTAGAACCGATATTTGGTGATTTAACGATTAAGCCAGATGCACAAACACGCTTTTTGGTTAACCCCACGGGTAAATTCGTAGTTGGTGGACCCCAGGGGGATGCGGGTTTAACTGGACGTAAAATCATCGTCGATACCTACGGTGGGTATTCCCGACATGGTGGTGGTGCATTCTCCGGTAAAGACCCCACAAAGGTTGACCGCAGTGCAGCCTATGCTTGTCGCTATGTGGCGAAAAACATTGTTGCTGCTGGATTAGCAGAAAAATGCGAAGTGCAACTGAGTTATGCCATTGGTGTTGCTCGTCCTACCAGTATTTTTGTTGATACTTTTGGTACAGGGACAGTTGATGATGAGGTGATTTTGAAGTTGATTCAAGACAACTTTGAATTACGTCCAGCCGGGATTATTCAAACCTTTGACCTGCAAAACTTACCGAAAGAAAGAGGCGGACGTTTTTATCAGGACGTTGCAGCCTACGGTCACTTTGGTCGAGATGATTTAGATTTACCTTGGGAACGTACAGATAAAGCGGAGCTGCTGAGGGCAGCTGCTAGCGAGTTACGTACTCCAGCGCTCGCATAATCATCCAGCATTTCATCAACCTTCGGGTGAAGTCAGAAGGGAAGATGTAATTTTGGAAACAAAGTTCTCCATAGGCAGATTTCAAACATGAATTTGCCTATTTTTTTGTTAATTACGAAGATTTTGGCAATCTTGGCTGATTTCTCTTCAATACTTAGTATATTATAATACGTCTGATGGCATACAAATAATTTAAATTTTTCGGATAAAATCAAGAAGCGAGTGCCTGCTAAATGAAAAAACTTTGGTGAGGGTGTGGAAACTGAGAGCAGGTATATCGTCCATTACAACCCGGATTTCTCCCAAACCCCGAAAACTTTCAGGGAATAGGGAACAGGGAGTAGTAGGAAAACAACCCATGACTCAAAGTTGATCAATCACTTGCTCAAAATGCAGATACAAGTATTCTTTGGGTAAGTAATCGGGTAGTCATGTCATTTTACAAAAATGTTGATCAATTTGATTCTCCCGCTCCCCGTCAGGTATCAACTCCAAAGTCAAACTTTATCAGGGTTTGAATAGTTAATTCCAAAGCTTGATGTTGTTCAGCGTGGTGATTCCAGGTGACAGGGAACCCCAAATTCCCAACCAAAAGCACTTGGGGAGATTTTCTTTCTACTGCTATAAAAGAAGTAATAAATAAAATATTTTGTTGACGTAGATTATTAGACAACAGGTCAATTATACGGGGATTAACTAAATATCTATCAATGCTATCAATGATAGCTGGTATCAGAATTAGAAAAAAGCATACAGAAAAAGATTTTCCCCGAATCGATACTCGTAATTCCCGATCACTTTACTATTTGGAAGGAGTTGTGGGTGATGCGAAAGCAATTGCCAACCGCGACCAATTCAGGTACAAAACTAAGGCTTGTGCAATCGAACAACCAATCCAGCAACGATGAATTACCAACGATTGAATTTCCCTCACGGGGAAAGTTGAAAGCAAGTTCATGGCGAATTCATCAAAAAATTGGCTATGGATATTTTGTCGCGTTGGCAATCGGTTTTTTGGGTTCCTTGATGGGTTTAGTTTTTGCCCATTACTATCGGGGTCAAGGGGTGCGACGTTTAAACCAGGCTAATTTGCAGGTAGAAATGCTGACTAATTATAAAGATGGCATGGTGATGAGTCAATTGCAAAGCACCCAGTTAGCAACTTTAGTCCGACAACCACAAAGATTCCAGCAAAAACAAGCAAATTTTTTCCAACAGATTGAAACTGTACAAAAGTGGGAGCAAGAACTCAGTCAATTTATTGCTACAAATCCCAGGGAATTGGTGATAAATGCGATTTCACTCCAAAACCTTCTAGAGGAATATAGCCGTAATTTAAGTCGTTACGTTAACCAAATTCAAGGTATTTTAGCGAGTGTTGATTTGAATCAACCCCTGAGTCCCCAACAAGCAGCGAAGTTGGAAAATTCCCTGTTAGCGGTCACCGGTGGAGAAACAGCAGCTCAACTTGATCGTTCCACCGAGCAGCTACTGGATTTTCTCCGTACCACCAAGGAAGAAGCCTATAACCGGGGAATGTGGTTAGAAAGAGCTAAAACCTTTGAAAGGTTGATTGTGATTGTCAGTATGTTAACCTCCCTACTGGTTGCATCAATTGTTGCTTGGCGAACTAGTCGAGCGATCGCAGAACCAGTAATCACTGTCACCCAGGTTGCAGAACAGGTTGCGCGTAAATCTAATTTCGACCTCCGCGCTCCGGTGACGACTGAGGATGAAATCGGTTTGTTGGCAAAATCCTTAAATCACCTCATTGCTAGTGTCTCCGAACGTACCAAAGAGTTACAACAAGCGAAGGAATTGGCAGAAGCAGCAAGCAAAACCAAAAGTCAATTTTTAGCTAATGTCAGCCATGAATTACGCACACCCCTAAATGCAGTGATTGGTTTAAGTCAATTGCTACAGGATGATGCCATTGATATGGGTTTATCGGGGGAATTTACGAGTGACCTAGAAACAATTAATACGGCTGGTCGGCATTTATTGGAATTAATTAACGATATTTTAGATTTATCCAAAATTGAAGCGGGTAAAATGACCCTTTACCCAGAAACTTTTGAAATTGCGACACTAATTCATAATGTTGTTGTCACGGTGAAGCCAATTATTGAAAAGAACGGTAATACTTTAGATATTGATTGTGATCCCCAGTTG
>CALJJQ010000038.1 GCA_937973965.1 uncultured Calothrix sp. | reverse complement strand
ATCATCCAGAAAATATTGGAGTTGGAGGAGGGTTAGAAATTGCTTTCAACTTCGGGAAACAGGAAAAATATGATTTTATCTGGACTTTAGATCAAGATAGTATTCCTAGTCCCGATTGTCTACAAATTCTCATTGAAAAGTATCATCACATCTCCCAAACAAATTTTCCCATCGGAATTATTGCACCAACTGCAATTGATCAACGAACCAACTCTATCATTGAAGCTGCAACATTCCAAAAATATCGCTTTTTAGGACAACATCACCAAAATGTGGATTTTTACGAGTGTGATGCACCAATTACTTCTGGTTCCCTAATTCCCCTATCGGTAATTCAATCAATTTCTCCCCAACTTGCAAACTTATTTATCGATGGGGTGGATTTTGAGTTAGGAATGCAAATTAAACAACAGGGTTTTCATAATATAATTATCACTTCAGCCAAGATGTACCATTTATTTGGTATTCCCACACAAGTATCATTTTTGGGTCAAGAAAAAATAATACATATATACTCGCCACTACGTCATTATTACATCTGTCGTAATCACACTTTTCTAGAATTAAAATATGTCAATCAAAGTATTAATAAGTGGTTTGTGATTATAATATATCTTTGGCGAATTAAGTTGACACTGAGTATGATAGTGAAAATATATTTATATCATCCAGAAGATAGATACTCAAAAATTCAAGCTTGTTTTTTGGGTACATATCATGGTTTGATAGGAAAATTGGGTAAAAATTGGTGTTAAATAATTGTGATTGATGACTTCAAATACACTAAATCCCCATTCTGAGCATCACTAAGCCGTTGCGCATTGAAGTTGTATATTTAATACTTTTAATGGACGACTGTAGCTTGCGAAAAGACTTCGCCTATAAATTTTAACTGTCAATTGTTAGCAGTCAACAGCAGATCAAGTAGTTATGTGATTTATGTGAGTTTTAGCAGAAAACTATGAAAATTATCCCCACCGAAATCCCCGATGTCCTAATAATCGAACCGCAAGTATTTGCAGACGAACGCGGTTTTTTCTTTGAATCCTACAACCACCAGAAATTCACTGAAAAAACTGGTTTAACCATCAATTTCGTCCAGGACAACCATTCCCTATCCAAACAAAACGTACTCCGAGGACTACATTACCAAATTATCCAACCCCAGGGAAAACTAGTTCGTGCTGTGACAGGAATAATTTTCGATGTTGCAGTCGATTTGCGTCAAAGTTCTCCCACCTTTGGTCAATGGGTAGGATACGAACTGAGTGCAGAAAACAAACGACAACTGTGGATACCCATCGGTTTTGCTCATGGTTTTGTCGTCCTTTCCGAAGTTGCGGAAGTGCTTTACAAAACTACAGATTACTATGCACCCGGTGGCGATCGCACTATCCTGTGGAATGACATAGATTTGGGTATAAATTGGCCAATTTCCACATCACCCATCCTATCAGCAAAAGACCAAGCCGGTAAGCCTTGGAAGCAAGCCGATTTATTTCCATAGGAACAAGATTTGGATAGAATTAAAATACTATAATTCCCCCAAATTCAGCTTCAGTCGGAGGATAAACCATGACCACAGCTATCGACTTAAGCAACCCCAATATTGAATATCCTAGTGCTGACGGTGAACCAGTGGCAGAAACCTATGTGCATCTTTACGCACTTCTAACTACTTTGGAAGTCTTAAAACAGTATTTAGTAGGTAAAAAAGCGACAGTATTAGCAAATCAGTTTCTCTATTATGCACAAGGATTTCCTCGCTTAAGGGTTGCACCGGATGTGATGGTGATTTTTGATGTGGAACCTGGTGGTAGGGATAATTATAAAGTTTGGGAAGAGGGTCAAGTTCCCAAGGTCATATTTGAGATGACCTCCAAAGCGACTGAAAATCAAGACCAGGAACATAAGAAGACTCTTTATGAACAATTAGGGGTTTTTGAATATTGGTTATTTGATCCGAAGGGGGAATGGATTCCAGAGAAATTACGGGGATACCGTTTACAAGGTGAAACCTATCAATTAATTACAGATGGACAATCTCAACCTTTAGGATTGTTTGTGAAGGTCGAAGGAGATTTGTTAGGATTTTATCGGATAGATACGGGAGAGAAGTTACTAATCCCGACGGAATTAGCTGAACAACTGCAACAGGAACGTCAACGAGCGGAAATGGAACGTCAGCGAGCAGAAATGGAACGTCAACGAGCGGAAATGGAACGTCAACGAGCTGATCAACTAGCTGCTTATTTGCGTGAGCAAGGAGTTGATCCTGATAATTTACCCTAGCTTGCAAATAGAGAAGTGGGGAAAAGGGAAACCAAATCCATCTGTAAATTTGTAGTTTTCAATAGTTGCTTAAATTGGAAAAAATCAAGCGATCGCAGCAAATCCCCAGGGTCAGTTATGGAGTTAGCAGTTAGATTTATATTTGGGTATCCACGAGGGATTATTAAGGTTGTTTACCGCAGATGGTAAATTGGTTCCCACCCCAGAAGAAACTGCAATCCAGGAAGCTCAACAAAAGCTGGAAAAATTGGCTGCGAAATTGCGGGAATTGGGTATAGAACCAGATTCAGAGGTGGAATGATTTTTCGACTGTGGGATTGTGAACCTTGGGATTTATTGCTGCCTAAATATATCAAATTTGAAGTAGAATGCTTATGGTGGAGTAATGTGTCTACATTCCTCTTGCATCCTGTATTCTGTATCCTTTTATTCTGTTAATTGCCAATGCAGGAAACCACAGTTCAATTTCTCACTCCGGAAGAATCTGGTCAAGTTGATGCAGCTTTGCTTTCCTCTCCAGAAAAATTTTTGGCTCGGATTACGATTTCCTCCCTGCGCGTATTAATACATATAGCCAAAGAAAACCAGGTTGCTGTGGAAAATTTGACACCACAGCAAATTATTGCTTGGTTTGAGAAAGATGGAAAAATCCGTCGTGAACAGGGAACAGAAGCAGCATTTTTAAAATGGTGATTTTTGATTAGAAAACTCTCTCTCCCGTGTAATTACCCGCAGGTGCGTAACGACAGACTAGAATATCATTACCCCCTGCGGTAGCGATCGCGTTCGCGTAGCGTGTCGCTTCTGCGACTCAGCGACTCCTTTGGAGTATCGCGCAACCAACTTCGGTGGTATTACGCCAAATAATTTGAGTATAATGACCAACATCAACCCAATTACCAGTAGAACTGACATTGGGGAATATGCCATTGCGATAATATTTCTGTTCTTCTCCCCAGCTATCAACCATTTGGATATGGCTAAAGTAACCAGAGCTACCCATCCAGAGGTTTTCACCATTTCCATCTAGGTCTTGAGTATGGATCAATCGGTTTCCACCCAGACTTGCTAAATAATTAGCCCAATTTTGTGCATCCTGTTCTAGTTTTCGAGACCAGGTTAGGGGTGGTACACCCACCTAGCGATAAAAATGATGACGTTCTAAAATGGTTTTGGTCATTGCTGAGGTGGGTGGAGATGGTTTTCTAGATGGTCTTCTTACAGGTCTAGGTCGTCCTGTTGGTAAACTAGAAGCAAGCAGTGTTAACGAGTTTTGTGTTGTTTGAGTTTCCCCAATGACTGGAGTAGTAAAGATTGTGACAAAAATTGTGGCAAAAGTTAAAGTTGTGAATGCGATACGTAAAACGTCAAGACTTTTACTGATTGTGTAGCGACTCTTTGGAAGCATCACACAGCAGTTTCCCATACCAACTAGGTGTATCTGTGGATTGTTTTTTGTTTTCTGCAAAACATTACTCATTTTAGTCAATATTACCGACAGTATTCTCACCAATAGACTTGCTGACACTTTTTTGAAGCGATAAACTTTCAAAAAATGGGAAAGAGGACTTTATGATTTTGGCGACAAAGCCTACAATCAAGTTAAAAGCTCACGTAATTGAAGCAGGTTTAGGACAATGTATGGCAGAAATGATTGCATCACAAATCTTTAACCAGCAAAAAGGTCATGATTGTCCTCAGATTCTTGGTTCTGTCACTACTGGAAGTAGTTGGAAGTTTATGCGTTTACAACAAACAACTATCGAAATTGATTTGAATGAGTATTTCTTAAACCAAGTTGGTAAAATCTTAGGAATTCTCAGTTTAGTGATAATTTAATCAGAGGGAGTAGGGAGTAGGGAGTAGTAATAAAAAAGGATGTGACAGATGAATTTTGTTTGTTGTTGTAGAGATGTAATATATGTTGTAGAGACGTAATATATTACGTCTCTACATGGATGTGTTGCAAACATTTTTGTGAATTTTTCTAGCAATTCCCTATTTCCGATTTTTCATATTAGGTAAAGCTGCACTACCAATACCTTGGAGAATACCCTTTGCAACCAAACCTAATCCCCTTCCAACAACTTGGGTCAAAACAAACACTACCGCACTACCCAAAACCGACACCAGAGATTGTAAACGAGGAGCGATCGCATCCCGAAATTCAAATCCAATGGTTACGAATAAGGGAATACCCCGAAGTTGGGAAAGTTCTGCTTGTCGAGGTGCATAAACAGAAGTCTGTGCAATTCCTCGAGGTGCAAACACAAACAGATGATAACGACTTTCAAAGATGGCTTTAGGTTCTAAATAATATTTGCTAAAACGATATTTCCAGGATAAATTATTGCGAAATCGCTCTATCTCCCGCGATGACAGCATTTGGCGATTGTAAAAGTTCTGTTTAATACTTTCTATATCCGCAAGTCGATTGATTAATGGTTGAATTGTGGCATTTGCGACTTGAATTAGCAGATTTTCCAGAATAATTTGCGCATCGGATTTTGCTTCCGGATGGGTAGCTTGATATACTTCATTTTCCATGTACCAATCGGTTTGATGAATTAAATAAACAATTAAATCAGCAACACGGGGGATTTTTGCGAGGATTTCTTGATTAACTATTTTGCGGTCTTGAAGAATCAATTGAGATATTTCAATTTCCCGCTCCTGCGGAAATTGCTGATCTGGGATTTTGATGCGAGAAAATTTGCCAAAAAACTTGATGACCGTGGTTTCCCATAAATCCTGAATCAAATTCCCAGCTAATTGGTTAATTTGTTCAGTTCCCAGTTGAGCGTTGCGTAATTCCTCTAGTTGATTAGCTAAATTTTGCAGGACTAGGTATAAAAGTTCACGTTTTTTGTCAATTAGGAGGATATCAATTTCCAAAGCCAAATCACTGACATTGTGGAGAGGTTGCTGGAGGTGGTTCGCGCAATTGGCAAATAATTCGGCTTGTAATCCCCTAGGACTGTGATTGCTAGGGGTAGTGACTGGGGATAACACAGGTAAATTGCGATCGCTCAAAGGTTGTCTGTTTTCCCTATTACTGATGGTGTCGGGTGTGGTGGGGGAAGGTAAAATTTGATCAAGTAACCATTTTGCAGCCAATAATTCACGCGATCGCCCTGCTAAAATAACTTGTTCTAATAAAGGTAATCCGGGTGTTTTCAATTTATGCTGAATTCGTCGCAAGCTATCGTTAATGTAATTATTCCCCGATTGGTGTAAACGTTGGCGAAAATTGGTAAAAAGAGAACTATTAGACCTCTGGTTAGGGAAATCGGGAGTAAATTGGGTTAGGGAATTCGTCACACTAATAAATCCATCCCAATAACCCTGTCCAGCTAGGATACTCTCGATTGCACTCTGGATTTCCGTGACAGAAGCACCTTTGACACACCAACCATCCACACCCCCATTGCGAGCAGCATTGACAATTTGGACATCACCCACCGCACTTAAAACTAAAATCGGGACTTGGGGGTACTCACTTTTTATCTGCTGACAAAAACGAATTCCCCCATATAAACTCGCTTCACTCCGTCCATCCCCCAACTCCAACAACAACATATACACAGACGCAGGATGATCCATATTACTATCCCGCATCAACTCCCCCAAAAAATCCCAAGCATCCGCTTCGCGATCGCCATTCCAAATTACCTCACAGTCCGATGTCTCATTTAACATCGCAGATAATCCGTAGCGAAAAATCGGATCTTGATCGAGAATAATTAACTTAACTAGGCGATCGCTCATGATTAATTTAACAAATAGCCCTTAGATAATCGATATCATCCACCTTTACCAACCTAATTTAGGTAATGTTTACTACATTTACCACCTTCTCTGCAATTCTCTCTTAATGGTATAGACCCAGCAGAATTATTTACAATAGAAAATAATTCTGTATGTTTTGCAAATAAAATTATTGACTAGATGGTCATGTCACTACATTTTTAATTCATACCACGATTGGGCAACCCAGTGGAACCAATCCATACATGCCAGTATTTCCCGGATTTCCCGTAAACTCCGAAAACTTTCAGGGAGTCGGGAGTAGCAGCAAAATCAACCCACTACTCAAGGTTTATCACCCCCTTGTGAGAAATGCAGTAAGTAGGTGGGTGGTGAAAATTGTCGTTGAGATTAGGGAGTACGGACGACCCGTCGGGTCGTCTGTACAGGGAGTCGGGACAGACGCGATATATCGCGTCCATTCGTGACAAGTTAAGGTGAAATTAGTTTTGTCAACTCGTAATTATCCTTAAAAGTGAGGTGAAAAAAGGTAGTAAATTTTACTTTACACTGAGTTTTCCGCGCCAGAATCAATCATGCATTGAAAATTTAGCGATCGCATCCTTCAAAATCATGTTTATTTATCCAGATTTTGACAAGATTTTGAGCATTATTACTTATTGACAAAGGGACAATGAGATTAACTTGTTAGCAATGTATCGCGTCTGTAGGGGAGTAGTGAAATTATTTCTTATAGACCCTTGTTCTGTTTCCTCTAGGTCTAGTGATTTTTTAATTATTGCGATACAAACAGAAGCAATACTACAAATTACAAATTACGTAGCTTACTTTACTTACAACGTATCGGGTATTACGTAGACGCGTAGCGGCTTGCCGCAGGCTATTACAAATTACGAATTACAAAAACCATGAAAATACTTCACTGCAACTCCCAACTCCCTGTGCAGACAACCCGACAGGTCGTCTCTACTCCCAACACCTCTCAATTACAAAATAAAATATACCAGCTTACAGGAATTGCAATCGGTACGGTGCTGCTGATATTTACTAATCCCGTTTTCGCCCATAAAATCAAAATTGCAGGGGATGTGGCTGGTTTATGGCATGTGGAACCAAATCATAATCCTCAAGCAGGGGAAGAAACCCTTGCTTGGGTTGTACTGACCCGTAGGGGGGGGAAATTAATCCCTTTTGAAACCGTTAATTGCGGGATGGGTGTCTATGCTCAACCACGTCAAGCAAATGATGCACCAATTTTAACACCGACGGTTATCCCGATTAATGCGGAAAAGTCTCAGGGGATTCCCGGTGCAAGGGTGACTTTTCCCACTCCGGGAATATACCAGCTACAGTTGAATTGTCAACCTCGTGGAAATGCGGACTTCGCGGCTTTTAAGTTGACCTACGATGTAACAGTTTTGGCGGGAAATCGTTCCGTACAGGCGAACCCCATTCCGACCCAGGGGGAACTATCAGCACAGAAGGAGGGTGATGCAAACGAAGGGTGGAATCTGTTCCCAGCTGTCATAGTTCCCGGTATTTTAGTGATTGGTGGACTAGTTTGGTTAGTACGTCGGTTCAAGAGTTAGGTTTGGGGAGTAAACTTACGTTCAATCCATTCTAATATTGATTGATTAACGGTTTCCGGTGATTCGTCATGGGGACAGTGACCGACATTAGCCAAATTCAGCAACTCTAATTGGGAATTATATTGGGTAAATTGGGGGGCGATCGCAGGTGGTACAAATCGATCTTTTTCACCCCAAATCAGCAAAATCGGTACGGATAGATTGGGTAACATCGCCTTCGCACCCTGTTGGAGATTTATCCCAATGGTAGCTCGAAATAAAGCACTAAAAGCCCTTGCAGAACCACGGTCTTGGGGAGGAGCAGTGAGAATTTCCACTAATTCATCACTAATTGCTTCGGGATTCGCATAGGCTAATTTTACCCAATTACGAACCACACTCGGTTTACGGAGGATTTTAAATAGGGGTTTGAGTACGAAGGGGGATGCAACGATGCTTTTGATTCCCCTCACCAGGGGACGCAATCCGGAAGGAATGGCTTCCTGCTCTAAACTGGGGTCTGGTAAACTCATCATAATCACCCCTTTGACCATTTGCGGATATTTAGCAGCTGTGGTCAGGGAAACTAGGGAACCCAGGGAATTACCAATTAGTATTGCCGGTTGACGGATAAAGGTGCGCCAAAAGTCATACACCTGGTCAACCCATAAATCTACACTGTAGTTGATGGGGGCTTTTTCTGATGCACCCCAACCCAACATGTCCAGCGCATAAACCATGTGTTGTTGTCCCAGTACTTCTAGGTTATGTCGCCAATGACCGATGGAAGCGCCAAAACCATGTAGAAGTATTAACGGTGTTGTTTGGGAAGTTTGTTGCTGCGGACGCACAAAAGTGTAACGGGTTTGCCATCCATGCCAAATCCAATCCCGTTGATTACCGATTTTTTGCTGCCAGTTCCCAACTAGGTTTCCAATCATTTCCAATCAATTATTTCCCTGATGACGAGGATAGCAAGGCTTACGTCAAATAAAAGTCCCTATTGCCACACCTTTATTATAGGTGGCGATCGCACTTAATATAAAGTTTGACATGCGATCGCGCAGCGACTCTCCTGAAGTATCGCATTTTAATCGATAACATTAATTTAACGTGAATTCGACAGATTCAAATAACCCCTCTCCAATCCTCTTTCCAAAATGGATACAGGCTTTGGAAAAATTGATTTTTGGTTAAAACCACAGCAATACCGTTTAGTTAAGGAATAAACAGGAACGAGATTATGCTTAGTAATAAGGCTTTGCGGCATCACTTTCTGAAAAATATTCATTTATCTGAACCGTATTGAAAACCACAGAATTTTCTGCCCCTCTCCGATTATCCTACGGGAAGCAAGCTACGGAGAGGGATTGGGGTGAGGTTCATCGAACCCACGTTAATTTACACATTTTAATTACTGGTTTATATCGGGGTGTAAATTTGGGCTAATCACGGTGAAAGCGGCTAAAATATCTCCTAAATTTCACCATTGGAGAATCTACCTTGACGAAATCATCCCTGTATCAAGCTCAACCACCCTTAGAATTTATCCCCCCAACCCTAAACCCGACTTTTTTACGCATCGCCCAAGCGGGAATCCCCCTGTGGATGCGGTTGATGACGAGTATTGTCCAGGTGGAAGCGGAAAATGTGGAAATACTCACAGATTTGTATCGTCAGTTTGAAGCGGGAAAAATTCGCTTTATGCTAGCCTTCCGTCATCCCAAGGTGGAAGACCCAGTTTGCTTGGGTTATATGTTATCCCAAATTGTCCCCAAAGTTGCCAAAAAAGAAGCAAAATCCGGTTTACCAAAGTTAAATAAACCTGTTCATTGTCATTTTATCTATGACCGGGGTGTACCATTGTGGGCAGGAAGCCATATTGGTTGGATTGCCCAAAATCTCGGTGGAACACCCATCCAACGGGGTAAAGCGGATTGGACTGGGTTACGCAGTGCGCGGGATTTGTTTGCGAATGGGGAATTTCCAATGGCTGCTGCTCCAGAAGGTGCTACCAACGGTTTAACGGAGATTGTCAACCCCCTAGAACCGGGAATCGCCCAATTTGGCTTTTGGTGTGCGGAAGATTTACACAAAGCAGGACGAAATCAAGAAGTACTAATTATACCAGTTGGAATTAAGTATTATTATTTAGATGCTCCTTGGCACAAAATTGCTGATTTATTAACGGAATTGGAAACAGCTTGTGGGATGGCAATTTCTTCAACGAATCAACCTCCCAGTTTGGAATCATTGTATCCCCGTTTAGTCACCTTTGCTGACCATTTGCTAGGGATAATGGAAAATTTTTATACTAAGTTTTACCATCGCGACCTACCCAAGAGCCAAGAAACAAGCGATAAAAATCTGGAACTAGCCACTAGATTACAAACCCTGCTAGATGTAATCTTACAGGTAGCCGAAGAGTATTTTGATCTGCAACCGAAAGGTAATTTAAATGACAGATGTCGGCGAGTTGAACAAGCGGGGTGGAACTATATATTTCGTGACGATTTCCGCGATATTAAAAGTTTATCACCCCTAGAAAAAGGATTAGGCGATCGCATTGCAGAAGAAGCAAATCTGCGAATGTGGCATATGCGTCTTGTGGAAAATTTCGTCGCGGTCACCGGAACCTATATCCGGGAAAAACCTAGCTTTGAACGCTTTGCAGAAATGACCTTGATTTTCTGGGAGATGGTGACTTGTATCCTTGGTCAGGAAACTGGTCTGAAAACCCCTCACCTCGGTAAACAACAAGCCAAAATTACCATTGGTCAACCCCTATCCGTCTCCCAACGCTACCCCGCTTACAAAGCTAATCGTTTGAGTGCGCGACAAGCCGTTGCTGATTTTACCCAAGATTTACAGGTTTCATTAGAAAAACTAATATAAATAATTACATTATTTTGTCTAAGTAAGATATTACCAAAAATATTGAAAGCGGCTATAGGTAAAACTTGTAGCCGCTAATTATGTGTAACTCATGAGGTATTAAATCTATCATTAATCGTAAGTTTCAGCTAGTTGAAGTTTGGGATAAATTGCAAATATTTCATGAAAAGTATGCATATAATTCATGGTTTGTGAATAATTATACAAATAATACAAATATGAATTGAAAACGCTACGTTGTGTAGAGACGTAGCACTGCTAGGTCTCTACCCGCATTTCTCACAAAACCCTAAAACTCACAGGGAGTAGGGAGTAGTGAATAGAAGGAAAATGAATTCGTTACTCAAGGTTTACGACTTACTCGTGAGAAATCCAGGTCTACTGATTCATATTCGTTTGTATTCCAGATATCTCCCTAAAGATAGGTGGTGTCATGGACTCTTGGAAGATGTCAAATAGACATGAAAATCGCCAAAATATACATGTAAAAATCCATGTAAAAATCATAGCGGCGTTGGTAAGCCCTGGAGCGAAGGCCAGTTTGACATCAGTAGTCAAATATGATCCGCACAAGAAATGCTGACTCACAGGATTGGACGCTGGGGAATCGAGAACAGAATACATTGGGTTCGAGATGTTACTTTTTGCCAAGATTTTCCGGAAAGAAGAGGTGGTTATGCAGCAGTTAATTGGGCAATTCTACATAATTTATTGATGACAATTGCTCGTTGATGAAATTTCCCAACGATACCTCAAGCCTAACGAATTCGATCTAACCAACTCTCAACAATTTTGAGTATCTTGATGCCGCTGACTACTGGAGCAAAATTAATTTTATTCGACAAGATTGCAAATAGTTAGCTGATTTCAATTGTCGGTACCCAAATCAATTTGTTAATCAAATGTAACTGATTCCGCATCGCGATGCTGAATGCGATCGCCTGGCTTGTCAGAGATGGGGATATCGCACCCTGAGTCCCATAACTAGAAATTTGGCTCAATAATCAAACCT
>CALJJQ010000037.1 GCA_937973965.1 uncultured Calothrix sp. | reverse complement strand
GCTAATTATTTGCCAGTGGTATAGGCGACGATGAACACGGCTGACTTACTGTGCGGGAGTTTCACCCCTACTAGGATTGTTCAACACGCTCTCGGTTATTCCTGCTTACGTTGAAACTAAAGCTACTTTACCAGAGCCTGTAGGCTAAAGCCGATGAAATAGCTTTCATCCCTTGGCTAAAGCCATAGGGTTTTCAGCATATCCCTTATAATAATTTTAGATGCTTAGTAGTCCCTAACTCCGTGTGGAACATCTCCAAACTTCCCTTCCAATTCCAACTTGACTGGAAATCACTCATTCGCCCCCTAATACTACTATTGGGAGCGTGGATTTGCTTCGATGTGATTTGTCATCTTGGTGCAGAAATTCTTTGGTATCGAGAAGTTGGCTATTTAACGGTTTTTTGGACTCGACTCCTCACCCAAGGATTTTTGTGGATTGGAGTATTGGCGATCGCCCTTGGATATTCCCTCGGTAATTTGCATTTAGCCCAGCGTTGGCGATATCGACAGCCAGTTAAACCAACCCCTGTCACCAGCCAATTATTACCACGTTATTCCTGGAAATTACCACCTACAGATACCATCTCCCCGACCCCTGTCACCTTTTACTGGCTGATTCCCGCTATTTTTAGTCTGGGTGTACTGGTAGGTCTCATACTACTCCACTACGGACAAATCGCCGTTAATTACTGGCAACGTGGTAGCAACAATTATAACATTATCAACGCCATTCCCCCCCGCTTCCAACCAGAAGTAATTTGGCAATTAGCTCAACAATTAACAGGTCAACCCTGGTATCTCCTCCCCATTCTGGTTTTATCCGTACTGATCCTGCGATATCCACGTAACTGTTTAAATGCGATCGCGATTATCCTCTCACTGATTTTTGCCCAGGTTGTCTGCCAACACTGGGGTAATTTTTTACAATTTTTCCAACCCACCGCCTTCAATACCAAAGATGCGGTTTTTCAGCAGGATATCCGCTTTTACTTCTTCAGTTTACCGGTTTGGCAATTAATCGAATTTTGGCTCGGTGGTTTATTTTTCTACACCTTTGTCGCTGTCACCTCTACCTATCTACTCTCCGGTAATAGTTGGAGTGAAGGGAAATTCCCCGGTTTCTCTTGGCAACAAAAACGCCACCTTTACGCCACCGGTGGAACTGTAATGTTAATCGCAGCCCTGTCCTTTTGGTTGAGTCGCTACGAACTGCTATATTCACCACGGGGAGTCGCCTTTGGAGCTAGCTACACCGATATTCACGCCCAATTACCAGCCTACACATTCTTAGGAATTTTTGCCCTGGTAATTGCTTTATACCTTCTAGGACGTACAATTTTTTGGCCACGTCATCCCCGGAGTCGGCGTGTAGTCGTTTCTGGTCTTCTCCTATCCATACTCCTAATGGCAATAGTTGGGGAAATTATACCTACCCTAGTCCAATACCTCATTGTTCAACCCAACGAATTTCCCCGAGAAGAACCCTACATCGAACGCACCATTGCCATGACCAGACAATCATTTAATCTGGAAAATGTCAATGCCCAAACCTTTGATCCCCAATCGAACCTTACCCCCACCGACCTGGAAAATAACGACCTGACAGTTCGCAATATTCGCCTTTGGGATCAACGTCCTCTACTAGAAACAAATCGCCA
Source organism: uncultured Calothrix sp. (assembly GCA_937973965.1). Classification (GTDB taxonomy): domain Bacteria; phylum Cyanobacteriota; class Cyanobacteriia; order Cyanobacteriales; family Nostocaceae; genus NIES-3974. The sequence continues at coordinate 49,974 of CALJJQ010000037.1, read as the reverse complement.
ACTCCAACAAATTCGTCCCTACTACCGATTTCCCGATGCAGATATCGACCGCTACACCTTTCCCACCTCTGAAAGCAAAAAAAACACCCGCCAGGTGTTAATAGCCGCCAGAGAACTGGATTATCGAGAAATTCCCCAAGCAGCCCAAACCTGGGTCAACCGCCATTTACTTTATACCCACGGCTACGGATTTACCATGAGTCCCGTCAACACTGTTGCTCCTGGGGGTTTACCAGAGTATTTCGTCAAAGATATTGGTACAGTTGAAGGGGAAGCCCTAACGGTCTCCGATCCATCGATCCGTGCCACCATACCCATTAATCATCCGCGTATTTACTATGGGGAAATTACGGATAACTACGTGATGACCAATACAAAACAACAGGAATTAGATTACCCCAGTGGTAGTGATAACGTATACACAACCTACGATGGGGAAGGGGGGATATACATTAGCTCCTGGTGGCATCGCTTGATGTTTGCCCAATACCTGAAAGACTGGCGAATGCTTGTCACTACCCAGTTTAAACCCGATACGAAAATATTATTTCGCCGCAATATCAGACAACGAATTCAGGCGATCGCTCCCTTCCTACGCTATGACAATGACCCCTACTTAGTAGTTACAGATATCAGTACACCCCACCATTTATTTTGGGTAATTGATGCCTACACCACCAGTAATTATTACCCCTATTCGGATATGGGGGAACAAGGGATCAACTATATTCGCAACTCCGTGAAAGTCGTTGTCGATGCCTATAATGGAAGCGCAAAATTTTACATCGCAGATACCAGTGACCCAGTGATTCAAACCTGGAAGAAGATTTTTCCCAGTCTGCTGCAACCCCTAGAATCAATGCCGAACACCCTGCAAGTTCATCTGCGTTACCCAATTGACTATTTTAAAATTCAAGCCGAACGGTTAATGGTTTATCACATGACCGACCCGCGAGTATTTTATAACCGGGAAGACCAATGGCAAATTCCCAAAGAAGTTTACGCAGACGAACCCAGTTTAGTGGAACCCTATTACCTAATTACCAGTCTTCCCAAAGTTGATTTTGAAGAATTTATCCTCCTCATACCCTACACACCCCGTCAACGTACCAATCTCATTGCTTGGTTAGCAGCTCGTTCTGACGGAGAAAATTATGGCAAACTACTTTTATACAACTTCCCCAAACAGCGTTTAGTCTTCGGTCCAGAACAAATCGAAGCTCGGATCAACCAAGACCCCGTAATCTCCCAGCAAATATCCCTTTGGAACCGTCAAGGTTCTAGAGCAATCCAAGGTAACTTACTAATTATTCCCATCGAACAGTCCCTATTGTACGTCGAACCATTATATTTACAAGCGACTGAAAACAGTTTACCAACCCTAGCACGGGTAATAGTCGTCTACGAAAACCGGATTGTCATGGCTCCAAGTTTAGAACAAGCACTTGCAGGGATTTTCCAAGCAACGGAAACCCCAGCAGTACCCATCATCCGTCCCTTTGAATCACCAGAGGTTGCTCAGTAATTATCGTCGATAAATTTCCCCATTACAAACCCGAATCACACGGGTATCACAACGTCTCACCAGTTGTTCATCATGGGTAGTTACAATTACTGTCGCACCAAAATCATTTAATTGACGCAAAATTTGGATAATTTGCCAAGAATTATCCGGGTCAAGATTACCCGTCGGTTCATCAGCTAAAATTAGGGGTGGAGTAGCCACAATTGCTCTAGCGATACTAACCCGTTGTTGTTCCCCTCCCGAAAGTTGTTCTGGAAAACAATTTGCTTTTGTTTGTAAACCCACCAATTTCAGGGTAGGTTCCAGACGACGCTGAATTTCTTTGCGGGTGTAACCTTGTGCTTGCAGAACCACACTAATATTTTCAGTCACAGTCCGTTGGGGAATCAACTTATAATCCTGGAAAATCACACCAATTTGTCGTCTCAAATACGATAATTGATTTCCCCGTTGCAATCCCACATTCTGTCCATTGACAATCACTTCCCCTTGACTTGCAATTTGCTCACCATACAACAATTTGAGTAAAGTAGACTTACCAGAACCACTCGGTCCAGTAATAAATAAAAATTCCCCCTTCCCCACTTGAAAGCTGACATTAGATAAAGCACCCCGTCCATTTTCGTAAACTTTACTCACATTCCGAAATTCCACACAGAACTCGGTTGGGGTTTCCACGGATTTAGTCGCTGTCTCTGATGCTGGAAATTGTTGTTCTAATAGTTCTTTCGGTGTTAAAGTTGGCATTGCTGATTTAGTGGGTTCGTGAAAATTTTATATTTTTGCTATGCAATCAGTATTCCCACTCAACAACGGGAAATTATCATCACTCAGAAATAAATTTCCTTCTTCGTTGTGAATCGGGAATGGGGAGTAGGGAGTAGGAAAAATCACTTTCATTCATCAGTTCTGATTACCTTTATTCGCTATCCATAGACAGATGTAACGACAAGTAATGAAATTATCAATGTATGATACTGATAATTTTCAGTCTTTGATCAACTTTTATAATTACGTGCATTGATTACGTATATACAACTTTTGACAAGCACTATTTTCTACCTGAGTACGAAAATTTTCCATCATTGCTAAGATTTCGTCGTGCAATTGTTGATACTCATCGCGGTCGAGGGATAAATTGTCACCATGAGCGATCGCATTTCTGCGCTTCAGTAACTGTTCATTAATAATAACCTCTTTCGTTTCGTAGAAAGAGTAATCTAAACCCAGGAGACAAGTAATTTCCCGTAAAATAGCCGAAGATAAATTAGAAGCAGTGGAAATTATATCTTTATAGGGAATGGAACTTGTTTGATGTACCTGAGTCAATATCAAATTTGTCACCGCCGTAAATACTGTGGCCTTGTTGGTATCATTAGCTTTATTCAGTTTCGCTTTCATTGCGATCGCCACAAAATTGATCGCCAATTCCCCGTAAGTTAATTGTTGTCTAGCAACAAACTCCAAATAACTAGTTGCAGCAGTACGAATATATCCCTCCCAGTGAGCATATAAAATTGCTACTCCACTACGTAGTAAGGCATTATGTTTACTAGTCGTAAAACTTCTATTTTCAATCAAAGCTTTCAAATCAGAAATTTCTTTTTTTCTCCAGATTAAATCATCTGTTAACCTCTGATTTAAATCCTCAAGAGTGCGAATTTTCTTCATACAGAAAACAATCTACGACCCAGGGGAATTAATTTAGGTAATCTCGCTCTAGCATCTTTGCCTCTACCAAAAGCCGATGTAAAATCTGGATTAGACCAAATTTCAATAATTTTATTTCTCAATTCCCCAGCACTTAAATGATATTGGGAATAGTTATAACCAATTCCTAGAGCTATTGTTTCAAAAGGTGCCAACATGAAGCCACCAGAAAATTTTTGTTTATTAACATCATATTTTTTAAAGCTATCACTTCCCATACATTCGGATAAAACTTGAAATGTTTTTTCAAAGGCGGCTTGCTCTAATTCTTTGTCAAAATTAGGATTATTAGCAATTTCCTGAATTTGTTCCGTAAAAAATGAATCAACATCAGGAATTTTACTCAACAAGTTTTCGTCTATATTTCGCAGCACCAAAAATCTACATAAAATTTCAATATCATATTGTTCTTCTAGAGACTTGTCATTTAAAGCAATACAAGCTTGGAAGTTTTCATTCTCACTAAGTTTTTTAATCCAGCGATAAAAATCGGGATTTAAACTAACTAAAATACAGTTTCGCAATTCTTGAGGAGTCGCAATAGAACCACCAGTATTTAATCTTTGAAACAATTCATATTTAGCAAAAGGGTCACTTTCTTTTAACAGAATATTCACATCTATTTTTGCCCTTTTTATTAAAAGTCTCTGGGTAGGAGTAAATCCCTTGCTAGAACCATCTGCATGCTCTTTATCCTCCCATACTTTACCTTCTAATGATGGTAAATACTCTGTTTTCTGTAAAGTCAATGGTGGTATGAGTTTTCCCTCTTCATCCTTCAATATACCCACAAATTGATATATAGTTGATAGCCGTTGTAAACCATCAACCACATCCCAAATACCATCTTCCCTTTGGGACACGAAAATAGGTGGAATCGGGATTCCTAGCAAAATAGATTCTATTAATTTTGTTTTTTGATAATCTGACCAACGGAAAAATCTCTGGAATTCTGGATGTATTTCAATTTCACCTTGTTGATACAGACTAATCCATTCTCCAATTGATGTTGAGTAGTTATCTGAGCGAATCTCCTGTCTTTTTTGATCAATTTCCGACTGAAGTGTGTCTGTTTTGTCTCGGATATTCATAAGCTAAAACTCGCATAAATCACATAACTACTTGATCTGCTGTTGACGGCTAACGGTTGAAAGTTAACAGTCATCGATTAAAAGTGCTGATAAACTTAAGCAAAATCCCGGAAGTATATTTTCACCTGAGAGTTGGGTCGGTAAATTTTGTACTTCCACATCAATCCCAGGACGATAAATTTCGACTTGCTGCTGTTGAGGATTGATCAACCATCCTAATTGCACTCCCACATCTATATATTCCCGCATTTTTTCCCGCAAAACTTGCAAATCATCTGTTGCAGACCTTAATTCAATCACAAAATCCGGTGCAATCGGGGGAAACTTGCGTCTTTGTTCCGGAGTTAGTGCTTCCCAGCGTTCCTTTTTTATCCAAGCAACATCAGGGGAACGACTTGCACCGTTAGGTAGTTTAAATATAGTCGAAGAACTGAAAGTATAACCAAGACACGTTTGCCGATTCCAAATCACCACATCAGCAATCAAATCAGCCTCTCGATTACCACTTTCACCGCCAACTGGTGGCATAATGATTAAATCTCCCCTGGATGTTCTCTCAAACTGTAATTCACGGTTATTTTGACATAATTCATAGAACTGTTCGTCAGTCAAATGAACGGTATCTAAATTTAATGTCAAGCTAGTCATAATCCTCGCTTGAAAATAAAGAGTCGAGATTTTATAGTATGTATGAACTATTTTATGTTTGATTGTGCCCAAACAACATGGGAGACTAACGTGAAAGCAGATAGGAAGCTTTTGCGTATTATATCATTGCCAAGCCATACGGTGAGGATGACGGTAGTTCTGTTATCCGCAAAGGACATGATGGCTATTCCCTATTCTCTCTTCCCTGCTATTCAAGTTTAAAAAAATAGGAGACTATTTATACTTAACTATCAAGTAAAAATAGCCTCCAATCACTAAAAATTTATTCCGAACCAAACCTTTTAAAACTCACAAACTTGCATTTGGTGCGAGTGATAAAGGTTGAGTCATGGGTTGTTTTTCCTACTACTCCCGACTCCCCACTCCCTATTCCCTAAAAGTTTGTGAGAAATTGAGGACAAACTAGTACAAGTCGGCGGAAATACGCCTACCATTTCCCTAGCTCCCATGCTCCGCGTGGGAGTCCAAGGGTGTGAGGCTCCAGCTTTGTGAATGAAGGCTCTGCCTTCATTCACTGGGTGACTACGGAGAGCATAGTCACCAGATAAATGGTATGGATATTTCCGCCAACCCGTACTAGGGTAATATTTGACTAACAGTTGCCTTGGGACTGAGACGATAACTAATGGCACGGATGGCAAACTTGGGTAATGCGAGCATTCGTTTCCAGCGCCAAGGTTCTTGATAGAGGCGATACAACCACTCCAAGTTATTATTCGCTAACCATTTGGGAGCGCGGGTTTTTGTTCCTGACCAAATATCTAAACTACCACCAACCCCAACCCAAGTTGCTTGGTTGCAGAGGTAACGATGTTGCTGAATCCAAAATTCTTGACGGGGTACACCCAAACCCACCAGAATTAAATTGGGTTGAATGGCTGCTAAATGTTGTTTTAAGGCTTCTAACTCTTCGGGGGAGTGGAATCCAGAATGGGTTCCGACAATTTGTAGTCCTGGATACTGGTTTTGCCAATATTGAGCAGCTTTTTCCGCTACCCCTGGTTTGCCACCATAAAAAAACACTTTTAAAGAAGGTTCTGTTTGCGCGATCGCCCGCAATAGGATTTCTGCGAGTTCAATTCCTGGGATGCGTTTGACCCGTTGACCAAATAATAAACGCAAGTACAAGACAACTCCTGCACCATCGGGAATCACTAACTCCGCATCCCGAATCACTTGGGATAGGTCGCTGTTAGCTTCCGCTTGCATGGTCATTTCCGCATTTAATGTCACAACATGGGTTCCTAAACCCTGTTTCATCCGTTCGAGCAACCAATCTGGATAACTGTCCATGACATGGACTGGTAACTCTAAAACTGAAAATAATTTTGGTGCCTTTAACATAGACGACTTTTGATTACCCTCACACCTTACTCATTAGGAAGCATAGTTGATCAAATTTATTTCGACAAGAATGGGTATTACTTTTGACTTTATTTTCAATAGAACACCAATATTTCCCACATTCAGTCGGCTTTGTCTTTGAGCAAAAATAATTATTACTTCAAGATGCTATCTATTCACCAGCCAATCCGGACAGAAAATACCAACCGGAAGCAGACGGTATATATACTCATTTGCGCCCATTGTTCATATATTGAACTCAAAAAATGACACAATTTAGATAAAATGATTCTTTGGTTACATTGAGGAAGTATCCCGAATCAAAATTGATTAATTGGTAAATTTGAAAAAACTTGTTTGGTTTTTGGTAACGATGATCTATTGCCAAGCTAACAAATTGTCATAGATGCTGGCTTTATCAGAGAAACATCGATATCTTTAGATCGTGGTATGGTGACATACACGGGAGATATGTCGATGGGAGGTTATCAATTGTAGGTTTACATCTAGATGGCACTATAGGGCAATATTTGGATGATATTAAGTTGACAACAGACTTTATTGAACTTTGAGCGTCAAACGGGCAGAACTCGACTATGAGTAAAATTCGTGTGGTTTTGATTGAAGATCATGAATTAACCCGGATGGGTATTCGGACTACATTGCAGCAAAGCGACGATATTGAAATCGTTGGCGAGGCTGGCAATGGCAACGAAGGAATACAGCTACTATCAAATTTAAAGCCAGATGTGGCGATTGTCGATATCGGCTTACCGGATAAGGATGGTATCGAGGTGACACGGGAGCTAAAATCTAGTGGTGATAGTGATAATCTTCACACTAAAGTACTGATTCTCACTCTACGGGATAACCGGGAAGCTGTACTCGCTGCCTTTGCTGCTGGTGCTGATTCCTACTGCATGAAAGACAACGATGACCTTTTGAATGCAGTCCGGATTACATCCTGTGGTAACTCTTGGATTGATCCAGCGATCGCGCGAATTGTTCTGCGTCAAGCCCAAGATAATTCCCCTCCCGAGACTGGTGCTGTTCCCGCAAAACCGATTCCCCCCCGTAATGGTAGTTCTAGCGAAGAGGATTCCATTGATCCCTACACCCTGACTGAGCGCGAATTGGAAGTGTTACAATTGATTGTTGAAGGTTGTAGCAACGCTGTAATCGCCGAGCGACTTTACATTACTGTTGGTACTGTTAAAACCCATGTTCGTAATATTTTAAACAAATTATGTGCTGATGACCGTACCCAAGCTGCTGTTCGCGCCCTCCGTTCTGGTCTTGTTGGATAATAAATCCTATGTTACACATGACACATAAGAAAAAATAATATTATCCTGTTGTGGAAACTAAAGAAATCCCTGGAAAAGTGGGTAACTTGTAGATATGGACTCATGCTTATTTTTAATATGCATAGGTGTGGTCTTGTTTACAGAAAATGTTTGATACGGGTTAAGAACCCAGATTTGCCAAAACAAGGCAAGTTTGCTTGTTTTCTGTCGCTTGGTAATAAAGTATTTCTGTATACAATACCTACTGCCAAATTGATGAAAAATAATTTAAAAGTCAAATATGACTGATACGGGGGCTGAAAAACTAAAGCTGATGGTGGTAGATGACGAGTTAGACAATCTCGAATTACTCTACCGCACCTTTCGGCGTGATTTTCAAGTTTTCCGCGCCAATAATGCGCTCAGTGCGCTGGAAATCTTGGATCAGGAAGGGGAGATGGCGGTCATAATTTCTGACCAACGAATGCCCGAAATGAATGGAACCGAATTCCTCAGACTGACGGTGGAGCGGTTTCCGGATACAATTCGCATTTTATTAACGGGTTTTACTGATGTTGAAGATTTAGTTGATGCCATTAATTCTGGACAGGTTTTTAAGTATATAACCAAACCTTGGAAACCAGACAGATTACGTACTGTAGTTGAGCAGGCTACCGATACCTATCGTGTTGTCAAAAAAAGAACCCAAGAATTGCAGTTGGCTTTACGACGGGAATCTTTGTTTAATGCGGTGACGACGGCGATTCGTGAGTCCTTGGATTACCGCAGTATGTTGGAAAAAATCGTGGCCACAATTGGCGAGGGTTTTGAAGCTACTTGTTGTTTCTTAAGACCAATCGAAGGTGATAAACCTTCATTCGAGGAATTTGTTTATCATCAGTCGAATCAAGTGTATGGTCAGTGTAGCTTCGACCCCAGCGATTTAATTACCGAAATCCTTGAAAGCCGACAGTATAACCTATCCAGTGTTTATGATGATCGGACTGGACACGGATTAGTAGTGCCATTAACCTATCAACAACAGCTACTTGCTGTGTTGGTATTGTGTCAGCACAAACGTTCACGTCCTTGGCAAAAGGAAGACGTGCAATTGATTGCTGGTGTTGCAGAACAAGCTTCCTTAGCTTTGTCCCAAGCCAAGTTATATCAAAGCTTACAAGAAAAGCAAAAACAAATTAGCACTGAATTGGAAGTCGCTCGACAAATCCAAAACAACTTGCTGCGTCAAAGTTTACCAGAAATTAAATCAGCCAAAGTACAAGCCTGTTGTTTTCCAGCACGGGAGGTGGGGGGAGACTTTTTTGAAGTGTTTTCCCATCCCAAAGGGGATTTATGGTTAGCAGTGGGGGATGTTTCCGGTAAGGGTGTTCCCGCAGCTTTATTTATGGCTAGTGTGATTTCAGTGTTGCGTCGGGAATTATCCCAAGAGAACCCCCCGTCACCGAATCGAGTTATGGCCAATCTCAATTTGGCATTATTCGATGATTTAATGACCAATAACTGTTTTATTACCTTAGTTTTAGTTCGTTATACACCGACAACAAAAGAATTAGTTTGTGCTAATGCTGGACATATTTATCCTTTATGTTGGTCTCGTCATCCATCAACTTCGGACCATCCAATATATCTGAAAACACGCGGTATTCCCTTGGGAATCAAGCGGGAATGGAAAGCAGATACTGACACCTTAACTTTGCAATCAGGAGATGCATTATTACTCGCAAGCGATGGTGTCACCGAAGCGATGATCACTCCATCCTATAGCAATCGAAATGGTAAATTTAATGGCTCCGTACCGCAACGTTTGATGTTGCGACCAGAGGGGTTGTGGGAGTTGTTGAAACAACAACCACCCACGTTATGTTTAGAAAAATTACTGGCCCAAATTCAAGCTGATAGCAATATCCAAGAAGACGACCAAACTATTCTTTCCCTTGAGGTGTTTTAAACATGATGAGAACTGAGTTACACATACCCAGCGATTTAAAATTTTTAACAATTGTTGAGGATTGGCTGCTAGGATGTCTGAAATTAGAATTAGGACAGTCTGTGGATTGGCCGCGTCAATCTAGTCGTCTGCGTCTAGCTTTAGTTGAAGCCTATTCTAACGTTGTTCGCCACGCCCACAAAGAACAACCAGCTATTCCTGTGTTGATTCGTTTGGAACTACAGGATCGGGATTTAGCTTTGGAAGTGTGGGATCAGGGAGAGGGATATGATTTGTCAAATTACTTTGCTCCTGACCCCAGCGATAAGCAAGAAGGTGGCTATGGTTGGTTGATTATGAATCGGTTGATGGACAAGGTTGAGTACCAGTTACAACTTGATGGTAGTAATTGTTTAAAGCTCAAAACTAGATTACCGGAATCGGTTTAGGGAATACCTGGGTTGGTAATAAGAAGCAATTTTTATTATGGAAAGAATAGGGAATAAGTATTCATTTTCACTCCTGATATTCTATTTTTGAGACTTGAATCAATCAATTGCTTTGTTTAATAATCTTTTGATTATACAGGTAATGACCAAGTAGAATATTAAATTTAGATAGTAGTTGTGCTACTAGTGGGACTTAGACAAAAAATAGCCGAAAAAACTTCTCAAACGTATACACAGCAAGATTTTGACATCGTTTTGAATAGTTTCTTGCCATATCTGGGTTTCAAGCATTTTTGAGCCTATAGTGTGTTTTCCTTCCCCTGCATGGGTTTGAAGCTGATTTCTGCCTCAAAAATGTTTAAGTCCCGCTAGAAGGCTTCACCTATATCCCACATTCCGCACTTCAATAAGTAGCATGAATAAACTACATTGACGGATAGTTAAAAACGATAGTTTTTAAAAATTAAGTAACCATCAAAAAGTAAATTATACACACCAAAAATCAAGCTTTTTTGTCGTCTATAAAAAGCCAGTGAGATAGTTTAATTTGAATTTTTAAATCAGTGATAGAAACACAAGACCATGCAATAGGGAATTAGAGATTTTAGAACTAACATAATAAATCATATTTTTGACAAGCATTCGGTAAGAATCGCAAGATGCGACAATGTTCCTTTGTTAATTTAAGAATTCGATGAACTCCTGGTGTAATTAAAATATGAATCCCCTGAAAACATTGAAATATCCACCTTAATGTGGGAGATTCTGTAGGTCTCTTCAGTTGATTTTTAACGGTAGCTTTTTGGGTCTTTAACGCGATTCGTAATTGTCTTTGACCCTGATTGTACACCAAAAGAAACAATGCCATTAACATCATCATTGTCTCTACTCTTTCTGGATTCTTCACAAAAAGACTATCGGCAAAAAATAACGGGTCTTTGATAAATCTAAATCCTCGCTCTGTTGATAGCTGTTCTTTGTATATTCTCAATATTTCTGTAGGTACTAATTTGGTTGTGTCGAAAATATTCGTTGCTAAAATAAATCGACCACAAGAATTTTCATGTTTTGGGATTAACTCCTGGTTTGAAATCTGGACGATGGTCACGGGAATAACCACGTGTGATATTAATCGGATTTTCTTTGTTTATTCCTGTTTCTTTCTCTCCATTATTTAGGCTATTCTTCTACTCTCCATGTAAATGTAATTAAATTGAATCTAAATGGGAATATTTAGTTTCTATTCCCAATTTTTGACTATCTCTAAGGCAATGATTAGGAATATTTTTGTTAATCCATATTTGTAGAGCTTGTCCATTACTCTACCTATTTTATCATCATTCAAATCTGATGCTTTTATTCCCTCTCCTATTAAATGTTCTATCGGTTTATCTTGAAAAAAATCAGGGAATAAATATAATGGTCTTGATACAAAACCTAGTCCATTGAGAATGATTGCTTTGATTACTTCTCCTGTATTTACTTTCTCTCTGCTATCTACTAAGAATATCTCATTAATTTTTTCTACTATTCCTATTTCATCTATTATTCCTGATATTATTCCTAAGTGTTCTAAGTTTTTACTCTCCAATTCTTCTTTTTGATTCTTCATATTTTTGGGCATTTTTATTTAATTCAGACCCATTTTCTCATTTTTGCTCCTGAACTTATTGTCAATAACTTACTAATTTCAATTGGTTGGCTTATAGTACTGTCTACATCTATTACTGAAATTACTGTGTATTTGTATTTAAATTATTTTTGTCACTTCTTACACTCGTACCTGTGCTACACAATGAAGTGCGGAATGTGGGTATGATAGGAAGCTTGTATTGAATACATTGAAAATCATCATTATTTTCCCCCAAAAATCATAACTATTGTTAAATATTGACGCTATTTGTGAAGATTTAAAATTGCTCAATTAGGGAGATTTTTCCAGTAAAAATATCTGTCCAATCCTTTCTGGTATGAGGACAAAAGGAAATAACAGAGAGATTTACATTTAGCCGACCAACAAAGCCAAAAATCATAATTGGACACGGATTTTTCGGTACTTACAGACCCGTAAAATCAGCCGTCAGTAAAAGGCGATCGCAAAATTTGCTTAAAATAACCCCTATCACGGTGTGTGGACTGCGGTACAATGCAAAGAAATATTTAAATTATGAGCGGCAAATACATGATGACATCAGAGGTAAATAGCAAGTCGAGCGATAAAAACCTGGAAGCAATGCGGCATTTTTCGGAGCAATATGCCAAGCGCACAGGTACTTTCTTCTGTTCTGAACCTTCGGTGACTGCGGTTGTCATCGAAGGTTTAGCCAAACATAAGGATGAATTAGGTGCGCCATTGTGTCCCTGTCGTCATTACGAAGATAAGGAAGCAGAAGTTGCAGCAGCTTATTGGAATTGTCCCTGTGTACCAATGCGGGAACGAAAAGAATGCCATTGTATGTTGTTTTTAACACCTGACAATGACTTCGCTGGGGATAAACAGGAAATTTCCCTGGAAACGATTAAAGAAGTTCGCGATAGCATGGTCTAGGCATGAGCGAACAAATGCCTCCAGAATTTTGGCAAGGTGTAGCCCAGTTTAATTCTGGGCAATTTTACGCTTGTCATGATATCCTCGAAGCCCTGTGGATTGAAGCTTTAGAACCGGAAAAAAGCTTTTATCAAGGTATTTTACAAATTGCCGTAGCCCTGTATCATCTAGGTAATGAGAATGTGCGAGGTACCATGATTTTACTCGGTGAAGGAAGTAACCGTTTACGCCGTTATCCCAGTGATTTTGCTGGGATTGATGTGGATGATTTATTGACGACAAGTATTAATTTTCTCCAGACACTACAAATCACCCATCCTGATGAAGCGATGAATTTACTATCAGGGGATAAAATTGAACTGCCGCGGATCAAAATTATTGCCAATCCGGGGTGAATTTGACTTTTTCAATCACTTTTAATTTTAAAATCTTAAGATTTCCCGCTCATAATTTTCGGGTAAGGGTTCTATTTCCCACACGATTCCCTCATTCGGTGCTAAAGCCACCTCTACAAAGAGTAAATCAGTTGCAGTGGTAGCAACGTCCTCATTATTGGGAAAAGGTTGTAAATCCTCCGTTAACAATCGTAATTTAAATCCGCCAGGAATTGCGCCCCCCGCGATCGCATTTCTAAACTCAAATCGCCAAGTCCTTTCCCCATTGTGGGTTTGGGGAACAATTCTGAGTTCGTAACTTTGTCCAGCGATCGCTAACTGTCGTGATAAAATTAGCCTATTCTGGTTCGCTTCTAAACTTCGCGCACCGGCAAAACCAGTTTGCAGGTGAAATCGACTCCATCCCAATTGGGAGGCAAATTGGGAAACTCCAGTTTCTAACCATGTCAAGATCGAAAATTGTTCCGGTAGCCCCAAACGACGTAGGTACAAACTTTGTCGCCATCCTCCATTGGCAATTAATGCCGACCAGGTAGCAAAAGGCACTTGTAAACGGGGAGCGAGGATTGCAGGATTGGCCAGACGATTAATTAAATTTTCTGCTTGGGTAGGAGATAGGGATGGAGGCGGTATAATTTGTGTTCGGGTGCGTTCCTTGGGACACAATTCCCCTAGGGTCGGGAAAATGCTCATATCATCAATTAGATCCATTTGGGCGATCGCATAGGTACGGGTGTGAGAGTCATAACTTCCACGATTTTTCAAGGCTGCATGGGTAGTATAGCCCCACAAACAAACATAACTAGCATCGGGATTCACCAAGACCCCTAAATAATAATCACCAATGTACTCTGGTATATCTACCCATTCCTGGGGAATCCGTAATTCACTAAAATCAATACTTTCCTGGGGAACTACCACCATCCGCTTATCGTCAATATCGATTACGGTTCCATTAACCAGTTCCCAAAAGCTGGGTAAAGCAGTGGTACAGAAACTTGTCTTTGCTTGCGGTGTAATTTCTGCGTGTAACCACAAAAGAATTACTTGCAGGCAAAGTTCATTTAAATAACCTTGATAGCGAGAAGAAGGGTTGGAAAGGTTTTGGCTACTATCCCATGCGCGTGTATTGATTTCTGGTGAAATTGGCAAAATTAACGTGCTGGGGGATAAAAAATCAAATACGTTAAGTTGGACGCTCATGGTCAAATACTCCAGAATACAATTGGCATGGGTGGGGTTTGGGGTTAATGGAATGAATATAAATACTTAATTTCAATATCAAATTTTCAATGGGGTATACAGAGTTAATATTTAATTTGGCTGATTTTCTTCCTTGTAAATTGAGAGTTGGGAGGAGGAATAAACTATTTTCTTGTTTAGTTGTGTCCAAACCACACGGGGGACTACCTTGTAAATCGGGAGTATGCGTACACCAGATATCTTACTCCCTCACTCCCGTCACGGACTGCTCACTTTCAAACGAGAGATGGAACATATCACGTCTGTTGTCAGCAGTACATGTAGGCGATTTCCCTGTTTTCACAGAGATTCATGTCCCAATCAAACAGGATGGCTATAGTAAGTTTGTAACCATTCATCAATCACAGAATTGATGCTTTTTAGTAGGTCAGAGTCCAGGGAAATATGCAGGTGTGCAGCAGTCCATTTGGCTAATATTTTTAATAAAGCTTCACGGCTACGGGTCAAACGACGAGATACTGTATATTGTTGGATTTCTAAATATTGGGCGATTTGTTGTTGAGTTTTTCCCTGACGATAATAAAGTTCGAGAATTTGCTGTGCTTGGGGGTCTAAATCTGCAACTCCAGAAGTTAAAATTTGATTGATTTGTTGTTGTTGTTGTTGACGTTTGTTTTCCTCCTCTTCTGCAATCAATTCATTTAACAATGATTCCTGTTGATTGACACTTAGATTATCTAACCATTCGTTTTGATCGTCACCACTACTTTGGTTGATCGAAGTCACAGAGGGATATAAATAATTACGTGCAGCTTTAGCACAAGTAAGTAACCAATTTTCCAAAGTTTGGGCATTAATTGTAGAATTTGTTTGGGAATTGTAAGCAGTAGTGATAGCTTCCCAGGTTTGCTCATCGGGACGGTTCAACTGACGGGTATTACCAGATTGGGTGGGAACATAAATCAATTTAAAACAGTTCCAAGCATTCACATAAGCTTGAATTGTTGCTTCTCCAATTCCATCAGCCTTTAGGGATTCCACTAACCGTTTTTGGCTGATTTTGCGCAACATCCCCCAGGATGAACAAATATCGATTTCGTGACGCTGACGCAATACCTCTCGAATCACAGTGCTAAAAATAGCCCTCCCATAGTTTTTGAGGACAAATCCCTGTTTCGGATCAAACCCCTTTAACACCCGATCGATATTCGCGATCGCGATTTGAAAAAAATCCGGTAAACTGTACTGGCTACTACTAAAAGTATCCGCAGTTTTACGAGCGCTCCAAAAACAAGCTTCCTGCAAATAGGCACTGAGATGTTGTTTGGCTAAATCTGCTTTTTCCGCCTTTTGCCAAATATGATACCAGTAAGTTGCCCAAAAAGCTTCCGAACCGGGGTTCGTCACCTGCTGTAAATTACCTTCCATACTCCGTCGCAACCGACCATCCATAATCCAATCAGTTGCGCGATCACCATTAAATTGCAAAAATGTGGAAAATATTTCAATAACTTCGGTACGGGGACGCATAATCGGGTCACACTTAATATAAGAATTAACAATAAATAATATTTGAGAAAACAAGCAATTATACTTCCTCAAACTGTAATACACGAAGTTAGTCGGATAATCCAGTCCGCAGTCAAATTTATTAATTCGGGAGTGGAGAATCGGGAGTCGGGAGTAGAGACGGGATAGATTGCATCTCGAATCTGTATCGCGTCTCACTATTGATTGATACTGACACCTTCTGAACATCTTCTGAGGAATTTTCTCATATCCACTGTGGATATCCAGGAATTGAGCAGCCACAATAGAAATTGGGGAGATAGGTCTAAAAACTCCTCTACACTGGATAATCTGGGATAATCATCAAACGATAAATTGTCCCAAACCCCATTCCCCACCCACTTTTGGCACAATCAACCATAGAAACGATGACATACGAAGTCCAAACTCAGGAAATAGCGAAAAAGCTGCTTGCATCTACCCAAGAAAACCGTTCCTTTTTAGCCAATTTACGGGATAAACTCCGTCTGGATGACCAATTGTTAGCTTGGACGATGGAAAATCCCCATTTACGGGTGCAATTGTTTCGCTTTATTGATGCTTTACCAGCTTTACGCAGTAAAACAGAAATTGCTGCCCATTTACAAGAATACCTAGGAGATGCATCTGTAGAATTACCTACAGCATTGAAAAGTATGTTAAATTTTGCCAGTCCTGATTCCGTGCCGGGACAGGTGGCGGCAACAACGGTGACAACGGCAGTGGAGGCTTTAGCCCATAGATACATTGCTGGGGAAAATATTCAACAGGTAATTAAAACTATTGAGCGCCTGCGTCGGGAGAAAATGGCGTTTACCGTAGATTTACTAGGGGAAGCGGTAATTACGGAAACAGAAGCCCAATCCTATCAACAGCGTTATTTGGATTTAATCGAGCAATTAACCGCAGCAGCGAAATCCTGGTCTGTGGTGGAGCAAATAGATACAGCTGATGGGGATTTACTGCCAAAAGTCCAGGTTTCCGTGAAATTAACGGCATTTTACTCCCAGTTTGACCCTTTAGATGCAGTCGGTAGTGAAAATCGGGTGAGTGAGCGGATTCGGGTTTTGCTGCGACGTGCGCAAGAATTGGGTGCGGCGGTACATTTTGACATGGAACAGTATGATTACAAGGATATTACCCTATCCATCCTCAAAAAAATTCTCCTGGAGGAGGAATTTAAAACCCGTACCGATATTGGGATGACAATTCAAGCCTATCTGCGGGATAGTGAAGCGGATGCACGGGGTTTAATTGATTGGGCAAAAATACGTGGTTATCCCATTACCATTCGCCTAGTTAAGGGAGCCTATTGGGACCAGGAAACCATCAAAGCCGTACAGAAACACTGGCCACAGCCAGTATACAACGATAAAACCGCCACGGATGCCAACTTTGAGAAAATTACCCAAATCCTGCTGGAAAATCATCAATACATTTACACAGCCATTGGTAGCCATAACGTCCGTTCCCAAGCCAAAGCGATCGCCATTGCTCAAGCTTTAAATGTTCCTCGACGAGCCTTTGAAATGCAGGTATTGTATGGGATGGGAGATAAACTGGCCAAAGCGATCGCGTCCCAAGGATACAGAGTTCGAGTCTATGCTCCCTACGGTGAATTATTACCAGGAATGGCCTATTTAATTCGTCGCCTACTGGAAAATACCGCTAATAGTTCCTTCCTGCGGCAAAACCTGGAAAATCGTCCTCTAGAAGAACTTTTAGCACCACCTGACCCCAGTATAAATACAGAATACCAACCTCCCCACACGGGATTTACTGGTGTCGCCGATAGCGATTACTCCATCGAAGAAACCCGTAGACAAACAGCCCAAGCGATCGCCACTGTCCGGTCATCCCTGGGAAAAACCTATTTACCCCTCATTAACGGTACATACGTCTCCACCCAAGACACCGTTGATTCCGTTAACCCCTCCCAACCCAGCGAAATCGTTGGTACTATTGGTTTAGCTAGCATCGACCAAGCCGAAACCGCCATCCAAGCTGCCAAAGCCGCCTTTCCTAGTTGGCGCAAAACCCCTCCCCAACAAAGAGCCGACATTCTCCGGCAAGCAGCCCAAATCATGGAAACACGGCGAGGCGAATTATCCGCCTGGATAGTTCTGGAAGTTGGTAAACCAGTCCGGGAAGCCGATGCCGAAGTCTCCGAAGCCATCGACTTTTGCCGCTACTACGCCGAGGAAATAGAACGACTGGCAGCAGGTGTAAATTATGACGTACTTGGTGAAACTAATCGTTATATTTACCAACCACGAGGTATTGCCGTTGTCATTTCTCCCTGGAATTTTCCCCTAGCGATCGCCTGTGGTATGACCGTTGCTGCCCTAGTTACAGGTAACAGCACCATCCTCAAACCGGCGGAGACTTCCTCGGTAATTGCCGCTAAATTAGCAGAAATTTTAGTCAGTGCAGGCGTACCTCAAGGTGTATTTCAATACTTACCCGGCAAAGGTTCCCAGGTGGGAGCCTACCTCGTAAACCATGTGGATACCCATATTATCGCCTTCACCGGTTCCCAGGAAGTTGGTTGTCGCATTTACGCCGATGCAGCTATCCTCAAACCCGGGCAAAAACACATGAAACGGGTCATCGCCGAAATGGGAGGTAAAAACGGTATTATTATCGATGAAAGTGCCGATTTAGACCAAGCCGTCACTGGAGTTGTCCAATCCGCCTTTGGTTACAGTGGTCAAAAATGTTCCGCCTGTTCTCGGGTTATCGTGGTTAAATCCGTATATGACACCTTTGTAGAACGGCTAATTGAAGCGACTAAATCCTTGAATGTTGGAGCAGCAGAATTACCCAGTACCAAAGTTGGACCAGTTATCGATGCTACAGCCCAAGCACGGATTCGAGAATACATTGCCATTGGTAAAACGGAAGCCAAATTAGCTTTAGAAGTACCCGTACCAGAAACTGGTTACTTTATCCCTCCCACTATTTTCATCGATGTACCCAGGGATGGTAAAATCGCCCGAGAGGAAATATTTGGTCCTGTCCTAGCGGTGATCAAAGCCGAAAATTTCGCCGATGCATTAAATATTGCCAACAGCACCAACTATGCCCTGACCGGTGGATTGTATTCCCGTACTCCCTCCCATATCGCGATCGCTGAAACAGATTTCGAGGTTGGTAACTTGTATATCAACCGGACAATTACTGGTGCAATTGTTGCTCGACAACCTTTTGGCGGATTTAAGTTATCTGGTGTTGGTTCAAAAGCTGGTGGTCCAGATTACCTCCTGCAATTCCTCGAACCCCGTACAATTACAGAGAATATTCAACGCCAAGGTTTTGCTCCCATCGCTGGAGCGGAGTAAAAAGTCCAGGTAGGGAGTAGGGAATAGACTGTTATCGCAATTCGATTTAAGTCGTGAAAAATAGCGTGCTGATGACTGATGACTGGTGACTGTTAACTGTCAACTGTCAACCGTTAACAACCCTACATGTAAGATTTCACAAATCCCCCTCGGACTGCGGTAAGTGTTAACTGTCATCCATTAGAAGTAGTGAATATACAACTTTAATGGGTAATAACTTAAGTTTCCCATCAGTTATCAATTCCAAAGTCAAATATTCACTACTCCCTACTCCCTAAAAGTTTTCAGGTTTTATCAGAAATCCGGGTTCACCATTATTTACCATTTTGACTGATAACTTCGCGAACCCGGTAAATTGGACGACCTTGGGATTCGTGGTAGGTACGCATCAGTAATTCGGCAAGTAAGCCAAAACAAAATAGCTGGACACCTGTAACAAAAAGTAATACAGCTAATATTAGCAAAGGACGATCGCCGATATTTTCACCCAAACCAAATTTAATAAAGGTGAGATAAAAACCAATGAAAATCCCGGAAATCATCGACCCTAAACCGAGTAATCCAAATACATGCATCGGTCGGGTGAGGAATTTTTTCATGAAGGCAATGGTCATTAAATCCATGACCACACGAAAAGTTCTTGCTAGACCATATTTACTACTACCGAAGCGACGTGGGTGGTGACGGACGGGTATTTCGGTGATACGTGCCCCTTCAATATAAGCAAGAGCCGGCAAAAATCGGTGTAATTCCCCATATAAATTCATATCTGCCACCAATTCCGCACGGTAAGCTTTGAGGGAACAACCGTAATCATGGATACGTACCCCCGTAATCCGACGAATCAGCCAATTGGCGATTTTGGAGGGTAAAAGTCGTCGGAGAGCACCGTCTTGGCGATTTTTGCGCCAACCACTGACCAAATCGTAGCCTTCATCTAGCTTCGCAATCAGAATTGGGATATCAGCCGGATCATTTTGTAAATCCGCATCCAGAGTGATAATTATACTACCTTGAGCATAATTAAAACCTGCGGCCATTGCTGCCGTTTGACCATAATTGCGACGGAGGATAATCGCTTTTAAATCATGACGTTGGCTAGCAACTTGCTTTAATAATTGAGCCGAACCATCCGTCGAACCATCATCAACTAGAATAATTTCGTAACTAAAATCCGTGCCTTTAAAAGTTGCAGCGATCGCATCTAATAAATGGGGGATGCTCTCGACTTCATTGTAAACAGGTGCAACGACCGATACATCGGGAACAGCAACAGATAGTTCATCTTGTTCGGAACTCACACCACTCTTGAATAACCCACTCCGCATATTGATTCTTACCTACTCATCGATCAAAGAAAACAGGGAACAGGAGATAGAAAACAGGAGAATAACTTTCAAGTTAGTCCTTCATGGGAAAACCCATAATTAAACCTGTAGGGAGTTAATAGTACTTTGCATCTAAATATTTCTTGTACTGCTCCCGATTCCCGACTCCCCATTCCCTAATTATGGAATAAACACCCGAACAACACGTCCTGCACCGCGCAGTTGTTTGTAATACGACTGACTGACCCTATCACCTTGTTCCGAGAGGATATCAATACCAATACCATTGCGACCCTGTTCTCGACCGGAACTATGGATATATTTACCATCACCCAAATACAATCCCACATGGGTGGCTTTTTGGGGAGTACCAAAAAATACTAAGTCCCCAGGTTGTAAATCCGAGAGGGGGATAGGTTCTAAAAAAGCCTCCTGCTGGTAAGCATCTCGCGGTAAATTGATTCCCACCGATGCGAATGCAGCTTGCATTAACCCCGAACAATCGTAATTTGGACCAACAGTCCCCCCCCACAGGTAATAATTGGGTTGGGACATGGCTTGGTGAGTGAAATGAATTACCTGGGGAAGACGATTTTTAATCTCCTCCATCGTCAATAATTGGACTTGATACGCTACAGTAGCAACTTGTAATAGTCCTAAATCTTGTCGTGATACCCATCCGGGATAACCATCAGCACACAAACAAACTTGGATCGCAGTTTCGTTGTCCATATTGGTGATGTACAAATGTCTCCCCTTTGCAGCTTGGGTTGCAAGGCTTTTGCACTCCGGAGAATCGTAAATATTCAAGTCCGCTTGACACTGGTATGCTTGGGTATGCAATTTTAGGGTTTGAGGATTGGCAGCCATTCTAAATTAAAATTATGGGTTAGTTACTAACTATGAACTTTTTCACAACAGATGCACAAATCGAGCAACTTGGACAGGAAGTTTTAGCAACAACCTGGACGAAATTTCCCACCCTGGGACAGAATCAGGTGGCGATGACTTGGATTGTCTACGATTCCCCTGTAATAGTAAATACTGGTGGAGCACTAACACCGGATGTTTTTTGGCAGCATCCAGTCCGGGGATTTAGCTATCGTGGAGTTGAGCGGATCTATCCAGCCAGTATTGTGAAGATATTTTATCTGGTAGCAGCCCATGAATGGTTAGAGAAAGGGATGACTCAAGATACGCCGGAACTGGAACGAGCATTACGGGATATGATTGTTGAATCCAGTAACGATGCCACCAGTTTAGTTGTTGATATACTTAGTGGCACCACATCTGGTCCAGAATTACCATCAGCACCCTTTGAAACCTGGAAATATCAACGCAATATTATTAATCGTTACTACCAATCCCTCAATTGGTTAGAACTAGAAGGTATCAACGTTTGTCAAAAAACTTGGGGGGATGGTCCCTACGGACGCGATCGCATTTTTTATGGTCAAATGTTTGAAAATCGAAATATGCTGACTACCAACGCTACAGCCAGATTATTACACAGTATCGTCGGTGGAGTTGCCGTATCCAGCACGCGATCGCAGTTAATGATGAAATTACTTCAACGTAGCACCAATCCAGAAACCCTACCCCAAGACGTAGAAGAAAACCAAGTTACAGGATTTTTGGGGGGAGGATTACCAACGGATGCCAATCTGTGGTCAAAAGCTGGATGGACAAGTCAAGTTCGTCATGACGCAGCCTACATTGAAGTTCCTGGTATCCAACCCTATTTATTGGTGGTATTCACCGAAGGTAAAGAATCTGCCCAAAATCGAGAAATTTTACCTTTTATTTCTCAACAAGTCCTGGAAGCAGTGAAAACCATCTAAATGGGGAATAGGGAACAGGAAACACTAATTTAGGTTTGTGGTATGTAGGTCTACCACATTAATTTTTGATGAGTAAAGAAAGGCAGGTAGTAGCGTTCATAGCCCCCTATTATAAAGCTTTTCGAGGCTAAAGCCACTAAGTAGGTAGGTGTAATTAAACATAAAAGCACAATGTAAACAATCATTCGGCGAAAAGCCTTACTCTCGTACAGACGCGATATATCGCGTCTCTCCCTGTACAGACAACCCAAGGGGTCGTCTGTACTAAATCACCCCTAATTCCCTAGATAAATCCCTTGCACCAGCCAACAATTCCTCATATACTTGCATGGTCTCCGTATTGACCCGTTGTACTTGCAAGCGTTCCAAGTTTTGCCGAGCTTTTCCTTGCCAATCTTGTAATTTCTCCGGATTACTAAGTAAATCAGCTAGTGCTTCCGCTAAAGATTGGGGATTTTTGGGTTCAATCAAAATTCCCGCTTTTCCATGATCTAGAGCCTCGGGAATACCATCCACATTCGTAGCAATAATTGCACACCCCGCTTCCCTTGCTTCTGAGATAACTAGGGGGGAAGGGTCTTTGTGGGAAGCTAACACAAAAATATCTGCCGCTAACATATACTTTTGCGGTTCAGATTGAAAACCTTCAAAGTGGATATGATTATTGATGTATCCCCCTTTTTGACGCGCTTGCTGGATAAATTTTTCCCGGTCTGGACCATTACCCACTAGGTATAAATGTACGTCTGGAAATACTTGACTAACTAAAGCAAATGCCTCTATTAACTCGCTAATTCCCTTACGATTGTACAATCCAGCAACGGTGACAATTGCCGGATGCTGAAGACAGGCAGGTGTGTATTCTGCCATACCTTTACGCCGAGGACTGGCTAATGTACCATTGGATACAACCCGCAATTTACTTTCAGGAACACCTCGTCTTGCCATCGATTCTGCCACAGCTCGACTCACGGCAATCACCCGATCCGCTAATCCCATGAGAATCGCACTGCGTTGAAACTCATTGTGGACAGTGGAGACAATTGTATAGTCGGCAGATGCTTTGAGGGCGCGAGCCAGAACTACTCCCGTCATCATGTGAGCATGAACGATATCTGGCTGAAAACTAGCGATAATTTGCTGATATCCTTGGACTGCACGCAATAAATTGAATGGCGATCGCTTCTGATTCAGATGAAAATGTTTTACGCCCTTGCCCATCAGCAACCCTTCATATTCTCCCCCAGCCGATGCTATTGCCACATCATGACCACTTTGTGACTGCAAACATGCTAAATCAACTGCAACATTAACGATACCATTACCAATTTCTTGAACATGATTCAGGATATGTAATATTCGCATTTTACCGTATAAAATCTATCTTAGATACTCATCTATATGTAACAAATTTTCGGGTAAATCAGGATGATATTGTGTTTTTTTTATCAAGATTTTGTTTTTTTTATACTTTGATAGATGGAAACTTTATAAATTAGGAAAAGATGATATACAGCAGTCCGAGGGGGATTTGTGAAATCTTACATGTAGGCAGGACTTACGTAAGGACAACGTAAACACCGTCATTGCGGTCTAAGGAAGCAATCCCAAACACCTGATTTCTCGTTACGAGTGCGTAAGTCCTAGTAGGGTTGTTAACGGTTAACAGTCACCAGTCATCAGTCAACGGCACGCTATTTTTCACGACTTAAATCGAATTGCTGTAAATGTAACAGAATTTTGACACCATTTGAAGATTTGATACTATTTCTCCCTCTGTCACCCTACTTCTCATGCCTCTTGGAATGCATTAACTCTCAAGTAAAACAGCAACGTTGAGAGAATTAATCAGGGTAGGAGAGAGTGGCATCATCTGCACCACCAAAACAATTATTTATTAATAGTAGGAATAGTCAGATTTAATCTATAATCGAGATAATTATGAGCCAAAGCTAACACTTTCAACGCTACAGTAAAAATACGGACAGCACCTAATAGACAGATTTTGCAAATTGAGGTCATAGATAATTGACATAGGCAGTTGTGCGTAAATCCTGTATTATTGACTTTTTGATGATTGAGGTGGCAGCTATGGCACAATTACTAAGTGAAAGTGAAATTCGCGATCGCGTAGCTAATTTGACGGATTGGCAGGTCAAAGGTTCCCAACTGCAACTAGATAAAAAATTTGCCGATTTTCTCGAAGCGATCGCATTTGTAAATAAACTAGTGGAACCAGCAGAAGCCGCAGGGCATCACCCAGATATATCAATTTCCTATAACAAAGTCAGTATTGTTTTGACGACCCACGATGCGGGTGGATTAACCCAGAAAGACTTTGATTTAGCAAAAATCATCTCCTCAATTCAGTAGTTTTCCGGATGCTCTTTGACTATGGTTCAGGAAGGATGAAACAGAGGTCGTACAAAGAAGTAGAAAAAAACTGTAAATGCCGATGTACTCTCCAGGACTGATAATGCTATATTCAGAGTTCAATGATTGGTCTCAAAATTTGAAAACAGTGGAACCCTATGCAACAGATGGGTGTCTATGTAGTTAAGGGTTGACCCCAGGTAGCGAATAGCAGGTTGTGGTGTGACACTTGAGATAGCGAACAAAATAATTTTGTGTTCTCTTTCAAAAAAGTGTTTGATAGTGTTAAGTTATGAAGCAATTCATTTGCATAATTTAACCACCTCAACCAAATAGGTTGATTATAATTTAGTTATTTTAGTGTTGCTAAAACTAAAACTGTAGTAAAACAGAATCAAGACCTAAACTTACAGGCTAACGGTAACGATGGTTAATATAGCTTTCGTTATAGCAACAAAAGAAGTCTACACAAGGTGTGAGGAGAATAGAAAAAAATGTCAAATATCTTGTGGAAATCCCTAATAGTTAGTCCCGCAGTACTCAGCGCGACCATTTTGGTTTCTACTTCAGCGATCGCAGCTCCCAGCGCAGCTCAACCAGAAACTTCTGGTGTTGAATTCTCGCAACCAGAATCAACCGAAGTTAAGGAAGCTAGCGCACCCCAACCATCACAAATAATAGCTCAAGCCCAACCCCAAACTGAAGTCAACGTACTCGACCAAGTTAATCGGTACGCATCCGAAGGTCGAAACGGTAACTCCCAAGGTCAGGTGACATCGGTCTCCCAATTTTCCGATGTTCAGCCCACCGACTGGGCATTCCAAGCACTACAATCCCTGGTAGAGCGGTATGGTTGTATTGCTGGTTATCCCAATGGAACCTATCGCGGTAATCGCGCTCTCACCCGTTATGAATTCGCTGCTGGTTTGAATGCCTGTTTAGACCGGGTAAACGAGTTAATTGCTACAGCCACCGCAGACCTGGTGACTAAGGAAGATTTAGCCACCTTACAACGCCTCCAGGAAGAATTTTCCGCAGAATTGGCCACCCTACGCGGTCGGGTAGATGCTCTCGAAGCACGGACTGCGGAGTTGGAAGCCAACCAGTTCTCCACCACAACCAAGTTAGTCGGTGAAGCGATTTTTGCCGTCACCGATAACTTCGGTGGTGGGAAGGTTGCTCGCGTTGATGAGCAAACAGGTTTACTAGTGCGTGATGCAAACGGCAACGTCATTAAGGATGATGTCAAAAACAACACCGTTCTCCAAAATCGGGTACGTTTAAACCTCCAAACTAGCTTCACTGGAAAAGATGTATTGCAAACCCGTTTAGCTGCGGGTAACGCTACAGCTTTAAACGGGGCATCAAATAGCTTTGAAGGAACCCAAACCTTTAATATTGGTGACACTGGTAATAACAACGTCACCCTCGATTGGTTAGCTTATTACATGCCATTCGGTGAACGGGTGCAAGCCTACATTGCAGCTGCGGGTGGTATCCACAGCGACTACGCTGCCACCAACAATCCCTTCTTTGAAGACTTCGACGGTGGTAACGGTGCCCTATCAGCCTTTGCCTCAGAAAGCCCCATCTACCGAATTGGTGGTGGTGCAGGTGGTGCATTGACCCTTAACCTGGGTAAAGGTGGCGGTATTCTCCGTCCTAGCTCCGTCACCGTTGGTTTCCTGGCTTCAGAAGCAAGCAACCCTGGTACAGCAACTGAGCGGGGAACAGGTCTATTCAACGGCGATTATGCAGCCCTGGGTCAATTAAACTTTAATCTTGGCGATCGCATCGGTTTAGCTGCCACCTATGTCCATGGTTATCACGGTGCAGGCAGTGCCATTTTTGACGGTGGCCGTCTAATTGGGAATGGAGTGGGTGTAGTGGGAACATCCCAAGCCAACTTGATTCGAGGCGTTAACAGCCAAAGTATTCCTCAAGCTGCATCCAGTAATTCCTATGGCTTATCTGCTGCTTTCCGTCCCAGCGACAGACTATCCATTAGTGGTTTTGTTTCTTACCACGATGTGACTGGTTATGGTCGAAATGATGACTTTGAAGCATGGAGTTACGGTGCGGGAGTTGCATTACCCGACTTTGGTAAGAAAGGTAATGTCCTGGGTATCTTTGCCGGTGCGCAACCCTATGCCTTATCCCAAGGTGGTAGAGGACAGCGTAGCGTTCCCTACCACGTTGAAGGGTTCTACAAGTATCGCGTGAACGACAACATCTCCATTACTCCCGGTGTGATTTGGTTAACTGCACCTGGTCAAAGTAACGAAAACGATGATGCTGTGATTGGTACTTTGCGGACAACTTTCACCTTCTAAGTTGTGAACACGCCAATTAAAATATAGATTAAGTCGGAAAAACCCCACTGAATGTGGGGTTTTTTGATTTTTTGATGCAAATAAGCAAACCCCGGTGGAGAACCGGAGTATACTATATAGTGTTATATAGTTTTGGGAGTTAAAAACAACTGGAATTACTTTTAAGAAGTAAACTTAGCCGTTAAGTCTTCCTTTTGCTTTCTCCAGACAGTATAGCCTACATTTTGAGCAAGGGAGTGATCAGCCTTGAGTAACAGGTTGATTTTCCTACTACTCCCTGTACAGACGACCCGACGGGTCGTCTCCCCTCCCTACTCACTTAAAGTTTTAGGAGTTTGTGAGAAATTCAGGATAGGAGAATCTCAATGCAAAAGACAACAGTAGAAAAAAGAACTTTTTTCGAGTTTGACATCAATGCAAATGAAAATACTCCTAAGTCCTATATCCTACTCACTACTCCCTACTCACTACTCACTACTAAAAATTTCTCGCTTGTGGAACTATCGTGTAAATCAGAATATGCAATTTTAGCCCTTTTGGAGCTAGCAACCCACTATGAAAGTGGGGAACCTTTACAAATTCGTCAAATAGCAGTCCAAAAAAATATACCTGACCGTTATTTGGAACAACTACTAGCAACCTTACGTAGAGGTGGTTTAGTCAAAAGTGTACGTGGTTCTAAGGGGGGTTATTTATTAGCACAGGAACCTTGGAAAATTAACCTATTTGATGTGTTAGTCTGCTTGGAAGGGATAGATGTACATAAATGCGAGGACCAGGGAAAATCCCCCTCTGCTGAACAAGCCATTCTGGAAGAAATTTGGACTGAAGTCAGGGAAAATGCAAATCTTGTGTTAAAAAAATATACCCTTGCGGATATTTGCGAAAAAAGAAACTCACGTCAACAGTTAGATATTATGTACTATATTTGATGCAAAAAATAGCAGCGGTGATATTGTCAGATATTGTCATAATTGTCCCCATTAGTTGTCAGTGTGTGATATTAAAAAGCGTTTTCAACCCTCAAAGTGTCAGCGTTTACATAACCTATCCGTAAATGCGCTACGCACGACTTTCCGTAGATGCACGTAGTGCGTCTTCTCACAGAAAAGAGATAGACCACCATGTATAAGTCAAATCAAAATTCTCTGGTCAATTTTAATTAATAGACAATCCAAAATCCATAGACGCGCGTAGCGCGGATCGACCGAAGAGTAATCCAAAATCTAAAATCATGCACATTGCCCGTAACATTACAGAAGTAATTGGTCGCACACCCCTAGTACAACTTAACCGGATTCCCCAAGCCGAGGGATGTGAAGCTCAAATTGTCGTCAAACTCGAAAGTATGAATCCTGCGGCTTCGGTAAAAGACCGCATCGGGATGAATATGATTAATGAAGCAGAAGCAGAAGGGTTAATTTCTCCCGGGAAAACCGTCCTCGTGGAGCCAACATCGGGGAATACGGGAATAGCCTTAGCAATGGTAGCGGCTGCCAAAGGGTATAAATTAATTCTCACCATGCCAGAGACAATGAGCAGCGAACGACGGGCTATGTTAAGGGCCTATGGGGCTGAATTAGAGCTAACTCCTGGAATTGAGGGGATGAGTGGTGCAATTCGTCGTGCCCAGGAGATTGTGGAGACGACTCCCCATGCGTATATGTTGCAACAATTTCGCAACCCAGGAAATCCGCAAATTCACAGAGAGACGACGGCAGAAGAAATTTGGGCAGATACCGATGGTAAAGTTGATATATTGATTGCCGGGGTCGGGACAGGGGGGACAATTACCGGGGTAGCAGAAGTAATTAAAAGTCGCAAACCGGAATTTCAAGCGATCGCCGTTGAACCTGCTAATAGTCCGGTACTGTCGGGGGGAAGACCAGGACCCCACAAAATCCAAGGGATTGGCGCTGGATTTGTACCCCAAGTATTGAATCGGCAAATCATCGACGAAGTAATTACCGTTAGTGATGATGAGGCGATCGCCTATGGTCGCAGGTTAGCACGGGAGGAGGGACTACTGTCGGGAATTTCCAGTGGTGCTGCCTTATTTGCCGCCATTCAAGTTGGTAAACGTCCGGAAAATCAGGGAAAATTAATCGTGATGATTCAACCTAGTTTTGGCGAAAGGTACTTAAGTACACCCCTGTTTCAAGACTTGTAAACCAGATTTCTCACACATCCCTGAACTTTGTAGGGATTAGGGAGTGGGGAATAGGGAGTAGTAGGGAAATAAACCCGTTACTCAAGGTTGATGGGGATACAAGTGGGAAACACAGGTATTTACCCCTCCTCTTCCCGAAACTTACCTACTTGCTTAAATGTATCGACTTTAAAGTCAAACCATACTATGTGGTCTATTGCATAGGTTTTGATGGGTTAGGTCAGGTAAGCTATAGATAGGGAGTGGGAAAAATTGCAGCTATACCTTCCGTGTTCACAAGCTCAGGTTTTCGTTGCGATAGTTAATATTTAAAGGTCAACTGTCACCCGTCAAGAAAATCAAAGAGAAATATATCCGTGTGCAAAGTATAGGATGTTCCTTCCACCAGGGTCAAGTTCATAGCCAATCCCCACCCCTTATAATTTCATGAGTCAGATCAAATCGTGCTGTTTATTTCCACCGACTTAGTTGTTAATGTCTGAAGCAAATCATTATAAAACTTTACAAATTGAACCAAATGCCAGTCAGGAGGAAATAAAGCAAGCCTATCGTCGGTTAGTCAAGTTATTTCATCCCGACATTAATCCCGATGATGCCAATAGCGAACAAATCATTGAGATTAACGCAGCCTATGAAGTTTTAGGAGATGTTCATCGGCGGCGGAGATATGATAACACACTGCGTTTGCAGCAAAACAATGGAAATTTGGCAGCTGAAGCAGAGTATTATCAGCAGTGTGCCACAGAAACTCGTCAAAAACAGCATGTAACCCGGAAATCGGGGAAAGACGAGGACGCATTAATCGAAGAGTGGATGCGTTTGGTTTATCAACCAGTCAATCGGGTAATTACCAAAATACTGAAATCCTTAAAGTCCCAAATTGAAAAACTGGAAGCAGACCCCTATGATGATGATTTATTAGAAGCCTTTCAGGATTACTTGGATCTGTGTCGTGACCATTTAACCAGCGCCCAAAAAAGTTTTCGTTCCCGACCCAATCCTGCTAGCATGGCCAGGGTAGCAGCCCATTTATATTACTGCTTAAATCAAATTAGTGACGGTTTAGATGAATTAGGTTATTTCCCCACCAGCTACGATGAAAACTATTTACACAATGGTAGCGAAATGTTTCGGATTGCTCGACAATTACACCGAGAAGCCAAAGAATCGGTGAAAAATCGTTAAGAAGGAACAGGTGGCGTTAATTCTCCATGTACTGTTAATTTGCAAGTTGAAATAAAGGAGAAACCAGAAATGCTAGCATACTTCCTGGCTTTAGCAGTTGGTATTGGTAGTCTTGCTATCTATTTAATTGCCTTCCTCTTTCCGAAAATCCACCGCAAAAATGACTTGATTTGGAGTGGAGTCGGTTTATTTTATGCCTTGGTTTTATGGATTTTTGCCCGTAAAATTACAGGTGGGTTATTACTGGGACATATTGCCAGTGTAGCCCTATTAATTTGGTTTGGTTGGCAAACAATGACTTTACGCCAACAAGTTCCAGCGACAACTCAACCAGCAACCAATGGGGAAACACTCCCTAGTCAATCCAATCTGTTGCAAAACCTCAGTCAATTGACAGGGGGATTCACGAGCATATTGACAAACCTGAAATCTCGCGGACAGAAGACCCCTAAACCACAGGATACAAAAAAGGCAGAAACTACACCTGCGAGTGTAGCAGTGGAGCGTTTGCGAACAGTGCAAGAGGAATCAACCCCGACTGAATCGACGACGAAAACAGCTACAGAAACTACAGAAGTAACTGCAAATACTCCAGAAACAAAAGTTGAAGATGAGCAGCAGACCGATTTAGAATCAAGTACCGTTACCGAAGAATCTTCCCCAACTACAGGAAATCCAGCAGAAACTGAAGCCATTAACGGTGTCACCACAGAAGAAAATAGCCAAGCGATCGCCAATGCAGATAATCCGGAAAACCCCACCAATCCCCCCACTACAACTTCAGAATCGTAATTACCCGGATTAGGTACAAATCCCTAACACTTTCTTCTATGTTGGGAGTGGGGAATAGAGAGTAGGGAAAAACCACTGTTATCTCTAAGAGGTTGTTTAAAAAGTCATTTTGAATACTTGAATTATCGTTTTTGGGAGCAGGGAGAGACGCGACATATCCCGTCTGTACGGCAATAGGGAGAGTCAAAATAGTGATAGTTAATGCTTGGCAAACATCTTCTCAGAGAAGTTGCACTACAGACATCTACGGTTCTGGTATCAGCAGTATCTATAGGCTACTCCCTACTCACAAAATTAAAGATAGATTAATTATTAAGCATTAATATATTAACGACAACTTTTTGCCACAACCTCCAAAATTGCCGTGCAGAGTATGACCAAGATCAAGATTGGTTATGGAAGAATCGACTATACTCGATAAAGCAAGTGCTATTCAAACTAAATTATTTCCCATAACTTCTAATTATTCCGATTAATTTTAGCTCTCGATCAAAATATCCCTATGCAATCTCGATTATCAGCCAATGCAGCTCAAGCACGACAAACCAAACAAATGTTTGCGCGTCCGGAAGAACAGTTATCCTACGAATTAGGGAAAGCCGTTCAGGAATTGCCACCATTATATACACGCGTACTTGCTGGTACAATTAGCGCAGTGGTATTTGGCGCGATCACCTGGGCCCATTTTTCCAAAATAGATGAAGTTGCCGTTGCACCGGGAGAATTAATTGCATCGACCCAAGTGCGTCCAGTCACATCCATTGGTAACGGTTCAATTATCGCCGTTCGAGTCAAAGAAGGCGATCGCGTCGCCAAAGGGGATATACTAGTAGAAAGAGACCCGGAATTTCAACAAACAGAGGTAGCCCGACTAGCTCGCTCCAGCAAATTAATTCAAGAAGATTTACGGCGCTTAGATGCGGAACGCACAGGAACACAAACCACAGGAAGTACCATCCTCAATGAATTATCAGCATCAAGGTTGCGGGACTTTGAAGCCAGAACAGCAGCAGCAGAAGCAGAAGCCCAACGTCAACAAGCCCTCATCGACCAAGCCAAAGTGCGTCTAGTTAGATTGGAAGAAAATCTCAAAAACGCCCGTACCAGTCTAGTTAACGCCCAAACCAATTATACCAATGCCCAAGCAGTCAGTGCCCAAATCAAAGAAAGTTTAGCGATCGCTCAAAAACGTGAAGCCAGTCTACGTTCCTTAGCTCAGGAAAACGCCGTTCCCCGCCTAGACTACTTAGAAGCCCAAGACCGCCTCAACACCGCTAGCGCTCAAATAACCCGCGCTCAGGACGAAGAAGTCAACGCCCGCAACCGCATCACCGAAGCTCAAAACCGAGTAGAATCCCTACAAAAGGATATTATTGCCCAAGCCCAGGAAATCCGCCAAGCCCAACAAGCCTACCAATCAGCCCGCAGTCAAGCTGCTAGACTTGCAGCCGAACGCCAAAGTGAAATCCTCACCCAAATCAAACAGCGTCGTGAAGAACTCGCTGATATATCCGGGAAACTGGAGCAAGCTCGCAAACAAGCTGAATACGAAACAGTGAAAGCTCCCGTATCGGGTACAGTTTATAAGGTCAAAGCCACCAAAGGACCAGTGCAAGCGGGCGAGGAATTACTATCTATATTACCTGATGGTCAGGAATTATTATTAGAAGTCAGAGTTCTGAACCGCGATATCGGTTTTATCCGGGAAGGAATGCCCACAAAAGTGAAACTCGCGACCTTCCCCTTCCAGGAATTCGGCACAGTAGAAGGAGAAGTAGTTCAAGTAAGTCCCAATGCGATCGTCGATCAGGACTTGGGTTTAGTCTTCCCCACCCGGATAAAATTAAAACGCCACTCCGTTATGGTACGAGGTAAAGAAGTTAAATTTACACCAGGTATGGCAGCAAACGGAGAAATAGTCACCCGACGGAAGTCAGTTTTAACCTTTATTATGGAACCAATTACCAGAAGATTTAGCGAAGCTTTTTCTGTTCGGTAAGCTGTATCCAATATCTACAACATGAAACGTAAAATTTTCATCACCGGGGTTAGTGGCTTCCTGGGCTGGCATTTGTGTCAAAAATTACAATCAGCCTGGGATATCTACGGCACATATTTTGCTCATCCCTTAGAAATTCCCGGAGTCAAATCAGCAAAAATCAACCTGATCAACGAATCGGAACTCAAAAACCTATTTCTCAGTATCCAACCCGATGCAGTTATTCATACTGCGGCTTTATCCCAGCCTAATTATTGCCAAAATCATCCCACCCAATCCTACGCAATTAATGTCCAAGCTTCCCGTCACATTGCCCAATTATGTGCGGATGCAGTAATTCCCTGTCTATTTACATCCACAGATTTAGTATTTGATGGATTAAATCCACCCTACGCAGAAACCGATCCAGTCAATCCTGTCAATATATACGGTGAACATAAGGTTTTAGCGGAACAAGGAATGTTAGAAATTTATCCTCAAACAACGATTTGTCGAATGCCATTAATGTTTGGGAATCCCACCCCCACCGCAACTAGTTTCATCCAAGGTTTTATCCACACACTTCAACAAGGTCAAGATTTAAAATTATTTATAGACGAATATCGCACACCCGTCAGTGGGACAACCGCAGCTACAGGATTACTATTAGCACTCAACCAAAATATCCAGGGAATTCTACATTTAGGGGGAAAGGAACGTATTTCTCGCTATGAATTTGGCCAATTGATGGTGGAAGCTTTCCAACTACCAAAACATCACCTCCAAGCTTGTCGTCAAACCGATGTCAATATGGCTGCACCAAGACCCCAAGACGTTTCCCTTGATAGTTCCCAAGCCTTTAGTTACGGTTATAATCCCCCACCAATAGCCGCAGAATTAGCTGCTTTATCCAGTTTTTAATCTGGTCTCTATATTCGTGACAAGTTAAGACAAAATTTTTTGTCAACAGTAATAAAATATCAATTGGCGAAGAGATATAGTATCAAATTTAGCTACGTACTCATTTTTGAGGACAATATTAAACGATATTAAATGATGCTTCTTCATATGAGGCGATCGCAAACTCAAAAATAGTGTTTTTAAAGCTGATTTTGACCAATATTTTAGCATTATTGCTTATTGACAAATAAGTGAGCATCTCAGCTTGTTACCAATGGTGAGGGGATAAAAAGTACCCTTTCTCTATCTTATTGCACAATTGGTTGATAACCGCGATATAGCTTTAGCCCTTAGCTTCGCGATACGGCTAATCTTCAAGCAACCAACTCACTAAGGATCGAGCTGTATAACTATTTATTTAGACGGAAATTTTCCGTCTGTCACACCAAACAATCCATTCAAATCAAGCGTTATAGATAATTTAGTCATAATATCAAGAATTTTTCCGAATATCGCCAATATCCACCCATCATACAGAATTTTTCTAGATAGCTACCCATATTTAGGTGGATATCCAGAATCTTTCTGGCTATCATCCTTTTTCGAATAATAGACATCCTTAAAAGTGGGGTGAAGGTGAAGTATTAAATTCACTTTTGTACTGCGTTTTCTGCGCCAAAATAAATTATGGGTTCAAAATTTAGCGATCACATCCTTCAAAATCATGTTTATTCACCCAGATTTTGACAATATTTTCAGCATTATTACTTATTGACAAAAGATTGATGAGCTTAACTTATCAGCAATGAGGTCTCTAGAAAAAGTCTTCTAGCAAGGGTAGGGAATGAGGTTAAACACCCTTTTTCACTAAACTGAATTTTCTATCCATTAACCCCTGTAAAATCTCACTTACAGATTGACGCTGGGGTTCTTGAATCATTACCAATGGAGTCAAAGCTAGCATCCGTACCGCAGCTGAAATCAAAAACAATCCCGGTAATCCTCCCCAGTGTAAATGGGAAGCGATAAATCCCCCCAAAGTCGTCCCACAAGCACCACAAACACCCGTAACCGCAGCTGCAACTGCAAAATATTTGGCTTGATTTTTAATAGGTGCAATCCCTAATTGGAGATTATTGGTACACAATTCAATGGCAGCTCCTGTCCCACCAGTAAATATATGTAGTAGAGGTAACCATAACCATAAATCGACATTAGTTTGACCAACTCCCAACCAACATACCGGGATAACCGCCATCAATATACCAACAAAAAATAAAATTGAACGATTACCAATCCGATCCGCCAATCGACCCCAAAAAATCATTAATATCAAAGTTGCAGCAGCTTGAACGCTAGTGTAAATAGTTACCCAACCCACATTTAGATTCAGGGTATCCAACATATAAAGTTGAAAAAACGGGTTACTTAAACTCACGGCAAACATCCACACACCCACATAAACCAAGAAGGTCATGAAGTTGGTGTCAGCCAAAATCGTTGGTATTAAAGGTGTTTCTGGTGTTTCTGGTGTCGTTTCTCTGTTCGCAGAAGAGGAATTCAGGTGAATACGGAAAGAATTTTGCACCTGTGGGTTAATATCACGCTTAAAATACTGACAACCCAAACTAATAATTCCACAAACAATTCCCAAACCAAGGACAACCCCAAAACCTGCGCGAGTTCCCCCATACCAATGGGACACAATAAATCCAGCAATCGGTACACAAATTAAATTAGTCAAGCTCGCAACACTATTACGAATGCCAAAATAACGACCCCGTAACCGTCGCGGTACAATCATCGCCATCCAACTCAACCAGGATGGGTTTCCCAAACTACCCAGGAAATGGCTCAGTAAAACTATTCCTATAGTTAAATTGATTAATATACCCGATTCGATTTTTCCAGTTTGCTCCAGTACGATTCCCACGGCAAGAATTATCCAGAGCGATCGCGAAACCCCGTATGTCCAAATGGCAAAACTAAACCGACTACTGACTCGTTCCGAAAAATAAGCACCAATGGGTTGACAAGCATGAACTACCATCGGAATTGCCGATAGAGTCCCAAATACCATTGCTCCCGCACCCAATTCCAGCAAGAAATTATTCAGCAGAATTCCACTGGTTGCTAGTCCAAAAACTACCGCAAAAACCGCATCTATCGTAGAAGCACGTAGGCTGGTTCGGGCTGATTTATGGTTGATGGATGAAAATGCTTTGCTTGGGGAAGATGATGTAATGCTTGAGGTATGGCTGTTGATGGTAGAAGTCGGAGTTAAATCGGAAATGGCAAGGGAAGGGGTTTCAATCTGAGCCGAATCCATAAGCAGCAAGAATAATAGTATTTTTTCAGTATTTGTTAAAGTCGTCTATGTGAATATTTTACGGACACAATTATAAGTGTAATTTCCTACTGAAGCCACCAGGAGAAGCAGAGCGCTCCATAATCTGGCACTTGGATAAGTTAATTTTTTGTTATTCTACCTTGCAATACGCAATAAAACTTTAATAAATAAATATTTTTATTTAAATTATTTAAAAAATAATTTTAGGTTAATTTATGATTAAGAATAGCTTAAGTAGCGTTGTGGTTGGGTCAAGGGTAGTCTTTTCCGTATTTACCCTGGTTTAACTAGTTTGTGTCATTAATAAATAATTGAATCTCTGCGTTTTTCGGTTTTGAAAGAAAATCTCCTCCGAGTTTTTACTGATTTTTGATGGATTAGGGAATAATCTTATTCTTTGAGGGGTAAAAGTCTGTGTTTTTTCGGGTATTTATTTGATAACTGTTTATACAGCAATCCGATTTAAGTCGTGAAAAATAGCGTGCTGTTGACTGATGACTGGTGACTGTTAACCGTTAACAAAAACCTACATGTAAGATTTCACAAATCCCGCTCGGACTACTGTCAATTGTTTGCTAACTAGATAAAAAATTATTGTTTGAGATGTTTGATTTGTGTGTTTGTACTGTTGCAGAGTACTGGAATTGTGAGGATATGCGGGAAGATAATTAATGTTTGACTTTTCTGGAGTAGCTAGTAATAAAAAATCATTAAGAGACGAAGTTTTGATAAATTCTGTTGAATGGTGTAGACAAGTAAAAATCACTTGCTTAAACTGGAGTGATAAGGCAGCTAACAAAACAATTGAGAGAGTTCAATTATTTTGTGAAGGTAAAATAATCGGGAAAGTATCTATCAATCGAAAGCTGAAATTAAGTAGTTATTCTGAGGATAATCAAACAATCTTTCCAGGTTAATTAATAATAATCAGAAGTTTGTAATTAATTTTTAATTCCAAGGATACAAGCGAAATGTTAGCAATTAAAAACTCAACTATAACAAAGGTATTTTTCGGATTAGGATTAGCAGCAGTTGGATTAATCAGCACTCCTTCTTCTGCAAGTGCTGTCTCTTTTACCGCTCTTAGTGGCTATACAGATGCAGATTTTAATAATGGGATTCTGACGGGTAAATTCAGTGAAGTATTTGTTGCGGAAGGTCGGATTGGTGACAATCGGGCACAAGCAGGTAATCAAGAATTTAGTATCAACAATCCAATTGTACCCAATAGTAATAATACTGGTTTAGTTGGAGGTACACCAATTACTGTTGGCAATAGAGTTTGGACCAGTGGTGAATTTGTCGATTTTTCTTTGAGTTACGATGGAAATAATATCAGCTATATTTTAGGTGGTCAAACTTTAAGTGCAAGTGTAATTGGAAATGCAACTGATATTTATTTACGCACTCGTGCAGCGAACAATAGTTCCGTATTTCTAAATAACTTGTTCTTGAATAGTGTTTCTATCGGTAGCACATCTTCGACGGGAGTTGGAGGTAGTGATATTGATTATTTCAAAATTAGTGGTTTAACTCAACCTTTTACTTTGACAGGTCAGGCTAAATTTGAGTGGACTGGAACTCGTCCGAATAATTCGGCTTTAGCATTTCAAATTAAAGTAATGAATACGAAGAAAACACCGGAACCTGGGACATTAGGAGCAATGATGATTTTTGGTTTTGGAAGTATGGTTTATGCACGACGGAAGACAGCTTTGGTGGCTGTCAATAAATAACCTGGAAAAAATGTGATAGGGATTTAATGTGTTTACAGACGTAGCGATTGATAAGAATAATTGCTGCGTCTTTATATTCATGACTTACGCGACTGTCACAGTACACTATGAATAAATTTGAACGTAGCAATAGGACTTTTAGTATTATGTACCCTCAAGAGAAATTATGGTAGTTGTGTAAGTTAGAATTTTTGAAAAACTAATATAATGCATTCATCATGATTTTGTGATATTGAAAATCATGGTCTAACATAACTTTTGAACAAATTATGCTAGGGGTAGACAAAAACGGAACTTACTACCAACATGTAACTGGCTTTCTACTTCAATTTTGCCGCCTTGTAGTTCTACCAAACATTTAGTAATAGCTAAACCAATACCCGTGCCGCCAAAATTGCGATCGCGTGATTTATCGGCTCGCCAAAATCGTTCAAACACGTGGGGTAAATCATCGGCTGCGATACCGATTCCCGTATCCTCAATCGTAATCCAAAGATAATTTTTATCCCTATGGGTGCTAACTATAATTTTGCCAGTAGGTGTATAACGGATTGCATTGCCAATCAGATTAATTAATATCTGTTCTACCCGGTCAACATCAGCCATCACTACAGGTAAATTCCCTGGCGATTGTAATTCCAGGGTTGGTCCATCTTCTAATAATTGCTCTCGAAATTTAATTACTAGAGATACTAATAGGGGATGTAAATTAATTGGTTTGGGTTGAATGGGTAAATAACCAGCCTCAGCTTTAGAAAGTTCCTGCAAATCATTAACTAATCTTTCTAAACGTTTCGTTTCCCGAATTAATTGTGTATATATCTGCGGGTTTGGTTCTTGATTGCCATCAGCTAATTCTTCTAAATATCCCCGCATTACCGTCAATGGTGTGCGGAGTTCATGACTCATATCACTAATTAAATCACGACGACGACTTTCAATATTTTGGATACTATCCGCCATGCGATTAAAACTGTAGCTCAGTTGACGAAATTCCGGAATCTCTGAAGCCGGTAAACGGGTATCAAATTTTCCCGCAGCAAATTCCTGGGTGATTTTTTCCATCTCGCTTAAGCGTTGTAGAATCCGTTGACATACCCACCAACTCAAACCACCAGCAGTTATTGCACCAACTAATACTGACCAAAATGTGCTACGTCGCCATGCTAACTCAAATCCCTGTACCAATTCACCGCGAATACCAACTAACCTCATCCCCCGGCTTTCCAGATGTTGTAAATGCAACACAAAAAACTGCGGTGAAAAAATCCGACTCATTACCACCAAGCTTGCAACTCCCACCACCATGACAACTAAATGGGAGAGAAATAAACGGGAAGCGAGGGATAGGGATTTGATGCGATACATTTTTTTCCTTGCGAATTCTAGCTAGTAGGATGGATTTGACTTCTACGACAGGATGTCTTTTGACAAGTATGACGATTC
Organism: uncultured Calothrix sp.; assembly: GCA_937973965.1. Taxonomy (GTDB): domain Bacteria; phylum Cyanobacteriota; class Cyanobacteriia; order Cyanobacteriales; family Nostocaceae; genus NIES-3974. Next base: position 10,485 of record CALJJQ010000037.1, on the reverse strand, counting down.
ATCATAATTTCTGGATGCCAATAGTTGTTGCAAGTTATGAGAATCCAACCGATTATTCTGTGTACAACATTATGTGCAACTAGCCTCGCTGTTTCAATACTTGCTGGACGCAGTTTTGCTGATACCAATACCCCTCCCCACCACCATCAATCAACACCTGGAGGGAATCGCAAACATCACCACCATGAACAAATTACGATTCCCCCCGGTCAACCAGTTCCCACAATTAAGTTATCTGTGACACCGGACGCAAAAAAAGGTTGGAATTTGCAAGCACAGGTGACTAATTTCCGCTTTGCTCCAGAATCTGTCAATACCAATCCCCGCTTGGGGGAAGGACACGCTCATATCTACATCAACGATCGCAAACTGACTCGTTTGTATAGTTATTGGTACTATATCGAGCAACTTCCCCCTGGGAAAAACAGGATCAAAGTGACTTTAAATGCTAATAATCACGCTGATTTTGTTCATAATGGGAAAGCGATCGCAGATACGGTGATCGTCGAAGTCAAGTAACTTTTCTTTCCTACTAATTATGCTTGATCTCTGGCTCATTTTCCTGTTGGGATTTCTGGGTAGTTTTGGCCACTGCTTGGGAATGTGTGGTCCCCTCGCGGTGGCTTTTTCCCTATCTAGTCAGAATCAAACTCGCTTTGATAATCTGCGCTTTCAAATTCTCCTAAATTTGGGACGGGTGATAAGTTATACCCTAGTTGGTGCAGCTATTGGTGGAGTAGGTGCGGTAGTGCTTGCGAGTGGACAAATCGCTGGAATTGGTAGTGATATTCGTCGGTGGCTAGCTATTATGACGGGTTTAATGCTGATTTGGTTTGGTTTACAACAAATTAATCCCAATTTATTACCCGTTATTCCCTTTCTCCATCCCCTGATTCAAGGTAAACTGCACCAGCGACTGGGACAGCAAATGAGCAATCTATCAACTCAAATCCGGTGGTGGACACCTGCTTTATTGGGAATGTTATGGGGATTGATACCATGTGGCTTTTTATACGCTGCCCAAATTAAAGCAGCGGAACGGGGGGATTGGCGACATGGGGCTGTCACCATGTTAGCCTTTGGATTGGGAACCGCACCGATAATGTTGGGGGTAGGTGGATCGGCATCATTTTTGAGTCAGGAACGGCGCAGTCAATTGTTTAGAATGGGTAGATGGGTGACATTAACGATTGGGATTATCACCCTATGGCGGACAGACACGATGGTAGACTATACCGGACATGGTGCGATCGCTCTACTAATTTTAGCTCTGATTGCCCGTCCTGTTGCTCGGTGGTGGGGAACCCTGTTAAAATACCGTCGGGGGTTAGGTGTGGGTGCTTATGTGTTGGCATTAGCCCATACAGCCCACATGTTAGACCACTCCCTCGCTTGGAATTGGCAAGAGTTTCTGTTTTTACCACTCAATTGGCAAGTTGGTATCGCTTCTGGTTTTGTCGCTTTGGGATTAATGACACCTGCGGCAGTCACAAGTTTTGACCGATTACAGTTAAAATTGGGTAAACGGTGGCGACAGTTACATTTGTTGAGTGTACCAGCCTTGATTTTGGCAGCAATACATACGATTTTGAGTGGTTCCCGTTATTTGGGTACTTTTACAGTTAGTTGGGTGAATCAAATAACTGTATTATCCTTGGTAGTCATTGTGGTGGGTGTTTTAATTATTCGGCGATTAAGTCCTAGGTAAAATGCTTGTTACAGCAATCCTATTTCAATCGTGAAAAATAGCGTGTCGTTGACTGATGACTGGTTACTGTTAACCGTCAACTGTCAACCGTTAACAACCCTACATGTAAGATTTCGCAAATCTCGCTCGGACTGCTGTAAATTTACTTTGATACCCCCAATGTGCAAATACCAGCCTACAAACTGTCAACCCTTAACAGTCAACAACTCTACGCGTAAGATTTGACAAACCCTCAACCGATGGCTATAGGTGTTTTCTCGGCAACATTTCCGGAGTTAGATTCAACAACCTTGTAGAAACAAGAGGATGCATTCACACAGCAACAAAGTGGTTACTAGCTAGTTTTTTCTAGCAAACCAAAGAAGTAAACATACCAGCTAAGAGAATGCGATATACAAGGAGATGCCCCTATTATGACACGTCTAGCTAAATCTTCAGGCGATATTTCAGGGATAGAAAATAACGAACAGAACCTTTTACCAAATATCCGTAACATTATTGTTATGGAAGATAATAGTGATTTAGTGGATACGGAAGATTCAAATCGAGTTAATGTCAGTGATGTATTAATTCTGTTGTCCCATCGTTCTACTAGTGACAATCATCAAACATCTGCAAACACAGAAGAAACTGTTGAGAAAGAAAGTTTTACTCAAAGCCGAGATAATGATTTCACAATAGACGAACAAGAACAGATATTTCAAGAAATTCGTCATGCAATTAGCTTATTATCCCGTCGTCCTGCACCTCCAGTCAAAAATCAACCCAAATCTTCCGAATCTGGTGCAACTCGCACAACCAAAAGTCATAATTTAAATCCTGTAAATCAAATCAATCAAATTATTGATTCTGAAGCAGACGAAGATTTTCAACTTTTAACATCGACATTTGCAAATATTTTAACCCTAATGTCCCGTCGTCCATCTCCACCTGTACGAACTAGTCCGAAAACATCGGAACCCGGTGCAACTCGGTCAGGTAAAAGTCAGAAAATGGTAGTTACAACGTCGTCAATTGAGCAACAGGGGGATGATTTAGTTACAGAAGATGAAGATTTTCAACTCTTAACATCGACATTTGCGAATATTTTAACCCTAATGTCCCGTCGTCCGGTTCCACCCGTACGGACTAGTCCGAAAACATCGGAATCCGGTGCAACTCGTATGAGAAGCACCCGCAGTTTGAAGATGGATTTATCATCGGAGTCAGAAGATAATAATATTGATGTGATTAAATCTACTTTCTTGAATATATTGACAATGGTGTCACGTCACCCCTATTCCCCAATTGCTGATCAGGAAGATACATTATGGTCTAATGCTGTACGTGTTTATCGGATTCGATAGCTTCAATAGCCAAAAAATTCCTCCATCTATCGGGTGGGTTACGAAGTCCGTAACCCACCATTATTTATTGGGTAATATATTTTGTGGTATTCCCTTATCAAATTGCATACAACTAATGATATATCAGAGCAAAAAAAATATAAATTATATACTTCATCGGTTAGAACAACTTCTCCGATAAATCTTTTAGAGTAGTAATTGTTGATGCTAATTAGTCCAGGAATTACCCTTGGACTAAATTGATTTGATTTAGTTGCATACAACTAGTCCAATCAATTAAATTTCAATTCTACATCGGAGAAAAATCAATGGCTTTATATAAAATTGCTGACCTTTATCCTAACTACCAAGAAAGTGTATTTGCCGGATATAGAATTCAAGATTTAGAAGTTTTTAGTGACAGAGATAATCATAAAGTTGGTTCAGTTCACGATTTAATTGTGGATGAAAGTGGACGTTTCCGTTACTTTGTCATTGATACTGGTTTGTGGATTTTTGGTAAAAAAGTTTTACTTCCCGTTGGTAAGGTTAGCATTGATTATAACCTCAATCGTGTATACGCTTTAGGTTTAACCAGAGAACAGGTAGAAAACTTACCTGAGTACAAAGATAATATTGTCATCGATTATGACTACGAAGAAAAAGTGAGAACTGGTTACAGAGGTCAAACCGCTAACTATAATCGCGATACATATAACTACGACTCTGAACCGGAACTATATGCAATCCATGAAAATAACCCTCAGAATCTCAAACTCTATGAGGAGAGATTAGTGGTTGATAAAGACCGTTTCCGGACAGGGGGAGTCACAATCGGTAAACATGTGGAAACGGAAACTGCTAAAGCTTCTGTTCCCGTTGAGAAGGAGCGGGTTGTTATTGAACGCACTGTCCCCAAAAATACAGAGTTTGTGAATCCGGAAAATGTCAGTTTTGGAAGTGGTGAAGTCGCACAAATTGATGTTTATGAGGAAACTGCAGATATCCGTAAGCAAGCTTTTGTTGCGGAAGAAGTAGCTGTAAGAAAAGAAGTGAAAACTGATTCTGTAGAAGCACAAGAAACTGTACGTCGTGAAAGATTAGATGTGGATGTCGAAGGTAATCCAGGACTGGTTGATCATAATCGATAGAAATTAGGAATGAATGAGGAGATGGGATTTACAGCAAATTACAGGTAAATCCCGAATTTCTCACAATTAACTTATTAAGTCTTGAGTGACGGATGAATGTTCTTTCTATTCCCTGTACAGATGACCCAACGGGTCGTCTGTACGGACTATCCCTGTAGGTTTGAGGAATTTGTGAGGAATACAGGAAATGTGGTACATCATTTAAATTTTAAAGGCTGGTGAGAAAATGTTTTCCCTACTGTATTCTGTATTCCTGAATTCTGCTGTCAATAAATTCCCCTACTCTTGTTTCAACCAGGACTTACATAAGGACAACGTAATTTCTCGTAACTAATGCGTAAGTCCTATCAATTTAAAAGGTATTCGGCAATGAATAATTTTTCTGATTCCCAAGCTTCTGATTTATTTTCAGCTAGTGTACCAGATACAATTACGATACCATTATTAGCAGAAGGACTGTTGGTAAAACGTGAAAAGAAAAAAGTTGGTACGGTTTTAATTAAAAAGGAAATCCGCACTCGAATTGTCGAAGTTCCCATTCGTCAAGAGGTAATTGTTGTCGAACAAGTTGCTTCTCCCCCGATTCAGTTAGCTGCAATTGATTTAACGGATTATCAAAATCCTGAATATAATCCTGAATATAATCCAGATAATAGGGATAATTGTATTCTAAAAACTCATTCAGATAATTATAACATACCAGAATACGTGGTCGAATGTAAATTTTTTCCTGTCAAAATTGCCGCAGAAATTTTGCAGCAAATAGCTACCCAAATCGACAATGAATATGTTCAGGTATCTCTGGAAATATTAGTGAGTAATTCTCAACAGCAAGTTCAAATCCAAGAAATAATTAATCAACTCAGCGAACCTAGGATATCAAGTTGAAATTGACAATCCAAAATCTCCAATCCATAGACCCATAGCGGGTTGTCTAAGACAACGCTGCGTGTATCTGCAGGGTAATCCCATTTATCATTTAACTAGCAGAGGCGGCCATTTCTTCGTAATACATCGCTTTTTTATAATCACCTAGGGTATAACAGGCATTTTTCAGGCTAATGATTACTTGTTCTCGACTACGACGGTCATTGAGTTGATTGAGAATCTCTAGACGCTGTTCATAATATTGAATCGCTTGAGCATGGTCTCCAAGTGCTTCGCAAGTGACTCCTAGACTACCTAGGGACTGCTCTTGACAGCGCTTATCATGGATTTTTTGACCGACTTCTAGTCTTTCAGAATAGTACTTGATTGCCTGTGGATAATCCCCTATAGCGTAGGAAGCATTACCTAAATTTTTTAATACTTGAATTACACCACGGTAATTTTTTAATTGATAGGATATTTTGATACATTCATCGTAATATGAAATCGCCTGGGGATAATTACCTAGGGTGTACCAGGCATTGCCAAGGTTTTTCAGTACTTGTTCTTCTCCCCAATGGTCTTGTAGTTGGCGTACTAATTCTAGACTTTGTTCTTGATATTTGATTCCTGTTGCTAAATCACCCAACGATTTATAAACAAGTCCTAAATTATTTAGTGCCGCGACTTGAGAACGGATATCCTGGTGTTGTTGAGCGATTTCTAGACATTTTTTTAAAAATTCTATTCCCTTTTCGTGTTCTCCTAAATGCCGATAGGAATTGCCAATATGGGAAAGGGCTTGTAACTGTAAACGTAAATCCGTTGACTGGTTGCTAATTGTTAAACATTGCTGTGAATAGGAAATAGCGCTTTTGTAATCACCGGAGTTATAGGCCACTAAAGCCAAACAAGATAGGGTTTGTGCCTGTCTTTGGGTATTACCAAATGCTTGGAATAGAGCTAAGGATTGCTGTAATGATTGCAGTGCGGCGACAAAATCTCCAGACTGTTGATATTCTATGCCTTGACGTAGGAGTTGGGTGGCATCAGAACCTTGGTCTTCTTCTGGCGGAATCATCATTTCTGGTGTTGTACCGTTTTCTAAATCACTTTCGATTGTGCCGTGTTTCCTCGCTTTGATATAGGTTGTCGGCATTTGCAAGGGAACAGTATTCTTTGAGTTATAACGACCCTGCCTATCCACATTTACTTCTCCCTGACACTCATCTGAATTATTTCTATTATTGCCATAGGATATCTGATTTTCCTAGAGATGGAATAAAATTATACTCAAATTTTAAATACTGTTGAGTCTGCTATACAAAAACCAAGTTATTTGAGAATCATTGATGGTGAGAAATATTTTTTCCAGATCAACAAATTAGCTATAATTACTGATGCTTTATTGATTTTTTTTATTTTGCGAGACAGGATTACTTACGTAGTAATTATGAGATTTTTCAATAGGTGTAAGTGTAAATATCTACCACACAGGTTATGAGGGGTTCTTAGTTTCTAGCTCCGAAAAAGCTTTGATATAAAGGCAAAGCGCTACTACTAGCCTTTCCTCAACTATGAAAATTAGTGTGGTCAAGTACTAATCACTTACAGAGGATTTCAGGTGAATTAGGTGTGTGATTATAGTTTTCAGGACTGATTCAAAATCGCTTTTCCAGTTGTATCCTGTATTCATAATTAAAATGCTTGGGAAGTGGAAATGGAGCGTATTTTAGAGCCGGAAGTGATGGATAGCCTGGAAGAATCGCTAGCTTATGACAAGATGGATTTTACGAAGGTAAATCAGGCTTTTGTGGATGAGGCGATCGCGCAATGTGATCTAGATGTGGCTTTAGTATTAGATATTGGTACGGGTCCAGGTCGAATTCCGGTGATGATGGCACAAAGTCGTCCTCAATGGCGAATAATTGCCATTGATATGGCGGAAACAATGTTAGCGATCGCAAGACAACACGTGTTCAAAGAGGGTTTAACAGCCCAAATTAGCTTAGAATTGGCCGATGCCAAAAATTTACCCTACCCAGATGGTTATTTTGATTTAGTTATATCTAACAGCTTGGTGCATCATTTACCAGAACCAAAATTATTTTTTGAGCAGGTTAAACGTGTAGTTAAGCCAAATGGAGGACTTTTGATACGGGATTTATTTCGACCTGGGGACAGGGAAACCGTTAATCAACTTGTGAATAGTATTGGTCAGGAATACGACCCCCATCAGGCAAAATTATTCCGCGATTCCCTACATGCAGCTTTAACCTTGAATGAAGTTAGAGAAATTATTGAATCTGTAGGGTTAACAGGAGTAAAAATTGATCGAAGTTCTGACCGTCATTGGTCGATTTTCCGTTCTTATTCAGATTTGAGATTTTAGATTTTGCGGAAAGTTGGTGGGAGATTTATTCTTCCACCAAACTTTCCAAGACGGATTTTGGATTATTCTACGTAGGCACAACCTTCTCCGTTAGGCGTTATCAGAGATTGGGAAACAGATAGTACCTAATTCCCAATTAATTACGTAAACAAAGCCTTCCCGTAGGCTATTACGAATTACGAATTAATTTTGAGTATAGCCTCAATCGCCGATTCCAGAGCGATCGCAATATGGGTCCAGTGGGTTCCCCCTTGACAGTAAACTATGTAGGGTTCCCGTAATGGACCATCGGCGGAAAACTCTAGGGTACTCCCTTCGATGAATGTGCCACCAGCCATGACTACAAGGCTCTCGTACCCCGGCATTTCATCGGGGATGGGGTCGAGGTAGGAACCAATGGGAGAGTTCTGTTGGATGGCTTTACAGAAGGCTATTAATTTTTCGGGGGAACCCAGTTTAATTGCTTGAATGACATCCCGTCGTGGTGCTAAGGGTGGGGGGTTAACTGGATATCCTAACCTATCGAATACATATCCTGTTAAATGGGTTCCCTTCATTGCCTCACCCACCATTTGTGGTGCTAAAAATAATCCTTGATAGAGTAAACGATGTTGGTCAAAGGTGGCTCCTCCATAGCTACCAATTCCGGGTGCTGTTAAGCGACAGGCTGCTTGTTCAACTAAATCCGCTCTACCAGCGATGTATCCCCCCGCCGTCACAATTGTACCCCCAGGATTTTTAATCAGGGAACCCGCCATTAAATCCGCACCTACATGGGTTGGTTCCTGGGTCTCAATAAATTCCCCGTAACAGTTATCTACAAAACAAACCGTGTCTGGATTTTGGCGTTTAACAATTTTAATAATTTTTTCAATTTCCGCTATGGATAGGCTGGAACGCCATGCATAACCGCAGGAACGCTGAATTAGCACCAATCGAGTTTCGGGTTTAATCGCTGATTCTAAAGTATCCCAGTCCACATTTCCCGATGGGGTCAAGTCCAATTGGCGGTAACTTATGCCAAACTCAATAAGGGAACCTTGCCCACTACCCCGTGTGCCGATTACCTCCTCCAGGGTGTCGTAGGGTGCGCCAACCACCGCGAGCATTTCATCGCCAGGTCGTAGAACCCCATACAAGGCACATGCGATCGCGTGGGTTCCGGAAACAAACTGAACACGGACAATTGCGGCTTCTGACCCCATAACAGAAGCAAAAACTCGATCAAGGGTTTCCCGTCCTAAATCATCATGGCCATATCCGCTAACACTAGCAAAATGATGTGCCCCCACACGATGATTTTGGAAGGCTCGCAAAACTCTTTGCAAATTTTGCTTGACCTGTGCGTCAATACCAGAAAAAATCGGTAACAGTGCCTGTTCTGCTTGCCGCAGCTGTTCCAAGCTGTTCATTTAGTCCCTCTTAATAAAAAAACGTAATTTTGCGGATTTTAGAGATTGCGCAGAAGGCGAATTCCCTAATCACATTCAGGTTTTTGCATGACAATTGCTACATCAACCAAACGCCAAATTAACTGGGTTAATACCCTCTTCTTCGCTGCGGTACATTTAGGAGCCTTACTAGCGCTCGTTCCCGCCTTCTTTAGTTGGAAAGCAGTTGGAGTCGCTGTTTTCCTTTACTGGTTTACCGGTGGACTGGGAATTACCCTCGGTTTCCATCGCCTAATTACCCATCGCAGTTTCCAAACCCCGAAATGGCTAGAATACTTTCTGGCTTTTTGTGGTACCTTAGCAGTCCAAGGAGGACCCATTGAATGGGTGGGAACACATCGGATTCACCATCTCCATTCCGATAAAGCCGATGACCCCCACGATTCCAATAAGGGTTTTTGGTGGAGTCACATGGGTTGGTTATTTTTCTTTCGGGATGATCAAGCTGACCTACCACGTTTCACCAAAGATATCGCTGACGACCCAGTTTATCAGTTTTTGGAAAAATATTTTATTCCCCTACAATTCGCCCTCGGATTTTTCCTACTTTGGTTGGGTGGTTGGTCTTTTGTCGTTTGGGGTATCTTTTTCCGGATTGTTTTTGTCTGGCACTGCACTTGGCTGGTAAATAGTGCTACCCATAAGTTTGGTTATCAATCCCATGAATCTCAAGATAATTCCACAAATTGCTGGTGGGTGGCTCTTTTAGTTTTTGGTGAAGGTTGGCACAATAATCACCACGCCTATCAGTATTCTGCCCGTCATGGTTTGCAGTGGTGGGAATTTGATATGACTTGGATGACGATTCAGTTACTTCAGGTTATTGGTTTGGCTAAAAATGTCAAACTCGCGAATACAAAGTAGTTGATGTCTGTATCCGGAGAATTTTTTCCCAATACAGCATGGTTATGGATTGACAAAAAATAAGGCGTTGCTGAATCCAAATATGAATTGAAAATAGGACGTTGCGTAGAGACGCGATATATCGCGTCTCTACGTAGGATCAATTTTGTGATGCGATTTTGGGAGCAAGACGTTTCAACGCGGCGATCGCATGAATGCGCACAACTTCTTCTTTGTCTTCTAAAAGCTTTGTCACTGCATCGATGGCGCTGGTTTGAGCGAGTTGTCCTAAACTAAAAGCGATCGCCCACCTAATTTCTGTATTGTGGATGGATGGGTGTGGTTTTTGCAACATTTCCTGGAGGATTTCTGTGGCTTTAATTTGTAGGGAAGGGTGGGAAATGCGTCCTAAACAGGTAATAATTTCTTGACATAGGATTATTTCCCAACAGTTGTGGAGGATTTTTTCCAAGTATGCTACTCCACTGATGATCCCTGACCAGGATAGGGCGCGAATTATTTCTAATTTTAGTCGTTGCGGTGTATGCTCAGAAGCAAATACATGGTACAGATACTGATTAGCAGTATCACAACCCATTCTTCCGCAAGCGATCGCCGCAGCACAACAAACATCTAAATTGAGGTCAAATAAAAGAGGTTGGAGATGTTGACAAAGATGATAACTATCCCGCAAGTCAGGACGATATCCTAAAGCTGTAACAGCTTCCTTTCTCACCGTCGCAACTGG
>CALJJQ010000036.1 GCA_937973965.1 uncultured Calothrix sp. | reverse complement strand
AATTAACCGTTGATTGCAGGTGCTGTCAATGCAACAGGTGCAGCTTCACCAGCAGCCAAGTCGAGGGGGAAGTTGTGAGCATTACGCTCGTGCATTACTTCCATACCCAAGTTCGCACGGTTGATGATGTCTGCCCAAGTGTTGATTACACGACCTTGGCTATCAATCACCGACTGGTTGAAGTTGAATCCGTTCAAGTTGAATGCCATTGTGCTGATTCCCAATGCGGTGAACCAAATTCCCACTACTGGCCATGCTGCTAAGAAGAAGTGCAATGCACGGCTGTTGTTGAAGGATGCGTATTGGAAAATCAAACGACCAAAGTATCCATGTGCTGCTACGATGTTGTAGGTTTCTTCCTCTTGGCCGAATTTGTAACCGTAGTTTTGGCTCTCGTTTTCGGTTGTCTCACGTACTAAGGAAGATGTCACCAAGCTTCCGTGCATTGCACAGAACAAGCTGCCACCAAATACTGCTGCTACTCCCAGTTGATGGAACGGGTGCATCAGAATGTTGTGTTCTGCTTGGAATACCAACATGAAGTTGAAGGTTCCTGAGATTCCCAAGGGCATTCCGTCGGAGAAGGAACCTTGTCCAATGGGGTAAATCAAGAATACTGCGGTTGCTGACGCTAAAGGTGCTGAGTAAGCTACGCAGATCCAAGGACGCATTCCTAAGCGGTAGGATAATTCCCACTGACGACCTAGGTAGCAGAAGCATCCAATTAGGAAGTGGAAGATTACTAATTGGTATGGACCACCGTTGTATAACCACTCATCTAAGGATGCTGCTTCCCAGATGGGGTAGAAGTGGAGTCCGATTGCGTTGGAGGAGGGTACTACTGCTCCAGAGATGATGTTGTTTCCGTAGATTAAGGAACCTGCTACTGGTTCGCGGATTCCGTCGATGTCTACTGGGGGTGCTGCGATGAAGGCGATGATGAAGCAGGTGGTTGCTGCTAACAGGGTCGGAATCATCAATACGCCAAACCAGCCGATGTATAGCCGGTTATCGGTGCTGGTGATCCACTCGCAGAACCGTTCCCATACGTTTGCGCTTTCGCGACGTTGTAAGGTTGTGGTCATGATTTTATGAGTGCAGTTAATTAATGATTGAATGAAATAATTCAGGGTTTTGTTTTCCCTTATTTACAAATATACATGATTACTTTCAGAAAATGAGCATTTACTCTCATCTTTTTTGCATATGATTAATATAATTAAAACTTATATAAAGTGGGAGTAGGGAGTAGTGTTGATCGGCGCATCGTAACCAGTCCTGCGATCGCTCTAGAACCAGAGGTTAGTTACTATTCCAAATAATCCCTATTAGGGATTGAAATACGTAGATTAACAAGATAGTGAGAAAGTCCCGGTCACAGGTTGCTATTTCAAACAATATTCGCTTATCACCTATTGCATACAGAATTACTTCCTGACTCCAAAAGGCGATCGCAAGGCCCAAAATTTAAATTTAATGATGGCGATCACCCTTGAGTTTGAACACAGTCGCGACAATTATCTACTTTAGGCAGTGTGAGTATACATTGTAGCTATTTATAAATTACGTATATAACTAAAATCTTGGGAATTAACGTCTTAAACCCTTACTAGATAAGCAAAAAACTCTCCCCCTTCACTACCAGTAAGTTAATTACTTTTTACTTTAATTTGCTACTGTTCTCATTGAGTAAGTCAGCAATTACTGAGGTGGTTAAAAAAAATGTCATTTCGTTTTTCCAACAAAACAGTCTAACGTGGTTATTTATACTTTTCAGTCTTTGCACAAAAATCAAATACCTGTTACTTGAAAAGCTTACCAGTGAAGCATCACAGCTATTGCTGGTTGACAAAATTAAGACTTTTTTGTTTGATAATAATAACCATTATCATAAAAAGGAAAATAAAAGTGGGCAAAACCTTATGGGAGAAAATATAACCCATTCCTAAATTGACAACAATAAAACTGAAACTTTTTGTAACAATTGCTGTAAATGTATCACCGTTACTTGAAAATACCTACCAATTAATCTCAAGATAACTTTTGGTTAACGCAGGACTTAACTACAGACTAGCTTGTAAATGAGGAGTGGAAGGGGGAAGCATTCACGAGGTAGGAGCCTAGCTGATTCTGCTTCCACGTGGAGCATGGAGCGATGGAAGAGGAGTATATCCATCAAATCGTCCTGTCTCCATTTCAATCCAAAACCCATAGTAGAGGCGACCCAACGGGTTGTCTCTACGGTAATCCAAAATGCTGTGAGGAGCGAACAATGTTGAACTGGAACAAATATTTACTTATTAGTCTAATTATTGCTCTGGGTGGCTTTGTGGGGACAGCATCGGCAGAGCAAAATATTGCCCAGGAACCACTTCACCAACAACCTAGTCCGACCGATCAACTGGACACAAGCAAAACTCAAGAAAATACGGAAAACCCGTCGGGTCGTTTCTCCCTAGCCCAGGTGACATCCGTATCCCAGTTATCAGACGTTCAGCCCACCGATTGGGCATTCCAGGCATTGCAATCCCTGGTGGAAAGATATGGTTGTATTGCTGGATATCCCAATGGAACCTATCGGGGAAACCGAGCTATGACTCGGTATGAGTTTGCCGCCGGGTTAAATGCTTGTTTAGAAAGGGTGAATGAGTTAATTCGGGTGGCTAGTCAAGATTTGGTGACTAAGAAAGATTTAGTAACTTTGCAGCGCTTACAGGATGAATTTAGCGCTGAATTAGCGACATTGCGAGGACGTGTAGACCGTTTGGAAGCGAAAACAGCCCAATTGGAAGCGAATCAGTTTTCCACCACGACAAAACTTCAGGGGGAAGTAGTGATGGTAGTTTCTGGAGTTGCTGGGGGTGAAACGGTTAATGATGTGAATGTCAAAGATAATAACGTCACCTTGGGAGCCAGAGCGCGGGTGGAATTAGTCACTAGTTTTACTGGAAAGGACACCCTATTTACCCGGATTCAGGGAAATAGTATTCTGGGACCAGAAATTGGTACACCGGAAGGAAGTTTATTTTTTGCTGGGGAAACTGGTAACTTGAATGCCGAATTAGATGCACTGTGGTACAAATTTCCCCTTGGTCGGAGTACGGAAGTGATTGCGATCGCCAATGCCGGTGCTGCAGATGATGTCACCGAAACGATTAATTTGTTTGATGGGGATGGGGGTTCGGGTGCAATTTCCACCTTTGGGACACGCAATCCGATTTATTACAAGATGGATGGAGCAGGTTTGGGGATTACTCAGAATTTTGGGGATAAATTGGCTTTGAGTTTGGCATATTTGGCTAGCGATGCTAATAATCCTAATCGCAAAAATGGTTTGTTTGATGGAGGATATGGAGCCTTAGCCCAATTAACATTTAAACCCAGTGACGCGATCGCGGTGGGTTTGACCTATATTAATGCTTATAATCAGGAGTTGGGGACGGGTAGTAGTTTCGCGAATCCGAAATCCTTTTTGAATGATAGTTTGGGGGTGGATACACCTTTTAGTAGTAATTCCTACGGGATACAGGCATCCATTGGGTTAGGTGAAAGGTTTGTTATTGGTGGTTGGGCTGGTTATACAAATGCTCGCAACCTATCTACGGCTGGTGGTAGTATCGATCGAGGTAGTGTGGATATTTGGAATTGGGCTGTTACCTTGGGTTTCCCTGACTTAGGTAAAAAAGGTAATTTAGCAGGGATTATTGTGGGGATGGAGCCAAAGGTGACTAATTCCAGTATTAATGAAATCGCGAAGGATCGGGATACTTCCTACCATATTGAGGCTTTTTATCAGTATCAGGTCAACGATAATATTGCAATTACTCCGGGAATTATTTGGTTAACTGCACCCGACCATAACAGCAATAACAAAGATGTGGTAATTGGTGCATTACGGACTACCTTTAGTTTTTGATTACTGCTCCTTTGAGGCAGAGAGAGTGGGGATTAGTGAGTAGGGAGCATTGCTAACAAGTTAATCTCATTGGCCCTTTGTCAATAAGTAATAATGCTCAAAATCTTGTCAAAATCTGGATAAATAAACATGATTTTGAAGGATGCGATCACTAAATTTTCAATGCATGATTGATTCTGGCGCGGAAAACTCAGTGTAAAGTAGAATTTACTACCTCTCCTTCACCTCACTTTTAAGGATAATTACGAGTTGACAAAACTAATTTCACCTTAACTTGTCACGAATGAGTAGGGAGTGGGAAGTGGTTGTGTCCCAAGGACATGGGAGTCTGCTTGTTATCAGGAAGGAGGTCAAGCGATCGCCAAAGACCTGGTGACTTTCTGGGTAAACAAATTCTCGATTTTGGATTTTCCTGGTGCCGAAAACAAACACGACAATCACAACTATGTTGCTGATTTCCACGGGTTTTCGGTATTCTTTGGCAATAATATGGATTCGCCTTTGTCTTTCTTTCGTGAAGAATTTACCGTAATTACACCGTAATTAGATTGACTTAATTCTGGCTGTGTAAGAACATAGTCAGCGTCTTCTGTTTTTTAATTTTACTTGAATGTATCAACTAGTTCTTTTTCTCCGGACAATTAGTCAAAAAATATACAAAAATACCTAACATCAACGGATTATCCGGTGCAGAGCATCAAATACTTGAATCCCGGATTTGGAGCAAACTCCTAAAACTTTTAGGGAGTAGGGAACAGTCCATGACGGGAGTAGTAGGAAAATCAACCTGTTACTCAACACCTATGGATCACTTGTTTCAAAGTGTAGGGAATGTTTACTTAACTATAATATTCTCACTGAATATGCTAAATCGATTGGAGACAATCCTGAAAGGCTTGTGAATTCTAGGAAATCATATTTATTCTCCAGAGACAATGGTTGATGATCACCCTTTTCCTCTGACTTGAAAGCGTAGACACACAAGCGACAAGACAAGAGGCTGTAGGGAAAAAACTAACTGCTTCCATTCATTGGTTTTTGGTGTTAGAGCGGTACATGTAGACTATTCCCTATACCCTTCTCCAGGCTGTGAATTTGGCATAACAAGTACGGTGCGACGATACAGATAAACGTTATCTCAAACCTAGTATCGAAAACCCTCGCAAGGAAATATTGACAGATGGAATCATTTATTCAAGCCTTTATTTTAGGTCTAGTTCAAGGAATTACCGAGTTCTTACCTATTAGCAGTACTGCGCATTTAATTATTTTTCGCGACATTCTGGGTTGGGGTCAAAATTGGCCGAAAGAATCCATTGACGCGATTCAATTTGGTAGTGTAATTGCGGTAATTATTTATTTTTGGAAGGATTTACAAACAATTTTTAGTGGTGCCTATGCTGCTTTTATGGCGAAAGATTGGCAGCGTGAGGAGTGGAAAATATTTTTGGGGATTGGAATTGGAGCAATTCCTGCTTTATTGGGTGGTTTGATATTTAAAATTTTGAAAGTGGACTTAGAAAGTCCGATGATGATTGCCATCGTTGCTATCGTCATGGCAATTTTGCTGGGTTTAGCGGAGAAATTCGGTCAACGTAAGCGGGGTTTTGATGAGTTAGAAATCAAAGATGGGATTATAGTCGGTTTAGGACAAATGATTGCTTTGTTCCCCGGTGCTTCTCGTTCCGGTTCCACAATGACCACCGCTTTATTTATGGGGTTGGAACGTCAAACTGCTGCGAGATTTTCCTTCTTACTTGGTTTACCGACCTTGACAATTGCGACTTTAGTTCAAGCTAAGGATGTTGCTCTTAAGGGGGATATATTTGTGCCTTTGATGGTGGGGATTATTTCCACATTTATCTTCTCCTACCTTTCCATTGCTTGGCTACTTCGCTTCCTCCAGCGTAATACAAATTGGGTTTTCGTTTGGTATCGTCTCGCTTTCGGTGCAATGATTTTAGCTTTGATTGGTGGTAATCTGTTTAAGTCCGGCAATTAAAGTAATTAAATATACCACAATCACTATACATACTCTGGGAAGATAGGAGGCTTGTTAACTAATACACGTAAGTAACCATGCGGATAGTACTGAAGTATATCAGTATTTTTTGGTATAGGTTGATGTGGGGTGTGACACCCCACCCTGGGTTGGCATATCGGGAATAAGATTGACTCATCCGGAAAAATATAAACAATATCTATAATCTATAAAATTGCTTCAGCCAATATTTACCTCTGGAAAAAGCCGCGTGGAGCGGGTCTACAGGGTTCATCTATAATTAGTTTGGAAAGCTTATTATCATGATTAGCATCATCGATCCCCAAGCAAGCGTAAGTGTAGCGAAATCAACTGCTACTTCTACAGTCGCCTTCCGCATCCTCTCGCGGGCAATTACGGGTAATCCTGGAGACTTTTCGTTGGTGCTGGCCTGTTGCAATTCTCCCGGTGATCGCGATCATATTTTTAGTCTGGTGAAGGAAATAATTTCGGCGCAAATCGATGATGTCAATGTACCATCTACAACCAGAAATTTGTTAATGGTGATTGAAAAGAGCTTGGGAAGGAAAAAACCGGAAGCGGTGATGGTGAAGGGTTTGGAAACGGTCAAGGATATTAATCAATTGATTATCTCTACGAATCTGATGCGGGATGAGTTTCGTAAGCGGTTTTCTTTCCCATTGGTATTGTGGGTGAATGATGATATTTTGCGAAAGTTGGTGAAGTTAGCACCAGATTTAAAAGATTGGGCAGCTGTGACGATTCGTTTTGACCAAGGTGCAAATCAGTTGGTTGCACCCAGGGTGATGTCGGCTTAGAATTTTGCTCCCTTGTAAATCGGGTCTGCGGGAAAAGTCTTTTTGTAAGGGTAGGGAATAGGCAATAGGGAGTGGAGAGTAGTTTGAACCCGATAATTCCACTTTTGATTAGCTTCAAAAAACTGCATATGCAGGGTTTTTGAGCTTGTATGCACCTATTGGGAAAGCACTTTCTGGAACTAAAATAACGTGATTTCGATGAGTTATAAAGGCTGAAACTGTTGTCCAGTATCATTCGTAGGAAATAGAAGTTTTTAAAAACCTCCTAGGATGTTGAAAATAAAATCATTAAACCTGGAATCAGTCAGTTATTGACTTTGTTCTCAACTAGTGGATGAGGTTACTTTAAACCTTAACTTTTAAAATCATTGGTTCACAGAGATAGATGAAGTTGCTCTATACCACTGTTATTTTTTTGCCAAATTCGGTTAATCAAGGGAATTCATCTCAAAGACGGAATCAAAGGAGCGATCGCAGGTTAATTTTAGCCAGTAAATAGCTTCAGAGGTTTTGGCAAAAGGATTGAAATACTTCCAAATACCGAATCAGATTTTTGATTGTCTGTTCGCTTAACAGTCAACCGTGAACCCATGGAATCTCTAATGGGGTCGCTGAATAATCGTTTCCATCACACGACGTTTAGCTTTCGGGTCAATTCCCACTAAACGCACATATTCGTCTGCATAATCAGCCAAACAGGATTCAAGGGTATTAATCGCTTCATTGGGACTAGTAATATTACCAGTTTGACAACTATGCCAAGCACCGGTATGGAAGCGACGGGAATCCGCGTGTTCAATGCCAATTTTATAACCCTGGGCAAAAATTTGCTCAATTTGCGATCGCACTTCTGGGTTAATTGGTTTTTTCCCGTTTCCTGGGGATGGTTGGTTAGCGTAGTTAATCTGGTATACCGTTGTATTTTCTGGGGAATTGGGTGTTGCTGGGGAGTTATTTGGTTTGCGGGAATATAAACCGCGATTGTATGCATCAACCAGATTGGATTCGCTAACCCGTTTTTGTTCACTTACCATCAAGTTACCCATTTCGATGAGATGGGACAAACTAAAATCAGGTTTTCTAAATTGGGGTGGTGCTTCGGTACTGTTGACAATCCGTTGGGAGACATTTTCCAAACCGATATCGTAGATAAACTGGCGAATTTGTTCATCGTAAATCCGCGATCGCAAAGCACTAAAAAAGTCAATGGATTGGTCTAGGAAGGTATCAACAAATTGTTCAACTTCCCGTCGTGATAAACCATCTTCAGCAAAAATCCCCTCCACAATCCCCACTTTATCATCCCGGTTCGGTTGCCAATAGAATTTTTCCATCCGTCCATCCCGAATCAAAGGTGCATAGAGGGTGGAAAAATCGTTACCTGTGACGATAATGGGAACGCGACGGATAGGATTGGCATCGTAGCTACCAGGTAATTGCACGTCGGTCGGATTATCGGCGATATTCATCAGGGTGGCATTTACCAACTGGGTATTTACTGTATACTGGGTTCCTTCATCAAATCTTCCCGCACCTGCATCAATATCATTAATCATCAGTACACACATTTTACCACGTACTTTAATTAACTCCGCAGTTTCCCGATAACGCAGACGAATCAATCGCGCAGGGTCTCCAGCATCGGGACTTTCCAATTCACCCCCGGAAATTAAGGTACATTCAACCCCCATCCGTTCAAATACCAGTTCGCATTGGAAGGATTTTCCTTCACCTTTGCGTCCGTGGATACCTAAAATCAAAGGAACACGCACACCGGGTATATTTAAAAAGTTTTTCGTAATATGAACAGCCAGTTTATCGAGAAAACGAGGTGCGATGTAGTAACCCATGAGATGCGGATAGTTAGAATACGGTTATCAGAATCTAGGATACAGGAAAAGGGAATTAATGGTACAGACCACTAGGAGGTTTTTAGAAACTTCTACTTCCGACGAATGATGCTGGACAAGAGTTTCAGGCTTTGTCCTGTATTTCTCACAAATTCCTCAAACTTACAGGGAGTAGAAGGATAATTGATCTGTCACTCAAGTAAGTTACTAAGTTACTTGTGAGAAATCCGGGTTTATAACTCATCGTAGATAGCTCTCTGCGAAGGAGTACTCACGTTGTATTCATGTGGTCGAGTACTATTTCCCATCTGACTAACCGATGAAAGTGGTTTTTCCTTGACTCCCTACTCTCCACTCCCGACTCACTTTCAAATTAGTGATTTTAAGTATCTGGAATTACCCTGAATCAGTTTGTAGCTCAAATTATCAAACAGAAAGGTTCTGTTTTTACACAATTAACTGATGAATAGATAAAGGGATATAAAAATGTTCAATCGATATTTAGCTCTGGGTTTAATTACTGCCATAACTATGATTACATCCCCAGTTTTCGCTGAAAATCAAACCCAAGGAAATTCCGGCACTAATAATATTAATGCGACTAATGTTGGTAAGGGAAATCGCATCCGTATTATCAATCGAACCTATGTAATTCAATCACAAAGACGGGCAAAAAAAATACTTTGTCAATCCCCGAATTCGACTAATCAAACCCAGGGAAATGTGACAAATAATACGATTACTGCGACTAATGTTGGTAGACGCAATCGGATTAAAATTACTAATACTAACTACATTGTTCAAGGTCAGTCGGTGGAATGTCCTGCTCAGTAGTTATTCAATCACAGCAGTGGTAGTTTGGGGAGTGGTATCAGTTTGGGTGTCTTGCAGGAAGGGATTGGGTAGGTAGTAGTAGCGTAAATAATAGCCAGTTGCGACGAAAATTAGGATGAATAATCCGCCGATACCTAAGCCATTGGGAAGCCAAAATACGACTTCAATATGGTTGAGGGTACCGGGAACAAGATGCCAAACTAATTTTTTCCCGTTTTGTTCTGGAGCGATCGCATTTTCGTTGCTGGGGATATTTTTCGCTCCCCAGGGGGTTTTCAGGCTAAAGTCTAAATCCAGGATGGCGCTGGTATTGGTGAGGGTATTACCGTTACTGGAGATTAAGGCTAGCGATCGCAAGTCTAAATCATAAATTAATCGATTACGGACAAGCAAGAGAAAATTGTTTTGAAATAGGAGTAAATTCGATTCGATTTTCGGTAAATCTTGCTCCGATTCGGGATTTTGATTTTTTAGAGTTTCCTGGGGATGGAAAAACTGATTAAATTTGGTTTGTAATTCTTGACCACTATTAAAAGGAATTGTGGCGATTAATTCCGATTGAGAAATCCTTTGGCTTTTCCCTTCCAATTGACGGGTACGACGCTCGATACTATTTAGCCATTCATAGACTGGTTCGCTGCTAAAGCTGGTCAATTTTTCCCCTAGACGAATATGTTGCACAAATGCACCTCGGTTTGCACCGTCAAATTTGACACCAATATCGTACTCAACACAACCAGATAATAGTATTGCGATCGCGGCTATCAACACAACTAAACGCCGACGGATCAAACTTTGCCAAAGTAATTTTATCAGGACTACTACTTTTGTTAATCTCATGGGAATTTCTAATCGGAGATAGGAGAGAGGATACGGGAGAGATTATAATTACATATATCTGAGTTTTAAGTAAGTCAGCGAGAAAAAATCAAACTATAATCCACGTGAGCGGATCGACCGCAGGGTAATCTCAAATCCAATTGAGGATATTAACCGTTTCCTGTGAAAAAAATTCGGGAAATCGCAACCCACTTCCCATACCCCAATATAAAACCATCAGTGCGATCGCAATTAGTGCCAAAATCAAAAAACGGTTTTCGTGGTCATTGACTGAAGTCAAATCCTCTGGTTCTGGTGCTTGGATTGACTGGGAAATTGGTGATTTCGCTTTGTGTGCGGAAAATTTGACAGTGCCATCATTTTCATCTAAACCAGCAAAATCAGGGATTTTTGTCATCCATTTCTGGGGACGTTGAAGCTTAGGAGCTTGCCAAATGTATTGTAAACGTTTTGCTTGTTGATTCACCTCCCCGTGGGGATGTCGTTTCAATTGTTCACATAATGCGATCGCATCAGAGTTTCTTCCCGATGCTTCATAGGCTGTTGCGAGCCAAATTTGTACCTCACCTCCGAATTTTGTATTCTTCACTAACAAAGCCACGGCTTTTTCCAATTCATCCACTGCTTGGCGATATCTACCACATTCAAAGGCTGTTTTACCATTTTGGTAAAATTTCGTCGCAATTTCTAATCCTTCGTTACTCATGGGGAAATCCGGTTAGGTTTTTAAATCAGGGAGTAGAGACGATACCAGGACTTACGCAACAGACGCGTAGCAGATCGACCGTAGGGTAATTAGGTAGACGTACAGCGACTTCTGGCAAAGTGGCAATCCCAAACACCTAATTTCTCGTCACGGGTGCGTAATTCCTGAATGCTATCGACATATTCAAGGGTATTTCTGGTAATTTGACTAACAACTCACCTCCTGACTCCTACCTCCCATCCCCCAGTTTAAATTTTTTGTGAATTAGCTTTACCCAGCAGATAAACCTTCTATATTTATATTTAAGTAAATAATTCCGTAAAATCCTCAGTTTACAAACCAGCAAAAACAGAGTAAAAGCAATTTTCCCCCTTTGCTTCAGTATTGATACTGATAAAAACCCCATCCACAGCCTAGATTCATGAAAACCTTACAACCTGGTTTAATTACCCTTGGTGCGATCGCTGGCTTATTTACCTTCTCACCAGCTTCTGCCCAAACCACGATTATCATTGAACACGGTGGCTATACTCAAACCGTTCCCACAGACACAAGAAGCAGTGTAATTTACTACAATTTCCACCCCTCAATTCAATTCCGTTCCACCACAGTTTCCAGTCCCAACTACGCAGGGGATTCAACACGCCATTTTTATTCCTATCCCCATGTAAACCAACCTATCCACCAACCCTATCGAAGAGTAGAAAGAAGTCAATTCACGAGAACTAGACCCCTATTTATCCATCCCCACTTCCGTAATTCCACGGTGATTATCAAACCAGTCTTAATAAATGATTCATGGCACCACCGCATCCCCTTCCGGAGTAATTCGCGGGTAATTATTGTCCCCCGGTAGAGTTGATTACCCTCTTAACTCCCCGGAGACGACCCGGTGGGTCGTCTCTACTGTAGACTGCCTATTTTCCAGGGAGGTTTTAAAAAACCGAACCGACAATCATAGTCCCAATACCCACGTCGGTGAAAATTTCCAGCAACAGAGCGTGGGGAATACGACCATCGATGATATGCGCTGCGCGAACACCTTGAGCTAGCGATCGCACACAACAATTGACTTTGGGAATCATTCCCCCAGCGACAACTCCGGTAGCAATTAAATTCCGTGCTTGGGGGATATCAATTTTGGGAATCAGGGTTTCCGGATTGTGATAATCTTTGAGAATTCCCCGCGTATCGGTTAACAGGATCAATTTTTCCGCACCCAAAGCTGCGGCAATTTCACCAGCGACAATATCGGCATTAATATTGTAAGCTTGACCATGTTCATCGGCTGCAACGCTGGAAACGATGGGGATATAACCATTTTCCACTAAGGTGGTAAGGATTTTGGTATCCACACCACAAACCTCCCCGACAAAACCAATTCCTTCCTCACCGTGGGGACGTGCTTTAATCAGGTTGCCATCTTTTCCACACAACCCCACCGCTTGACCACCAGCTTGATTAATGAGGGAGACAATTTCCTTATTTACCCTTCCCACCAACACCATTTCCACCACATCCATCGTGGGTGCGTCAGTTACCCGTAAGCCGTTTTTAAATTGTGCAGCAATTCCCAGCTTATCCAACCAACTATTGATTTCCGGACCCCCACCATGAACCACAATCGGACGCAATCCGACACAGGAAAGAAAGACAATATCCCGAATTACCTGGTCTTTGAGGGTGCTATCTTTCATCGCAGCTCCTCCATATTTAACCACCACGGTCCGACCAGCAAATTGCTGAATATAGGGTAAGGCTTCACTGAGTACTTTGACGCGGGTAGCTTCAGTTTGACGGATGTATTCTGTATCGTTAGCGGTCATGGGTGCAGATGCTTAGTTGCTGTGTAAACTGTGAATAGTTTACTTGACAGGCAAGAATTTTTACAAGCCATGGTGCTCAGTTGATTTTGATCAATATAGACCAATACGGTTCAGTTAAAGATAACTGTAGGTTAGCGCAACTACATAGCCTAATTCTCACCCATCAAAATTAATGTGGTCGAATAGTAGGAATTTGATGGGGGATTACTAAATTTGGGCATGAATTGTAATTGTTTACATTTTGTATTGAAACCTAAACCACTCTAGAAAGGTGCAACACTACCTCTTTCAATTTCCAGATTCTATATAAATCCCCATCAAATTCCGTGCGAACAAGTATATAAATACAATTATTTATTTAAACTCTATATTCGATTATTTTCTGCAAATTTTGCCCTATTTACTATGTGGACAATTTTAATCCCTATTTATACAATACATTTGTTCTAATGAATAAACGAAAAAATAGCTACTATACAACCAGTGCCACCAGGATATCATACTGCGACACCTTATCTCATTGTCAAAGGAGCAGAAAGCCTAATCGAGTTTCTTTGTTCTGGATTTGCAGGCGAGGAAACTTGTCGTGTTATGCATCCCGATGGTGGCATTATGTACGCAGAGGTGAAAATTGGCGATTCCTTCATCATGATTGGTGAAGCTAGGGAGGATTGTCAGGGAATGCCAAGTATGATTCACCTGTATGTGGAGGATGCGGATGCAACCTATGAGAGTGCGATCGCAGCTGGTGCGACTTCAATTATGGAACCAAAGGATGAATTCTATGGAGATAGAGCAGGGGGAGTGAAAGACCCAACTGGGAATTGTTGGTGGATTGCGACCCATCAGGAAGACGTTTCCATGGAAGAAATCGACAGACGAATAAAAGAGTCAAAAGGAGGTCTAACTGAAAGCCCTTGAGAAGTAAGTCGGGCTTTTTCACTTTCAAGATTTTTGGAAAAACCCGACTTATAACATGAAAAAATCAATAGAGACATAGCAATACTATGTCTCCAGAATTACCTATTTTGCATTTCTCACAAGTCAAGGGTAAGGCTGTCTATTCCCTACTCCCCTCACGGACTATTCCCCATGAGTTTGAGGAATTTGTGAGCAATTCGGGCTATGATATATAACTCAACGTATCAGACCTGTTATCACTTCCCAAAGCCGATTGCAACGCATACATCGCTGCATATCGACCACCTAACCGCATTAATTGTTTGTGAGTACCCTGTTCTAAAATTTCCCCAGCTTCGATATAAACTATCAAATCTGCATCCTGGACAGCTTTTAAGTTATGGGATACCACAAACGTTGTCTTTCCCTCCGTCAATCTATCCAAAGCCTGATTGACGACATGTTCGTTTTCCTGGTCTAGTCCAGTGGTCGGTTCATCTAAAATCACAATTGGAGACTGACGAATTGCTGCACGAGCGATCGCAATCCGTTGTCTTTGTCCCCCGGAAAGGGTCGCTCCCCGTTCACCTAAAATAGTATCGTAACCCTGGGGCAATCGTACAATAAAATCATGGGCATTTGCCAATTTCGCTGCGGCTTCAATTTCAGTATCGGAGGCATGTAAATTCCCGTAGGCAATGTTATCTCTCACACTTGCAGCGAACAACACGCTTTCCTGTAAAACTACGCTAATTTGCCGACGCAGGGATTGTAATTTATACTCCCGCAAATCATGCCCATCAATCAAAATACCTCCACTAGTTGGGTCATATAAGCGCAGTAGTAAACTTGTCAGAGTAGACTTTCCGCCTCCGGAAGCCCCTACCAAAGCCACACGCTGACCCGGCATCACTGTAAAATTAATGTTTTTCAGGATACTTTGTTCCGGTGTATAGGCAAAACTGACATTTTGAAATTGGATGTGTCCACGAAAACTAGGAGCTTCCCGCGACCAACGGGTGTCCTGAATATCAGGTACAGTATCCAGGATATCAAGAATGCGATCGCCGGATGCGGTTGCTTTAGCAATTTGTCCTACATATTTGGCCAATAAGCGCATCGGTTTAAAGGCTATTCGGAAGTAATTCACAAACACCAGCAAGTCTCCAGGGGTAATATGATTACCCATAACCAAATGCACCCCTCTCCACAATACCAAAGCCGTAGCAATCCCTACCAACAGTTCCACCATTCTTTCCATTCCCGCAGCTAATTTTTGTGCATTGGTACTTTCCTGGAAACTTTGACGATTTTGGTTCGCGAAAATATCTTCTAACATCGATTGCAGGGACAGCGCTTGTACAACTTTAATTGCACCAATCGATTCTGCTGTCACATCCGCTAATAAACCTTCCCGTTGACGTTGGGATTTGACTACCCCCCGAATTTGTTGGGTTAGCCGTGCTGTTGCGAACACGAATATGGGAAATATAGCCACAGCAAACACCGCTAATTCCCAATGCACCCAAAACATGACAATAATCATGCCAAAAATAGTACAGGAATTAGCAATTAAGGGTAATAAAGCCATCACGATCACTTCCCGCAATTTAGAAATATCGGAAGTGACACGGGTAATTAAATCACCACTTTTAACTCGGTGATGAAAGGAAAGAGAAAGATTTTGGATATGGCTATAAAGTTCTGCCCGAATTTCTGTCAAAATATTACTTGCAGCTACGGACATCCCATAGACACTAAAATAGGCTGCACAAGCACGTAGGGTAGTAATTATAATTAAAGCGATTGCAAAAACTGCAACTAAACTAAATGGGTCTAATCCTTGAAATAAGGGAAATTCTGAGATTTTTTCTTTAAAGTTAGGAACAAGAATATAATCAAAAATAAACTTCAATGGCCACGGTTCTAGAAGATGGAGAAATATCTCTGCGACTAAAGCTAGAAAAGAAGTAACTAATATACCTTTCTGCTGATTAATTTGTGGTGAAAAACGCTGCCAAATCCTCATCATTACTGGCAAAGCATTTTGAATACTTTTTGCTTTTTTCTCTTTCATATTCCTAGTTTCTATTCCCAGCTATACTTCAGGGTTGACAAGTAACAAACAAAACTTGTATGAGTAGATTAAGATTCGTAAAATCTGCTTCAATTTTTTATCTAGTTTAGTATAATCAAACTAAGAAACTAGAATCATCCTTGCCCCCTAATAATAGAAAGACGAACAGTCACCAATAAAGATTCATCATTAGTGTTAAGAATCATCAGGTTAGCAGTTGTCATCCGGGTCATTTTTTAGTCATCCTTTGGAATGTGTACACTGCTAAATCAGAGTATGAATTAACATGAGGTTTTGTGCGTCCGTCATTTCATGTATGATGAATTAAAAAGCTCCACCGACCATACCCTATAACCTCAAGTTAGGTAGTACAACCATGAAAAAAATAAGCCGATAATCCTTATGTGTTGCGTGAAGCTTTTACAGATTTTTAAGCAGACATGACATAACTTGTGTAGGAGACATTCCCAAATTAAATGTCCTGATCCAGGAAAGTCACCTACCCACCTAAAATCTACCGACTAGAAACTAATTCCCTTTCATGAATATTACTTGTCAACGATGATTTGTAATGTAGAGGTAAGCTTTTCCCATACTTATCGGTAATTATCTTGTTAACTTTTCGCTCCAGATTAATCGCCCATTTTTGTAACCATAAAGGATTCCAATTCCAAGTGATAAACTGCAAAAACGGAATCAAAAAACCCTTATGTCTTCGATGTCCCATCCGTTGATAGCGCTTCTCAAAATACCTATCTTTTGTTGCAAGATTCCACTTCTTAGCAAAATGCTCTAAA
This sequence comes from uncultured Calothrix sp., assembly GCA_937973965.1. Taxonomy (GTDB): domain Bacteria; phylum Cyanobacteriota; class Cyanobacteriia; order Cyanobacteriales; family Nostocaceae; genus NIES-3974. The sequence continues at coordinate 3,838 of CALJJQ010000036.1, read as the reverse complement.
CTTGCAATTTCCCAAGCATTGCTCCACCGTATCATAAAAAATTCTAACTCAGGTAATTCCCATTTTAAACCAGGAACATAGGTGACAACAGAAGCAGGTTCACAATAAAAACTACCACCCGCATTATTAACCGTCATACAGAAATCAATATGTTCACGAGTGCTGAGTAAACCCTCATCCAGCAATCCAATTTTTTGGAAAATCTCCGTTCTCACCAGCATACAATGGAATTCCGCGAACTCACATTTTTGTCGCTTTAATTCATGTTGAATTTCTGCCACCTTGCGGTTCACAAAATAATGCTTCTCATGCACCTTCCGTTTAATTCTACCATCATCCTTAACATGCTCAACAATATGAGCTTCCCCACCAGCTAAATGCACCGTTTCGCCAAAATTTTTACCAATACAAGTCAAAGGACAAACCACAGTTGCATGGGTTTCTTCTGCGCACTGCAACAAATATTCTAACCAATTAGGACTGACTAAAACATCATTATCGACAAATAACAAATACTCCGTATCGACAAAGGGAATAGCTAAATTTCGTGCTTGATTAGGGGAGAGATAATAATCCTTGCGAATTAAGTGAAAGTTTCTCTTTTGAGACTGTTCTTCTAAATATTTTTGTACCTTAATTGGAGAATTTCCATCTACATAAATCAACTTGAAAGGTACAGTCGTATGTTGGTAAATACTTTCCAAAGATTCACGAGTAAAGCTGAAACGTTCCCGTTGAGACACAACAATAGTTACCTGTGGTTTATTCATGATTCATCACCAATAATTATTGATAAGTTTTCAAGCAAACAACTGTTAAGATGGTGTGATAAGAGAATATATAAATTTATTCTCAAAACCAAACCTGTGTGAAAATGACGAAACCTGTGCTTTGAGAAAGGGAGTGATAAACTTTGAGTGATGGGTTGATTTACCTACTACTCCCCACTCTCTATCATTGAAAGTTTTAGGAATTTCTGAGAAATGATTGCTACACAAATTACACAATTCTCAGATGATTTGTCAGCAAAGAATCAGTAGACATCAAAACACGTTGATAAATATTCAACCAATTTCCCTGTTCAATTGCAGGTGTTAATTTCAAGAGTGCTTTTTCCCGTGCTGCAACACCTAGCTTGTGTCGCAATTCCGGTTTGTCAGCTAAATATTTAAAAGCAGCAGCTAATTCCGCACTACTACCAGGATTCACCAACAAACCACTAATATTATCCTCAATTATTTCCCCAATCGCATCCACATTTGTTCCCACGATTGCACAACCAGCTAACATCGCTTCCAACAATGCATTTGGACAACCATCTGTTAACGAAGGAATCGCAAAAATATCCAAGTAGGGTAAATAAGCTAGTGCTTCTTCCCGACTTAAAATACCTGTGATTTTGAGTTTATCCCCCAAGGTACATTGCTGTAATTCATGTTGCCAATAATTTTTTTCCTTGTCAACGAAGTCACCGACTAACAACAGGGTTATATCAATTTCTCGACTTAATTTACTACAAGCATCCAGTAAAAACTCAATCCCCTTTTTATCACGGAATCTACCTGTAGTAGCAATAATCAAACCAGATAATTCATCAATTAAAGCTGGTTTCGGAAGACTGGTAAAATCAATCGGAACAATAGAATTCCAAAACACAGAAGACTGATATTTTATGCTGGGAACCAAAACATGAGCGCGTTGTTGCAAATCCCGACTCACAAAAGTTGTCCAAGCTGAATTTTCTAAAATCCAAGCAATTTGACCATAATTTTTCGGGTTAAATATATGTTTATGCAGGTCAGAACCACGCACACTATTGATTACGGGAATGTCATTCTCTTTCGCTAACATGGTGGTGACATAACCAGTTTCCACCAAAAAGAATGCATGGAATAGATCAAATTTGTAGGTTTGGTGCAGACACTTTAATTGAAAATAAACATCAGCTAAAAAATCCGTCACCTCCGTCACTTCGTCACGAGCTGCTGATTTAATCCGATGCACATATATATTATCTTGTACAGTGGTTTTACAACTTGCACGTCTATAGGTGTTCTTCTCTACCAAGCGTTGTTTAGAACGAAATACAGCTACATGGACTTCGTAACCAACATCCGTCAACATTTTGGAAATCCGTTTGACAGATTCCCCAACTCCACCGACATCGGGGGGATATTCTAGGGTGGTGATGCAGATTTTTTTAGTCATGGTTTTACTCGCTTTTCACATTCAAAAAAATAGAGGATTGATCAAGTTAATTAAATTAAGCTAGTTGTGGTTGAAGAAGAAGACTTTTTAATGCTGAGGTGGTATTATCTACACCGTTGAAATCAAATTTGATTCTGTTATGTTCCTGTCGCAGATAGTTAACTATTTTGTCAGTCAAGATTTCTGGTTGTAGTTCTTGTGGTTGTATCATTTTTACCACACCCAATTTTTCCAGTTTTTCTGCACGCATTTTCTGTTCTTGGTCATCGTTTCCTGTAAAGGGTAATATCATGGCTTTCACTCCTGTGGTCATGATATTTAAAGTTGTATTATAGCCAGACATACTAATTGATAAATCAGCTTTTTGCATGTAACTGAGTAGATTTGTCGTGTAGCGGCTAACACTGATATTTTTTTGGGTTGCTGTTATATTTTGCCATTTATATAATTTTTCTGGGGGGATGAATGGACCTGTGAACACTTGAATATGATGGGGGATTTTTTCTGCTAGTATTGGTGCTGACTCGACTATACAATCAATTAACTCATGACCAAATCTTCCACCACCAACACTTACTAAAATCAGGGGATTTTCTGAGGTAATTACAGCTTCATCTTCTGGAGTTAGGGTAGGATAAAGCGACGGTTTTTGGACTACAAAGCCAGTATAGTTTATTCGACATTTGATGTCTTGTAAACGGGTAAAAGTTTCTGGCAATGGATAGAATTTAGGGTCACCATGAATTAGGAGTAAATCAAAGTACTTGTTCATCAATTTACAAACTTTTTCTTCATATTCAATACGATTGGTTTTGGTGACAACTATATCACGTAAGCTGCAAACTATTTTGACGGATTTTTTACTAAGTTTAGCTTGTTCCAGAAGGGAAATTAATTCAAACTTAAACTTTCCTCGACCAAAGGGAAATAGTTCAATCATGAAGATATCTGGTTGGAATCGATGGAAAATTTCCAAAAGTTGATTTTTGCGAATTTCTTGGACTTCTGCTAGAGTTAGGGATTGATCAACAACCTGAAGAGTTTTAAATTCTGCATCTGTTTTAATTGCAGGTAAATTAATTACTTCCACTCCATCAGGTAGGGGAAACTCCTGGATAACTTCTCCACCGTTGATAAAGCAAACTTGAAATTCCGGTATCAATCCCCTAACAATTTCCATACTACGGACTAAATGTCCCATTCCTAGTATGTGTTGACAGTAAAACATTAATTTTTTCATACTTTTACCTGTATTGTGGTTTTAATTGAGTTCGGAGTGAAAATAGTAGTTTTAAGAAAGGGAGTGGGGAAGAGGAATCGGGAGTAGGATTTAATTCTCTATCTCTGAAAAATACCTAAAGTTGGTAGGGAGTAGGGAGTAGAAAGAAAATTAAATAGCGACTCAAGCTTTATCCTTAATCATGAGAAATTTAAGTTCATGGTGTGATTTTATCCATGATTATTTGAACCATATGGACTACTACATTGATGTGATTCATCGAGTTCCTCAAAATCCAAAATCTAAACTACCTTTATATTGGACAAAATTCCTTAGATTGGTAACTCACAATTTCTGATGGAGTAGTCGTAAATTTATCAGCGAGAAGATTCCTAATTTGACGTGCAATTC
>CALJJQ010000035.1 GCA_937973965.1 uncultured Calothrix sp. | reverse complement strand
ACTGTAGATGCGATCGCGGCTGCTTGCCATGTAAATAATATATCTATGCCAAACCATTCCAGCAAAGGACTTCCCCTACCTAAACCCAGTAACAGGTAAAAACCGACAACACTGGGAGGTAATACTAGGGGTAAGTTGAGGATTGTGGATATGATTATTTCTCCGGGAAAGCGGACACGAGCTAAAAAAATTGCCAGTCCCAATCCCAAAATTACCAGCAACACCGTTGCCATTACTGTTACTTGCAACGATAAAAGATAGGGAAACCAATCCATTAATTTACTGTCTCCCCAGGTAAGACAAAACCGTATTTTTTCATCAATGGTCTACCTTTTGAACCATTAATAAACCGAGCAAAGTTCTGAGCTTGTCGCTGATGTTTACTCCTTTTTACCACTGCCAACATTTGATCAATCGGTTTGTGTAAATTATCGGGTATTAACTCCCATTTTCCTGGTCTGTTAACGCTCAAAGATAAAGCCACAATTCCCACATCAACGTTACCTGTTTCCGCATATTGTTTTGTTTGGCTAATATTCTCACCCATAACCAATTTCGGTTTGATGGTATCCCACATACTCACCGACTGCAACGCTTCCCTCGCAGCTATCCCGTAAGGTGCATGATCGGGATTGGCGATCGCAATTCTTTTATATTCTGGTCTAGTCAAATCTCTAATGTTCTTGGGATTTAGCTTACTATCTTCCCTTGTCCACAGGGTAATTCTCCCCCGTCCATACAAAGCTTTTGTATTGGATACTATTAATCCTTTTTTGTCAAGGTCTTCGATGATAAAAGATCTATTTGCTGCGGCAAACAAATCTACAGGTGCACCTCTTTCTATCTGTTGTGCGAGTTGTCCCGTAGAACCAAAGTTAAAGGTGACTTTGTTTCCTGTTTCCTTCTCCCATAAAGCACCGATGTCTTTAAATACGTAATTCAAATCAGATGCTGCTGACACAGTGAGGGTAACTGGTCTTTGGGCAAATAGGCTTTGAGCTAAAAATATCTCTTGATTCAGCAGTAATCCAGAAAATGCGACGAGAACTGCTACGACCCCGGATAAAAGCAAATAACGTCTTTTGATGTTCATGGAGGTTGTATTTGTCACTGACGGTAGAAGCAGGGAAAAACCCTTAGTGGATATTGATACATGAATCCCTGTTCACATTCTGTAGCAAGTTTAACTGACATACTGCAAAAATACTTGACATAGATTAAAAGTACAGCAACAGCAAAAAAAGACGCAGCTAGTAGCTGCATCTTTGAGAGAAAATTATTTGATTGTTAGTTGTTAATCCTCATTTGATCACTACGTCCAGAGAAGAGTCGTAAAGCCTTGTTATATCAGCTTTTTGCTCAAAAACTTCTAATTTTTAGTTTTCTGTGAGGAAATCAATGCTCTAATTTGCTTCCTGTATGAAGTTTGAAGATTGGGTTTGATTTTTAGTTTCCCAGAGTGACAAATCAGGGCTATAGGACTCCTATTTGATTTCTGAAAAACCAAATTGGCCAGAAGCTTACCATACAAATGTTTGTTTCTCAGTATACTTAGCAAGATTCAAGTACGATTCCTATAGTAACTTTCACCACAGAATCATCCCTAATTTACTTTCGCCACTTCTCACTCCAAGCTCCAGTAACATTAAATCCACCGGAAACAGTAGTTAGTTTTAAAGAACCGAAAGAAAAGTTGTTACAAGTAGGACCAAAAGGTGCAGCACAAATATCAGCAGCTCCATAACCACCTGTAGAACGTGTACCTAAATGGGAATAGGTAGTACCTTCCCATTCACCATTACCAAACCAAGTCATATTTCTCGCACCAACTCGCAAAACACAACGTAAACCCCTACCGTTGCGACTTCCAACCAAGTCGGAAACCCGATATTCATCAAAATAACCACCACATTTTGTTGGTCTAGAAAGAGGAGTGTAATTAACAGCAGTATCTGTATAGTTCCATTCTTCATCCCATGCACCTGTGACTTGAATCTTATGTCCGCTGATAATTTTAATATTTAGGTTTCCGGGAAAATTACCATTAGCATCTTCACCGTTACCGTTGATATCAGAAGCATAGCCAACTATCTTGGAACCTCGAATAAGTCCATGTCCGACATGACGATAGGTATTGCCACCCCAACGACCTTCCCCGTACCATGCTAATCTGGGAATATTAGAACCGGGCTTTGTGGAGATAAATTTTACACAGCGTACACCACCAAACTCTCCTGTACTCAAGGATTTGACAACATAAGTACGTAAATGGGGAGCGCAAGTAAAATTAGATGCTTGGGCAACAGTAAATTTTCTCTGTGTAGGAACTTGAGCAAAGACTGTATTTGTCAGGGATAAAGTAACTACGGTACTTATGAATAAGGATTTTTGCGCAAGCTTCAACATATCTGTAATTCCTTGTAGTCAAGTTATCGAAGTAATTTTTATAACCTTTTGGATTGGCTATACAGTTATATAAGTTTGTTTGCACTCTTTTATGCACCTCTCAATTGATAGGAAATTATTTTTATAAGTAGGTAGGTGTAATTAAACATAAAATCGCAGTAAATCATTCGGATCAAAGCCTTACTCCCGTAAAGACGCGACATATCGCGTCTCTCCTTACTCCCTGATCCCAACGACAATTTTTACCATCCACCTACTTATTCACGTTGTCATCCCAAAAAAAAGAGACGTAGCAGCGCTACGTCTCTACTATTAATTAATCACCTAATCATTAATCATCAAAATCATCCATATCATCCTCATCATCCATATCATCCATATCATCCTCGTCGTCCATGTCCTGACCCATTTCCATCATGAAACTATCGTCATCATCCAAATCACGGATTTCCGAAGGAATCATAAAATCATCATCCAAAATCGACGGTTCCGGACGACGAGACCCTCCAAATGTACCATCAGCCATTCCCAAGGACGAATCCAGATTGTAGCTGCGAGCAGTGCGATCATCCAAAACCATATCTAAGGAATCATCCACCTCATCCAACACACTACTATTAATATCAGTCGTGTAATCATCCACAATCCCCGGTTCCTCATAGGTATTAAAACCAGTACCCGCAGGAATCAAACGTCCAATAATCACGTTTTCCTTCAAACCACGTAACCAGTCAGATTTACCCTCAATTGCAGCTTCAGTTAACACCCTGGTTGTCTCTTGGAACGAAGCAGCTGAAATAAAGCTATCCGTATTCAATGAGGCTTTCGTAATACCTAACAACACCGGTGTATATTCTGCCCTTGCACCACCAGTAATCGCCATTGCTTCATTAACCTGCTCGATTTGCCGCAACTCGACCAGCTCTCCCGGCAACATTGTTGTATCACCACCATCATCCACACGTACCTTCGATGTCATCTGGCGAACAATCACCTCAATATGTTTATCCGCCACATCAATCCCCTGGGATTGATACACCATCTGTACTTCGTTCACCAGGAAGGTTTGGACTTTTTGTAGTGCATAGTTTGCACAGGCATAGGCTCCATCTTCCGAACCCAAATTAAAGAATAATTCCAAAATCTCGTGGGGATTTGCAGGTCCATCGGTTAAAGCTTGTCCCGCTTCTACCCTTTCTCCATCAGAAACTACCAAGTTTTGTCCTGGTCCGAGGTTATAGTCTGTAACAACGCCATTATCCTCAACAATTTTAATCCCTATGGCTTCGTCACTGTCCCCATAAACCAGTTTAACTTCCCCAGCCCGTTTAGCTAACAGACAAGCTTCCTTGGGTTTGCGAGCTTCCAACAACTCCTCAATTCGAGGTAAACCCTGAATAATGTCCCCGGTTTTAGCCCGCTCAAACACGAGCAACACCAAGTTATCACCCCGTTGCACTAAATCTCCATCTTCCACTTGTAAAATTGCCCCAGGGCTAACACGATAGGGTCGTCCAGAGCGAATTGTCACCCGATAGGCTTGGGTGGCCAATTCTGAACCCGTTTCTCCCTTTCCTCCACCGACATTTTCAACCCCAATCACCTGTCCTGACTCTTCGGCATATACACCCTTGGTCACTTCTGTACCAGCAATAATTAAATCGCCCGCTTTCAAGTTCGGTTGACTATTGACGGTAATTTCCGTGATGTCAGTTTTCCGCAGAATCAGACAACGACGCACCGTTTCCGTTCCCTTTTGGACACCTCGCACCACACCGCCTTCCTTCGCCAGAATTTGGGTACGTGCTACCACTTCTCCGGGAGCAATCGTTTGCCCATCTTCTACTTCCAAGTTTGTCTGGGTACTTCCTTGGGTTGCGTCTGCGGCAATATCGCGGCGAACTACTAAGGATTCCAAAATCACCAATTGCAAACGTTGAATTTCCGGATTATTATCATCTTCGATTAATTCGATGTCCGCAGCTAGGGGTGAGCTACTATGTTCCTGTTCGTTATCTTGGTCGATTTCTAATACCAACTGTGTCCGTAATAATTCTACTCCTTCCACAGATTTCACCCGTTCGGAATCCTTGTAGGGAGTACGTTGTACGGCACGCATTTGGATTGAACGCCCTGTTTGCTGACTAACCGATGTCGTTGAAGGTACATCTGGATGGTCCGGTACAGGGAACTCAACTACGGGACGACTTAATAATGCTGGCCCTTCCGGAGATTCTACGTACTCAATGTAGCGTAGTTCTGTAGCGACTTGACCCATGAATTCCTCACCGGGTTGGACAAAGGTTTCGTGGCGCTGCATCACGGCTTCCGGGTCATCCACCATCAGCAATTCACCGGGCTTAATTACCACCTCCCGCAGAATATCATTTTTCTGGGTGACTTCGATCACACCACTGTTTTGGCAGAAAATATCTTTAACTACCTCGTCCCCAGCATTTACATACTGTCCATCTTCCACTAACAACAAGGAAATATCCTTATTAACTTCGTGGGTTTCTTCGGGAATCCACAACAGTGTTCCCCCCTTCACCACTTCGTAACCCTGTTTCGCCTTACCTTTTTTCTGGACTTCTACCCCTGCAAATTTGAGCAAACCGCCTGTTGTAGTCCGATAATGATCGTCAACTAATTCCGCCACCACTTGCCCATTTTGCACCTTTGTTCCTGGAGTTGCCAGCAAGTTGAAAACCTGATTATTGGCGGTTGTCACCAAATAACTATTTCGTCCTTGGGAGCTTTGTACCGTCACAGTCGCCTGATCCAGCACCACGCTGGCGGTGATAATCTCAATCTCCCGCGTACCCTTACCGGGAGCCGCCTCCGGTAGACGCACCACACCCCCATGCTGGCTAGTTAATTTGGTTTCTGCTAACACACCATTGGTGGCAACTTCATCCCCATCTTTGACAACTAACTCAGCACCAGGTGGCAAATTATACACTTCCCCGCCGAGAATCCAGATTAATCCTCCCCGGGCGGCGGTTGTTGTCGTATTACCTTGGCGGTCAGTTTTCTGTTCCGGAATTACATCCGCAAATCTCACTTCTCCAGCCAAATCCGAGACCACATCTTTGACAGCTTTCTCCGTATTTACTCGGCTGGTACGTCCACCGAGGGCAACCTCAGCGATTAATTGTCCCAGTTTTACCTGCTTGCCATCGGTAATATAAAGTGTCGAACCTTGGGTGACGCTAATTTCCCGACTTTTACCGTCAGTCCCTTCCAAGGTAATCACCCCGTTCATTTCCACATACAAAGCGTCCTCCCCGTGACGGGTACGGAAAGGACGGGTACGCAGTTTCTTGGGAAACTTAATTACCCCACTGACATCAGCCCGAACTTGTTTAGCGACTTCCCCGGTGAAAACTCCCCCGGTGTGGAAAGTACGCATGGTCATCTGGGTACCCGGTTCCCCTATACTTTGGGCGGCGATAATTCCCACTGCTTCGCCCAAGTCTACCATCTTCCCGTGGGCCAAGCTCCAACCGTAACAATGTTGACAAACTGAGCGAGCGGCTTCACAGGTTAACGGCGATCGCACGATTACTTCTTCGACCCCCGCATCCTCAATCCTTTTCGCTAAATCGTCAGAAATGGGTGTATTGCGTGCAGCAATCACTTCGCCTGTTTTCGGATCAACGACATCGACGGCAACCACCCTTCCCAGCAACCGAGAAGATAGCTTAATCATGGTTTTATCGCCCTCGCGCATAGCCCGCAAGGGAATCCCTTGAGTTGTCCCACAATCAACTTCCCGGATAATCACGTCCTGGGACACATCTACCAATCGGCGAGTTAAATATCCTGAGTCTGCCGTCCGTAGGGCGGTATCCACCAATCCCTTCCTCGCTCCATAGGAGGAAATAATATACTCAGTAACCGTCAAACCTTCACGGAAATTGGTTTTAATTGGTAAGTCAATAATTTGTCCTTGGGGGTTAGCCATCAATCCCCGCATTCCCACCAGTTGTCGTACTTGGGAAATATTTCCCCTTGCACCGGAAAACGCCATCATATACACTGAGTTCAAGGGATTCGTTTTCTTAAAGTGGGAGACAACTTCATCTTTGAGGGCTTCCGATGTCCCGTTCCAAGTATCAATTACTTTTTGGAAACGTTCTACTTCCGTAATTTCCCCCCGTTGATACCGTTCCTCTGTCGAACGAATTTCTTCCTCCGCCGCATCCAATAAACTCCGTTTCGAGGGTGGAACCATCAAATCATCCACACTAATGGAAACCCCTGCCCTAGTAGCATAGCGGAAACCCAAATCTTTTAATTTATCTGCCATCAACGCAGTCCGGGCTGTCCCATAATGGACAAATGCCCAGGAAATGAGATTGCGCAATTGACCCTTATCAACAATCCGGTTGCGAAAAATTGCTTTTTCGTTTGTCATTTTTAATTTCTTCCCCAGTCACAGAATTTTGAATTTTCGATTTGGGATTAGGAGGCTTTTTGAACATTAATTATCCCCATCCGTGGCGGATAATTTTTTCCTTCCTCTCCCTTTCCACCCCAAAAAGGGACATTTTTGTGGTCGGGGAAGGGACTCCGACCACGATTATTTTGGTTTGGCGACGATTCTACCTAACTTGCCAATGCATCCTGAATCGCTTTGTTATAAATCACACGTCCCGGTGTTGTGTAAATATACTGAGACAAAATATTCCCATCCCTATCTTCACGAACACGTCTGTACTTATAAATCCGAGTAATCGTGCCGTCTTCGTTTTTAATTTCTTCTAGGGGTTGCTTATCTGCTTCTGGTGATTCCACTTCCCCATCAAAACGAACGTAAACATAGGCATGTAAATCCACTTGCCCTAATTCAAAGGCCATAATCGCATCATCTAAAGATGCAAAATACTTGCCTGCTCCCTTGGTGGCTTTGGGATTTTCCGCAGTTAGATAATAGGCACCCAAAACCATGTCTTGGCTAGGTGTAATTACGGGTCTACCTGTTGCCGGAGACAATACATTATTAGAAGCCAACATTAATAACCGTGCTTCTGCCTGTGATTCCAGGGATAGGGGTACATGCACCGCCATTTGGTCTCCGTCAAAGTCGGCGTTAAATGCTGGACAAACCAAAGGATGTAATTGAATTGCCCTTCCTTCTACCAAAATCGGCTCAAATGCCTGAATCCCCAGACGGTGTAGGGTGGGCGCACGGTTGAGCATGACTGGGTGTCCTTCGATTACCTCCTCTAACACATCCCATACCTGGGGATCAGCACGGGAAATCAATTTTTTCGCAGCCTTAATATTATTTACCATCCCACTGCGAATCAACCGATTAATCACGAAGGGTTGGAATAACTCGATGGCCATTTCCCTAGGTAAACCACACTGGTGGATACTTAATTTCGGTCCCACTACAATTACCGAACGTCCTGAATAGTCAACCCGTTTACCCAGTAGGTTTTGGCGGAAGCGTCCCTGTTTACCCTCAATAATGTCAGATAGGGATTTCAAGGGTCGGTTATTTGCACCTACCACCGTCCGTCCCCGTCGGCCATTATCAATTAAGGCATCCACAGCTTCTTGTAACATCCGTTTTTCATTGCGGACAATGATTTCTGGTGCCAAAATTTCCTGTAATCTGGCCAAGCGATTATTCCGGTTAATCACCCGACGGTACAAATCATTCAGGTCACTGGTGGCAAATCGACCACCGTCTAGTTGTACCATCGGTCGTAAATCAGGGGGAATCACGGGGATATAGGTCATCACCATCCATTCCGGTTTAGAACCCGTGGCAATAAAGTTATCAATCACCCGCAAACGTTTAATTAATTTTGCCCGTTTTTGACCTTTGGCTAGGGTAATTTCTTCCCGTAAGTTTTCCGCTTCCTGTTCTAGATTAATATCAGCGAGTAAGCGCAATAATGCCTCAGCGCCAATTCCCACTTCCACACCAACTAGCTGGGAATCTTCACTGTAGATTTGGTCTTCAATTTCTAGCCACTGGTCTTCGGTTAACAATTGCTTGTAGGTTAAGGTTTCCGCATTCCCAGGGCTGAGGACAACATAGGAGTTAAAATACACTATTTGCTCGACATCACGCAGGGGCATATCGAGCAAAATCGAAATATAACTGGGGATACCTTTAAGATACCAAACGTGAGCAACAGGAGCCGCAAGTTTGATATACCCCATCCGATGACGACGAACGCGGGATTCTGTAACCTCCACTCCACAACGTTCGCACACAATTCCTCTGTGGCGTACACGTTTATATTTACCACAGTGGCATTCCCAATCTTTGGCTGGACCAAATATACGTTCACAGAACAATCCGTCCATTTCCGGTTTTAAAGTCCGGTAGTTGATTGTTTCTGGTTTTGTGACTTCGCCGACCACCTGACCATTAGGTAAAGTCCTTTCACCCCATTGACGAATTCGTTCGGGTGAAGCCAAGCCAATTTTTACGTAGTCAAATTGATTATTTTGAACTGTTCTCATCTGGATTGTGGATTCTGGTTTAGATAGTTGGAGATGGCAAGAGCGAGAAAATTTTGTGTTTGACTAACCGCAATGAATGCTAAGTAGGCTGGGAAACAAGCGATCGCAGTTCCAAACACACGGAGTAGACACCAAAATAGCCCGTTCCTGACTTGAAAGTGTAGACGCACAAGCTGCAAGACAAGAGGCTGTAGGGAGTAGGGAGTAGTAAGTGGTATTAGGCAGTACATGTTGGCGACTCCCTTCTTTTCCAAGCTAATTTTCTCCAGTCAAAGTCAAGCACCGAAAAATCGCAGTTGACAATTAACACACCATTAAAGGTCAACTGTGAACTGTCAACCCTTATTCTTCCTCTTCGACGGATTCGCGGGATAGGGATTCGTAGGTAGGACGGGGAGGGGTACGTCGTGCTGACTGATCTGCCATTAAATCGACTTCCACATCCAAGGAGCTACCGTCGGCTTGAGTTTCCACTTTATGCACGGCAATATCTAAACCCAAGGATTGCAACTCCCGCATTAATACCTTGAAGGATTCTGGTGTTCCCGGACGAGGAATCGCCTTACCTTTGACAATCGCGTTTAATGCCTCATTCCGACCTTGCATATCGTCGGATTTAACGGTCAACAATTCCTGCAAGGTATAGGCTGCACCAAAGGCTTCCAATGCCCATACTTCCATTTCTCCAAATCGCTGTCCACCCTGTTGAGCCTTTCCTCCCAAGGGTTGCTGTGTCACCAAGGAGTAGGGTCCGGTGGAACGAGCGTGAATCTTATCGTCAACCAAGTGAACCAGTTTGAGCATGTAGGCAACCCCAACCGTTACGGGACGGTCGAATGGTTCACCTGTACGTCCGTCGTACACCATGATTTTGCCAGGTTCGTCGGGATTATACAGCCATGAGCGTCCGGTTTCATCCCGCGCTTCCTGTAATTTACCGTGGACTATTCGCCTTGATGACTCTTCCCCATACATCTCGTCAAAGGGGGTAATCTTAAAGCGCACACCCAGGTTATGTCCAGCCCAACCCAACAAGCATTCAAATACTTGTCCGACGTTCATCCGACTCGGTACACCCAGGGGATTCAGGACGATATCCACAGGACTACCATCCGGTAAATAGGGCATATCCTCTACCGGCAGAATCATGGAAATAATTCCCTTATTTCCATGTCTTCCCGCCATTTTGTCACCAACTTGGATTTTCCGTTTTTGCGCAACGTACACCCGCACCACCATGTTGGCTCCCGGTGGCAGTTCGTCACCCTGTTCACGGGTAAACAAACGCACATCTACAACCCGACCTTTTTCTCCATTGGGTACACGCAAGCTGTTGTCACGCACATCCCGCGCCTTTTCTCCAAAAATGGCCCGCAGTAATTTTTCTTCCGGTGGCTGATCTGATTCCCCTTTAGGAGTCACTTTCCCCACCAAAATATCTCCGGCTTCTACCCAAGCACCGATGCGAATAATCCCGTTTTCGTCCAATTGACGCAAAGCATCTTCACCGACGTTGGGGATTTCCCTGGTAATTTCTTCCGGTCCTAATTTGGTTTGCCGCGCTTCGATTTCGTATTTCTCAATGTGAATCGAGGTATATATATCATCCTGTACTAAACGCTCGGAAATCAAAATTGCGTCTTCGTAGTTATACCCTTCCCAAGGCATGTAGGCAACGACAATATTCTGTCCTAAGGCCAACTCACCACCCTCGGTGGAGGAACCATCCGCTAGCACCTGTCCAGCTACTACCCGCTCACCAATTCTCACCAAGGGTCTTTGGTTCAAACAGGTGTCTTGGTTGGAGCGTTGATATTTAGAGATGGGGTAGCGAATTTCCGCAGCTCCGGATTTGGGACGGACACGAATCTCGGTGGCATCCACGTAGGTGACATCCCCATCGGTACGGGAGACAATCACCATCCCCGAGTCCCTCGCTGCTTGGGCTTCTAAACCTGTTCCCACCAAGGGACGTTCGGGTTTGAGCAGGGGTACGGCTTGCCGTTGCATGTTGGAACCCATCAATGCTCGGTTTGCGTCGTCGTGTTCCAAAAAGGGAATCATACTAGTAGCAACCGAGACTATCTGTACTGGGGAAACAGCGATAAAGTCTACCTGATCTGGGGTGGTGGTGGAAAATTCCTGGCGATAACGCACGGGTACCTGGGGTCCAATTAAATAGCCATTTTCATCAATGGCCGCATCTCCCGCCGCCACCCGTAAATCATCTTCTTCGTCGGCGGTCATGTAGACTATCGGCAGGTCAAATCGGACACGTCCTCCTTCCACGGGACGGGATGGTGTTTCCAAAAATCCGTAGGGGTTGACCCGCGCATGGGTAGCCAAGGAACCGATTAATCCTGCGTTTGGTCCTTCTGGGGTCTCAATCGGACAAATCCGACCGTAGTGGGAGGGGTGAATGTCCCTGACGGCAAATCCCGCACGTTCACGGGTTAAACCACCTGGCCCGAGGGCGGAAAGACGACGTTTGTGGGTTAATTCCGCTAGGGGATTGGTTTGGTCCATGAACTGGGATAGTTGGCTGGAGCCAAAAAATTCCTTAATTGCCGCTACCAACGGTTTGGGGTTAACTAGGGATGCAGGGGTCAGCACTTCCGCGTCGGAAACCGTCATCCGTTCCCGGATAATCCTTTCTAACCGGTTTAAACCGACGCGCACCTGATTTTGTAATAGTTCCCCTACACTCCGAACTCGACGGTTTCCTAGGTGGTCGATGTCGTCGATACTACCAATGTCATATTCGAGGTTGATCAGATAATCAACAGCTGCTAATATATCGGTAGGCGTAAGCACTCGCACCGTGTCAGGAACTTGCAGCCTTAGTTTTTTGTTTAATTTGTATCTACCAACCTTACCCAAGTCGTAACGCTTGGGATCAAAAAATCTGGAGTCTAGCAACTGTTGTCCACCCAGTACAGTTGGAGGTTCCCCTGGTCGTAGTTTCCGATATAGTTCCATTAAGGCATCTTCTTCGGAAAATTGACCTTCTTTTTCGATGGTTTTCTGGAAATACTCAGGATGACGAAGTGCGTCGAATATTTCGTTGTCCGACAATCCTAGGGCTTTAAGTAAAACTTGAGCTGATAGTTTTCGGGTTTTGTCAATTCGCACCCAAACTAGATCGTTACGGTCGGTTTCAAATTTCAGCCAAGCTCCACGGTTGGGTATTAAACTGGCTGAATAGGTTCGACGACCGTTTTTATCGATTTCTGATTTATAGTATACTCCGGGCGATCGCACTATTTGGTTGACAATGACGCGCTCGGCTCCGTTAATGATAAATGTCCCCCTATCGGTCATTAAGGGTAAATCGCCGATAAATACGTCTTGTTCTTTAATTTCCCCCGTTTCTTTGTTGATTAAGCGTGTGGGTACGTACATTTGTACAGCATACGTACTATCACGACGCTTAGAGTCTTCGACGCTGTACTTCGGCTCCTTCATTTTGTAGTTTTGACCGAGGAAGTGCAACTCGAGTTTACCTGTGTAATCTGTAATCGGACTAAAGGAGTTTAACTCCTCAATTAAACCCTCTTCGAGAAACCAACGAAAACTTGCTCGTTGGATCTCGATTAAGTCGGGTAACAGAAACACAGGTTCCATAATTGATTCGTTAGTCATGCTTCTACCTTTGTCAACCTGGTTGATTTTGCTCTTGGGGACACCCGGAGTATCCGTCTGAAAAGGATTTTTGACTGGAATTGTTTCGGCAAATACCTTCTTTCAGACTGGAGTAAGTGCTAGTGCAAAATTAAATATGTTATGTATTGTCATCGCGAGGAACGAAGCAATCACAAGGATTTCAGCGTTTCGGAATGTCAAATTAATTTTGCTCTACTACTTATAATTCCGCATTGATTTGGTAATGATTTACTCGGAATGCTTGTTTGTAAATCGGAATAATCTTAACTAATGCTGTGATCGAGATATCTGGATTTTCACGTGTGAACGTGAGAAGATTAGAACCTAATGGGTAGGTAATTAAAACCAGAAAAATAAGGTTTCTAAGCAGAAAAAATCTAGTATCCGAACCTAATATAGTTTTTGGTAGGCTGATACTGGATTTGTTTGTCAGAATATTTCTAGTTTGTGTCTGCTTGGTCAAAGCTAATGTTTACCTCGCTTACCCCTAGGTGCATGGCTTTGGTTTTTTTGGTTCACTTATCCTCCCAATGTGCTATCTGCCAGTTTGCGAAACTTTTTGATGTGATTATTTACCCTCTGTACAGACAGGGTAATTTGGTCACTGCCGAAGTTAAGATTCAATGAAATCACAATCAAGGCTAACAACTAATTAATCTGGATGGTTGAAGCTGAAAGTAGTTGTGGATGCAATTCAAGTGACTTTGGGTGAGTCATTTACCTATCGTCAAGCAATAAAAGAATCTGAAAATTTGCTATAGATTTTTCTACAGATAAATGGTTAAACAGGGCAAAAGCGGTCATTTACGATATGGCCACTAGATATCTAGCTGAATCAGGATTTGGGCAAGTCACAAACGATCTACCAATTAGAGACTATATTTCTCAAACAAGGGAGGCGCTTTGACGTAAATATGCCTTTCTGATCCAACCTAGATAATAGTACCTTACTAATTATGGCGCAAACTTTCCAATTTAGGAGAAATAGATCATAGCATATTTCCCATGAAAGTGTACTGCTGTTTACCTTTTTGCTTCTGTAAGCGCTGATAGTCCCATCAAGTCAGGGATAATCCAAATACTTTACAGGCGTTAAGGGTTGTTTGCTGGCTAATCTCCTCAACAGAGGTTTGGCGCAGGAGGGCAATGTGTTCGGCTACATACTGAACATAGGCTGGCTCATTCCGTTTTTGTCCACGTTTGGGAACGGGAGCAAGAAAGGGACAGTCCGTTTCAATTAACAAGCGATCACTGGGAACCATTTGGGCGCTAGCATGGATGGGGTGGGCATTTTTAAAGGTGACTGTACCGCTAAAGCTGATATAAAAGCCTAAATCTAGAAACCATTGAGTTTCTTCCGGATTGCCTCCCCAACAATGCATAACTCCCCGTAACCTTTCTCCAGCAGTGGCTTTATGACTTTGCAACACCTGGTGAACCTGGGATGCAGCATCACGACAATGAATAATCAAAGGTAGATTTAATTCACAGGCGATTTCAATCTGGTCAGCAAAGGCGGTTAACTGTTCTTGAATGTTGTCAGCTTTGTAAAAGTCCAACCCTGTTTCACCTATAGCCACTACTTTGGGATGGGAACTTGCCAACTTTTTGACCTGTTTCCCCATACTTGAGTCCCACTTACTGGCATCTAGGGGATGTAAACCAATCGCAAAACTCACTTCGGGAAATTGACTAGCTATCGCCTTTATGCTTTCGTATTCCGATGGTTCTACACAGGAATGAACCAGACGGATCACACCTGCTTCCAACCACCGCGATCGCACTTCCAATAAATCGGGTTGAAAAATATCGAAGTTCAGGTGAACGTGAGTATCAATTAGCTGCATTTTCCCGGAAACAATTATTTTCTAACTGCTACTCGCCCATAAGTCTTGGAAGACTTGCAAAAGCTACTTCCTCACACAAATCTATCGAAACCTACGCACTTGCTTGAGAAGTTGCTGCCTTCAGTCGTCGCGCCAACTGTGATTTCTTTCTTGCACCATTATTGGGGTGCAACACACCGCGCTTTACAGCCTTATCTATTTTGCTATAAGCTTCCGACATGTGGATTGCGACCTCTTTTTCTAGGTCAGGTGTTGGTTCTGATAGATAGGCATCTACAGAGGTGAAACATTTCTTCATCAGTGTCCGCACTGCGGACTTGTAGGATTTATTGCGTAATCGATTACGTTCAGCGATTTTTGCGCGTTTGAGTGCAGATTTTGAATTTGCCACTGTTGCTTCCAGAAATCAGTTTTTTTATTTAAACACACTACTAGGTTTAATCAATATAACATCGAAAATGCTAAATTTCCATATGAACACAAAATTAATTATGTGGTGGGAGACGGGAGACAGGATACAGGATTCAGAATACAACAGAGGGAGTTAAAAGTACTTAAAGTCTTTTTTATCCCTAAAATATGAGCTTTTTGCCCATAATCAATCAATAATTGCTTTTATTGCTGTATTTTTGCAGTGACTAATTCATCCAAAACAGGGTGACATCAAACTTTTTCTGTCACTCCGATTGGCAATACAGCCCTTGTGTGCTACTTGCTACCTGCTGATTCTCAGGAACATTGAGGACGAGTAAATAAAGTCAAAATTCTAGAGCAGGGGTAGCAGGAGGATATAACTCCTGCTTCCTGTTTATTGTCTTCTCCTAACCGTTAACCTTACGAATACAGGTTGCACATCTACTGCTTTCATGCAATTTCACCCTACGTCCATCACCGTGAATTTACTAAAATTTCAATTTTAGTATTGACAACTTTATGCTTTATGGATTGAAAATGAAACATATAACAATTAGATTATTATGTATAGACGCAGTTAATCAGATCACTATGGAATACTATCTTTAGGAGATGAAGTTTATACTTTATCTCTTGGGGCGCTGCGATATATACTTAGTATTGGATTTCACAAAAAATCTCTCAAAAAATACAAATATGAGCTTACCTGCACTGCGAAAATTCGTTTTACCCCCTGTGATTGCGTCCGCAGCTGTTTTTTCCCTGATGAGTTCGCCTTTGGCTGTACTAGGAGATAAACCAGTCAATATCCGCTTTGAAGAAGAACCGATTTTCGATGGTCGCTTAAGAGATATTGCTCCTCCCTATGTGGGATTAGTAACGCTGTTGAGCTTAGGAACGGGAGTTGCTGCTGCGGCAATTGGTGGGTGGCGAAGTTCAGCACGTCATTCGGAAAAACTAACTAGTCAGATTTCTTTGTTGGAGGAAACTTTAAGCGAGAAAGATGCTTTGTTGAAGGAACTCAAGATGTCGGAATCCCGCTTGCAAATATCTGGATTAACGGGATTTTTAGATGAAGAAGTTCCCTTTGATCGGACTATGGGTGAACCAAGTTTTGCACAAGCCGTTTCTCAACCGGTGGTAGCTCAAACTGCGACCGTAATTCAACCCAAGGTGATTACTCCCAGCTTACCAGTTCCGGTTCGCGATCGCAGTCATGGTCGAGTTAACTCTGCACTGGATGTGGCTTCCAGTGTTGCTGCATCCCAAACATATATGAGGTATGCACCTAGCAGCCAAGTGAACACTAATCAGCCCCACCATCAACCTGTAACGAATACATCCATTACCAGCGAAGAGTTTGAAGAATTACAACAGCAAATGCGGCTGATGATGGAGAAAATGCAACAGATGCAAAATCATCTTCAGGCAACAACTCCGGTTGCTGTTGCTTCCTCTAAGCAAACAAGCGATCGCTTTCAAGTGTACTATGATTCCCCTACCCATAATGAAGGTCGATACATGTAAATAAATGTATTGTATTTTTTATCAAGTAAATAATAAATTGATCGAGCAAGTTGGTTGTTAAACATCAGCTTGTTTTTTTCATTATCTACAGATATATATTTATTTCTACGGATAAAATTATACTTAGAGTTGACAGGGATAAGTCTTTGGCTTCTGCTGGATAAAAGGTAATAGGCAATAGGTAATTCAACTATCAAGAGTACTTTTTATGACATTGTGACACTTTTCCGGATTGTTCACCCACGGGCTTGATTCAGAAATTATACTTAACCAGGTATGGCATATGACCGTAGAAAGTTTAACAACCGAAATTGGCAAGGAAGCAGGTAAATTTCTGGCGACAATTTTGATTGAGAAGACTTGGAAGAGTGTGGCAAAATTGCAAAGACTGCTGGATCGGAAAATGCAGCAGTTAGTATATGAAGCTTCCCAGCAGTATGTCAAAAATTACGCCGAACGCCATTGTCGCTTAAAAGTGTTAGGGATGCGGGAACCAGTGGCGTTAGAATCGACATATATCACGGTATTTTTTTTAGAAAATAATGATGTGCGACGGTTGGAGTCCGTTGAAAGTTTAGAAAGAGCTTATCGGGAGAATCGTAGTTTTCAACCCCGGAATGCGATTAAGGTCTCTGGTATTGAGGTTGCGAACCAGAAGCAGTATTTAATGGTTTTGGGTGGTCCGGGGGTAGGGAAGTCAACATTTTTACGGAAAATAGGTTTGGAAGCACTGAAGGGAAAAAATGGTGCTTATCAGCATGAATGTATTCCGGTGTTTTTAGAATTGAAGCGATTTACTTCGGCAAAAATTGATCTTGTTCAGGCAATTATTGAGGAATTTAAGATTTGTGGTTTACCCTACGCAGAAGAGTCTACCCAGAAGTTATTGGCAGATGGACGGTTATTAATTTTATTTGATGGTTTAGATGAAGTCCCTGTCAAAAATGTGTCGAGGGTGATGGAGGTGATAGAGAATTTTTGTGATCAATACCATCAGAATCGATTTATTGTGTCATGTCGGATTGCGGCATATCGGAGTTATTTTCAACGTTTTACCGATGTGGCAATGGCGGAGTTTGATAATACGCAAATTAAACAATTTATTTCTAATTGGTTCCAATCGGAGAATGATAAACGGTTTGGAACTGCCCAAAAGTGTTGGGAAATTTTACAACAGCCAGAAAATAGTGGGGCGAAGGAGTTGGCAAATACACCTTTATTGCTAACTTTTTTATGTTTAGTTTATGACCATTCCCAACATTTTGCCAATAAAAAAAGTGCTTTATATCGACAAGCATTAAGAATTTTATTGGAAACATGGGCGGCAGAGAAGCGCATTATGCGGGAGGAAATATATAAAGGATTGAGTACGGAATTAGAGGAAATTTTATTAGCTGATATTGCCTACAAAGGATTTAAACAAGACCAATTATTTTTCCCGCGATGGGAGATTACCCGTGACATTAAAAATTTTATTAGTAATAATTTAAACGTACCTCAGTATTTAAATGGGGAAGAAATTTTAAATGCGATCGCGGTTCAACAGGGTATATTGGCGGAGAGGGCCATAGATATATATTCTTTTTGCCATTTATCTTTACAGGAATATTTAACAGCCCAATATATTACCGATAATCACGAAGTCGCAAACTTGGTGAATTTACATTTACTAGATAAACGTTGGTATGAGGTTTTCCTGTTAGTTGCAGGATTAATGCGTCGGGGTGTAGATGAATTTTTAATGATGATGGAGGTCAAAGCACGGGGGTATTTGCATACACCGAAACTGCAAGGATTAATAAAATGGGTGATGGAGATTTCCCAAGGGGGTAGATCGGAATTTTCCCCGCTCACCCAACGAGCTGTGGCTTTATTTTTGGGAACAGGGAAAGATGCTAGCCTGGAATTGGTGACATTACTTAGTCCCCGTTTAGCCGATATTTTGGAAATGACACGGGTATTAGAGTTAGCTAGAGTTGCCAATCCCAGTTACGTGAGAGCGCTCAATTCCAGTCGTACCCCCATGCGACCAGCAACCCCTAAACGAGCTTTAGAACAGGCTTTGAACCATGCGATCGCCGACGAATTAAGTCGTTCCCAAATCTTACCCAGGGTGGATTTTAACCGTTTGATGAATAATTTAGGGGTACTATGGAGTCGTGCCCCGCGTACCAATGATTCCTACAAGGTACATCAAGGTTTCAATTTACGGATTGCCCAAACTTGGATGACGGGATTACAGCTTAATTCTGATTTGTTAAATTTATCCCCAGCAGAATCAGCTGCTTTAACAAATTATTTGTATGTCAACGCTTTGATTGTGCGTTGTCAGCAAGCTGCGGTTAGTTTGTCGAAGCAAGGATGGGCTGAGGTGGAATCTCGGATGTTATGCTGTGATTAATTTTAATTTCATACATGGATTCAGCAACACCCAAAATCCAAAATCTCAAAACTAAAATTAATAACGAATACGTGGGTCTACGTAAGCGTTGAAAATATCAATTAAAATACTTGCAATCACGACTATTGTACCAAAGAATACCATGATGCCCTGGACGGTGGTATAATCCCGTTCGTGGATGGCTTCGTAGAGACGATTGGCTAAACCTGGCCAAGAAAAGGTGACTTCGGTGAGGATTGCTCCTCCGAGTAGGGATGCAAAGGTTAATCCCAGGACTGTAATCACGGGGATGAGGGCATTTTTGAGGGCGTGGGAGACCAGAATTTTGTTTTCGGGGATACCTCTGGCTCTGGCGGCTTCTACGTAGTCGGATAGGAGGGTTTGTTTCAGGTTAACCCGGACAATGCGTTCAAATATGCCACTGAGTAGAATTCCCAAGGTACAACTGGGAAGGATTAGGTATTTGATGGCGGTAAAAAATTGAATAAATTGACCTGATAATAGGCTATCGATGGTATACAGTCCGGTGATGTTGGGGGGTGTTGCTAAGGTGGCTGGAAATCTGGTTCCCAGGGGTAATAAATCTAAGCCAACAGCAAAGATTAATTGTAGTACCATTCCAGCCCAAAACATCGGTAAAGCATAGGTAATAATGCCAAATAGACGACCCCCCACATCGAGACTAGTACCGGGACGGGATGCGGACAGCATTCCCACACCAATACCGACAACGAGAGCAACAATAATGCTAGATATCGCTAATTCGGCTGTTGCAGGAAAATGCTCTCCAATGATTTCCCAGACGGCTTTACCACTGCTGGTGAGGGAATTACCTAAATCGAGTTTGAAGAAGAGATTACCTAGGTAATTGAGGTACTGTAACCACAAGGGTGCATCTAAACCAAGCTGTTTGCGCAGGGCTTCTTTGGCTGCATCGGGAGCGCGTACACCTAAAATAGCATCTACTGGGTCGCCAGCTGCAACTCGCAGTAACAAAAATACCATTGTGACGATGGTGAGGATTTGTAAGGGTGCTAATAATAAGCGGGTGGTTATGTAGTAGGTTAGGGCTTGAGAACGGGACATGATTAGATTTTAGATTTTGGATTACTCTAATGAGTTGTTTGATGCTTCTGGAAAACTTTCCTGGACAGGTTTTTGATTAGTTATTAAGTGGGTGGTGAAAATTGTCGTTGAGATCAGGGAGTAGTGAGTGGGGAGTGGGGGAAAAATCACTTTCATACATCCTGGTGTACGCAGTTCATGATGACTACTTAGTTTGCACGCTGATGTATTTTGCTGTTGGTTTGTTGACGGTTCACAGGTGACTGTTGACCTTCAAGGATTAAGCATCTAAAGGAAAAGCTCTGTTTCGGAGGGTAGAAAGCATGGACAGTTCAAGGATTTCTCCTGTCTCCTCAAATTCAAGTTTTTTTAATCCCGCTATAAATTAACAACTGACTTGCGTCTTGTTTGACTCCGTTGACTCCGTTGTGGGCAAAGAGGTAATCTTGTCCTTGCCAGAGGGGGATATAGGGTACTTCTTCGGCAAGGATTTGTTGGATTTCGGCGAAGATTTGTCGGCGTTTGCTGGGGTCTTGTTCTTGGCGTTGGGCTTCAATTAGTTTATTCATGCGATCGCTGTAGTAAAATGACCCTTGGGAGACGCTACCGCCTTTTTCGCATCCGGTTTCTGGATTTCCCTGTTCGCATTGTAAAAAGGGCTGGACGTAATTATCTGGGTCTAAAAAGTCGGGATACCATTCTAATAGGGTGGTGGCATACACGCCTTTGGAGATATTGCGATACATTGTAGTTGAGTCAATCCCGATTGTCTGGATGTCTAGTAGACCACCCATTGTTTTATCTGCGATCGCTTTAATAACTGTGGCGTTTAAAGTTGTAGTCGGAATGTTGGAACGATACCACAGTTCGATTTTGGCGGGGTTTTTTTGACTAAAGCCAGCTTGTTCTAACATTTTTTTGGCTGCTGGGATGTTCCCATATTCTCCGTATTTTTCTTTGAATACGGGTTGATACACGTCAAAGGTATTGGGTATCATACTATAAACTGGCTGTCCTTGTCCGTATAATACCCGCTCTAGGAGTAATGTCCGATTGAACATGGCTGCTAGTGCTTGTCTAACAGCAGGGTTGTTTAAAGGTTCTTGGTTCCGGTTGACGGACATGAAGTAAACAACGCTACCATTGTTGGCGATCGCTTGCCAAGCTCCGGTTTTGGCTTTGCTGCGGAGGGCGCGAATTTGATCGGCATCCATTGATAAGGCGGCGACATCTATGGATTTTTTCTGGAAGGAGTTGTATAGATTTACGCCACTACTCAGGATTTGCAAAACGATACCGTTATTAATTGGTTTATTTCCCCAATATTGGTCAAAAACATCCAGTTGTACCCGATCGGTGGCAAATTGGGTTAATTTGTAGGGACCTGTACCGACAAAATTATTGGGGTTAAATTTACCTTCACCGATTTCGTAGGCTTGGGGAGAGACCGCACAAACACCGGAAAAGGCTAGTAGGGAAGGAAACGCAGCAAAGGGTTGTTTGAGTTTAATCGTTAGTTCGTATTCGCCTGTAGATTTTACTGAGTCTACAATATCACCCAATAAAAAAGCTGGTTTCCCGCCATTTTTGATAAATCGTTCCAAACTAAAGGCCATTGCCGCAGCGTTAAACTTTGTGCCATCGTGGAATACCACACCCTGACGTACAGGAATGGTATAGGTTAAACCATCAGCACCCACTTGCGGTAGAGCAGTTGCCAATTGGGGGATAATTTCCGCAGTTTCCCCCTTGTAAGTATATAAGCGATCGCTCATATTATAAATCAGAGCCAGGGAGCCAGTTTCATAGGCATCCGCAGGGTCAAGGGTACGGGGTTTATTAGTAGTACCAATCACAATGCGATCGCTGGTTGCAGCACCATTCCCCAGGGTATCGGAGGAGGGAGAGGAGTTACAACTAACGATTAAAAATAGACACAAACAAGATAAACTCAAGACTCTGGTAATTTTTGGCCATCGAGAAAATGGCGATAATAACCAATTCATAAAAATTTTGATATTCCAGGATGGTGAGACATTCTACTACAGGTAGGACTAAAATCCCCAGGCAAAATGTTTCACTCACTTGAAAATAGGGAGTTGGGAGTCGGAAATCGGGAGTGGGAATGAGCTATTTTCTTGTTTCCTCGTGTCCAAGCAACATGGTGGACTAGTGGTCTGTCCCATTAATTTTGATGAGTAAAAAAAGGCACGTAGTAGCGCTTGAGCGTCAAGAGTAGGGGAGAAGGGGAAGAGTGGGGAAAAGTTGTTGATGGTTTTGGCACAAATGAACCAATAGAAAAGTTTATATCTACATGGGGACTGACTATATTTTTGACTTCCCGGTCGCTGTGACACAACCAAACATCAAAAAGCTTTATGTATCCTGTCTCCTGTATTCTATCCCTACCAATCAGAATTACTTTAGGCATTTTTTTCTACTCATATACACCATTACAGGTGATAATTTATTGATGTGTGTTTTTTGGGGGCTTTTTTTTGCAAACAGTCCTGTCAACCTGTACTGGAGGAAGGAAATATACCTGTTCTTGTACAAGCTATTTTTCCATAAATTACATTCGTAGACTAGACGGTTTATACCGCGATGGCATTTAATGGTGAGGAGTCTTTGAGGAATTCATGACAACGTTTATTGTAGGCAATCAGAACCAAACCCAGTCCCCAAATCAAATTGATTTCACGCTGAAGGATATCATCAAATCCCTACCCAAGGAATGTTTTGAAAAAAATCCCCATAAAGCTTGGACTGGATTGATTATCAGTGTTCTGATGGTAATTTTCGGGTACGCAAGTATTACATATGCACCCTGGTTTCTCCTACCCGTCGCTTGGGTTTTTACCGGAACCGCTCTGACGGGTTTTTTTGTGATTGGCCATGATTGCGGACACCGTTCGTTTTCTAGCCGTCGGTGGGTTAACGATTTAGTTGGACACCTGACGTTTTTACCACTAATATATCCCTTCCATTCCTGGCGTATTGGTCATAATTATCACCACAAGCACACCAACAAACTGGATTACGATAATGCATGGCATCCTATTCGTCCTGATGTTTACGAATCTTGGCATCCTGTTTATCGGATTGGATACCGACTATTATTAACCAAAAAGTTGTGGTGGCTTGGTTCGATTGGACACTGGCTGGTGATTCACTTCGATTGGCGTAATTTTGATCGCAAAGACCGAGGAAATGTCAAGTTATCGATTTTTGTTGTATTAATTGGGGCTGCGATCGCCTTTCCCGCTCTGTTTTTAACTACGGGTATTTGGGGTGTCATTAAGTTTTGGTTTATACCTTGGCTCGTGTATCATTTTTGGATGAGTACTTTTACATACGTCCACCATACTACACCAAATGTCCCCTTCAAGTCGGAAACTGATTGGAATGAAGCTCTTGCACAGCTATCGGGAACAGTTCACTGTGATTATCCTCGCTGGGTAGAGTTTCTATGCCATGATATTAATGTTCACGTTCCCCACCATATTTCGACTGGGATTCCTTCCTACAACTTAAGAAAAGCTTATCAAAGCATCAAGGAAAATTGGGGTGAATATTTGCACGATGAATATAAGTTTTCCTGGTCTTTAATGAAAGACTTGACAGATAAATGTCAGTTGTACAAAGAAGATGAAGGCTATTTATCTTTTCAGGAATACCGAAATCAAGCAGTAAACAGTACATATTAAAACATATTCAACATGACACCTATCGATAGTTACCAGTTTATAGGGTTTGTGTTTGAATATTGATGTTTCAGGTTCTGAAATAGAGGCTATTCCAATATTAATTCATTGCCCCATCTAGTATACTTAGCATAACAAAGATGGGGCAAATTTCTGGATACGGTATTTGATGTACAGGGGTTGATTATTCAACATCTTAAATCTAATTTAGGGTATGACTTTTGTGAAGATATAGGAAAGTTGAATTATCACTAAAATGTTTATTTCCGGAAACAAGCAGCCAAAATTGTAGTTACAATGGGTTGCTCTGTGTAAACCATCCTATATTTGATCCAAGCTACCCAATTCATGGCTTGTATTTTTGTATTTTCTCTTTTTGTAATTTAGATTTCATGACCAAAACAGCGACCAAAGTCACATTTGCGAAATCAAGTGGTTTCCAACAAACACTCAATCAAAAAGTCAATGATTACTTTCTCAGCAATAAAATTGCCAAGCGTGACCATCCAGCAATGTATTTCAAAACAGTGATTATCTTGGGATGGGTCATTTCCGCTTGGAGTTTGGTATTATTTAGCCCACCGATTATTTGGCTAAAAATTATTGGTTGTATCCTTTTAGGAATGGGAATTGCAGGAATTGGTTTTAGTGTCGGTCATGATGCGAATCATGGTGGTTACTCAAATCATAAATCGGTAAATGGGATGATTGGATTAATTTACGATGTTATCGGTCTTTCCAGTTTTTTGTGGAGATTCCGTCATAATCAACTCCATCATATGTACACCAATATTTTGCACCATGATGTGGAGATTCATGGGGATGGATTGGTGCGCATGACTCCCTATATGGAACATAAATGGTATCATCGCTACCAACATTTACTGATTAATTTGATCTACGCGATTATTCCTTTATATTGGTCTTTTGCGGATATTTACATTATCTTATTTAAACGCCACTATCACGACCATCGCATACCCCATATAAATGCTAAAGAAATATTTATCCTGTTAACTGGAAAAATTATCTGGTTAAGTATATTTCTCTTCATTCCGATGGCTTTAGGTTATTCTCCCACAGAAGCATTAATAGGATTTCTGCTTGTCTATATGACTTACGGAATCCTGATTTGCAACGTATTTATGTTAGCCCATGTCCTCGAACCAGCCGAGTTTATCGAACCCGAATCCGAATCAAATTTAGTTGATGAAGAGTGGGCGATCGCTCAAGTGAAAACAACAGTTGATTTTGCTCCTCGTAATTGGTTTTTAAACTGGTATTTAGGTGGATTAAATTACCAAACTATCCATCATCTTTATCCCCATATTTGCCATATTCATTATCCACAAATAGCTCCCATTGTCGCAGAAGTATGTGCAGAATTTGGAGTTACATACAATGTTTATCCGACTTTTGTTGGTGCTTTAATCGCCAATTATCGTTGGTTAAAGGATTTGGGTCGGGGAGATCATCAAGTGTCACCACGAAAACAAAGGATTTTGGTGAATTAAATCTGGATTGCTGTGAACTATCCAAGGATAAATTTAAGAGATGTAGGATTGCTACATCTCCAAACTAGTCTGGGGATAGTTCCGATAATAAGTTTGCAAATAAATTTGTAATTTCTGCCACCAGATGTTACAAATATTAAGGGTTAATTTTCAAAAGTTAACTTCAGAATACCTCACACACTCAAACTGTCCGAGATTACGCGAACGAAAAAGCAAGTGAAATCCAACACAATCAGTTTAGACAATCAATCTAGCTTTGATACTCATGATGAAGTGACAAAATTACCCTTCACGCTAGGAGACATCAAAGCCGTAATTCCCGCAGAATGTTTTCAGCCGAATCTGGAGAAATCATTTTTCTTTTTTGGACGTGATGTTGTCACCATCGCTGCACTTTATTTAATTGCCTCTAAACTAGATTCTTGGCTATTTTTACCGATTTTTTGGTTAATGCAAGGAACGATGTTTTGGGCTTTATTTGTGGTTGGACATGACTGCGGACATCAATCATTTTCCCGACATAAATGGCTAAATGATTTAATGGGTCATATTTGCCATACTCCGATTTTAGTACCCTATCATGGCTGGCGAATTAGTCACCGCACTCACCACAAAAATCATGGTCATCTTGATAATGATGAGAGCTGGTATCCGGTGAGTGAAAGCCAATATCAAGAAATGGACTGGATTCAAAAAATCGGTCGCTATTATCTGTTTTTATTTGCATATCCTGTTTATTTATTCCAGCGTTCTCCCAATAAAACTGGTTCTCACTTTTCTCCGAGTAGTCCTCTGTTTAAACCATCGGAAAAATGGGATGTGATTACTAGTACCACCCTGTGGATCGCAATGGTGGGGTTATTAGGGTTTTTAACCTATCAATGGGGATGGATGTGGTTAATTAAGTATTACCTGGGTCCCTATATTGTCTTTATTGTTTGGCTGGATTTAGTCACATTTTTACACCATACAGAACCTGATCTTCCTTGGTATCGGGAAGGAGAATGGACTTTTCTCAAGGGTGCTTTATCGACTGTTGATCGGGATTATGGATTCATTAACCATATCCATCATGATATTGGGACTCATGTGGTGCATCATATTTTTTTGAATATGCCCCATTATAATTTGGAAAAAGCGACAGCCGCAGTGAAACCGTTGTTGGGAGAATATTATCGCAAGACCAGTGATCCGATTTGGAAGTCGCTTTGGAATTCCTGTATTTCCTGTCATTTTGTTCCGGATACGGGTAAGCGGGTTTATTACACTTCCTATTGGCGAAAAGATAAGTAATATGATTTTGGATTTTAGATTTTAGATTTTGGATTATTCGATTTTGGATTTTGGATTACCCTTCGGTCGATCCGCTTCGCGTCTATGGATTTTGGATTACCGTAAAGACGACCCGTCGGGTCGTCTCTATTTTGGATTGGGAAGACCTAGTTATTAAACTGCTTGCAAATTCTACCCCACCCTCTAGACATTGCTGATAAGTTAAGTTCATTGGTCTTTTGTCAATAAGTAATAATGCTCGAAATATTGTCAAAATCTGGATGAATAAACATGATTTTGAAGGATGCGATCGCTAATGGTAGATATAATATATAGTGCCTAGAGTCTTCTTTCTTAAAAACTTTCCTAAACAACTTGATAAATCCAAATTCTCTCAAATGAGTTCTCAAACCTTGGTCAGGAATATCCACACTGCTTACCTGACAATACTTTCCAGGCTCATTAGAAACAGTTCTGTTTTTCTCAATCCCAAATAGAAAACCTAATTTCTGGTTTCTTCAAAATTTCAAGTTTTCTACACCTGAGTACCAACTATCTCCTGTCACTAGCCTTGGTTTTAAACCCCAATCTCTGACTTCCCTTACCATTTCTTGGAAATAATCGTTCTTCGTTTTTCCCTCTTTTTTATCATATATTCTGTAATTAATTGGTACTGAATGTCCATAAACATCGCTATAATAAACATCGCTATAATATAGCGTTATTAAATTTAATCCTTTAATGCTTTTATGATACTTTCCTGACCAAAAATAACCGATTAATTCTGTATATTGTGGCTGACTGTAATGCTTTTCTATGACTGTATCATCAACACTTAAAATACCCCCTATCAAGTTTATTATGTTCTTTACTATGTCAAACAAATCCTTTGGTTCCTATCTTTCTCTCAACAAAAAGCGATTCACACTATCATGTGAAACGTCTCCAAGTATTTCTGCTAATCTACTGCACCCCCCATGCTTCGGTTCTGATAGCAGAAATAGGGTGTAGTGTTCTAGATTGCACTGCGCTGTTGAGGTTTTGCTGATTTCTCTAATTGTCCGATACCTCTTTGTTGACGACTCTCATTTTTCTCCGCATCATTTTACCATTCTGTCAATGCGTAAATCCTAAAGGCTTAGAAACCTGGCATTTGTAATTTTTTGGGTCTTGTGAAAAGTAGAATAGTTGGGTAAAGTGTCCCCTGTGCAGACGTGACATGTCGCGTCTCTCCCTGTTCCCTTCTTTCACGAAAGGACTTTATTATTAATTAGTTAATTGTTGATGTTGGGTGGAAATAGTTATAAATTTCTGTTGCTAATCGTGAACCAATACCGGGAACTTCTGCTAACTGTTCGACACTAGCTTGACGGATGTAATCGATGGAGCGAAAATGCCCGAGTAGGACTTTTTGACGATGGTGTCCTAAACCGGGGATTTCGTCGAGACGCGATCGCCGAAGTTTGTCGCTGCGTTGTTGACGATGGAAGGATACTGCGAATCGGTGTGCTTCGTCCCGTAATCTACGCAGTAGTTGAACTCCGGGTTGTTCTGGGTCGGTGTGTAAGGGAAAGGATTCTCCGGGTAAAAAGATTTCTTCGCGTTTTTTGGCTAAACTAACAACGTTGATATCTTCGAGCAAATTCATTTGTTGTAAAACTGCAACTACGCTCGAAAGTTGTCCTTTTCCTCCATCAATCATGACTAAATCGGGAAAGTCGGGGTTTCCCTGTCGTTGTAGGTCTGGATTTTCAACGTATTTCCGAAAACGTCTTTGAATGACTTCGGCTAAACTGGCAAAATCATCTGAATGGCCGATGGTAACGGTGGGGTTTTTGATTTTATAATGGCGATAGTGTTGTTTTGCTGGTAAACCGTCGATAAAGACGACTTGGGAGGCAACGGCATTGGAACCTTGAATGTGGGAGATGTCGTAACCTTCGATGCGGTGGGGAAGGTCGGTTAAATCCAGAATGTTGGCCAAATCCTGTAGAGCTTGGTGATTGCGATCGCTAAATTTTTGTAAACGCTGTAGTTCATACTGGGCATTCCTTTCCACCATTTCAATCAGTTCGGCTTTGAGTTGACGTTGGGGATGGATAATATTGATTTTTCTTCCCTTGCGCTGTCCTAACGCTGCTGCTAACATTTCACTATCGGGTAACTCATGCTGAACGATAATTTCGGTGGGAATTTCCACATCGTCAGCAGTTTGATAATGTTCTTCTAACACCCGTTGTAAAATCGCTCCTGGTTCCTGATGGGTTTCGGACATATACGCGAGTCTTCCGACTAATTTACCAGCACGAATTTGAAAGAGTTGGATACAAGCATGGTGTTCGTCCATTGCCAGGGCGATCGCATCCCGTGATACGGTATCATCAGGGAGGGAGACTTTTTGATCGGCAGTTAATGATTTTAATCCGCTAATTTGGTCACGGATTCTGGCTGCAACTTCAAAGTTTAAGGCTTCTGCTTGGGCTAACATCTGTGCTTGTAGAACCTCGATTAGTTCCTGTCCCCGACCTTGGAATACCATTGCTACTTTTTGGACGGTTTTACGGTATTCTTCGGGGGTAATCAAGGACTGACAGACTCCTGGACAGCGACCTAAATCGTAATTTAAACAAGGACGGTCTTTAAATAGGGGTTGGGGTCGTTGACGGAGGGGAAAAATCCGTTTACAAATGCGCAAAATTTCCCGTAACAACCGCGAGTCTGTGTAGGGACCATAATACTTATCTTTTTCCCGACCTAATTGACGCTTCCGGGTGATAAAAATCCGTGGATATTCCTCCGACCAAGTAATACAAACAAAGGGATACTTTTTATCGTCCTTGAGCAGAACATTAAAATAGGGTTGGTGTTGTTTAATTAAATTCGCTTCTAAAGCTAAAGCTTCCGCTTCCGTATCGGTAACGATAAACTCAATTTCCCATACCAACTTCACCATCGTCGCAATGCGATCGCTCAACCGTTGGGAATCTCGAAAATAGGAACGTACCCGCGATCGCAGTTTCCGCGATTTACCAATATAAATAATCCGATCATCGCGATCGCGCATAAAATATACCCCTGGTTCGGAAGGAATTTCCTGCAAACAGGTTTCCAAACGTTCGGGTTGTTTATACAGTGGGGATAGTTTTATGGATACAGTCACAATTACAGTCTTGGGGAAGGATAATTGGGGATTTTAGATTTTGGATGGAAAGTTAGTAGGAGATTTATTCCTCTAGCTAACTTTCTCAGACGGATTTGGGATTACCGAAGGAATCAGGTCTTGTGATTATTCTTTCTGGAGGTTGTTTACCCATCTGTATTGTAGATAATTTCTGATTCAGTCAACAGCAAGTTGCGCAACTTCCAAAATCCCATGATATTGATTTAAATCACACCCAATAGCCCTGGTTTACATTTACAATGGCTGCAATGGGAAAAATCGGCGTTGCTGAATACAAATATGAATTGGTAGACGTATCAATACTACCTCTTCATGCAACTGCTCAATATACGATAATTTTGGTTTTAGTAACTTTATAATCACCCCGTTGAATTCAGATAAAATTTGATGAATTCCATCGAACTAATTTGAGTTTTCCTTTACCCCATCACTACACCGTTGCAAACCTTCCTCAAACAACCCTTTCTTATCTTCTTCTTTGCAATCATGAGGGCTATATTTCGTCATATCTTCAACAACAGGGAGATGAACACGGGGAAAAATCTGGGATTTTGCGGATTTTGTCAGAGAACTACTGTATTAAGCAAAATAACGGAGTTATATAAGTCTAAGACTTTACTATTATTGGTAGCATATTCACCATACTTGCATACATAGGTTGAGGTTAAGACATATGAGTAGCAAAGAATTTGAAGCGGAGTATCGAGATGCAATGTCTGAAACTCTCAACGAATTGCAAACGGCTATGTTACTTTTGGCACATGCCCAACATAAAATAACTCAAATTGGCAATTCTGTTCAATCCCTCAGTCAGCGTGTGGAAGAGTTTCTAAGTGAGCAAACAACTGACTCGTCGCTAAATTAATTACCAAAAACTACTTTTTAGAACAATCAATCTCCTCTGCGATTGCGGACATCAATTCCGTCAAGTTGACTGGTTTCACGAAATAGCGTTTTACCCCTAAACTCAATGCTCGTTCGTAATCAGATTTAAACGCAAGTGCAGAGACTACAATAGTCGGAATTTTTGACCAGTCTGGATGACTACGGATGATTTCTAAAACTTGAAACCCATCAATATTTGGTAATTTCAAATCTAATAATATCAATGCGGGTTTAAATTGCTCTAATACCACTGACACATTCGATGCATCAGGTAGACTTTTCACGTAGTAACTAAAAAAACCTAAGTAATCGCTTAATAACATTCGATTGACATCGTTATCCTCGATTAAGAGGATTCTGCGCGGAGAAAACGATTGATATAGTGGGGGAATACTTAGTAATTGTGCTGTCATTGCGATTGCTTCGACTTGTATTTTCTCGTAATCAGCTAATCAATTGTCAACATTATCCAAACTTCTAAATTTCTTGATTACAAATTACCTTGTAAAAAAAACGGCTTTTTAATTCTGGTTTGCGAAAGAACTGCAAGCTTCATGTTAATTATGATGTTTGGATCATGACTAAATAATATTAGCCTGAAGCAAATTCTTCAGCAAAATATCATTTTTCTTAACCAGTTTTAACCAGATGCTGGTCAATACTTAGCCTTGACTCAATTCTTTTACCAATCATAATTCCCTCGCTATTTAATGGATGTATGGAATCATTTGCTACCAACCCCTTTCTCGACAATGCAAATACACATCTTGATTGATTATCTCAAGTACATATACTTACAATACACAATATAATGTTATTTGCTATACTTTACCAAGATGAACATAGTCTAGGATCTATTTTCACCTTTAAGGTAAAGTCAAAGTTTATTTTTAGTTAAGCAATTGTAAAGAAATCGTAAAGCAGGTCTCATAGCATTTCACGAAAATTTTGATATTATTCTCTCCCACTGCTTGCCTAAATGTATCAACTTGAAGGCAAAAAGGTATTAGCGGGGACGAAAAGAATCAGCAATTAAGCCAATTCCGAAGTCGGCAATCAGTGCCATAATTCCTGCTGGAACAGCACCTGCAAGGATTAACTGGTCATCGAGAGCTGCAATTCCACGAAAAATTAACTCTCCTAGACCACCAGCACCAATAGCAGCACCAACGGTGGCAATTCCGACTGCAATTACTGTTGCGATGCGAATACCAGCAAAAATGATACTTAATGCGAGGGGAAATTCGACTTGCCATAGTAATTGTCTGGAGTTCATTCCCATAGGCTTTCCAGCTTCTAGGATCGATGGTTCGATGGTGGTAATACCAGTATAAGTATTCCGGATTATAGGCAATAAAGAATACAAAGACAAGGCGATAATTGCTGGTGTGACACCAATTCCCACCAGGGGAATAAGTAAACCAAACATGGCTAAACTAGGGATAGTCTGGAACAGGTTAGCTAAACTGAGAATTCCTTGACGTAGACGGGGGTAGCGGACAGCTGCAACACCTAAAGGGACACCAAGACAAATGGCGATCGCGATCGCGCTTCCCACTAACAGGATGTGTTCCCAACTGCGTTGTAAAATTTCTTCTCCGTAGCGGAGCAAAAACAAGTCATTCATGCAATCTAAAACCCCTTACTGGACACTAGGATAAAATCATAACCATCAGCAGAGGTGGGACTGGGTTGAACCTGTAATAGTAAGGCATTATTTTTGTTATCGCGATCGCCTGATTGGAAAAACTGGATAGTTCCGGTTGCACCTGGGGTAGAGAAATTGCGATCGCTTAAAGTTTTTTGTAAATCTTGAGGGGTGTTACTTCTTTGTAAACCGCGAATAATTGTCATCGCTGCATCATAACTGGTAGCGGTTCTCCAGGTGATATTATTTTCACCCCACATTGTTTGGGCTTTTTGATTAAATTCTGGATTCAATTGTGCTTGTAAATGCCATGTTGCGGGGACAATTAATCCGTTGATGTTGGCTTTTCCCTGTTGAATTGTTTGGGGGGTAAATAGGGAAGTGCTTCCATATAATTTTAGTTGACCTTGATTGCTTGCAGCTAGTTTTAAAGCTTGCTCAATTCTGTCTATGTGGGGAGCGAGTAAGATACCTTGAGCTCCTTGATTTTTAGCATCTTGGATAATTTTATCCGGTTGAAATTGGTCATAGGAAAAGTCACAGAATATCTTGACAATTTGACCACCATATTCTTGAACTTTAAAGGTAAATTCATCCCGAAAAGATTGGTTATCTTTGGCTTGTTCATCAACACAAATTGCTAATTTTTGGGTTTTCGCTGTTTGCACCGCATATTTAGATAGCACATCAGCAATAAACCGGACATTAGGAGAAGTCCGAAAGATATAATTGCCACATCCAGATAATTCGAGGGAAAAACTCGTGGGGGAAATATTAACGATTTGGGATTGCTGATAAATACCACAAGCTGCGACGGAAGCATTGGAGGCATTACTACCAATTACTGCTAATATCTCTTGTTTTTTTTCACGAAAATGATAGGCTATTTGTTGAGCAATTTCGGCTTGATTATCGTCATTGGCAATCACTATTTGTAATAATTTACCCTTAATCCCTCCTTGAGTATTAATTTCCAATTGAGCTTGTGCAATCCCTTGCAAAATTTGTCTGCTCACACTCAAATTAGAACCAATCGGCACAACAACAGCTATTTTTAGGGTATCGTTCAAAGCCGCAGCACGGGAATTTTGTAAATAAATCCAAGTTTCCGGGTCTTGGGAGTCCATGTGGAGAGCTTTTTGAAAATAGGCGATCGCTTGACTGTAATTTCCCGCAGCATACGCATTTACACCCGCTTGCTTGGCTGAATTTGGCTTTTCCCCTGGTGATTTCATCAATATCTGCTCACCCTGACTCAAACGGCTTTGTACCGCGCTATGTAAGCCAAAATCGTATTTATCTGGATACTTGGGGTCAGGTCGTACCTGTAACAAGGTACCGGGATGATTGCTGATGCGATCGCCCTGGGATGTAAACTCAATTTTACCAGTAACACCGTCTTCCCAGACAAAACCATTAGCCAAAATAGTTTGGATATTTTGACGGTTAATATTTGCAGTTTTGCTCATGGCGATCGCAATCACTTTTGTCGCATCAAATGCATTTGCGGTTCGCCAAGTAATGCCATTTTTATTGTGCCATAATTGTTCGGCATCTTTGACAAAATCTGTTGTTTGTAAATCCCTCTGTTCCCAAGTCACAGCTAACACCATCCCCTTGGTAAATCGACCATGATTGAGTGTTGAAACTGTTTGAAAGCTGGAGTTACCTAATAATAAAAATTTACCCTGATTAACCTCTGCTAATTTAAAAGCACGATACAACCGATCAATTTGAGGGTCAAGATAAATTGCATCAACTTGCTTACTCTCTGCATCTTTAATTGCATCTTCCGGGTTGAATCTATCTAAACCAAAATCACACTTGAGATCAACTTTTGTTAACCCACGATTGCGAATTGAATCTTCAAAAGATTTGAGGGTGGAATGCTCTTTGGCTTTTGTATCTCGACAAATACCAATTCTCTCCATTCCTGAATATTTGAGATAATCCGTTAATCTATTAATAATTGCACCATGATTAACAATTGTGCGATAAATGTAATTATCCCCTCGAGGACGCTGTATTTCTGTTAACTGAGTTGAACTACTAGTCGGTGAAATCATCACCAAACCTTGATTTTGATAAATATATCCAGCCGGAACACTAGCATCACTACTATTATGACCCACCACCGCTTGAATATCTGGTCGATTTACAAAACGTCTGGCTATTTCTTCGGCAATTTCCGCTTGATTATCATCGTTGGCAATTACTACTTTTAATAAACGACCATTCAATCCACCTTGACGATTAATTTCCCGTTGTGCTTGAGCGACACCTCGCATAATTTCCCGCGCTACATTGATACTCGAACCAATTGGTACAGCTAACCCAATTTGTACCGGTGCTTGACTGGTATTTCTTCCTTGATTTTCCGCCTGGGAATTATTTAAATAAATTAGCGTTTCCGGGTCATCAGGCTGATTTTTTAAAGCCTTTTCAAAATTTTGAATTGCTAACTCGTAATTTTGGGATTTTAACTGATTAATTCCAGCTATTTTTTCTGGGGAAGCAATTTTATTATCGAGTATTTTATCCCCAGCACTAAACCGATTACTAAAACTAATTTCCCTCCCAATTAACCACGTTAAACTACTCACCATCGCTAACATCAGCAGCAACAAATTTGCCTTGACAAAAATCTGTGACCAATTTTGAGAACGGGGATATTTCAAAACTGTAGCGGCTGGATTTTGAAACAAAATTGGTAACCAAGAAGCACAGGGATAATCCCCATCTAACTCCTCAAATAAACGGGTACGCGCTTCCTTTACCGATGCGTACAAAGACTCACCCCTAGCAAAAGCCGTCAGAAAATATTCTAAAAAATTTTGAGCCACAATATCCGGAACTGGTTCCCGCATGACAATCGTATAGGGAATCCGCAAGTCGGCTAAATTACGTGCTAAACCTAATCCATCACAGGAGTTAAAAATAGCCAGCTTTAATCCCTTTTTTACTGCATTTTGTAATGCATAACGAAAATTCACTAGCAATAAATTCTCTTCTGAATTTAGCTTAATTTCTCCCCAACTATCTTCTGCTTGACTACTACTATGTCCAGCAAAAAATAAAATGTCCCAATCCCGATTCCACAAACAATCCATCAATTCTTTCCGTCTTGGCTGTTTCAAAGCATAAATATTTGCATCGGGCAATTTTTGTTCTAAAGCCTGTAAATCTGTCTCCACATTAATTCCCGTACTATCACCAAAGACAGCTAAAATTTTCACCGGAGATTTCAGCTTTGTTGCAGCAGGTTCGTACTCAGAGGCAATCACAATTTCTGGTTGATAATTATTCCCCTCAAACATCTCCCAAAGATGCCAAGGAAAGCGTAAAAGTAGGGAATTTTTGGTTTGTAAAATTAAACGGGTTTGCTGCCAATTCTGAATATTTAGTAATAATTGCCGTTCTAATTTACGGACTGATGCTGTATTTAACCATTCATTAAAGCTATCTAAAAATCTCGAAGCTGCATGTTGGCAAGACCCAATTGTGGAAACATTTGTAATCTGAGCCTTGGGAATCGTAATCAACCAATTAGCTGGTAAATTATGATAAATTGATTGCCATTCATAATATTTTGACGGTAAGTCGGGACTAGCTGGTAATCGACCAGATATTTCTAGTCTATGGGTTTTTCCTTGCTCTCCAATTCTAATTTTGACCGGAAATCCAGTTTCAAAGCTCCCTTCGCCAATTTCAAATATGACCAGCTTACCCACTTTCATCCACCATTAGCCCCCATTAGTTTTTTAATTCTAGAACTAAATTCCTCAATAAATCAATATTTCTATAGCAGTCCGAGCGGGATTTGTGAAATCTTATATATAGGGTTGTTAAAGGTTGACATTTGAAGGTTAACAGTCACCAGTCATCAGTCAACGGCACGCTATTTTTCACGACTTAAATCGGATTGCTGTATATTCTATATATAAGAAATGAAGACGCTAATTTTAACGTCTTCTGATGTATTCTTTATCACTAAATAATGAAATTTTCCGTGATACTAAAATCATTGATGCCAATGCGAACTCGGAATCTTTCATTAAATTCAGCCCCAAATTTTAATTGAATATAATCATCTTTATGGGGTGATGCTTCTACTTCTAACAATGCTTTACCACTTTGGTCTAGACACGCTAATTTCAAACCAGTTGGTAAATAGGTTTGATTTCCGGTGGGATAAACCCGTAATAGGACAGAAACGCTATTATTATATTTTGGCAATATGGCAACCATCAAAGCTACAGGATAGTTTGCTATTTGTAGACCTAAATCCATAATTCTCCGGGTTTGAATTGCCGGATGTTCTGGGTTGATTGTCCAGAGTATTTCTGCTAAATTCCAGCGAGCTTCTTCATCTTCCTGGATATGATTTAACAGGTTAACAATGACTTCACTGATAATTAAATTTTGTGCCGATTCCGATAAATTATGCTTCTGATTTTGAACGAATTCAACCTGTTTTAATAAATCTGCTGGTAAGATATGATCCCATTTTGATTTTGGATATATTTGTTCGATCGAATTCCAAGCTTTAGTTGCGGAATCTAAATCAAAACCTCGAACTCGCTTATGGCGAAAAGCTAATTCTCCTCGATGTTGACGAGATAATTCTTCTACACTCAGCCATTCTTGTGTATAGATACCTTCTAGCCATTGACGTAAATGGATGATGTGCAAATATTCAATTAAGTCCTCCAGGGGTTGTAACTGATTGATATCCACTTCTAATTCTTCAACATGACCTAAAAAACCGATAATTTGTGCTTCCAAATAAGGCTGATCCATCTTGACAAAAACGTAACCTATCCGATTTTCCCAAGTTTCCGGTGGAACTGTTACTAATGGGGAATCATCTCCAGTCACCACCCGACACTCTAATTTACCGTAGTTAGGAATCACTAAATCAGCAACATCATCAATCAAACGAGTAACAGCATTCCAACTATCACCTGCTTCTAAATCTGTTTCCACCTCCAATAATTGCAGATAATAATTCACAACCTGTACTGCTAAAGTATTAAGATAAACTCGACGTTGAGCAGATGTTGTTGGTTGTTCTCTGGCGAATTTGAAGGCAAATTCGCGAAAATGCTCGGAAATGGGAATATAAATCATACTCGAAGTAAATACAGTATTCATTGTAGTCAGCTAAAAATCAACAATCCTCGTCTTCATCAAGATAACTCGCTGATTTACCAAAATTACGCAAACAGGGCAGACATTTTCTCTGATAAAAGCTACTGAGGGTAGGAACGGATACACCAAACTCGATGGCTAAATCCTTCCAAGCTGTCTCTGGAGGTAAACGACGCTGTATTAAGACAAAACAGTTAATATCAGGACGATTTTGAATATGAATTTTCTTTAATTCGCTTGCTTCTTGTTTCAGCCACTGTTCAATTTCCATTAAGATTGGAGGTATATCTGGGGGTGCAGGAATAAGTTCTAAGGGGTCGAGAACCTGACCTTTGTCATCAATAACAGGTGAAACCTTGGCTGGTTCTCCTGGTCGAATCAAAGAATCCTTAATCCGAAAGTGTAAATATCTATTTACCCAACTAATTACATCATCTTCTTGGGAGTTGAATGGTTGATTTGCGGTGCAAGCTTCGCATAAATTGCGACAAAAATATAACCAGGTTTTTTGATAAGCATCTTCAATATCATAAATATTGTTTCTTGCTTTCAATAATCTGCCTGATTTTTGAATCAAAGTAATGATTTTTTGCAACCCTTTTTGACGTTCTCGGCTATTTTTCGAGTGTTGACAAGTGTCTCTAACCAAGTGCAGAAGTGTCAAGTCTAATTCATCCATATTTGTATTTGTCAGTAATAGAGAAAGGGTAAAAAATTGGGTACATTTGCAAACGTGGTGGAAATTACGTAGACATAACAAGAGAAATATTACTTTTGATGTATTTCTTCATATTATTTTACAAATTAGCTACCCTGAAGAGATTTTTCCATAGTGACTACAAGGACAAATTCAGGAATTCCGTAAGTAGGGAAACAGCAAAAAATAAATTACCCAATAAACTCTAGTCGGGTGTGTTGGAGTCAAATGTGTAACACACCATGTTTAAGTCTGTAGTTTAGCAACCTGGAAATGCAGGGTAGATAACAATTTTGTTTGTAGTGTGGGATTTATCCCATAAGGTTTTGAGAATTACAGTCTAAGGTCTGATGTGTTGAAACCATTTACAGCAATCCGAGGGGGATTTGTAAAATTTTACATGTAGGGTTGTTAAAGGTTGACAGTTGACGGTTAACAGTCACCATTCATCAGTATTTTTCACGACTTAAATCGGATTGCTGTATATAATATTTTCTGGTTTAGCGATCGCAAATAGCAGGGTGGTTTCATACGCCCAGAGAAAAATGATAACACCTGTTGAGTGTATATAGACATCTACAGCTAGGGAAGAAATGAATCTACTAGGGAAGAAATGAATCTACTAGAACAGCTACAACAGATAGAGGACTAGGACCATATCCGAGGAAGGAGGTACGAATTATGGCTGGTACTGATACTGCTGGTATACGTGATGGTAAGCCCTGGAGCGAACGCCAGTTTGA